>NZ_AVHW01000098.1 GCF_000449425.2 Clostridioides difficile CD160
AATAATCAGATAGGTTTAGATTTAGGAATTAAAGAATTTTGTATCTCAAGTTGTGGACAATTTATAGAAAATCCTAAGTATCTTCAGAAGTCGTTAAATAAACTTGCTAAATTACAAAGAGAACTATCGAGAAAAACAATTGGTAGTTTAAATAGAAATAAGCAAGTTAAAAGTTGCAAGACTTCAAGAACATATAGCTAATCAAAGGAAGGATTTTCTACAAAAACTATCTACAAATTAATACGAGAGAATGATATTTTTGCATAGAAGATTTACAAGTAAAGAATATGACTAGAAATCGTAAATTATCTCGCTTAATTTCTGATGTGTCATGGTCAGAATTTATTCGTCAATTAGAATATAAGGCTAATTGGTATGGTAGACAAATTGTAAAAGTAGGTAAATTCTTTGCAAGTTCACAAATATGCAATAAATGTGGGTACAAAAACGAGGAAATGAAGAATTTAAATATAAGAGAATGGATTTGTCCTTGTTGTAATGTAACTCACAATAGAGATATAAATGCAAGTATAAATATACTAAAAGAAGGACTAAGACTAATAACAGTTTAAAATAAATAACTTATGTAAGAACCGTAGGAACTACGGGGATAGCCTGTGGAGAGTTTGTAAGACATATTTTAGTATGCAAAATTCTATGAAGCAGGAACCCTGTGACTTTAGTCATGGGAGGTTCAGTGAACGTACATTTGGTAGAGGTTATATCTATCTGTCCATTATTGAAATGATTGGATTTTTGGGTATGGTTTTAGGTGGATTGATTATAGGAATATTTGGTGGCTTTAAAAACAAAAACAAGACTTTTTTCTTAGCAATATTATCTTATGCTGTTTTTTCAATTATTTTAGGTTTTGTAACACAGGCATGGCAATTTTTTATATTTATGTTTTTTACCAATTTTTCAATCCCAATTATTCAAGCATCAGCTATGACTATGTTACAAGAACATGTAGAACCACAAATGCAAGGTCGAGTGCTTGGTTTACCTATTATTATATATACTGGCTTCATACCTCTTGGTATGATGATTTTCGGACCAATGGCGGATATAATATCTATTAATAATTTAATCATAATAGCAGGTACTATACTCTTATTTTTTGCCTTTTCTATTCCCTACTCAAAACAGTTTTATAAGCAAGGTATATTTAAGTCAAAAGAATCTAAATAATATATATTAAAATAATAATACCTCCGTTTCAATTTATATCAATAGTTGAATTTACTACAGAAACGGAGGTAAACAAAAATATTTATATCGTTCAAGTATCTACTAAATTATGCTAAGTACATTTCATTATCTACTAAAAGATAAAGTTCTTTTTTTATCTAAAATCATATACAAAATAAGCCATGCTATACAATGTACAACTAAAATTATAACGTCTTTTACAACAATAGAATTTCCATTAATAATCCCCATAATCCCATTAAATGTGGCTACTGATGGCATCATATAACATAAATTACCTATACCACTCATATCAACTCCTAAGATATATATTAATAAAGGTGCACCTATAAATAAAATCATTATTATTTTAATATAAACAATTCCTACCATAAGACCTTCTGAAAACTTACCAATAAATAGACCTATCAATGATGAAATAAATGATGAAAATACAACAAGTGACAACATCATTACCATATCTAATACCAAGATATCCAAACATATAAATACAGTTATCATTGAAGATAAACACCCACACAAAAAACCCAAAGATATTTTCTGTATAATATATTTACTTCTACTCTGTGGTAAAACTTCATTTATAAATGATATTCCATCTTCTTTTTCAGATATAATATTCATTGCATTAAAGGTACATCCCATAAACATAGCTGTAATTAGAATCATAGTAATAAAAATATTTTGAAATTCTTTTAAAACATTGTCTTTGGGTAATATTGTAACATCAGAATTTTTTAAATCCCCCCTTAGTCTAAAAACATTTGGTAATCTCTTTCCTACATTTTTTATAGCATTAATTTCATCTCCATAAAGTATAGTTTTAATCCCTTTACCATCACTGATAACTCCAATTGTATCTGTTTTAATATTCTTAATTTCATTTATTAAATGCTTCTCTGTTTGATATAAGCTTACTGTACCATATCTTTTTAACCACTGCTCTGTTTCTATGGAGAGTGTATTTTTTACTATTCCGAAGTGTAATTCTCCTATTGAAGACATATCAATTGTTCCCATAAAATTTATTAAAATTGCCATAACAACTGGTAAGAAGAAGGAAATTATGCAAATTTTATCTTTTCTTATACTCTTTAACTGATAACGTAATCCCATCAATATTATCCCTCCCTAATCAATTCTTTATTAAAAATACTTTTTACAATAAAAAACAAGACTATTATTATCAAAGAACACAAAATGAAATATATTGATTCACTTGAAACATTTGTAAAAAACGCATTTTTAAGTTGACTATAAACGTGATAAAAAGGATGATATTTAATCCAATTTATTTCAAAGGATGTATTTGCAGACAAAAATACAGGTGTAGTTATAAATACAGCAAGCAGAAGATATGCAAGAGAAAACTGTTTAAAATCCCTCAATAACATTGAACATCCAAACCCAATCAAAGACATAATAATTGATAAAATAGCAACTTGAACTAATATTTGAGGTAGTATTTTTACGCCTTCAGAAATCCCAATGTTAAGTGCTACTAAAAGAACTGTAAAACATAAGTCACATATCAAAAAAATAAATAACTTTGACGATATAAAAAGACTTCTTTTTACAGGTAAAATACCAGTAATACGCATTACCCCCATCTGCTTTTCTTTAAACAGTAAAGAGGCAATCCCAAGAAATCCAATAGCTACAATTTCAAAGAATAAAATCTCACAAGTCATTTCTTTTCTTAGCCTTATTTCAGTTGTATCTTTATCATCTATTTGAATCATTCCATTGTTATCTAACCCTTTAGTATTATTATCTTTTTCTGATTCCAACAAAGACAATGCATAATCAGCTCTATAATTATCAACGCCTTTAATCCCTTCATGTAAAATTACTTTTTGCTTATTATCACTTATATCAATGCCAACTGCATTCGTATCTTCACCCAGTTTTGATTTTAATTCATCTATAGAAAAAACTCGATGAATTAATGGAGATACGTCCATACTTGTATTCTTGGGATTATACAAATATACACTATTATGATAGCTATCCTCATCCATAAATCTTACATATCCAAAGTTAATGTAACATGAATAAAGAATGAGAGAAGCAAGTGTTAGTACAAAAAATTTACCATAAATCATCATCCAGAAATCTTTTTTTATTAAGGTAAAAAATTTAGAATACATTACTCTAACATCCTTCCTGTGTATTTTATAAAAACTCCTTCTAATGTAGGCTCTTTAGAATGTACACTTAAGATTTCATCATGTTTAAAAGTTATTCCATATTTCAGCTCCTGTATATCTAAAATTTTGATATCACGTTTTCCATTATAAATAAATTCTACTTCGACTTTATCATTACTATTTTGTATTTTTAAATTTTTAGGGCTATCTATTGTTATAATCTTACCATCTGCTATAAAAGCCACTGTATTACACATTAAATCCGCATCCTGCATATTGTGTGTAGTTAAAAATATAGTTGTTCCTTTTTTTCGTTCTTCTTCAATAATCTTGCGAAATAATACAGCTCCAGATGGGTCAAGCCCACTAGTAGGCTCATCCAAAAACAATAATCTTGGATTACTGACTAATGCTCTTGCCATACTAATACGTTGCTTCATCCCTTTTGAATAAGATGATACAGGCTTATTTATAAACTCTTTCTTAAACTCTAACAAATCTAAAAGCTCATATATATCTCTCCTCTGATTTTTAGGATAAAAAGATGAAAAATATTCTAGATTATCAATTGCACTTAAGTTTGTATATAAGTAAGGGAATTCAAATAAAACACCAATCTTTTGATATAAAGATTCTGTATATGTTTCAACTTCCTTGCCAAAAAGTGACACTCGACCATTATATCCTTTTAAAACTCCATTTAAGATTTTTTGTGTTGTGGATTTTCCTGAGCCATTAGGTCCAAGAAATCCAAATATCTCCCCTTCTTTCACTTCAAAATTAAGCCCATGTAATATCTGTTTATCTTTTCCATAGGAAAATGTCAAATCTTTGACTTTTATCATATCTCATCTCCTCCTTCATCATTTTTTTCTTTTTGTCTTTTATCCCACCACTTTACAAATTTAATTTTAAATGGAATAGAAATTAATACTATCAATATAATAATTAACCATGTAGACCATCTCATAAGTACTCCTCCCTCTCTTCTTTATTTAATTACTCTTCTAATCTTTTTATTTAACTTATTTTATTTCCAGCCTGTGAAATCGAAGTGTCTCTATTGTGAAATCGAGGTGAAATAAATATATTTTCATCATTTTAACAATGAAAAAGAGGCTTATCTGTACTGCACCCCAATTGTTGGACTAAAAATCTAACGATTGGGGTGTTTCTATATGGCTAAATACGATTTTAATTTCAAATTAAAAGTAGTTAAATCCTATTTAAATAAAGAAGGAGGATATGTTTCAATAGCAAAACAACATGGAGTTGCTAACCATTCTCAAGTTGAAAGATGGGTTAATACATATAATACATTAGGAGAGAATGGACTAAAAAGAAAAAATAAAAATACTTTCTATACTATACAGTTCAAGCTAGATGTTATAAACTATATGATAACAACTAAATCCAGTGCACAAGAAGTCGCTAACCACTTTGGAATGAACAATAGTACACTTATAGCAATATGGAAACAAAAATTTTTACATGGTGGTGTCGATGCCTTGTCTAAAATGAAAGGAAGACCATCAATGAATAAAAACAAAAACACTAAAGAAAAAAATAAATTAACAAGAGAACAAGAATTAGAATATGAAAATAAACTTTTAAAAGCGGAGCTTGCATTTCTAAAAAAGTTGCGTGCTTCAGGGATGAATGTTCCCGAAAGGTTAAAAAACAATACGAAGCAAAAGTAATTTATGATCTTCGTAAGGAGTTTAAACTCTCCATTATTCTTGAAGCTACTAAATTTCCTAAATCAACATAGATGTATTACCAGAAGAGATTTGATATTGAAAATCCAGATAAAGATATTGAAGAAAAAATCATGTCTATTTTTGAAGATCACAATGGCAGATATGGCTATCGCCGAATTACAGCTACATTAAAAAATAGTGGTATCGTTATTAATCAAAAGAAAGTTAGACGTATTATGAGAAAATTAGAACTTAAATGCATAGCTTTTTCTCGTAAATTACGTAAATATAATTCTTATAAAGGTACAATTGGAAAGGTAAATAATAAAATAAATAGAAGATTTAAAACATCAATTCCACATCAGAAAATAACAACTGATACATCAGAATTTAAAATATATACTACTGATAAAAATGGAAATTTAATTATAAAAAAAGCATATCTTGATCCATTTTTAGATATGTTTAATGGAGAAGTTTTATCATTCAGAATCTCAGATAGACCTAACTTTAAATCAATAAGTGATGCTTTAAATGAAGCCATCAATATTACAAAAGATTGTCCTTATAGAAGAACTTTTCACTCAGACCAAGGTTGGGCATATCAAATGAATAAGTATAGCAAAACACTTAAGAAAAATAGAATATTTCAAAGTATGTCTCGTAAGGGTACATGTCTTGATAATTCTCCTATGGAAAATTTCTTTGGAATAATGAAGCAAGAAATGTATTATAGAAAAACATATAAAAGTTTCAACGAATTAAAGACAGCTATAACAGAATATATTTACTATTATAATAACAAAAGAATTAAAGAAAAATTAAATTGGCGTAGCCCTGTTAAATATAGACTTGAATATGTATCTAAAGTTACATAAAGTAAAAAAACAGGAATGAAAATTCCATTCCTGTATAAAGTCCAACTTTTGGGTCTCAGTACAATCTCTATTTGAGATAGCCCCTTTTATTAAGCTCTATCGTTATACTTTTTATGTTTTATTTCTTTTAAAATTTTTCCCTTCATTCTACATACTTAAAGTAATAAGTTTTATATCAAATCCTTATAATTTATAAATTAATATTAGCTTACTCAGCAATTGGAATTGTAAAATAAAATTCTACTCCTTTATCACGATTCTTCACTCCGTATTCTAATCCGTGCATTGTAAGTATTTGTGAAATAATCGCAAGACCTAGACCAGAACCTCCTGTACACTGAGATTGGGGGCTACGATAAAATTTAGACCAAATCTTTGAAATCTCATCTGGTTCTATAGTTCTACCATCATTATATATTTTAAATGAAAGTAAACCATTTAAGCA
The DNA here is from genome assembly GCF_000449425.2 of Clostridioides difficile CD160. Taxonomy (GTDB): domain Bacteria; phylum Bacillota; class Clostridia; order Peptostreptococcales; family Peptostreptococcaceae; genus Clostridioides; species Clostridioides difficile_E. The sequence continues at coordinate 6,386 of NZ_AVHW01000098.1, forward strand.
TATAAGAGATAAGTCTAAATTTCCATTACATATAACATGTTTCTTTGCATTAATAATCAGATTTTCTATCACTTGTTCCATTCTCATTTTATCTGCCACTACAAAAACTTCATGTTCTGGCAAATCATATGTAAAATAAAAATTGACATCTGGTATATCGACTAAGAGACGCCCTGCTACAGTTTCAACAAACTCTATAAAATCAAAACATTCTAGACTAAGTTTAGAAATGCCTGCTTCTAATGAAGATAAATCTAATAATGATACAATCATATTGTTCATTCTATCCGTTTCTTCTATAATAATATTCATATAAGTTTTCTTTTTTACTTCATCAACTTCATCTATAAGCCCTTCTGTATATGCACGTACAATGCCAAGTGGAGTCTTCATTTCATGTGAAATTGTATCTACTAATTCCTTTCTTTGCTCTAATAACATCCTTTCCTTATTTACATCTTTTTCAAGTTGGATATTTGCATTTTCCAGTTCAAATAATGCTTGTTGTAGATTTGTAGACATTGTATTCAGACTTCTAGAAAGTTCTCCAAATTCATCATTAGTATTTACAGTACATGGATTAGAAAAATCAAGTTGAGACATACTCTTTGCAGATTTATTTATAGATGTGATTGGCTCTGAAATAAATTTTCCTAATAAAAAATCAATACTCATAATGAATATAACTAGTATTATAAACCAAAGCCAAAATCCAAATTTAGTATTTTTCGAAAAGTCTTCAACAATCAGGTAGAAGAATATAATTAATGCACCTGATAATTTAGAGAGAAAAAATACCTTTTTTCTAACTGAATAAAGTCCAAAATTCTTTTTAACCCAGTTTGAGATATCTACACTCTTTATTATTTTTTTAATTTTTCTTAAACTACTCATCCTTTAACCTCAAACTTGTACCCTGAACGAATTAATGTAACTATACGATGTCCTTCACTACCAAGTTTTTTACGTAAAGTTTTTATATGTGTATCTACAGTTCGTGTATTACCCTCAAATTCATATCCCCATATGCAAGTTAAAAGTTTCTCCCTAGAGAAAACTTGATTAGGATTTTCCATAAATAGATGTAATAATTCATATTCTTTGTATGTTAAATCAATTAAATTATCTTCTACATATACTTGCCTTGATGTTAGCATAATAAGTATCTTTCCTAGACTTAATGAATTTTTTGGAATATCATTAGTATATCTACGTAATAATGCATTAGCCTTTGCTAATAGTACTTTGGGACTAAATGGCTTTGTTATATAATCATCTGCACCATACTCATACCCCTTTAATTTATCTTCCTCTTCACCCTTAGCTGTCAATATAATAATAGGTATATTAGTCATTTCACGTGAAACTCTACATACTGAGAATCCATCTAAATACGGCATCATAATATCCAATATCATTAAATCTATATTATTGTTTTTTAATATTGCAAGTGCTTCAACTCCATCATCAGCAGTTATGCAAGTGTATCCTCCTTTTTGCATGTATTCTACAATAATATCTTGCATTTTTTTTTCATCTTCTACAACCAGTATTTTAGACATTTTTGTTTATCACCTCTTTTTTGTAGACTTTATTTTAGTCTATATTAATTTATTTATTTTGCAACTATTTTTAATAGTATTATTAATAAAAATAGCCTGCTAACTATATCTCATGTTAGCAGGCTAAAATATTTCTAGAATAATAAATATATTACTTTATTACTATTCTATTCTTTCGATTAAAATATATTCTAAAACAAATATCTTCAATTAATGAATAAATTGCACTTGTTATAAAGTACAGACCTATAGCTACTGGAGTTCTAACAGTCAATATAAGACTCATTATAGTAGTCACTATAGCCATTTGCTTGTTAAACTTTACTTGAGAATTCACCTTAAAATACGGTATATAATTCACCAAATTTGAAGCTAACATAATTAATGTATATATACAAGGCAGTATAAATAAGTTATCAAACGTACCTAAATTAGCAATCCATGGAATTATAATTGTTGTAAATTCCTTTGTCATATCTAGACATACATGATATAACGCATATACTACTGGCATTTGCACCAAAATTATAAGGCATCCAAGCATACTCTTCATGCTTTCTACAGAATTTACTTGTATTTGCTTTTCCAATTCTTTAGTATCATTCTTATACTTTTCTTTTATATGTTCCATTTTTTCTGCTAATTCTTGCTGTTTTTTTACAGAAAACCTTTGTTTTAATGATAGTGGCATTAGTACTAACTTAACTATTAAAGTTATAAGTATAATAGAAATTCCAAAATCTCCTGTAAAGTTAAATAATATACTTAGTAATCCTTGTAATATACTTGAAATGAAATCCATTTTATTCTCTCCTTTTATTTTTAGTTTTTAGGATTATAACAGATTCATTTCAAATTAAAATAAACTACAATACCTCCAAATATCATACTTTTGAAAAACGATATACTGTTTAGGCAATCTTTCTTCAGAATATGTAATTCTATTTACAAATATGTTTCTTATTAAAACATATGTAATTCTATGATTTAAGAGGTCTTTACAAAAATAAATTATACTACCAACGATAGATATCAATAATGTCATATAAATTAGTATATATATCATACTATCCATATCTAATTTCACTACATCACCTCTTCAGTATTTATATTTAGCTTTAAATAATTTCAGTGTTCATACTTGGTTTTAAATAATTATAGTATATAAATTTCCTAATGTAAATATACAAATTGTCATATTTATCATATTTTATTCGAAATATTTATAAGTATCCAACCTTTTCATATATAACATTTACTGAACCTCCCATGACTAAAGTCATAAGTATACGTAGATATTTTTTAAGCAAAATCCTTTAAAATATTCTTTTTAATATCTAAACAAAACAATATTGAATTTTTATATTGGATTCTTACATATAGTCATTAATACAATATTAAATATAACCAAATACTAAAATCAATGACTTTTTTTATGATTAGTGCTAAAATAATTAAAAATAGAAACTAAAACTCAAATGAATTTTCAAAAAAATAAACGGAGGTTACTTAAGATGATAAGTGATTCTATATCAAAAAGACGTAGTATTAGAAAATATAAAAAACAAAGTATTTCACATGAAACTATAGAAAAAATAATTGAAGCTGGAATAAATGCACCTTCATCTAAAAACAGACAACCATGGCGTTTTGTTGTTGTCACTGAGAAGGAAAAAGAATCTATGCTCAAAGCTATGAGTAAAGGTATTCAAAATGAAATTGACGACAATGGACTTCTTCCAGAAAGTCGTCAACATATCGCTGGTGCAAATTACACAGTTAAAATTATGGAACAAGCTCCAGTAACAATCTTTATTTTAAACATATTAGGTAAATCACCTTTAGAAAGCTTATCTGCTGAAGAACGCTTTTATGAAATGGCAAATATACAATCAATTGGAGCTGCAATTCAAAACATGTCACTTGAGGCTGTAGAATTAGGTCTAGGTAGTCTTTGGATTTGTGATGTATATTTTGCATATCGTGAATTATGTGAGTGGTTAGATACAGACAGCCAATTAGTAGCAGCAATATCTTTAGGTTATCCTGATGAAGAACCATCAATGAGACCTAGGTTACAATTAAGCGATGTAACTGAGTGGAGATAAATAATTATATTGAGTAAATAAGACTAAAAGAATTTATATTAGGCGAGGTATTTTAATGAAAAAAATAGTTAAATCTTTTACATTTTGGTTTCTTTTAATAGCATTATTTGAGATTTATATGCATCAAATTGGTCAAGATTCAAAGAGTATTGTTCTAATAAGCTTAAATCCTATCTTATCTATTATTTCTCGCACTGATAGTTTTCTTGTTTTTATGGATTCAGGTATGCAAATACCATGTAGAACGATTATGGGGTCAATTTCGATTTATTGGTACATAGCATCTATACTTTCTTTTCTTATTTATGGCATAATCTTAGATTTGATTAGAGTAATTATTTCTAAAATTGTACACAAAACAAAATAAACATTTTAAATAGTGCATTTTCTTGAGCTATTATGAAAATTTGATTGTTTTTTAAACAACCTTCTCAAGCAAGGCAGAGTATCTACACTCTACAATCTAACTGTAGCTCCTGAAAATGCACCTAAGGTTACATATGAATATTATTTTAGTGTTAATTAATAAAAATTAATTTAATATATTTAATATATTTCTTAGAAAGTATATTATACCTCCATAACCTCTTTGTGATTACCAATCACCTTATTTTGCTTTATAGTCAATGACTTCATTTCATGAAGTGCAAAGTATATACATACAATTGCTGCCGCGGCATCTGCTATTGGCCCTGCAAACATTACTCCATCAATTCCCATAAACATTGGTAAAATCACTATTAATGGAATTAAGAATAAAATCTGACGAGTCAAAGAAGTAAAAAGTCCCAGTACTGATTTCCCAATTGATGTAAAGAAAGTTGATGATATTATTTGAACACCATTTATAAATGTTAAGAATAAGAAAGTTCTAAAATAATGTTCTGCAAATATAAAATAAGTCTCATTTCCATTACCAAATATAGATGTAATTTGTCGTGGGAATATTTGGAAGCATAAGAATGCAATACTAGCTATAACAGTTGCACTTCCTACTGCTAACTTATATGCTTCTTTTACACGATTATACTTTTCAGCCCCATAATTGTATCCTATAATAGGTTGCATACCTTGTGCTATACCTATAATTATAGATATAAAAATCATATTTACTTTAATAATAATACCAACACAAGCAAGTGGAATCTCACTTCCATAAACTGACCTAGCTCCATAATATGCCAATGTATTGTTCATAACTATCTGTGTTACAGTCATTGCTAATTGATTAAAACATGAACTTGAACCTAGTGCAAATATATGTTTATAAATTATACTCTCTAATTTAAAACTTTTCTTATGTAATTTGATATGTTGAAAATTCTTTATATAATAAACACTGATTCCAAAAGATATAAGTTGCCCAATGACAGTTGCTAAAGCAGAGCCAGCAATCCCCATATTAAAAACAAATATGAATAGTGGATTTAAGATTGTATTTATGACTGCTCCTACTAACATACAAAACATAGAAGCTTTTGGTCTTCCATCTGCAAGTATCAACTTACTCATTCCAGTGGACATTATAAGAAATGGTAATCCGATTGATGTAATTTTTGTGTATGTGTGTGCATAAGGTAGTATTTCTGATGTAGAACCAAAGAATTTTAATAGTGGTGTCAAAAATACTGATACTATTACAAACAAACTTATTCCAAAAATAGCCATCAAACAAATAGAATTTCCTGCTGCTTTTGTAGCCTTTTCTGAGTTTTTAGCCCCTAATTCCAATGAGCATTTAGATGCTCCTCCAATACCTAATAACAAGGCAATTGCTGTACATATTGTAGTTAATGGGAAAGCAACATTTGTAGCAGCGTTACCTAATACCCCAACACCTTGCCCAATAAATATTTGGTCAACAATGTTATATAATGCACTTACTAACATTGCTATAATACTAGGAATTGCATACTTAGTTAATAATTTTGAAACTTTATCATATTCCAATGGTTCTTTATAGTTTTCTTCCAATTTCCTTCGCCTCCAATTTTGCTTCTTCATTCATATCAATAGCTAGAAAGGCAACCTTTTCTAACATTGATATAAATAACTCTTTCTCTTCTTTCTCAAACGAACTCAACAATTCTTCTACATATCCATTTGTTATTTTTAATATTTCATCATAACATTCTAAAGATTTCTCTGTAGGGTATAAATGCCATGTTCTTTTATCCTTTACACTTGGTTTTCTAGTGATGAATCCTTCTTTTTCTAAATTTGCCAAAGCTCTTGTTATATTACTAGGATTCACAAGGATTTTTTTAAATATAGTATCTTGTGTAATGCCTGGATTATTACATATGTGTAACACATAAAAATATTGGCTATTATTGATTCCAATATCCGCCAATTTCCTGTCAATATAATTTGTATTATATCTATTTATAATGGAAACCCATTTTAATAGCTCTCTCATATTCTCTCCTTATTTATTATTCACCGTTTTTTGCGTACGCAATAATCTATTTGCTCATGCAATCATTCTACTGCTAATTTTATTCTTTGTCAATAGCACCCAAGTTTATATTTAAATTATAAAGTCACTATAAATTTCATATATTAGACCATTACTTTAATTTAACTATCTTTAATTTTTCACTAATGTTTAATTACCTTTTATATTAATCTATTTACATAAATATTTTCTAATTCCTAATTCCTAATTCCTAATTCCTAATTCCTAATTCCTAATTCCTAATTCCTAATTCCTAATTCCTAATTCCTAATTCCTAATTCCTAATTCCTAATTCCTAATTCCTTTTAAGTTTATTTCAAAATTCATATTGACACAATATTTATTATCTGTAATAATATTTATATCGAAACGATATATATCTAAATGATATTAGGAGGCAATATGTTAGAATACATTATTTTAGGATTCTTAATGGAAGAAGAATTAAGTGGGTACGACTTAAAGCAATGGATGTCACATAGTACATCATACTTTTTTGATGCTAGCTTTGGTAGCATCTATCCAGCACTTAAAAGATTAGAAACAAAGGGATATATCTACTGTCGTGAAGCTATAGATGGTAGCAAATTAAAAAAACTATATTCTATAACTGATTCAGGTAAAGAATACTTTCTTGAATGGCTAAAAAAACCGATAAAATTTTCTAAAACAAAGCAAGACCATCTTGTTAATATATTCTTTTATAAGTATCTACCTAAAGAAGTAATTGAAACAAACTTAAAACTATTTATAGCTGAGGTTGAATTACTCTCAGATAAACTAAATAAACAAAAAATTGATGCAGAAAAAAATCATTGTATTGAAGAATACAAATACATGTATTCCACAATGATTTATGGAGTTGACTATTATAGTTTTGTAATTAATTGGTGTAAAGATTTACTAAAAAATTTGTAAGATATAATTTTTTAAAATAAATATACATAATAAAGGGAGATGAAACTTATGAGACTTTTAATACATGATTTAACTGAGGAAGAATTAGATAAACTATCACCTAGGCTTAATGAAAATATAAAAGTACTTCCAAACACAAAAGAAATTCACAAATGTATTGGTTGTTTTGGTTGCTGGATTAAAACTCCTACTGAATGTGTTATAAAAGATTATTATAGTAATATGAGTAAACTTATAAATGACTCTGATGAACTTATTATAATAAGTAGATGTTGTTATGGAGGGTTCAGCCCTTTTGTAAAAAACATAATTGATAAAAGTATTAGCTATATCCTCCCATACTTTGTAATGAAAGATAATATGATGCGTCATAAAAGTAGATATAGCAAACAAATAAATTTAAAAGCTATATTTTATGGAAATCATATTACAGAAGCTGAAAAAGACACTGCTACCAAATTAGTACATGGAAATTCCATAAATTTTAATATGAAAGAACACTCTGTTTGTTTTTATGAAAATATACAAGATATAAGAGGTGAATCTATATGAATATAGCGATGATAAATGGTAGTCCAAAAGTAAATAAAAATAATTCACAGTATTTTTTATCTGAAATAGAAAAACTTATTAAAAAAGACAATAAAATTTTTACATTTAAAATAGATAACACTTCTAAATACCCTGATGCTTTTAATGCTATACTTAACTGTGATAGATTGGTAATTGCATTTCCTCTTTATGTGGATGGCATTCCATCTCATTTGGTTCATTTTCTAGAGGAATGCGAAAAATTTTTAAAGACACAAAATAAAAAACCTATCCCAGTGTATGCAATAGTTAATTGTGGATTCTATGAAGGCAAACATAATCATTTGGCAATTCAAATGATAGAGCATTGGTGTAAAAAGGTCAATTTCACATGGGTTCAAGGTATTGGAATTGGCGCTGGAGAGATGTTTGGTTCACTGGAATCTGTGCCTTTGGATAAAGGTCCCAAAAAAAAATTAGGTATTACACTAAAAGAATTATCAAGAAATATACTTAATGACAATATGAACATTGATAATTCTCGTAAAAATAATATTTTCATTTCACCTAATTTCCCTAGATTTCTATATAAACTTCTGGGTAATTATCAGTGGAATCCTCAAGCTAAATCAAATGGTTTAACTAAGAGTGATATACTAAAGAAATAAAAAAATAGAATGATATAACAATATCAAAAAAACCGTCAAGTACAGCAAAGCCATTCATCTTGATGGTTTTCATGATATTCATATTTACTAAACAATAGATAGCATAAAATACTCCTAATTTCTATATGTTACAATTCTTTTCTTTATGAGCTGTAATGATTGTGTAGCTATAAGCATTTACTGTTATAATACAATTATCTACACTTATATACCAGTTTTTTCCCTTTCTATTAATAACAGCACTTGAAGATTCTATTTTAGTTTTACACCAGTTCACTACATCATTTATCTCTAAAGAAAGGTTTTTCTTAATTCTTACCACACCTAATTCTGTTGTATGTAATTTATCTAGATTTCTAAGTAATTCATTTTCTGGATTCATTCGTATCAGAACACCTCACCCTTTATAAAATTAAATATATATTATTTAATTCTATTTTATCATAGCCTTATAATAAAGTAATTTTTTCTACTGTTTATAAATTCCTTATTAACATATTAGAGTTATAAAACTATTTTTATATGAATTTCTCTACTTTATATTGCTACATATTGCTACTTTTTTTAAAGAATTGGAACCCAAAACTGGATTTCGCTCAAACCACTATCATTAACATTTTCTCCATATTTTACAAAATCATATAAATTATTTTCATTTAATTGACAACTTGAATTAGGAAACCATTCTTGATAGATATATTCTACAACATTTTGCATACTATCTTCATTTCTTCCAATAAATGTAAAAACAATATAATTACTTTTTGGAAGTGTAAATTTTTCCATTCCATTAGCTAATTTACCAAAACAAGATACTTGTGCTCCTGCAATATATGTAAACATAGGTGTATTTTCAACTTCTTTAAAGTCACTATAATCATTGACTCCAATTAAGAAATCTAAATCTACTCTGTTTTCTATCAATTGTTTATTTTTATGTAAACTTCTCCAACACCTTCCAATAATATGAAATCCCCTTTTTACTTTACCAGAATAGCCAACAATATTTATCTCTGTGCAATCGACTTTTTTAATGTCTAAAATCATATCTCCACGTAATTTTTTCCGATTATTAATATCAAATTTTAATTGTATTGGTAAAAAGTCTTTATGTTTTCTAAAAAAATTTGGACTATATTTAAACATTTTTTTAAATCTATGTGAAAAAGAGCGTTGTGTGTCATAACCTGAAATTAAAGCAATTTCAATAATTGGCCTTTCTGTAAAAATAAGCATTCTTGCTGCTTCAGTCAATCTACGTCTTTGTATATAATTATGAACAGTAAAACCTACAACTGATGTAAACATTCTATGTAAATGGTACTTTGAATAACCTGTTTCTTTAGCAATGGCATCTAAATCCAACATTTCATCTAAAAGATGTATCTCTATATAATCCAAAGCTTTTTCAATAGTAATTAAATTATTATCCATGTAGAACACCTCCTATCTTAAAGATAACATATTGTTTTAGTTTATTTTTCACATTCTTTGCTAATGTTTTGGTTTATTTTCTTACATATAAAAGGCACTTCAACTTGAAGTGCCTATACATTACATCTTTATTTTTTTAATTTAAATATCTATTACTATTTATAAGATTTAATATTTCAACTCTTTTAATGTTTCAACTCTTATAGAAACATACTTGTAACATTCCTTATTTCCAAAGTTTTATAGACTTATCTGTTAACTACGCTTACAACTTATTAGCTTTTTATTTAAGTTTACTATAATCTTCATCAGATACAGGTTCTAGCCATTCATTGAAAGCACCCTCAGCAGGCACCTCTATAGCTAAATGCTGAAACCAACTATCATGTGCAGCTCCATGCCAGTGCTTTATATCTGGTGGTATATTTACTACATCACCTGCATGCAATTCCTGAGCTGGCTTTCCAAATTCTTGATAATATCCTCTACCTCCAGTTACAAGTAAAATTTGCCCTCCCTTATGGTGTATATGCCATGAATTTATTGTAGAAGGTGCAAATGTTACATTGCCAATTGCTACTCCATTCGTACTAAGCATATTTAAATAACATTCTCCTGTAAAATACTGTGCAAATGCTTTATTTTCCTCACCAATAGGAAAAACTGCTCCTACACCTAAATCTTCTTCTCTACTCATTTCTAATTCCCCCTATGCCTTAATCTAACTTTTTTACACTTCAAGTATACAACTTAAAGTTAACTCTAAGGCAATAGCTTTTACTATAATAATTTAATTTTTAATTTAGATTTATTTTTTAATCTATTCCTTTAAATCCTCATCCTCTATTATAGATTTTCTTATATTCAATAATTGGTCTACAAATTGATTAGCAGGAGAATTTAAAATATTCTTTGGAGTATCATACTGTTGAATAACCCCATGATTTAATACCAAAGTTTTTGTACCTAAAATCAAAGCTTCATAAATATCATGTGTAATAAATATAATCGTAACTCCTGTTTTTTTATGAATTTCTTTTATCTCTTTTTGTAATTGCTTTCTTGTAATCTCATCGACAGCACCAAAAGGTTCATCCATCAGTAAAATCTCTGGAGAAGAAGCTAAAGCTCTTGCAATACCTACACGCTGTTGTTGCCCACCTGATAATTCTGATGGATAGCGGACTTTCATATCATTCGGTAATCCCACTATCCCCATCCACTTGTCTACAGCATTTTTCACTTCTGATTTATTTTTTTTATTGAGAAGATTTGGTACATATGAAATGTTTTCTTCAACAGTCATATGGGGAAAAAGAACACTTCCCTGTACGCAATACCCTATTTTTCTTCTTAACTTAATTAAGTCCTCATTTTTAATATCTGTTTGATTTATCAAGATATTCCCACCATCTGGCAAAATCAAACCATTAATCATTTTTAAAAGTGTTGTTTTACCAGAACCAGATGAACCAATAACAGTTAAAAATTCTCCTTTTTCTATATCTAAATTAAGATTATTTATGATAGTTTTATCATCATATTGTTTTTCAATATTTTTAAATTGTATAATAGGTGTCATTATATTTCCTCCAATTATAAAAGACCTTTTTTACTCAAAAACTCATGTGCAACTTCTCTAGGCTCTAAATTGTTATTTTCTACATCATAATTCATTTTAGCCATTTCCTTATCAGTCAAAGTATTTAAAATGGTTGAAAATACTTTTGATAACTCTGGATGTTCCTCTAATACTTCTGAACGAACAACATTTCCACATTGATAAGATGGATAGAAGTTTTTATCATCCTTTAAAACTACAACGTCTGAAACACTGTACTGACCATCAGTTGTAAATATAGGCATTACATCAATTTTGCCCTCATTGATAGCTTGATATTTTAATCCAATATCTAAGTCAACTGTGTTTTTAAAGTTTAATCCATATGTATTACACAATGGAGTATATCCATCCTCTCTCTCATAAAAATCATATTCTGCTCCAAATGTTAATTTAGAAGATGCATCCTTTAAATCCGAGATATTTTTTAAGTTATATTTTTCTGCAACTTCTTTTCTGACTGCCAATGCATAGCTATTAGAAAAACCATACATACCAGTCCATTGCATTTTAAGTTTATTTTTGTATTCCGATTGTAATTCACTAAACATATCTTCAGTATATAATTCATTTTTCTTAAGTACCATATTCCAACCTGTCCCTGTATATTCTGGATAAATATCAAATTCTCCATTTTCCATAGCTGGCTGAATATTAGACGTTCCTCCACCTACACCTTGTGTAATTTCTACTTTTAGACCAGTATTCTTTTCAATTAAAATATCCAACATCTCACCAAGGATATATTGTTCAGTCATAGGTTTTGTAGCAATATGAATAGTTTGAGTCTTCGAAGAATTAAAGAAATATGATGTAAAGATAGCTACTATGAGAATAAAACTTCCTAGAATGGCAAAAACTTTTTTTCTATTTTTCTTTTTTCTTTTTATTTGAAAAAATCTCTCTACTAATCCTAAAATAAAATCAAATACTAAAGCTAACAAAGCGATAAGTATACTTCCAGTAATTGTCATTACTGTATTATTTGTCGTGATTCCTCTATATATGGCTACACCTAATCCTCCAGCACCTATAAACGAAGCAATACCAGCTAATGCAATTGTCATAATGACCATGTTTCTAATACCAGACATAATAACTGGTAAAGCTAGTGGAAGCTTTATTTTATATAGTATCTGAAAATCTGTACTTCCCATCCCTCTAGCCGCTTCAAGAATATTTTTATCTACATTAGTAATTCCAGTATATGTATTTCTAACCATAGGCAATAATGCATAGATAGTAAGAGCAATAACAGCAGTAGTATTTCCAATTCCAGAAAATGGTATTAAAAATCCTAGCATAGAAATCGACGGAATGGTATATAGAAAATTAATAGTTCCCAATATGGGTTTAGATGAACTATGAAATTCGCTTACAATTACACCAATTATACCACCTAAAACTATTGCGATTATTATAGAAATAATAGAAATAGTCAAATGCTCTATAGATAATTTTATAAAAAAATCACTTCTCTCAGATAATAATGTCAAAATAGCATTTATCATTTATCTCACTCCTTTTTATGAGTTTTACTTAACAAGATTTAAATTTTAATTTAGTAATAGTACTCATTTTAATACATCAACAAATTATTCCATAAATTACATGTTAAGGTTATAATATTAAACTTGCAAGTAGGCACAAAAAAGTAACTATTAGAGAATATTTTCTTATATATTATCTATAAAAATAAGAAAAAATGCCAGAATCGTTAAAATCTTGATATTTAAACGAATTTCTGACACTATATTTAATTAAATTTGAATATTTCTCATATTATTTACTACTGTTAAGTTTAAGTATCATTTTATATACCCATTATACTTATTAATATATCATATATTAATTATATTTTATTTATTATACTATATACTTTGCTGTTAATGATACTCTATTATTGCTCAATTGTTTTGGAGTTCCTTGAAATATTACTTTTCCACCTTTTGTTCCACCTTCAGGACCCATATCAATAATCCAGTCAGCTCTTTTAATTACATCTATATTATGTTCAATTATTATAACCGTATTTCCATTATCTACAATTTCTTCAATTATAGTTACAAAATTTTCAATATCAGCCATATGAAGTCCTGTTGTAGGCTCATCCAATATATACACTGAACTTTCCTTGTTTAATTCGCTAGCAAGCTTTAACCTTTGACATTCTCCACCAGATAAGGTATCAAGAGTTTGCCCTAAAGTAAGGTATCCTATGCCCATTTTTTCAATACATTGTAATTTTGTTTTAATCTGCTTTAGACTAAAAAATTCAATCGCATCTGATACAGACATTTCAAGAACTTCTATTATATTCTTCCCTTGAAACTTATATTCTAAAACTTCTTTTTTAAATTTTTTCCCTTCACAAATATTACAAACGCTCTTTATACTATCCATAAAGGCAAGATTCATCTCTACTATTCCAGACCCTTTACAATTATCACAAGCTCCTTCTGAATTTGAGCTAAATAAAGAAGAATTCACTCCATTTGTTTTTGAAAATATACTTCTTATATTGTTCATAATGCCACTGTATGTTGCTAAACTTGACCTTGAATTTGCTGACACAGGGCTTTGGTCTATAAGCACAGCATTAGGATTTTGCTTTAAGAATTCATCCTTAATTAAGGTACTTTTACCTGCTCCTGCTACTCCAGTAACTAAAGTAAATACACCCTTAGGTATTTTAATAGATATATTTTTCAAGTTATTTTTATTACAATTTTTAATTTCTAAATATCCTCTAGCTTCTCTTACATTTTCTTTGATAGTAAGAGATTTACTTAAAGCATTTCCTGTCACTGTCCCACTTGTAAGTAAATTTTCATAACTTCCTTCATACACAACTTCTCCACCATACTTACCAGCTTTTGGACCTACATCTACAATATGGTCTGCAATCTTAATGACATCTGGGTCATGTTCAACAACTATAATTGTATTTCCTTTATCACGTAATTGTTTTAAAAGTTTATTTAATTTATATACATCTTTAGGATGAAGACCTACACTTGGTTCATCAAATATATACATTAAATCTACAAGATTACTATTCAGATATTTAACCATCTTTATACGCTGAGATTCACCTCCTGATAGAGAAGATGTCTCTCTATCTAAACTTAAATACCCAAGACCTATATCTATTATACTATTTAATTTTTCTATTATTCCCTTAAGTATAGGTTGGGCTTCTGGTTCATCTATATTTTTAATAATTTCAACTAATTCATCAATTTGCATACTAGTTAAATCTGCTATGTTATAGCCATTAATTAAAGACTTGTACACCCTTTCATGAAGTCTCCTTCCATTACAAACAGGGCATTTGTCTTCTATAAGAAGTTTACTCATTTTTTTCTTCGTAGCTTCAGAGATTTCTCCTTCTTTACTTAAATATAGACGATTAAACTTAATCAACAATCCTTCATATGTCATATTAGTTTGACCAGCATTTTCTCCTTTAATCTTTTCTGCTTCACCATATAAGAATTTTTCTAACTCTTTTTTTGAATAATCACAGATTTTTTTATCAAGGTCAAAGTATCTTGATTCAGCAAATATATTCCAGTGCCAAGAACCTACTCCAAATCCTGAAAGCAATATGGCACCTTCATTTAGTGATTTATTCGTGTCAAGAATATTATTCATATTAGGCATTAGCTTTTTTCCAAGTCCATGGCAGTCTGGACACATACCATCGACATTGTTAAAAGAAAACATGTTAGCATTACCTATACGTTCACTTCCAAATCTTGAATATAAGGTTCTTAAAAATGAGTTTACATCTGTAATAGTCCCTAGAGTTGACCTTGAATTGCCACCAAGTCTACTTTGGTCTACAATAATTGGGGTTGATAGATTCTCTATACAATCAGCTTTAACCTCTCCATACTTATGTAAAAAACTTCTTATAAAAGTGCTAAATCTTTCATTTAACTGGCGTTGGGATTCTTTTGCAATTGTCTCGAATACAATAGATGATTTTCCGGAACCTGATACACCAGTGAATATAGTTATTTTTCTTTTAGGTATTTTTAAAGATACATTTTTTAAATTGTTCTCTTTGCACCCTTTTAGAATTATAAATTCATTATTCATATTTTACCTCCTACATTGTTTCTATTTAGATTCTTTAGAGTAAATCATAGTAATAGCTATAAATAAGTAAGATACTATTTCTATTAAATTACTTTTTCTTGTAAATACAGGTCAAATTATAGCATGTAAATTTTATCTGGTAGTATACTGGAGGGCTTAATATTTATAGAAAATAAATTTATTTTATATAAACACTATTGAATCTATTTTATATAAATATCATAATTATATAGATACTAAATTATGTAAAGTTCTTAAGTTAAAAACTTTATATAATTGTATTAATTACAAAAAAAAGTATCTTATCTATAATTCTAAAATCATAAATAAGATACTACATTTCATATATGTGTAAAATCAAGTTTCACTACTATTTTTTGATAATATCGTCTTTAAACTTTCTCTTAATAAAACTGAAACTATACCTAATATTAAGAACATCAATCCACCTAATACAACATATTTTGTCCCTAATCCCGATATAAATAATCCACATACAGCTGTAGCAGTTGTTATTCCTAGATTGGATGCAGTTAAATATAATCCATTAGCAAAATCAGCAGCTTCTGATGCTACAGATGCAATCCAGTATTGATTAATATTAGCATCTATACCAGCTAATACTCCCCATGCCAAAGTAATTAACATCATTGGTAAGCTAAACTGACCTAATAAGAATAATACTATGTATACTACTACCATTGAAAAAATAAAATATTTTATAAGTCTTATAGGATTCTTGCTAAGTGATTTTCCTGCTATAAGATTTCCAATAATATTTGCCATACCATATATCAATAACATTACACTAATTATCTTTTCAGGCAAATTTGTTACACTTTTAAGATACTCAGCAAAATAACTATACACTCCAAATATTGAGCCATTTATTAAAATTACAGCCATAATAGAAAACCAAACAATCGGTTTTTTTAATACACTTAATTGAGCTCCATAAGAAAGTCTTTTTTCTACAGGCATAGATGGCACAAATATTAATGTAATTACAAATGCTATAGCATTTACTATAGCAAAGAATGACATAGCCACTCCTAATGAAACTGTGTTAGCAATAAAATTGGCTACTGGTACACCAATTACCATACCTGCTGATACTCCAACCATTACCCTAGCAACAGCTTTTGGCGCTTCTTCTTCACTTACTGATGCAGAAGCTGTTGAAAATGCAAGTGAGCAGTATATTGGTTGTAAAAAACCACATATTACACGAGCAATTAATAAGACTGTAAAACTTGAAGTAAACACTGATAAAATGTTAGCTAAAAGAAAAATTCCAAGAACAAATAGCATCGCCTTTTTGCGGTTTACTCCTGAGAATAATAAGGGCATAATTGGTCCAGATATTGCAATAGCAAGGGCAAATAGACTCACAAGAAGTCCTGCCTGAGAGATGCTAACATTAAAATTATCAGCAATTATAGGTAATATACCTATAATTCCCATTTCAGTATTTAAAATTGCAAATACTCCAAAAGTTAATATAAATATAAACAGGTTATTATGTTTAGTCATAAGTATTTTTTTCATCCACCTTTATAATTTTTATTCTATTTTAAAATAATCAATTCATTGTATTTTAATAAATTTATTTTAAAATCTTATTTTTTATCATTAACAAATCCTTGTTTACTTAGCGTTTTAGAAATTTGTGGATAATGGTTATAAGGATAACAGTAAAAATCAGTTACAAGCTCTGTCCAATTAGATATACGATTATTGTATGGTCTCTCTTTTAAATATTTAGCATAGGTTTCATCATACTCTTTTATTAACTCATGTAAATCATGATTATAAACTTCCTCAAAATAGACTGTATTTTTAGGCAAACGTGGTTTTAAATCAGGATTCTGAGCAGAATATCCAATACATAAACCTAAGATAGGAATAACATATTTAGGTAAATTTAACTCTTTAATTACTTCTAAAGCATTTAAACGTACATCTCCAATTACTACAGTTCCTAACCCAAGCGATTCAGCCGCTACAACTGCTGTACCTAAAGCAATACCAACTTCATGAGACCCTACAATTAAATTATCAATATCTTTAATAACTTTATCTATAGACTGATTTTTTTCCTTACATACAAGATATGTTCTATAATAATCAGCACAAAATACAAGAAACACAGGCGCTTCTTCAATGTGCTTTTGATTACCACAAAGTAATGCAAGTCTTTCTCTACGTTTTATATTTTTAATAGCAATGACTGATACATGCTGAATATTAACCCAATTTGGCGCTGATTGTACTGCTTTTATAATCTGCTCTAAAAGTTCTTCACTTATAGGTTTGTCTAAGTAAGAACGGATAGAGCGATGTGAAAGCAGTGCTCCTATAACTTCATTCATAATTATTTACATCCTTTTCTATAGTATAAAAATATTTAAACTAGCTTCTAAAACCATTTTTTTCCAACCATTTTATTATTTCAGATTCTGAATTTTTACCACCACTTTCATAAATTTCAAGTGGATTTAAAATATTTGAATCATTACAAAATGTACGTATATCTGAAACAACATGACCTAGACCACCACCACCATTGGTACAAAATGGAATTATAGTCTTACCTGACATATTATTTTCATATAAAAATGTTGCAACAGGAGGAGCCATAGTGTTAAACCAATTTGGAGTACCAATAAAAACTATATCGTAGTAATCAATATTTTTACATTCCACAGCTAATTTAGGTCTATATCCTTCTTTAACTTCTTTATTTGCTTTTGTCTCACATTCATTATAGTCATTTGAATAACCTTGTTCTGGTTCAACTTCAAATAAATTTCCACCAATTATATTTTGGATTTGTTCAGCGATTTTTCTAGTATTCCCTGTATAGGAAAAGTATGCTATCAGTATATTATTTTTCATATTATCACCCTTCTTATTTGTAATTTGTAGTTAACTAATTTAAAATAATTTATTTTTTCTGCATCATATTAAAAATTAGAAAATCAAGACAATCTATCTTTTTTTGATTTTCGTGTACTTTATGAAGTAATGAAGTTCTTTGACAAGACAATAAACGTAATTGCTCTTTGATTTTTCCATCTTTTTTTAATTGTAAAAACTTATCAATCATATTAGAGTCGCAACCTGCATCTTTAAGATTACGAATTACAGTAATATTTTCCTTTGCTATTTCACTCAACATAACACCTCCTTTTCTTAATTAATTCTAATACTATTTTTAGTCTATAGCAAATACTTATATCTTATATTCAGATATACTTGACAAGCATTTCTAATAACTATATGATAAAGAAAATTGATAAAAAGGAGATTTACATATGGAACTTAGAGTTTTAAAATATTTCCTTACAGTATCTAGAGAAGGAAGTATCACAAGAGCTGCAAATTTTTTACATGTTACACAGCCTACAATTTCCAGACAACTTAAAGAACTTGAAGAAGAATTGGGTAAAAAACTTTTTATTCGAAGTAACCACAATGTAACACTAACAAACGAAGGAATGCTTCTTAGAAAAAGAGCTGAAGAAATTATTGAAATGGTTGAAAAAACAGAATCAGAGTTTAACTCAATGGAAGAAACTATTTGTGGTGATGTCTATATTGGTAGTGGGGAAACAGATGCGATGAAATATATTGCTGATATTGTAAAAAATTTACAAGAAGATTATCCAAGTATACATTATCATCTTTATAGTGGAAATTCAGAGGATGTTACTGAAAGGCTTGATAAAGGATTATTAGATTTTGGAATTTTAATTCAACCTGCTGATATATCAAAGTATGATTATATTAACATGCCTGTAAAAGATATTTGGGGAGTAATTATGCAAAAAAATAGCCCACTTGCTACAAAAGAAACTATTAGCCGTAAAGATTTATTAGATGTACCTCTTATTTGTTCAAGACAAGCTATACTCCAAACAATATCAAAAAATGAATTTGCAGAATGGTTTGGAAGAGACTTTGATAAATTAAACATTGTCGCTACTTTTAATCTTGTATATAATGCAGCCATAATGGTGGAAAAAGGTGTAGGCTATGCTATAACTATTGATTAAAAAATAGCTACACACACTTGTGACTTTAGTCGTGAGTTAGTAGCTAAAATAGTCAGCATATAGGGAAACTTATATGTAGAGATAGGATAGAACCTATCCAATACTACTTGAATTGCTGGAAACCCCTAAAGCTAAAAACTAAAACATAAGGATGAAATAAACCTAAGTGTGAAAGTTACGAAAGTAGAAAAAATTGGTTAGATGGTATAAGGTTAAATCCTAAGTACTTTAAAATGGGCAATCAGCAGGTAAGCTCCGAATAGGAGAAACTTCAACGACTATTCCTCTTGAGGGAAGTACATTACAAGCTATTGGTAGTGGAAGTGGGTAGACCTTAACGGATAATGCCGAAGGATAAGATATAGTCTGTGCTTCATGAAATGTAAGAAGTTCATAAGAGAACTGCATAGGTAGTAGCGAACTTATGTGAACGACAACCTCAAAAA
>NZ_AVHW01000099.1 GCF_000449425.2 Clostridioides difficile CD160
GAATATAAGGCTAATTGGTATGGTAGACAAATTGTAAAGGCAGGTAAATTCTTTGCAAGTTCACAAATATGTAATAAATGTGGGTACAAAAACGAGGAAATTAAGGATTTAAATATAAGAGAATGGATTTGTCCTTGTTGTAATGAAACTCATGATAGAGATATAAATGCAAGTATAAATATACTAAAAGAAGGATTAAGACTAATAAGAGTTTAAAATAAATAACTTATGTAAGAACCGTAGGAACTACGGGGATAGCCTGTGGAGAATTGGTAAGACATATTTTAGTATGCAAAATTCTATGAAGCAGGAAACCTGTGACTTTAGTCATGGGAGGTTCAGAAATTAGTCAATACAACTGAGAATAGCAACCTTTGCTTTAGACCTTTAGAGCCAAATCTTGAATCAGGCTTAAATATTGTATGGAAAAAGTATCAAGTTTTTTCACCTGCTGCTGAAATATTTTTAAAAAAGATGCAAGAAAATTTTACTATATAGAGAATAATTTATTAAGTGTATTTACTTATAAAAATGAGCTAGTCTAAATTATTTCTTAAGTGCTAAAATATGTAGTAAAAATGCCCTTAGAATTTAATTATTTAGATTCTAGGGGCATTTTATATGTTATTTAAACATATTTATTTTTTATATTATTTAATCTCCATGCTAGAGTATCTCCATCTGTTAATATTAACAATTAATCTTCACTTAACACAGATGTAAGCTCAGGGTCATTTAAAAGATGTTCAAAATAGCTATGTGCTGAAATATATCCTATTCCATACATTTTACGTTTTGAATTTACAACCTTATATTCATAACATGCACTCTTGACTTTATTGTAGTCATTAAAATCCACTGCTTTATAGATAGCTCTTTCATTTCTTGGTATATACTTTACATATTTCGGCTTGATAAAATACAAGTCGTCTTTTATCTTACGCTCACGTTTAAGCTTCTTTAAAACTTCTCCATTTTTTCTATGCATTATATGGTCATCATACTTATAATGATGAGCTATATGAGTAACATCACCCTTAAATTTATGCTCAAAATCCAATATAGTCTTCTTCATTAACTCATAATGTGTTCCTTCTTTTTTATCTATATCTGCAAGTATAATTACATTTTGAGGTTTCACTCCAAGTTCTTTCAAAGCAGATTTAAATTCATTATTTCTAAGCTCTTCTTTTTGCTTTCTAGTCAAATTTCTAAATTTAGTATTAGCCTTAAAAACGTTAACCCCAGAACCATCTGATACTAGTACAACATATACATTATTAACACCACACTGTTTTATAGCATCTACAATTGCACTTCCACCCCATAGGACTTCATCATCTTGATGTTGAGGATAAAATACTGCTACTGACTTAAGCTTCCTGCTATTACTCTTAGGAATAGGCATTTCAAGTTTTCCATTAAAATTCTTCGCAATTAAAAATATCATTAATAATATTAATATACTTATGCCTATGTGCTTTGTTTTATTTTCCATATTTAAAGTTTTCTCCTTCTTATTAATTCAAATATATGATAAACCTTTGTGGCAAATAGGTTGAAATACACAAATTATTTTACAATATTTTATAGTTTCATACAATCTTTGACACGAGCTATAATAAAATAAAAAAGCCTTCTAACCGTAACATTGCAAATATTACAGCTAGAAAGCTTCTTAATTCTTAAAATTTATTAAGCTTATTTTTAATCTAAACATGTCTATTTTAGATAAATTATACTTTAATTACTATATAAATACGACTATTTTCATAGTCTACATTTCTTTTAAAACTTCAAGTAACTCTTCTTCACTATACATGTACTTCTTATTACAGAATTGACAACCAACTTCTGCTTTTTTATCTTCTTCTATTATTTCAGCTAATGATTTTTTACCTATTGCAACTAAAGCAGTTTTTACTCTTTCCTTTGAACATTCACACATAAATCCAACTTCACAAGTATCAAGTATCTTAGGCTCTAAACCATCTAAAACAATACTTAATATATCTTCTGGTGATTTTCCTTCTTTTAACAGATTCGTTACTGAAGGTAATTTAGCTACATTTTCCTCTAATTTAGCAATCGTCTCTTCTTCTGCATCTGGCATCAATTGAACTATAAATCCTCCCGCAAACTCTACTTCTTCTTCTTTTGTAAGTACACCTAAAGCTACTACTGATGGAGTTTGTTCTGATACTGCAAAGTAATAAGTAAAGTCTTCTGCAATCTCTCCACTTACCAATGGATAAGTGCCATTATATGGCTCTCTAAGACCTAAGTCTTTAATAACTTTTACAACACCTTCTGTACCTACTGCTGCTGCTACATTTAACTTACCATTTGGATAGTCTTCAACTTCTACTTGTGGATTTCCTACATACCCTTTTACCATACCTTTAGAATCTGCTGTTGCAATAATAGTTCCAATTGGGCCTCCACCTTTTATTATTACAGTCAATTTATCACTATCATTTTTCATCATTAGTCCCATTATAGATGTTGCAGTTAATGTTCTTCCAAGTGCTGCTGTTGCTACTTTTGTAGTTTCATGTAATCTTCTAGCTTCTTCCACTGTGTTTCTAGTAGTTGCAACAAATGCTCTAACTTGACCATTTCCTGATGTTGCTCTTAGTACATAATCTCTCATTTATATTCCTCCATATTTCGTTAATTATCTAATTTCAATATATTCTATTTTAATTTCAATATATTCTATTTTAATTTCAATATATAAATACTTACCTATTTTAACCTTAGATAATAGTTCTTCTATATTAGATTTACTCTCAATCTATAAAACTTTATAATTATCAAAAAGTAACAGTTCATAAAACACCATCAATTTGTTTTAATATATAAACCTGTATTTGTTGTATTTTTATATGACATTTATCTTCTATATAAATATATACAAAATTTTTTTACACACAAATATACCCTATTTTTTACATACAAAAAATATCCTTTGACTTTCTTCATTAGGTTCATCAAAAGTAAAATCTCCATAAGATTTTATATATTTAAACCCAGATTCTTTAAGCATATCAACTATTTCATCTTCAGTATACGCCCTTTGTTGATGTACTTCTTCAAATCTTTCAAACTTTCCATATTCATCTTTAATAAAAAATGTAAGCTCCATTTCAATTAGATTTTCTTCATCATCAAAGTAATTTTGCCACATATATGCTATATCTTCTCTATTTTCACCATACATATTATTTCCTAATATATTGGCTAATTTATAAAATGAGCTTATATCAAATATAAATATTCCATCTTTTTTTAATAATTCATATGTCTTTGAAAATACATTTTCCAAATCATCATCATAGGTTATATAGTTGAATCCATCACAAGCACAAAGCACACAATCTAAATCGGATATTTCAAAATCTAGTTCTGATATATCTTGTTGAAGTAAAACCAATTCTACTCCTTCTTTTTCTGCTTTTTCTCTTGCTACACTAAGCATCTCATCAGATATATCTATGCCAGCTATATCATAATCTTTTTTAGTTAATGGAATTGTAAGATTACCTGTACCACATGCCAATTCCAATATATTTTTTACTTTTACACCTTCATCATCTATTATATCTTCTATATATTTAACCCAGCCTTCATAATCAACTTCATTCATAAGTTCATCGTATACAAACGCAAAATCGCTATATTGACTCATCCTTTTTATTCTGCCCCTCCACAATCTTTTTCAGCCTCTTTTTGCGTGATGTAAGCATACCTCCGATTCTTCCAGCTTCCTTAGCTGTAAGCCCTGCCCATCCACGTTCTCCAACTTTGTCCATAAGACCTAGTTCTGAGGCTATCTCATATTTCATTATATCATCATTTGTCAATATTTTAGTATTCTTGCCATTAGTTATCTTCTTTTCTCTTTGCATATTTTCTTTCAAAAAAATCACCCCTTCTTATTTGTATTTTTGTCAATTAAAAGAAATTTATACAAATATGTAAGGGGTATTTATCAATTCACATCTTTTTAAATTTAAGTATCTCTACTTTTTAATATTTATAAAGTACTTCTTAATTTATAGCTTCTTTATATTTCAATAATTTTGCATAAACATTCAGTGCATTTACACATATCTTTTCATCAAAATTAAAGTTTATATTATGAAGACCATTTACAAATCCTTTTTCCTCATTTTTTGAACCTAACATAAAAAATAAACCTGGAACTTCTTTTTGATAGTAAGAAAAATCTTCTGATATCATAAGTGGCTCTAATTCCACAACAGTATCATTTCCAACAGCTGATACAAATTCTTGATATAAATCCTTGTCATTTTTAACAGCAATATAATCGTCTATGATATTTATATTAACCTTACAGTTATAAGCTACTTCAAACCCTCTAGCAAGTTCTCTAACTCTAAGTTTCATTTTCTCATACACTTCTGGGCTGAAACATCTCATAGTACCTTCCATCTTTATGTTCTCAGCTATTATATTTCTTCTAGCCCCACCTTCAATTCTACCAATAGTCAACACTGCATTGTCTATTGGACTTATATTTCTTGATACTATAGTTTGAAGTGAACTTATAAAGTTTGAAGCTACTACTATCCCATCAATCCCATTTTGTGGCATAGCACCGTGCCCACTTTTAGACACTATTTCTATGTCAATATCTCCTATTTGAGCCATAAAGTATCCTTCTCTTGTACCAACATAACCTTCAGGTAACTCTGGATATATATGAAGCCCATATATTTCATCAACATTATATTTTCTAAGCACACCTTCATTTATTAAAGCTTTTGCTCCCCCTGGCCCTTCTTCTGCTGGTTGGAATATGAATACTATATTATCATTTAGCTCTTCTTTATTGTCATTTAAATACTCAATTAACCCAAGTAATATAGTAGCATGTCCATCATGACCACATAAATGTTTTACACCCTCTTCGCTATGAAGCCCATCTATATCAGCTCTAAAAGCTATATCTTTTTTAGGTCTTTTACCTTCTATTATACCTACTATACCTGTTTCTAAATAAACTTCATATTTAATTCCCAATTTGTCAAGATAATCTCTTATGTACTTTGAAGTCTTATATTCTTTTCTTCCAATTTCTGCGATTGGGTTTAATGCCTTTCTATGTTTATAAAGTTGCTCTTGTAAATATGATGCCTCTCTCATGTAATCTCCTCCAAATTCTAATTTATTAAAAAATATTTCTATATCTCTCATAATTAAAATATTATATAACAAACTATACTAATTAAAAGTAAAAAATTAAATTTAATATAAAAATATTTTGCATTATTAAATAATTCACCATTAATAATAATTCCCCTGTTTCATAAATCAAAACAGGGGAATTATTAGTTAAAAATTTTATTTTTTAGCAAGAGAAGAAATGTTTAGCAAGTCCACCCTTAGCAGTTTCTTTATACTTATCCATCATGTCTATACCAGTTTCTTTCATTGTTTCAACAACTTGGTCTAAGGAGACAGAATGTGAGCCATCAGTTAATAATGCATAATTAGCTGCATCGTAAGCTCTTTGAGCTGCCATTGCATTTCTTTCTATACATGGAATTTGAACGTATCCATATACAGGGTCACAAGTCATTCCTAGATGATGCTCAAGTGCTATTTCTGCTGCATATTCAATGTGGTCTATAGTCCCACCTTTTAAGTATGCTACTGCCGCTGCTGCCATAGAACAAGCTGCACCAACCTCACCTTGACACCCTACCTCTGCTCCAGATATTGATGCATTAGTTTTTATTATATTTCCTATTATCCCAGCTACAAGTAGAGCTTCGATTATTTTTTCGTCATCATACTTATAAAAATCTTGCATTGCAAAGAATATTCCTGGAATTACACCAGCAGAACCACAAGTTGGTGCTGTAACTATTATATTACCAGAAGCATTTTGCTCTGACGCTGCCAGTGCATATGCGTATACAAGCGTTGAGAAATTCTTATCTTTTTGGTATGCATTATAAAATGTACTTGCTCTTCTTTTTAATAATAGTTTACCTGGTATTATCTCATCTGTGCTTAGTCCATCATCAATAGATTTTCTCATAGCATCTTTTATAGTTGTTATATAATCTTTTATGTCTTTTGGTTCACATTCCAACACAAAATCTACTAAAGTCTTATTATTTTCCTTACACCATTTTACTATTTCATCCATAGTATCTAGGTGATATATACTGTTACTTTTGCTATTTCTCTGACCTTCTTCTGCTATAGTTCCTCCACCTACAGAGTATACAGTCCATTCAGCTGTTACATTTCCTTCTTTATCTAAAGCTTCAAACTTCATTCCATTTGGGTGAAAATCTTTTATAATATCTTCTTCCCAAACAATTTCAACTTTTTTAGGTGCTATAGTTTTTTCAATTATATAGTCAGTTAAGTGACCTTTTCCTGTAGCTGCCAAACTACCATATAATATTGCTCTAAAACTTTCTGCATCTGGGTTTTCATTTTTAAATCTTTCTGCTGCTCTTTGTGGCCCCATAGTATGAGAACTTGAAGGCCCACTTCCTATTTTAAAAAGTTCCTTTAAAGTATCCATATTATTCCTCCTAAATTTTCCGTATTATTACTTATTATTAGATTTTACGCACATATTTATTATAACCTAAATATATTAATTATTAGTTATTAAATTCGCATAAAATTTATTTTTTATTTCCATTTTGGTATATTTTATTAAATTAATATGCATATTTTGAGAATAAAACATTTATTTCAAATTTTTGTAATATTAATATAATATAAATATCTTATTTAAACAGTTAAGATATTAACTATACCTATTAAAATTAATTAATTTGTACTATAATTATTATTGTACTTAAAAAATTAAATTTAGATAAAAAAGGAGATTTGATTATATGTTATTTAAAGGTTCTGCTGTTGCTTTAGTTACCCCATTTACAGAGGATAATAATGTCAACTTTGAAAAATTAGGTGAATTAATCGAATACCACATTGAGAATGACACAGATGCACTAGTTGTTTGTGGAACAACAGGTGAGGCAACTACTATGAGTGAATCTGAAATTTTTGCTGTAATAAAATATACAGTTGAAAAAGTTAACAAAAGAATACCTGTTATAGCAGGTATGGTTCAAACAATACTATGTTGTCTGTTCATATGAGTCAAGAAGCTGAAAAATTAGGAGTGGATGGTCTTTTAATAATAACTCCTTACTATAATAAGACTAATGAAAAAGGTCTTAAACTTCACTTTGAAACAATAGCAAATAGCGTTAAGTTACCAATTATTTTATATAATGTACCTGGAAGAACTAAAGTAAATATAAAGCCATCTGTTGTGGCTGAACTTGCTAAGATAGATAATATAGTTGCTGTTAAAGAAGCAAGTGGAGATTTAGCTCAAGTTGCAGAAATAGCTAAATTAGTACCTAAAGACTTTGCTATATACTCCGGTAACGATGATACTATCTTACCACTATTATCATTAGGTGGAAGTGGTGTTATCTCTGTACTTGCTAACATATGTCCTAAAGAAACACATGATTTAGTAACTAAATTCTTTGAAGGTGATATTGAAGGCTCAAAAAAATTACAACTTGATATGGATGCTTTAATTGCTGCCTTATTTATAGAAGTAAATCCAGTGCCAGTTAAAACTGCCATGAATATTTTAGGTTTTAATGTTGGAGATTTAAGACTTCCTCTAGCTGAAATGGAAGAAACTAATCTAAATGTATTAAAACAAGAAATGACAAATTTTGGATTTAAATTTTAGCAATATTTATATAAATAAGTTGATTTTTTCTTAAATATGTATTATTATTAGAATAATCAAATTTTAATATCCTATTAACCTAGGGTAGAGGTAGCTGTAACTAAGAGTATCCAATAGTAGCTGGCAGGCGTTAATGATTGGAAAAAGGATTTACAGCCGAAGAAAATATTTCTTGCAATTATATTTTCTGGGATTACACATAACATGTGTAATACTGTCACTTATATTATGAGTGATGAGCTACAGGGTTTACTTTGAGTGATAAATTAGACGTACAAAGTATACCTTTGTACGTTTTTTGTATATAATTAAAGTTGTTAATATAATATTAAAGTTTTTGGATATATAAAAATATTAACATATCTTACTTGTATAACTAAAATCAAATAAAATAATGTTTTAATAATTTAAAATTGGGGTGAATTTATATGAAAAAAGTAAATGTAGCGATAGTTGGTGCTACTGGAATGGTAGGTAGAACATTTTTAAAAGTATTAGAAGAAAGAAATTTTCCAATAGAAAATCTATTTTTATTCTCATCTTCTAAATCAGCTGGTTCTAAAGTAGTATTTGGTGGTAAAGAATATATAGTAGAAGAATTGAAGGAAACTTCATTTACTGATAGAGGTATACAAATAGCATTATTCTCTGCTGGAGGAAGTATTAGTGAAAAGTATGCTCCAATAGCAGCATCAAATGGAATCTTAGTAGTAGATAACTCTAGTCACTGGAGAATGGACCCAGATGTGCCTTTAGTAGTTCCTGAGGTAAATCCAGAAGCAATAAAAGAACACAAAGGCATAATAGCTAATCCTAACTGCTCTACTATACAAGCTATGGTTCCTCTTAAAGCACTTGATGATAAGTACAAAATTAAGAGAGTAGTATACTCTACTTACCAAGCTGTATCTGGTTCTGGTGTTAAAGGAGTTGAGGATTTAGAGCAAGGAATGAATGGTAATCCTACTGGATTCTACCCTCATCAAATCTCTTACAATTGTCTTCCTCATATAGATTCATTTACTGAAAATGGATATACTAAGGAAGAAATGAAAATGGTAAATGAAACTATGAAAATACTTGATAACTATGACTTAAAAATAACTGCAACTACTGTAAGGGTTCCAGTAAGAAATGGTCACAGTGAATCTATAAATGTTGAATTTAACAATCCATTTGAGTTAGAAGATTTGGTAAAAACACTTGAAGAAGCTCCAGGTGTTGTAGTAGTTGATAATCCTGCTAAGAATGAATATCCAACTGCTGTAGAATTTGACAATAGAGATGAAGTATTTGTTGGAAGAATAAGAAGAGACTTTAGTGTTGATAATGGTGTAAATCTTTGGGTTGTTGCTGATAATATAAGAAAAGGTGCTGCAACTAATGCAATTCAAATAGCTGAAATGGCTTTATCATACGATTTAGTATAATATGCAAAATTGTATAAATATATAATTTTGTAAAATATTAATAATAACACAAAAACAAGCATTAGAAGTAACTGTAATATAAAACACAAAAATAAAAAAGAGGGGATTGATTTTATATGATATTTAAAGGTTCTGCTGTTGCTCTAGTTACACCATTTACAAAGGATAACAAAGTTGATTTTGACAAATTAGGCGAATTGGTTGAATACCAAATAGCTAATGGTACTGATGCTATAGTATCTTGTGGTACTACTGGTGAAGCTAATACTATGACTGATGAAGAACAACTTGCTACTATTAAGTATGTTGTAGAAAAAGTTAATAAAAGAGTTCCTGTTATAGCTGGAAGTGGTTCTAATGATACTATGCACTCAGTTAATCTAAGCCAAGAAGCTGAAAAATTAGGAGTAGATGCTCTATTAATCATAACTCCTTATTACAATAAAGCTAATAAGGCTGGACTTAAACGTCATTTTGAAACAATAGCTAACAGTGTCAAACTTCCAATTATACTTTACAATGTCCCTGGAAGAACTTGTGTAAATATAAGCCCTAGCCTTATAGTTGAACTTGCTAAAATAGATAATATAGTTGCTGTAAAAGAAGCTAGTGGAGACCTAGGACAGGTTGCAGAAATAGCTAGCTTAGTACCAGATGACTTTGCTATCTACTCTGGTAACGATGATACTATACTTCCTTTATTGTCTTTAGGAGGTCAAGGAGTTATATCAGTACTTGCTAATGTTTGCCCTCAAGAAACTCACGATTTAGTAGCCAAATTCTTTGAAGGCGATATAGAAGGTTCTAGAAAATTACAACTTGGTATGGATGCTCTAATCGCAGCTTTATTTATAGAAGTAAATCCTATACCAGTTAAGACTGCAATGAATTTATTAGGATTCAATGTTGGAGATTTAAGATTACCTCTAGCAGAAATGGACCCAGCAAATTTAGAAGTATTAAAGAAAGAATTAGTTAACTTTGGACTAAAAGTTAATGCATAGTAAAAATTGATGCATGGTAAAAAATAAGTTTGGTCAAAAGTTAGCCCTTAATCATAGGAGGAAATTATGTTAAAAGTTATAGCAACTGGTTATGATGGAAAAATGGGTAAGATTTTAGCCGATACTATAAGAGAAGATAGTGAATTAGAGTTGGTTTGTGTTTCAGCTAGAGGTATGGATAGCTGTGAAGGTGACCTTAAAATCTATGAAGATATGAGCACTATAGTTGAAAAAGTTGACGTAGTTATAGATTTTTCTCATCACTCTAATTTAGATAATATCTTATCTTATGTTTTAAAAACTAAGACACCTTTAGTAATCGCTACTACTGGATATAATGATGAAGAAATGAACAAAATACATGAAGCGGCTAAAGTTATTCCTGTATTCCAATCATATAATATGTCTCTTGGTGTAAATGTATTAGTAAAATTGGTTAAAGATGCAGCTAAATTATTAGAAGGATTTGATATAGAAATAATAGAAAAACATCACAACAGAAAAGTAGATGCCCCAAGTGGCACAG
This sequence comes from Clostridioides difficile CD160, assembly GCF_000449425.2. GTDB lineage: Bacteria > Bacillota > Clostridia > Peptostreptococcales > Peptostreptococcaceae > Clostridioides > Clostridioides difficile_E. The sequence continues at coordinate 10,735 of NZ_AVHW01000099.1, forward strand.
CTGTTATGATTGCTAACGCTATAAAAGAGGTTTTACCAAACGTTGAAAATAATTATGGTAGATATGGTCGTAGTGCGAAAAGACAAACAAATGAAGTTGGTATTCATGCTATAAGAGGTGGAAACATTGTTGGTGAACATGATGCTCTGTTTGCTGGAGATAATGAAGTACTTACAATAAGCCATCAAGCCCAATCTCGTGGTATCTTTGCAAGTGGTTCTATAGCTGCTGCTAAATATTTAGTTAAACAAAAACCAGGATTTTATAATATGGACAGCATGTTAGGATAATAACAATAATATAATGAGGATACACAGTATAACTCAAATATATACAATAGATAAATTTATTTGATACTATGCTTATATAATAAAAAATCTGTAAAATAAAATGTAAATAATGAAAAGTAAGTATATACTAAAATTGATAAATAAGTATATAATAAAAGAAATATAATGAAATACAAGGAGAATTAACAAATGGTAAATTTAAACGATGCTTATGAAATAGCAAGATATATAAAAGAAGTTAAAAAGAAAACACCTGTTAAGGTATATGTAAATACTAACTCTTTACATTTCCAATCAACTGATAAATTTAAAGTATTTGGATGCAATGGTTCTTATATATTTATAGGTGACTATGAAGATATAATGGAAGTATTAGATAAACATGGTAAAGATATAATAGATACTCATGTAGAATACGATAGAAGAAATTCTGCTATTCCTCTAAAAAATACTTTAAGTGAACATGCAAGAATTGAGCCAGGTGCAATAATAAGAGACATGGTTACTATAGAAAAAAATGCTGTTGTAATGATGGGAGCTGTTATAAATATAGGAGCTGTTATTGGTGAAGGTTCTATGGTAGATATGAATGCTGTTATTGGAGCTAGAGGTACTCTTGGTAAAAATGTTCATCTAGGTGCTGGAGCTGTTGTCGCTGGTGTTTTAGAACCACCTTCTGCTACTCCTGTTATAGTTGAAGATGATGTTTTAATAGGAGCTAATGCAGTTATTCTTGAAGGTGTTAGAATCGGTAAAGGTGCTGTTGTTGCAGCTGGTGCTATTGTAACTACTGACGTAGAAGCTGGTGCTGTTGTTGCTGGTTCTCCTGCTAAAGTTATAAAAATGAAAGATGAAAAAACGGCTGACAAGACTAAACTTATGGATGACCTTAGAAATTTAGACTAATTAAATAAGTAATGTATAATCAAAAGGGGTGTCTCAACATGAATTTAATTCATTAGAGACACCCTCTTTTTATAATATTTAATTTATTCAATATAGTTTCTTATTTTTATTCTTGTTTATCCTTATCAAATCCGACTGCTTATTTCCACTATGTTTATTTATTTTACTAAATCTGATTACTTATTTTTATTGTATTTTATTCATTCTTATTCAGCATTTTAAACTATCTTAACTTTACCTTAGATTAATACATCGAACCACTATTTACTACTGGTTGTGCATCTTTATTACCACAAAGAACCACCAATAGATTACTTACCATAGCTGCTTTACGTTCTTCATCTAAAGTTACAACATTATTTTCACTTAAATTAGTTAGTGCCATCTCTACCATACTCACAGCCCCTTCAACAATCTTTTTACGTGCTGCTATTATAGCCTCTGCCTGTTGACGTTGTAACATCGCTGCTGCAATCTCTGGTGCATAGGAAAGGTGAGTAATTCTCACTTCACAAACTTCAATTCCTGCAATATCAACTCTTGATTGTAATTCATCTTTTAATTTATCTGCTATTTCCTGACTACTACCACGAAGAGATTTTTCATCTCCATCTTCAGACACATCGTATGGGTAAAGTCTTGAAACATTACGAATAGTAGAATCACACTGAATAGATAAAAATGTATTATAATTATCCACATTAAACACAGCCTTAGTTGCATCTATAACTTTCCAAATTACAACAACTCCTATTATAATTGGATTCCCTAATAAATCATTAACTTTCTGTTTTTCATTATTAAGAGTCATCGTTTTTAAAGATACTTTTTTCCCTCTTGGATTAGATGATATATCTACTTTTTCATCAGAAGAAGATTTTGATACATTAATTCTCGATGATGTTGGATTTATTGCTGAACAAAATGGATTTACCCAATAATATCCTTCTTTTTTTATAGTTCCATAATAGTTACCAAACAAAACTAGAACTATAGCTTCTTTAGGATTAATCATTTTTAGACCAAAACATAGGATAAAGTCTACCAGTATAAATACAAGCCCTAAAATTAGCATAAGTGAGCCTATCCCAGCAAAACCATTATCAAGTTTTATTATTCCAAAAACCATGATGCCTATTGAAACTATTAAAAACAAGATAATCATTATCAAAGCCACTACTCCATTAAATGTTTTCGCTTCTTTCTCTTGATAAGTTTTTTCTTCTTTTAACATATCTATCACTCCCATATTCGTGTATTAAGTTAAGATATTTCTAATTTAATAATATCACTTTTAATGCCCTAAATGTTGAATTTAAAGTTAATACTCTAAATTTTCACCTATATATACCTTTAGTATTTTTAATATATCAATATTAATTTTTAAATGCCTTTTATGAAATATGAACTTATATTTAATATATATTAAATTTGAGTACACTTTTTTAAATATCCAGTAAATTGTAACCCTATTATCACTAATATTATTTTATATAGATTATATTAGTGATAAAATAAACTTATAGTAATACAACAAATTTTTATTAATTTCATAGGAGGAATTTATGTTGAAAGTTATAATTAGCGGTTATAATGGAACAATGGGAAGAGTATTAGCAGAATGTGTAAAAAAGGATAGTGAATTAGAACTAGTGTGTGGTGTAGCTAGGTCTGCTGATGAAAAAGGTTGTCATGGTGATACAAAACTTTATAAAACAATGACTGATGTAACTGAAAAAGCTGATGTCATAATAGATTTTTCACATCATGCAACTTTAGAGCCAATATTATCATATGCACTAAAAAATAATACACCTGTGGTATTAGCCACTACTGGCTATGATGAGCGTGATTTAAACAGAATAGAAGAAGCATCAAAAAGTATTCCTGTATTATTGTCATCAAATACATCTCTTGGAGTGAATATCTTAATCAAATTAGTTAAAGATGCGTCAAAAATGCTAGATGGCTTTGATATTGAAATCATAGAAAAACATCACAATAGAAAAGAAGATGCTCCTAGTGGAACTGCTACTATGATAGCAAATGCAATTAAAGAAGTATTACCAGAAAGTATAAACACACATGGAAGATATGGTAGAGATTGTAAAAGAAAAGCAAACGAAATTGGGATACACTCTATAAGAGGTGGTAATATAATCAGCGACCATGACGTTATATTTGCAGGAGATAATGAAGTTCTTACATTAAGTCATCATTCTCAATCTGATGAGGTATTTGCAAACGGTTCTATAGTCGCAGCTAAATTCTTAGTTGGTAAACAATCTGGACTTTATAAAATGTCAGATATATTAGGATAGTTTTTTATACATAATAAATCTCAATCTATTTAAATATCCATATTTTAAAATTTGAATACTTAATAGATTGAGATTTTAACATATTTCTAAAGTTTATAACTTCTATCTATTTCTTTTGCATATAAATATTTTCTTATCTATTATTTCACTTATTGATATATAATAATATCTTTTACTATCTTATAGTTTTTTATTTCTCATATAAATTATTGTATTCTATACACTGATACATAACCAGATGGAGAAGTACCTGTTGTTCCTGAGCCAAAGGTAAAACTTAAAGTTATTGCTGCTGCTCTAGCGTCAACTAAAAAACTTAAACTTACACTTACATCTGATGAGGTAAGTGTATTTACTGCTTTTGCTACAAAGTTATTTTGAGCTGTTCCATTAAAGTTAGTTGTAATTGCCATAAACCCTGCAAGTGAAAGCGTAGCACGTATACCAAAAGATACATTATACACTCCTCCAACTGCAAGATTTATAGTACTACTTGTTGGTAAAGTTATATTAGTTCCATTTATAAATGATGAATTAAATGTCACCAATGAATTATTCACTAAGCTTGGAGAAGTTACTGTAAATTGTGCATTATTTGATGCTAATGCTCCAGTTGCCCCTGTGTTTCCTGTTGGACCTGTTGCTCCATTGGCCCCAGTTGCTCCTGTTGCTCCGGTTGCTCCTGCCACTCCATTGGCCCCTGTTGGGCCTGTTGGGCCTATTGCTCCTGCTGTTCCTGCTGCTCCTGTTGCTCCTGTGTTTCCTGTTGGACCTGCTACTCCATTGGCCCCTGTGGCTCCTGTTGCTCCTGTGGCCCCAGCTGCTCCATTAGCTCCTGTTGGACCTGTTGGACCTATTGCACCTGCTGCTCCATTAGCTCCAGTTGCTCCTACTGCTCCTGTTGGACCTGCTGCTCCATTGGCTCCGGTTGCTCCAGTTGCCCCAGTTGGACCTACTGCTCCATCTGCTCCTGTCGGGCCTGTTGCTCCTACTGCTCCTGTTGGACCTATTGCTCCATTAGCTCCGGTTGCCCCTGTTGCTCCTGTTGGACCTATTGCTCCATCTGCCCCTGTTGCTCCTGTCACTCCAGTTGCCCCTACTGCTCCATTGGCTCCAGTTGGGCCTGTTGCTCCTACTGCTCCTGTTGGGCCTATTGCTCCATCTAGACCTGTTGCTCCTACTGCTCCTGTTGGACCTACTTCCCCATCTGCTCCTGTTGGACCTGTTGCACCTATTGGACCAGTAGAACCTGTTACTCCATTTAATCCCGTTGCTCCTGTACTTCCTGTTGGACCTGTTGCCCCTGTATTTCCTGTTGCTCCTGTTTCTCCAGTTACTCCATTGGCTCCTGTTGCTCCAGCATTTCCTGTTGGACCTGTTATTCCATTTGCTCCTGTTGCTCCGGTATTTCCTGTTGCTCCGGTTGGACCCGTTGCTCCGGTTGCTCCAGCATTTCCTGTTGGACCTGTTATCCCATTTGCTCCTGTATTTCCTGTTACTCCTGTTGGACCTGTAGAACCTGTTATTCCATTTACTCCTGTGGCTCCTTTGTTTCCTGTTGGCCCTGTTATTCCATTTGCTCCAGTTGCTCCTGTATTTCCTGTTGGCCCTGTTATTCCGTTTGCTCCAGTTGCTCCGATATTTCCTGTTGGGCCTGTTATCCCTGTAGCTCCATTAGCTCCAGTTGCTCCTGTATTTCCTGTTGGCCCTGTTATTCCATTTGCTCCTGTTGCTCCTGTATTTCCTGTTGGCCCTGTTATTCCATTGGCTCCTGTTGCTCCAGTCGTTCCTTTAGGACCTGTTGGCCCTGTTGGACCTGCAGGACCCGTTGGACCTGTTGGGCCTATATCTTGATACAAACTTGGACCTGAATTGTCCTTGTAATTACTCATATAATAAATCCTCCCTATTTTAAAATTAGAGCAACACTCTATAAAGATTGAGTATTGCTCTAATTAATTATATGAATCGACAATTTTTTATGTGAGAATATATCTATTTACTTATATCAATATCTATACTTTGATTGTTAAATGTTGTTATGTTATTAACTTCTTTGCTCCAATCTTCTATTATTGGAGTTATTTTTATCTTTTTAACATCTTTTTTGACTTCATACTCTAAAGAAGATTCAACATAATTACCTTTAGAATAATCTAAGCTATAGCCTCCTGCTCCACTAAGTAACTCTAAACTTTTTCCTCTCTCATCTTTAAGTTCAAATCCTAATATTTTTGGAAGTTTATCATCTTTAGCAAAATTATACTTATTAACTTTAAATCCATACATTACTTTAATCTTCGTTGGAGAAACCCTCACTTCTTTTAATACTAAATCTATATCAACATTTTTATTTTTTAACCTTACATTCTTATCTACATTATAAACGCTTGTATCTTTAGCTATATTTGAACCATTTATGTTAGTGTTAAATGTCCAATTTCCACTAAGATACCCATTTAAGTGCTCTCCTTCTACTCCTCCCATATTTCCTATCTCTATCTCTTTTGGTGTCTTTATACTCTTATTTAACTCATACTCAACTTTATTTATGCTTATATTTATATCATAGTCTTTATTTAAATCTACATTTTTCAATAAATCAAAATTTTCTACATCACTTTTTCCATCTCCATCTTTATCTAGATTATCAAGTTTACACGTCATAACCATATTGGTAGTTCCATCTTTATTTTTTTCTGATGTAGAAGGCCCTGACACTGAAACAAAGTTCATATCTCCAACTTTAATTTTGATATCATCAATTCCTAAGAATCCATTTTCTTTCTTTAAGCCCAAGGCATCTTTATCAAGCTTACTATCATCAACACTTATGTTGAGTAATAATTCCCCTTCTCCAAGCATAATCTCATTTAATGTTATACTTATTCCTTTATCTGTAACAACACTATCTACAATGTTTTTATAAGGTTTGAGTTCTTCAGTATCCTTATTAAAGAAGTATTCTATTTGTTTTCCTATATGTTGCATATATGCTAAGGTAGTTTCATTAGTAAATGCAGATGTACCTAAAATAACTACTGATAATCCCCCTACTAGAGCATATCTCTTAAAATTATTCTTATTATTATTATATTGAATCTTAGATTTCATTCTCTTTTTCATCTTAGATTTCTCTTCACTACTCAATACAATGTCATTATATTCTTCTATATCTATATTTGTCTCATTAAATAAATCAAATTTATCTTTCATAAAAAATCTCCTTTTCCTCTATATTTTTTATATTCAAATATTTGCTATTATCCATTTTATATTTAAGCTTTCTTCTTATTTAAATGAATTTTCATCTTTTTTCTACCTCTTGAAAGTCTATTATGTAAGTTTTCAACAGTAGTTTCATTTTGTATAGCTATGTCTTTTAGAGAAATATCTTCTAAGTAATACTTTCTAAAGAGTTCTGCATCTTTATCACTTAATGTACTTATAAGGTCATTTACTTCTTCTTCAATTTCTTTTTTATCCAATTTTTTATCTATATAGAGTATTTCTTTATCTTCCAATTCTAAATGCATATTATTGTTTGTGTACTTTTTCCTATAATTGATTGCTCTATATTTAGAGATAGAACCTATCCAATTTTTAAATGAATTTTTTTCAATATCAAATTTTTCTATGTTATTCCATATTGATAAAAGTACATCATCTATACATTCTTCTTCATAAATTCTAGCATTAGCAAGTGTTCTTCTGACTATAGATGTTATAAAATTCCCATACTCATCAATAAGCATTTCCATACCTTTTTCTTTTTGCTTTTTTATATTTTTGATTATAAGTTTATCCTCCAATTTAATACCTCCTTTGTAAAAGCCTTTACAATTACTAATACAATTAAAAATCTCATTTCCTATCAATTATTTAAATTTTTTTTATTATATTATAAAAATAAAACCAGTTAATCTGTATAAAGTTAAATTAATCCTACTTTAAATTGCTTTTTAAATGAAAAAAGCCCCAACACGATTAATAAAAATCATATTAAGGCATCCACAAAATTATATAATTGCTTATCTATCTTCATCAGTAACATTGAATATATAAGGAACATTTCTATAGTAATCACCAAAATCAAATCCATATCCAACTACAAATTTATCTTCTATTTCAAATCCACAATAATCTGGTACTAAATCTACTTTTCTTCTACTTGGTTTGTCCAAAAGAACACAACATTTTAAACTAGATGGGTTTTTAGCTTTTAAATGCTTTAATACAAAATCCATAGTTAATGCAGAATCAGTAATATCATCTACAACTAATACATCATATCCTGCTATATCAGTAGTAACATCCGCAACTACTTTAACCCTTCCAGTACTTTCTTCACTATTTCCATAACTAGATGTAGTCATAAAATTAACTCTAAGAGGTAAATTTATATTTCTAACTAAGTCCGCACAAAATATAAAACTACCTTTTAATAGAGAAACTACCATAAGATTTTTATCTTTATAGTCTTTTTCTATAACTGCTCCTAATTCTTTTAATTTATCTTTAATTTTTTCTTCTGAATACAACACTTCCCATTTTTTTGTTTCTATATCCATAAAAAGACCTCCAATTGTAATAATCCTTCTTAATTTTATAAGAGATTGCTCATTTTTTCAATACTCTTATTCAATATTAGCCAATATTATTGAGTTTTTAAGTACATTCAACAATTATTAACAATGTATCTTATATTTTAAGTAGTCGATATATTAATACTAAATTACATACTATATATTTTAGACAAAAAAAGAAAAAACTTGCAATAACAAGTTTTTTCCATTTATACATAATCATATTTTATTAGGGGTACTAACCAAATTTATTTATGCTATTTTTATTGTATTTATAATATAAAAATATTTTAAAATACTAATCAACTTTATTCATATCATTCATTACATTTAGGATTATCTCATCTGTTATAGACATTCCTTTATCACTTACTCTACCTAAATTTTGTATACTTTGCTCAACACTTGAACCAACTATACCATTTAGTGGTGGTACAAAACAATCCTGCTTAGCTATTATAGCACTTTGTACAGCAGCAGATGCAGCAGATGATAATTTCAATGCACAACCAGCTTTTGCTCCATCACATATCATTCCACTTAAATCAGCTATCATATTTTCTATAGCTCCCTCTATTTGCTTTTCAGTACCATTCATAAGCCAAGAGATACCAGCAGTTGCTCCAGTAGATGCAGCAACTCCACATCCACATACAGCAGATAATCTTCCTGTATAGTTTTTGATATAACCAGTTACTAAATGTGATATAGCTAAAGCTTTTGCTAGTCTTTCATCAGATTGTGGGAATTTTTTATTGTAAGCAACTATTGGAAGAATTGCTGTTAAACCGTGGTTACCACTTCCATTTGAACTCATAACAGGCATTTTTATTCCTGCCATTCTAGCATCTGAAGCTCCAGCAGTTAACATCATTGCATAGTTTATAACATCATTACCTAAAAGACCTTCTTCCATAGATTTTTTAATTCCATATCCAACACCTATACCAGTTTTTTGCTTTAATCCATACTCAGCCATCTCTTCATTCATTTTTACTCCATCTAGTAAAAACTCTATATCTTTAAAATCCATATCTTCTACATTTTTTACTAACTCTTGTATAGTTACAGTATCCATTAAGCTTTCAGCTTTTTCTGCTGAAGCATTTGAAGCTGATACTTTTGGTTCATTATCTAGTAATACTTCTCCATCTTTCTCAAAGTATGTGAAGTTGTCATGTTTAGTTCTTATTCTAACCTTAGAAGTATGATTTGCTCCTTTTAATACAACCTCTATAAACACTTTCTCTTTTGTATCTGCAGGTGCTATTGATAAAGGATTATTATCTATATAATCTTCAGCTATTTTAACTTCTTCCTTTGTTAAGGTCTCTAACACACTTAATCCGTTTTCAGAATGTCCACCTACTATACCTAGAGCTGCTGCTATTTTTAATCCTAATCTTTCAGTACCTGGTATACCTACGCACATACCATTTTTATAGATACTAGGACTAACTAACATACGATTTTCAACGACTTCTTCTCCTAATAACTCTTTTGCCTTTGCACATGCTAGTGCTAAAGCTACTGGCTCAGTACATCCTACTGCTGGCTTAACTTCTGCCTTTAACATTTCCACTAATTCTTTTCTTATATCTCTCATTTTATATAAACCTCCCAATTAAGTTTAGATTTAGTACTCAAATAATTCTATTAAATAATTTCTTATCTATATTTATAGCAATATACATGCCATATTCTTTATTTTTTTTATTTTTTTATTTTTGATATGCTACAATCATTGGTATGGCTAATTCTATGTATATATTTTTTTTATTTATATAGAGATTTTATATTTTTTTCAATTGCTAAAATAGCGACAATTTCGCAAAAAGACAAAAAAAAATCTCAAAATGAGATTTCATATCATTTTGAGACGGTTCAAATATACTATCTAAATATATATATTCAAAATACTCATAATAAAAATTATGCTATTCTTAAAAGTTATAAATTAAAAAAAATTCAAACAATTAATATTTTTATTTGTATTTACGTTTTATACAACTTTTTATTACCTTCTTATATTACTATGAGATTATATTGTATTTTTCAATTTTTCTATATAATGTAGCTCTTGATATTCCAAGTGCTTTAGCTGTTAATTCTTTATCTTTTTTATAATCTTTGTATTTATTTAAAGCTTTTATTATCTCAATTTTCTCAAGTTCATCAAGTGGAATTACTTTATCACTTTTAACTTCTAATTCTTCTACAGATGTATTTTTTATTTTTTGAGGAATCACATTCATTGTAATTATTGGAGATGAAGACATGTTCACACTATATTCAATGATATTCTGTAACTCTCTTATATTGCCTGGCCACTTATATTCAATCAAGGTATCAACAACCCTACTGTCTATATCAATAACATTTTTAGCTAGTTTTTTTGAATACTCTTTAACCATATGCTTAATTATAAGTGGTATATCATCTTTTCTTTCTCTTAAACTTGGTAATTTTATAGGTATAACATTTAATCTATAATATAAATCTTCTCTAAATGTCCCATTTTGAACCATTTTTTCTAAATCTTTATTTGTTGCAGCAATAATTCTTACATCAATTAAAACATTTGATTTACTTCCAATCTTATTAAGCTCTTTTTCTTGTAATACTCTCAATAATTTTGACTGTAAGTGCAAACTCATATCTCCTATCTCATCTAAAAAGATACTCCCTTTATGCGCTACTTCAAACATCCCAAGCTTCCCACCTTTTTTAGCTCCAGTAAAAGCTCCCTCTTCATATCCAAATAGTTCACTCTCCAATAAATTATCTGGTATCGCTGCACAGTTTACAGCTATAAAAGGATTATCAACCCTATTACTATGATTGTGTATGGCTCTTGCAAAGAGCTCTTTACCCGTTCCACTTTCACCAGTAATAAGTACTGTTGAAGTTGATTTAGAAGCCATCAGCGCTTCTTTTTTAGAATTTCTTATAGCTGTACTTTCTCCAATTATATTTTCCAATTTTATCTTATAATCTTTATTAATCTTATTGTAGTTTTTTATAGCGTCTCTTTTATCTATAAAGTCAATAACGTATCCTTTTAATTCATTTTTTAATACTATTTTATTGATGTTATATATTCCCTTTGAATCATATCCATATCTCTTATAAAAAAAGCTACATGATTTATCTTTCTTAAAGTTATTTATAGAAGGCTTCTGTATAAAGTCTAATTCAGCAAATATGTTTTTGCCAGTTATATTATCTTTTAGATTAAAAAGCTCCTTAAATTTTGAGTTATATTTATCAATTTTACCATCTACATCAATAGATACAACTGCCTTGTCCATATTGTTTAATAAAGTTTCTAATTTTTTCTTTTCTAATTCCAGTTCATATGTTTTAATTTGAGCTTTTAATTTGCTAGATATTAAATCTGCCATCTTTCCTAAAAAGTTTATAAGACCACTTTTATTATTTTCTATAATCTGTGCCTGCTCTTTTGTAAAGGCTATAAGACCTATAACACCATGAGAATCACCATCACATATAATAGGGCAACACACCTCTGCAAACTCTACACAAGCATCATTTTTATAACATTCCTTACATATATCACTACTCTTTGGGTCATCAATCAATATTGTAATCTGTTCTGTAAGTGATTTTTTAAAAGCTGTATACTTATCTACTTTCTCACCTATTTTATCTACATAGATTCCTGTTCCTGCAATCCTAAATAACTCCTTATTTACTATAGTTACATCTATATTGAGCACTGATACTATAGCCTCAGCTATGTTTTGAATATCAGTTTTTATATATTCTAGACCTATCATAATCATCATTCCTTGTTTTTTCTTAACATAAGTATTTGTCTTATTTCTTTAAGAATCAAGTATATCTTATTTAAAGTAAATTGGATTGACATTAGGACTACAAAGAGCATAACAATTATTATCAACTCATAATTTATTTCCATCTAAACATCTCCTTATAACAAAAGACTAGGCTTAACCTAGTCTTTTATATTATATCCATATTTATATTTTAACTCATTTATCTTCTTTTTCCCACATAAATATATTTTAATTTATTTGACTCTTTAATCATACCGTCAAAGTTTAATCTTGAAAATATATTGAATACTTCATGTGGATAGTGAATCTTTGCAACAGAACCACAAAACTTATGTTTAAGATAGTTTAACTTAACTTTTAAATTTTTTAAATTTAAATCCTCTAATATAACCTCTCCATTGCCCTTTAAAACTCTTTGTATTTCGGATGAAGCTTTTTCACAATCTGTAATAACATTAAATTGGTCTACTATTATTATCTTGTTGAAATGATTATCATCAAATGGTAAAAACTCTAACTTACCTTTAACTACATTGCAATTTTCATTATATACTAAAGAGTAACAGACATCTTCATAGTTACTATTCTCCAGTATAGTTACAGAAGTACCAAGACCTCTTAATCTCTTGCCTAGGTTTCCTATATGACCAACAAGCAATATTTTATCACCTACATTATACTCAATTGTATCCAAAAAACATTCTAATTCATCAGATGTATATTTAGCTTTAACTGGCTGTCTATTTATCTGATATAATATGCTTTTCACAATGCTTCACCTCTTCATTTCCTCAATTATAAATTATGTACAGATTACATTATAATAAATGGCGAGCAACTATTCAAGAGATATTTCATTAGTATTTTTTTAAACAATCTTTATGGATTTTAATATGTTATTATAGCGAAATTATTAGTATTTTGTTCATAAAAAACAGTATACTTTTTGAGTCTATTCATTGTTATTTTCATCCAGTTTTTTTATTTTCGATATTGATACTTCATATGCCATTTTTTTAATCACATTATTTTCATCTATTTTTTTCTCATACTCTCTACTTTGAACCCTACCCCAAAGCTGTATTCTATCACCAACCTTTAGATTCTTTGCAAATTTAGCATTTCTTCCCCAAACTATAGATGGTATATAATCAGATTTGTTATAAGGTCTATTTATAGCCACTAATAAATCAGTTATTTCCCTTCCTAGAGGTGTCTTCCTATACACAGGCTCCTTACATACATATCCATCTAGAAATATGCTATTAGGGTCCTTATTTTCCTCGTCTATGCTTTTTATTTCTCTGGCAAACACAGTAAGCACTAATCTATTTTTATTATTTAATGTTTTATTATATGATCTTAATTGTCCTACAACATTGACTAAATTTTGTTTATCGAGGTCAATGTCTTGAAGAAGTCTTTCTGATACAGTCATTGGAAGTATATCAAAAGAATCACTTAGTCTGTTTATTTTTATTTTCATGCTATAAAATTTTTCTCCAAATATCTCATGACTAAATTCTAGCTTATTCTCTAACTCCCCTCTTAAGTTTACTACGTTATTCTCATCTTTAACAGCTATCATATTTTATCCCTCCACAATTGTTAATTCTTATATTTCTGGTATCAGCTTATATAATAAATATATTTGTGAGAGATGTATTTTATTACAAATCTTTGATTGCTGTTTAAAAATTTTTATTTAGTTATAAATTTCATTTAATCTTTCAGTTTTAAACTTATAAAATTTCTATACGATTATATATCATCACTGATGAATTTCCCCATTTTAGCTTTAGATTAATTATGAAACTCTTTTAATGCTTTTTAAGTCATATATAACTCATTTTTAATACTTATATGCAAGTAAATTCAACAACTTAAATTTATACAAATAACTCAGACAACTATCAAGTCATTATAAACTTACTTTTTATTATCTACAAGTTATATTAGACTTATTATGATAATATTTTTACTAATCTATTTTAATATATGAATACTTAGTCAGTTTATTGAGTATAAAATATAAATATTTAACTTCAAATTATACTTTAGTTTTTAGAAATATAACAATTTATACATCTAATTTACTAAATTATTATATATATTACATAATTGGCATGTTAATTGCTTTATATAATTATATTAATTTAATAAATAAAAAACTGCCTTAAAATATTAATTCAATATTCTAAAGCAGTTTATGATTTTTATTATTAGCTGTAATATTTAATAAATACTAAGCAGTCTTTTTATTTTTATTTGCAGCCATTATCATTGTAGCAGAAGTGTAAGCTATAACAACTATTACTAATGCTTTTAATATATCCATTGGTAGAGTTTTTACTATATATGCTGCTATGAAAACCCCTATTAAACCACAGATAGCTATTATAACTGATGCTTTTTTAGTATATGCATCTTCTTTTATGAATTTCATACTTGCAACTGGCATTAATAATGCACAAGAACCCATAACTATTGGGAATGCAACTTTTGAAGACATTCCTAAGAAATAAACCATTGCCATACCAGGAGCATATAGACCTATACCAGCTGTCATTAAAGCACCTAGTATAAAGTTACCTACTACACCTATTACTAATTTAACACCAGTAAGACCTAATTCATTTCCTCCACCTGGTAATACGTTAACCCAAGGATGACCTAATAACATTAATATTGCTGTTAATGCTAGAGTCACACCCATAACAAGTTGTATTTTTCTCTCGTCCATTTTAGCTATTATTCCTGCACCTATATATGAACCAACAGCTGCTGCCACAACCATAGATACTAGAGTAACACCATCAACTGGTATGATTGATGTAAATATGAATGCTTCTGTTACAACTGGAATTGTATGTGCTACGTTTAATGTACCAGGCATTTTCTTATCTGGTATATTTAATTTTAAAGCTTTTGACATTGCTATTGTTGGAGCAAATGACCCTATTCCTAATGTATCAAAGAAATCTGTTATAAATCCTGTTACAGCAACTTTTGGAGTACTTTGTTCTTCTAGTTTCCCCTCTTTGTTTGCTTTAGCTACGTCTTTACCAAACACAACTGCAAAGATTGCTGCGAATACTACGTATAATGCCTTTAAGATTGCTACCATAATCCATCCTCCTATTTTTTTATTTTTTAATATATTCTGAATCTTATAGCCTAAAAGCTATAGAATAGTAGCCAATAAGAGGCTACTATTCTATTTTAATTTCCCAAGTTATTTATTACTTATTTAAGAATAAATCCATGTTTAAGTGGATCTTCTTCATCTATTACAAAGTGATTAAATCCAGTTATATAAGCAGAACCACTTATTTTAGGTACTACAGCATTGAAATCTGCAACTTTAGTTTCTTCAACTATTTCACCTTTGAATAAAGTTCCTAATATACTTTCATATACGAATTTTTCTCCTACTTTTAATTCACCTTTAGCATGTAAAGTAGCTAATTTAGCACTTGTTCCAGTTCCACATGGAGATCTGTCAACTTGACCTTGACCAAATATAACTACGTTTTTGTAAGTAGCTTCTGGATGAGTTGGCTCATCATATATTTCAACTAAGTCTACAGTTTTTATATGAGCTAAAGTTGGATGTTGTATTTCTATTTTTTCGTTTATTATATCTCTAAGTTTCATAGCTAGCTCAGTTAATTTACCAGCATTTTGAGGTTCGATTTTTAAACCTAATTGACTTGCATGTATTATAGCAAAGAAGCTTCCACCAAATGATATGTCAAATTTAACTGTTCCAACACCTGGTAAGTCAACTTCAACACCTTCTTTATATAAGAAAGCTGGTACGTTTAAGAATGATACTTCTTTAGCTTTTCCATCTACAACTGTAACATCTCCTCTTATTATTCCTGCTGGAGCTTCCATAACTACATGAGTTATAGGCTCTACTGCTGGAACTACACCTGTTTCTATAGCTGCTGTCATAGCTCCTATTGTACCATGGCCACACATGTTAAGGTATCCGCCACCGTCCATGAAGATTATTCCAAAGTCAGCATCTGGACAACAAGGTTGAGTCATTACAGAACCAAACATATCATTATGTCCTCTTGGCTCTAACATTATAGCAGTTCTTAAATAATCTAGATTTTTTTCTAAATATTCTTTTTTCTCAGGCATAGAATTTCCTTTTATGTTAGGTATTCCACCTACAACTATTCTAGTTGCTTCACCTGCTGTATGAGAGTCTATAGCTTGTATACTTCTGCTAAATTTCATATCAAATTCCCCCTTAGGTTTATTTTGCGTGCTCACGCATTTTTAATTTTAGGAAAGCTAATGCTTTTTTAACATCAACTTCATCCATGTGATTGTCTCCAACTACTTCTGTCTCTATGTAGCCTGTTGTCTTTTTATAATCAATTATAGTAGCTTTATCCAAATATGGATTGGTAATTACTAATCCATCTGCTCCTATAATAGTAAGACCTACTGTAGGTATATCTGATTTTACAAACTCTGATATAGCATTTGTAAAATCAATATGCTGGTTTCCTGCCATATCTAAAGTTATAATCACTCCATCAGGTCGCAATGATTCAATCCATCTTCCAAGTCTAGTTGCCAAAAATGTTTTCCATTCATTGTGCTCTGATGTCCCAACTACAACCACTCCTAACAAGTCTATGTCAGAATCATTATCTATCAAATCTAGTAATGGGTCTCTAAATATATGAAGTGATGTGTTTTTCATTGATGTAGAAATTCCCACAAAACTCATTCCCTTACTTAAATTTTTTATCCATGTTTTCTCATTTTAAGCTTTAAAAACGCCAAAGCCTTTTTAGCATCTATTTCATTTGTGTTGTTTTCTCCAACAACTTCTGTCTCAATACCTTCTTTTGATTTGTTCATATCAACTATTGTATTCATATATTGATTGCTTACAACAAATTTAGCTTGAGTACCATTAAATGTCACTCCAACTACAGGTATATCTCTTTTGCCTATTTCTTCAAATGTATTAGCATAGTCAACATGTGAGTTTCCCCATCCATCTGATGAAACTATAGCTCCATCTGCTCTCATGGCTTCCAGCCAAGCGGCCGTTCTTTGTCCCACAAAAGTCTTATTTTCGTTTCCATCTGGAGTTCCTACTACTATTACTCCAAGTAAGTCTACATCTTTATCACTTTCAACGATGTCTAAAAGTGGGTCTCTAAAGTGATGAAGAGATGTTTCTTTTGTTGAAGGTCCTATTCCCATAATATCCACCTCTCTTAAGTCATAGCTCTAAGGGCACCATCTCTGTATTCATTAGGAGATATAATCATAGGTACATTTCCCATATCTATAATTGATGTTCCTCCTTCAAAACCACTAGGTTCCTTTGAGAATAACTGATTGTCATACATAGCACCTTGACCTGCTATTTGCTTTACTATGACAACCTTTTTTGCATTTGGTCGAATTTTGTCAAAATATTCACGAACTTGAGTAGCATTTCTTCCGTCTTCCATTTTCAAAGACGTTCTTATTTCTTGTATAAAATCATCACACGCTCTAAATGCTGCAAGTGGAAGTGTTCTTTCGAAAGGTAAACCTCCCTTTAGAGTTATATCCACATGAATTATATAATCTTCAACTGATGGAGTTCCATATCTACCAAACACCATTTGTTCTTTCAGAATACCTTCTGAAGAACCAAATTCATGCATTTGATTTCCATCTTCATCTGCACCAGTTAACATTACGTATACACCAGTTAAAGTATGTGTAATTCCCTCTCCCAATCTGCCTAAAACTTTGGTTGATATTGGTATAATGTCCATAATAGTGTTAATTTCTCTGTCATAATCTCCAGGCTTTATTATATCCACTTTTATGTCTGTTATTAAATCTTCTCTTTCTTTTATTTCATCTATACTTGATAAGTTGATTGTAAGTACATCTTTCTTTATAGAAGTTTTTGAACCGAAATTAACTTCATTCATATGAAACGGTTTTATAACAAGTCTTCTCATTATTTTTTCTTCCATAATATCCACCTTTGTTCTTAAAACCCCTCTCCCAACTGTATGGGAGAAGGGTTTTATATTTTCAAATATAAATTACATTTTAAACGTGAGCTTTATATTCGTATGGTAATGGAACTATCTTACCAGCAGATGGTATTGCAACTAATTGCTCTAATGTATCTCTTAATATATGTGTTTGCATTTCTATGTTATGTGGTTCACCAGCATTAGCACCCATTGGAACTAATGGAGCAACTGCTCTAGGAGTTCCGTTTTGTCTAACTACTGGAGGAAGAGCTGCGATTATTATTGTAGGTATTCCAGCTTCCTCTATTGCTCTCTGCACGATCACGGCAGTTCTATGGCAAGTACCTCAGCCAGCTGTCATGACTACACCGTCTACTCCTTCTTCCTTAAGTTTAGCAGCGATAGCAGGACCAGTTTCTTCAGTGAAGACATGTTGGTTTCCTCCACCACCCATGAATGCATAGTGCATAGGAGCTACTGCTTTTATAAATCCTTCTGCAGCTAATTCATGTAATCTATCTATAGGAAACATACAGTTTATATCTTTGTTTACATCTCCATTATCATATCCACCATGTGATACCATCATTTCATCAACTGTAGCTGTATTAGGTACAGCTCTAAATGTAGTATCTCCTGCTAGATTAAATCTCTTGTCAGATTTTAAGTGAACACCAGCTGCTGTAGCTAAAGCTATAGTCATATCTTTTAATTCTTTAGTTACAGGAGTCCAAACTGGAGGAGGTGTTATTGGAACGAATATTTCAGATTGAAGTCCTTGTACTGTTGTAAGGCTCATATATTTCCTCTCCCTTCTATTTTCAAACGATTATTTATTATTTTTCTTCTTGCTTTGATTGCATTTCTGCTTGTTTTTCTTGTTCTCTCCTAATATTTTCTACATACTCTTGATTAGGCTCTGGACTTAATACCTCAGGATAGCTTAGCATGAATCCAACTTCTTGACCTATCTTAAGTTCGTAGTCAGTTATAAGCATTCTATTAGGTATTTTAAATTGTCCAAGTCTACCTTTCAGGTCTATAGTCACTCCACCACCTTTGATGTCAACTATAATACCCTCATAAAAAGTCTCTGATGAGATATATTTTAATCTATCCATTATAATTCTACCTCTCTACACTGTTTTAAACTTGGATCTAAATTTATACTATTATCTAAATCTTAGTTTTCGTCTTTTTCGTATATTTCTCTTCTTTTCTTACTCATTGGTAAAGATTGCTCATTATCTTCTAATGCTATTTTTTCTCCTGTAACTTTTTCTATAGCCTCTATGTTATTTAATTTAACATTTGGATTCCATTTTCTTTCAGGAGCTTTAACTTCTACACCAGCTATAGCATTTTTAAGCATAGCCATTATTCTAACAGCATCTTCTGGAGCTAATGTATTGTTAGATAATATTTCATTCTCTATACCTTGTTTAGACTTGTTATTGTCTACCATGTGAGTCATGTACTTATTACCAACAACTAGAGCACCTTGAACAGCTGAGAAACTTACACCAACTACTGGTATACCTCTCATACCTATTTGCTCTATGTGAGATGCGAAGTCTATATGGTTATTTCCGAAACCTTCAGTAGTTACTACAGCTCCATCAACTTCCATAGCTTCAACTAACATACCTAATCTCTTAGATACATAGAATTTCTCAGCGTTTACTTGTGGAGAACCAACAAATACAACACCTACTAAATCTATTTCTTCATCTTCCATAGCTCTTATTACTAATGGCTCTCTCCAGTAATGTCTTGACATTTCTTTTGATGCAGGTCCTATACAAGTTAATGCATGGATACCACCATCTAATACTTCAAGTGGAGATAATACAACTGGCATGTTTCCTAAGTCAACGTTTGGTTGAGCTCCTAATGTACCAACTGGCTCAACTGGTAATATTAGGTTGTCATGCATTGCACCTTGTCCCATTATTTCTTTTATAACAACAACTTTCTTTTTACCTTCTCTTCTGTATTGCTCTATTACTTCTTCGTCAACTACTAAAGAGTTGTCAACTGTTTTTAATGCTTCTCTTATTTCTTGAGTTACATAGTCAAATGCACGGTGAGCAGCTAGAGGTCCTGGTCTTTCCATGTTAGTTCCTGCTTTTATTGTTACTTGACCTTTGATGAATATTTCACCTTTGTCAGCAGCACCTGGTCTACCCCACATCATAGTAGTATTTAACTCACCTTCTGAAGAACCGAATTCACCTATTTGAACTCCATTTTCATCTGTACCAGTTAATACCATTACAGCTCCATCTATAACTCTAGTTATACCTGAACCTAATTCGCCTTCTTCTTTAGTAGCGATTGGTTGTATATCTAATACAGCTTCACTGTAAGTTTCATATTTATCAGGAGTTATTATTTCTAACTTCATATCTACAACTAACTCTTGAGTATCATTAGCTTCTTTACATATTTCTTCAGCATTTCTGATGTATAAAGTAGTTCCTTCTATTTTAGTTTCATCAGCAAATTCAACTTTGTCTATTTTAAAGTGTTTTTTAGTTAAGCTTCTTAAAAGTTTCTTTTCTGCAACTTTTGGAGCTACTTCTACTGCACCTGCTACTGGAGCAGCAACGTTTGCTACTGGAGCAGCAACTCCTGCTTGACCAGCTACTGATAAAGGTATTTCTAAACTTATATTTTTACCTTCACCTATGTGTATTTTAACTGTTTCACCTAAAACTCCTGTGCTTACTGGCACTACTGCTTCTAAAGCTGCTGGAGCTTCTTCTACTACTGCTTCTTCTGCTACTACTTCTTTAGCCTCTCCTGCTTTGTATCCTTCTACGTTTTCTGTAGTCATTGGAGATAACGCATCTAAAGTTTCTTTTAACTTAGCTCCTAGTACTTGACCTATAGTTAATCCATTTTCTGGTATTGTTAATAATCCAGAATCCTCTAAGTCTGCAAATATTGCTGGATCTTCTAAGTTTTCTGGTGCTATTATTGTTCCCGCTTCAAATCTACAACAACATACTGCTGGGTCATTTGCATGGGCTTGAGCTGTTTCTAAAGTTATTGACATAGTATAAAATACCTCCTTACATTATTTTCTTATTTATTATTTTAAATCTCGATTCCTCAACAGGTAACCCCTTAACTGAGGAATCAAGTAAATTAAAACCTACTTAAATAGTTGTATTTTAACTATTATTTTTGTGGTACTACTCCCATTTGAGTAGCAATTGCTAAAGGTATCTCTAAGTTTATATCTTTACCTTCTTGTATGTGTATTTTTATTACTTGACCTGTTGTAGCCTGTGTCAAAGTAGATACAGGTGCTACTGGAGCTTCTACTACTTCTTCAGTAGATTCCTCAACATCTGTTTGTGCTGTTTTATACCCTTCTACATTATCTGTAGTCATTGGAGATAAAGCATCTAAAGTTTTTGTTAATTTAGCTCCTAATACTTGACCTACTGTTAAATGATTTTCTGGTATAACTAGCAATCCTGAATCTTCTAAATCTCCAAATATTGCTGGATCTTCTAAATTTTCTGGTGCTATTATTGTTCCTTCTTCAAATCTACAGCAGCATACTGCTGGGTCATTTGCATGAGCTTGAGCTGTTTCTAAAGTTATTGACATATAAAAATGCCTCCTTCTTTTGATTTTTAATTTATATTGATACCTTAACACTTTTAATAATAAACATTTTTACTGTTCCCTACTAACAGCTCCAAGTGTTAAGATTTTTAAACTACATAAGTCATCAAAATTATTGTTTTTTTCTCATTTGAAGTCACTTTATATATAAGCAATTCCTATGCCAACTTATTAACAAAAAGATTTTTTCTATAATAGATTCTTCTCTTATCGCTATTTTTAGCCAAATATCATATAAATATTTATTTAAAGCAGTTTATTTTTTATGCTTGTAAACATTTTCTCAAACAAAAAAAAGTGTCAATTTATCAACACTTTTTCATTTTTTTTAACATACCCACATACATAGCATTGTTATAGCCATTGATTTTGCTACATTTCAAACTCCCACTTATTATTTTGTCAAAATTTAGTCATGTGTCATATTTTAGACACATCTATTTTATACTGGTCTATCTTATAATACAACGTAGTTCTTGGTATATTTAATATCTTAGCTGCTTTAGCTTTGTTTCCATTAGACATTTTTAAAGCCTTTGTTATATTTTTTACTTCAATCTTTTGAGTAGCTTTCGTCAAATCCAAAGGATATTCCTCTTCTTCAATACTCTTATTAGTAGAATCCATCATATAACTTGGTACATCTTCCACCTCTATCCTAGAGTTTTGAGATAAAACAACCATATTTTCAATTGTATTTTTCAATTCTCTAATATTCCCTTTCCATCTGTAACTTTGAAATATGTCTATTACATCTTTACTAATTGTAAGAACAGGTTTATTATTTTGTTTACATATTTCTTCTAAAAAACTATGCACTAACAATCCTATATCTTCTTTTCTCTCTCTAAGTGGTGGTATTTTTATTTCCACAACATTTAATCTATAATATAAATCTTCTCTAAACTTTTCTGCTTTTACCATTTTCTCTAAATCTTTATTAGTAGCTGATATTATTCTGGGATTTATTTTTATTGTGGTATCTCCACCAACTCTTCTTATTTCTTTTTCTTGCAACACTCTAAGCAACTTAGCCTGCATACTAAGAGGTAAATCAGCAATTTCATCTAAAAATACAGTTCCATCTTTTGCAAGTTCGAATATACCTATTCTACCTTTTTTACTTGCTCCAGTAAATGCACCT
Source organism: Clostridioides difficile CD160 (assembly GCF_000449425.2). Classification (GTDB taxonomy): domain Bacteria; phylum Bacillota; class Clostridia; order Peptostreptococcales; family Peptostreptococcaceae; genus Clostridioides; species Clostridioides difficile_E. The sequence goes on from NZ_AVHW01000099.1 coordinate 33,465, forward strand.
GATTCATACCCAAAAAATTCGCTTTCAAATAACTCATTTGGTATAGCACTACAGTTAACAGGTATAAACTGACCTTTCCTCTCACTATAATCATGAATAGCTCTTGCAAATACTTCTTTACCTGTACCACTTTCACCCCAGATAAATATACTACTATTAGTTCTAGCTACTTGTTTTGCAATCGCTTTCGATTTTTCTAATTTATAGCTTTTACCTAAAATTTTGTCAAAGCTACCTTTAGATAAGTTTTTAACTTCATTCTTTAAATATTTCAAAGTATCATTTACTTTTTCAAGCTCAAGAGCAAGTATCTTGGCTTCTGTAACATCAACCTCTGTACATACAACACCAATAAATTCTTCCTTATAAAATATAGGATTTGCATGAACTAACGCATACATATTTTCTTTTTTATCCGTAAAATATAAGTCACTCATACCGATTTTACTATTCAATACTTTCTCTGAGATAGTATTCTCCAAAAATTCGTTCATCGGTCGACCGACTATGTCTTCAGATTTTATATCATACCTTTCCTCCATAAACTTATTCCATAATATAACTACACCTTCGTTATTTATAGCACAAATTCCTTCTTTAATTTGTCCTATAATATATTTTAAAGTCAAACCATAGTCTTCTAAGTGCATATATAGATAATCTCTAATATGTTCTTGTTTTAATACACCAATAATTTTATTATCTCTAAGAACAGGAAGAATTCCTATATTTTTCAATATCATTATATCTCTACACTCATCTAAGGTTAAACCTTCGCTGACATATATTACATCCTTTTTCATTATAAGTTTTACTGTCTGGCCTTCATATTTCTTATGCATGTCATAAAGATTATGTATATCTGTCATAGATATAATACCTTTTAATTCACCAGATGAATCTATTACCATTAGAGTTTTTGTATTGCTTTTTATCATTTCTTTTATTGCATCTTCAATTCTTGTGTCTTCGTCTATAGTTGTAAATTTTGTATCCATTACCTCTTCTACTTTTTTTACTTCTGGTATCGAAAACATAAAGTCCCCCCTTTATAGTAGTACATCATCAAAACTTATTTATACATATTTATTCTAGCATATCATAATAACAATTTATTCAATAATTAATATTAAAATTTCTTAAGTGATTATTATACAGATTTCTAATACAAATTCATGTAAGTACTAAAATGAATACTTAAATCTATACAAATAAAATCAAATGAATTATACCTTTAGTATGTTATTTTTTCAATACTATTTTCACCTTCAAATTATTTTTCTATTCATAAAACAGTTAACATCCATTTTAAAAAAGATTATATTTACATAAAAAAATGCCTCAAAATGATTTTTAAATCAATTTGAGACAATATATTTTAAAACTTAATAACAAGCAGTATTCCGTATTAATTTTTTACTCTTTTAGCTTGATATACCAATCCACAAATTGCTATAACACCAATAAGTATATATGGCATTATTTGCGTTTCATCACCTGTTTTTGGTGATTTTACCACTATATCATGTGATGGTGGCACTGGTGGGTTTACTATTGTATCATTTTTTGATGGTACTGATGTATTTTCTACTATATCACTTGATGGTGGTACTGGTGGATTTATCACTGTATCACCTGATGGTGGTATTGGTGGATTTATCACTGTATCCTCTGATGGTGGTATTGGTGGATTTATCACTGTATCCTCTGATGGTGGTACTGGTGGATTTATCACTGTGTCATCTGATGGTGGTGATGGCTTAGGTTTATGCCCGTTTGAGTCATTATTATCATTATTTGGTGGTATTGGCGGATTTACATCTGGGTCTCCATCCGTTGGTACACCTATATTGAAATCAACTACTTCACCACTTTTTTGTTCTATTGTATAGCTCAATAAATTTTGCTTACTAGCTGGTAATACAGATGAGTGGTCTTTTTCTCCAAAATCAAAAACTGTCTTAAAATATTGAATGGCTTTTGGGAAAATATAATCATAAGATAATGCAGATACCTTATCTTTTACATCTGGCTTATCTATGCTCTTAAGTTTAAACTTTTGTTGTGTTGAAATCTCTACTTCACCTGTACCTATTACATTTCCGTTTTCATCATAAGCAGTTACTCCATCTGGTAATTTCAACTTAACCACACCACTGTAGCCTACTAGAGCTATAGATTCTGTTTCATAAGTTCCATCTTGAATTTTATCAAATTTAATATCAGTTAAACCACTACTTAAACTAGGTTTTCCTGTATCATTTGGCTTTAACTCATTACGACCAGCTTCTAATAATGCTTCTAAATAAGCTTTTGTATTTATTTGAGCTTCCTTGTCTTTCAGATATTTAGCTTTTTCTTCTTCAGTATTTGCATTCTCTATCAATCTATCATAAGAATCTATAAGAGTTTGATAAAGCTTAAGTCTCTCTTGCTCATTCATTTGCCCAAGCATAATCCAAATTGCATCTTGAGTTGCAAAATGAATCATACCTTCATATTCTTTTCCACCTAAATTAAATTGTTGCTTATATCCAAATCCATCAAACTCAGAACCTGCATATAGTATAGATTTAATTGCATCTTCATTTTTATTTTCTTGACCATTAAAATCTTCTGCTGGTAAGTATGGACTCTTATTTTTATTACTTGGAGATTTTAAATGATTATTGTAACAAAATGCAGTTTGTTCTCCATCTTCACCTTCTATTACATATTTACCATCCTTATGGCTTGCACCTATAAGACCCTCTATTACATAATCGAAAGTTAAAGTTTTTGTAATATCATCAAATCTTAAATCAAAATAAGGTCTATTTGAACCATCTGTTTCTTTTAATAAACAACTATTCTTTACTTTTGAATTTTTATTATTAGACCAAAAGCTAGTATTTCCATCTCGTGAAGTAAGTACCTCATAAATTTCTGACTGTTCATCTGTTTTTACATCATTTTCGTCTTCCCAGAAATTATATACAATCTTATTTATTTGAGATACAGTAAGATTAAGAATATCTTCAATGTTCTTCTTCAAACTCATTTCTTCCACTTCTAATTTTTCTTCTTCTGATGGTATCATTTCATTTGGTACTTCTTCTAATGATGGTTTATCCCCATCTGGTGTCTCTCCTACTGTTGGTTTTTCTCCATCTGGCGTCTCTCCTACTGTTGGCTTCTCTCCATCTGGTGTTTCTCCTACTGTTGGTTTCTCTCCATCTGGTGTTTCTCCTACTGTTGGTTTCTCTCCATCGAGTATTATATCTTTTCCATCTACTTCGTCAGCATAAGATATTATTGGTGCAAATGCAGTAAATGCTATACTAAAAGCAATTACTAAACTAATTATACTTGATTTTTTAATTTTTATTTTCAAGATTTTCCTCCTATTTATATTTATAGCAGGTTGCACTACTAACTCCATATATCTTTTAAGTGCCCAGATTTAAGATATACTTCACAGTTTCTATAAATAGGTTTTTAGTAATTTTTAATTCTTATTTTTAAGTATTTTAAGTGCACTTTTTATGAATATCCTAAAATATAATCTTATTATTTAAGATATTCTTGATTAATAAAAGACAAAAATATATTTTCACACTAAAAAAGATACCATAGAGTATCTTGATATAACACAAAAACTTTACCCTGTTGGATGATTGACTTCATTAAATTTTTACCTGTCAATATGGCCACATATTTGAGTCTTTATTTTTGTCTAATATAATTTTAATAGCTATTTCCATCATTATACATTATGCATTACCTTTTGTCTATTTTTTCCATATTATTTATATTATTCCATAATGTTATCGTCATATTACAACAAAAAACATCCTTAAAGTAATTTTTCAAACTTTTCTAAGGATGTTTTTTTCATATATTTTTATATTATATTATTATTTATATTATTTTATTTTTAATCTTACGTCACCTTTTATTCTTCTTATTAATGGGTGATTAACTGTTCTCATTACATGGTCAGTAATATGATATACACCTAATTTTAATTTTGGTGCAGAACCCATTACTGTGTTACTACAGTCAGTACAGTTTCCTATTAATATAACTTCTGCTCCAGCTTTCTTAAATTCTATACATTTTTGAGCTTGTCCTGGACAGTGTCCTGGATTTTCACATTTTAATGCACCTTTAATTTCTTGAGCTTGTTTACATTTTTGAACTGATACTATATCAGTAACTCCCATTTTAGCTGCTATGTCTCTCATTCTTTCTTCATTAGGTCCACATGCACAGACTAAAAGACCCATTTTTCTCTTTTCATTAACAAATGGCATAGTAACTATTATACCACCACTAGTTTTAGTTATTGGAGTATCTAAAGTAGTAGCTTTACCAGTGAAAGGTCCTCCTAAGATTATCTCTCCGTATTCACCTTTTATTCCACCAGCTCTTTCAATTAATTCTCCAACAGTAGTTCCGATAGGCACATCTTCAAATACTATAGATTCTTTTCCACTGTTTAATTGTCCAACTACAGTTACATTTTTAGATATAACTGGTCTTTTTTGCTCAACAGCTTCTACTATTCTAGTTAATGTCTCTACATTTATTACTACTGCATTAGCTTCTGAAGGTAATTGAGTTGGCTCAAGTAATTTACCTAGAACATCTCTTACTATCGCTCTCTCTTCTCCCATTGGGTACATGTCAACTAGTTCTGCAACTTCTATGTTATCTCCTGGCTTTATTACTTTTTTGAATGCTGCTATTGCTTCTGGATGCTTGCTTTTTATTGCTAGCATACCTTTTCCAGCATTAGTAACTTCCATAGCGTATTTTATACCTTGATAAACTATTTCTGGTCTTTCTTCTATTTCTTTTATGTTGTGAGCTAATAAAGGTTCACATTCAGCTGCATTTGCTAATATTGTTCCACCTTTTAAATCTATGTTTAATTTTATATGAGTAGGGAATCCTGCTCCACCCATTCCTACAACTCCAGCTTCTTTAATTAAGTCAAGTATACTTTCTCCTTTTAATGGTTCAAAAGTATCATCTTGTACTTCATCAGCTTCGATTACTATAGCTTGGTCATTTATTTCACTTATTTTTCCACTAACACTGGCATAAATATTTGCCCCTAATCCAGCTGGTTCTGCGATTAGAGTTCCTTTTTTTACTACATCTCCAACACTTACTACTGGTTTATCTGGACCACCAACGTGTTGTTTTAATAAAATAGAATATAGTTTGTTCAACTAGTACGCCCCCTTAAGTATATTAATTTTTTTATAAGCTGTTCAAATAATGTTAATGTTGTTTTTCTATTACAATGTCTTAACATATTGTTTATTTCTATAGAACATATCGCTTATTAACAAAGCAATTTCTATGCCAACTTTTAAACAAACTTATATCCTTTGAAAATACTGTCTTACAGTATTCATAACTTATTTAAAATATTTAAACTTATTTTAAACAAGTCAATTATTAGACACTTTTTTAATTAATTTAATCTATAATTATTGATATCGCATACATGCATAAAAAGTGTCAAAAAATAGACACCGTCTTTTTATCGACACTTTTCTAACATATATTATATAATTTACCACAACTTTACTTAAAATATACATTTATTACTTATTAATTCCTAGGTTTTTGCACTCCATTAGAGTCAACTATGTAATTATCTTTATATAGTAAGTCTGATACCTTTACTAAATTGTATCCATCTTTTTTAAGTTTACTTATTATAGTGTCCAAGTAGTTATCTACATCATTTATATTAGCATGAAATAAAACTATTGAACCAGGTTGAGATTCTTTTATTACTTTTTCAATTACGTGGTTTGGTCCAAGCTCTTTCCAGTCTATAGAATCCACATCCCACTTAATTACTTTATAACCTAAATCACTACAAATGTCCATAGCTTTGTTGTTTACATCTCCAAAAGGTGGTCTAAACAGATTGGTCTTTTTCCCTGTTATATTAAATATCTTTCCCGATGTCGTTTCTATTTCTTTTGTTATATCTTCTTTTGATATTTCTTTCAAATTAGCATGGGTATTTGAATGGTTTCCAATTTCATGACCTCTTTCATCTATAGCCTTTACAATATCTTCATTATCATCAACCCAACTACCAACTAGAAAAAAAGTAGCTTTTATATTATGTTTATCTAAAGTATTTAGAATTTCATCCATATTATTAGTTCCCCATGCCACGTCAAAACTTAAAGCTATTTTTTTCTCATTTGTATCAACTTTATATATAGGCATTTTTGAGTTGTCAGATTTAGAACATATGTACTTTATTCCACAAACAAAAGCAAATATTAATACTAATAATAATGAAAAAAATAAAACACTATATATCAAAGCTTTAGTTCTTTTAACTTCTCTTTTCATACTATTCCCCCTTTTAGATAATTTCTTCTATATTTAAAATTTATTTTTTTTTAGCTCAAAAAAGTACTGTAATATTTAATTTATAGGACAATAAAGAAAAAAACAAAGTCTATCTTGACCCAGTTAAATGCTCTAAAATACTCATTTATTTAATTTTTTTATATTTTTTACATTTTTACCTTTATTTTTCTGTATATATTGTTTTTATTTTGGAGAAATTAGTATTAACATCACATAAATAAAAGTGTTGTTAGACATCATAAACTAATTATTTGAGGAGGAAATTTACTATGTCAAATTCAAACAGAACAGTAGTGCCAGAAGCAAAAGCTGCTTTAAACCAAATGAAATTAGAAATAGCTAACGAAATAGGTTTATCTAACTATGAGAACATAGACAAAGGTAACTTAACAGCTAGAGAAAATGGATATGTTGGTGGATACATGACTAAGAAATTAGTTGAAATGGCTGAAAGACAAATGGCTGGAAAATAGATAGTAAATTTTGACACCTGGGTATCAACAGGGCTGCTAATTAGCAGCCCTATTTCTCTGTATTTATTTATAAAATTAATTTTATATGATTTGTTAAAGATTAATAATACTATACAAATTGTTCTTTTAATTTTGTATAAATTAGTTTAATATATTATATATAGAAATAGTTTGACGGAGGATGATATTTATGTTTGAAAACTCGTCTGAAGAATTAGCGTATCATAAACTTTTAATTTTATATATCTTAGAAAAAATTAAAATGGATTTAACTAATTCTCAAATAACTCAAGTAGTATTAGAGACTGAAATGATGAATTACTTCTCATTACAACAGCTTTTATCTCAGCTTATGGAATCTAAGTTTTTGACTACATATAAAGACTCTGACAGAGAATATTATGCTCTTACTCAAAGAGGCGTAGAAAGTCTAGAATACTTCTTTAATCGAATACCTACTAGTGTTACAGAAAAAATAGACAAGTATATAGATTCTAATAAAGAAAATTTACTAGCAGATACTCAAGTAAAGTCTAGTTTCGTAAAGCAAAGTGATAATGAATTTATTGTAAACCTTAGAGTCATAGAAAATCAGTCTAACTTAATAGATTTAAATCTAAATGTTTCATCAGAGAAACAAGCAAAACTTATTTGCAACAACTGGAAAAATAATGCATCTTATATGTATGCCGAAGTTATCGACTTACTTATAAGAGACATACATTAAAGCCTACAAACAAATTATAGTTGTAGGCTCTTTTCCTACCTTGATTTCTTTTATTAATTTGTTATTTGCGGTTTCGTAAACTTTCACTGAGTTTTCTTGCGTGTCTGATACAAATAATAACTTTTCATCTTTAGATACTTCTAATCCCTGAGGAATTCCATTTATCTCAATATTTCCAATATATCTACTTGTTGTATAATCTAAAATTCTCACATTATTATAACCCAAGTCAGCAACATAAACTTTTTTGCCACTATAATTAAATCTTATTTCCACTGGTAATAAGAATTCATATAATACCTTTTTTATATCCATGCTTACTTCATCAACTATTATGAGCTTTCCATCAAGTGTTGATATATACATTTCTTTCTTTTGCTTATCAAGTTCTATATGCCATGCTCTAAAGTCCATATTAATTTTCTTTTGTATATTTTTATTTATTGTATCTATACATACTATTGAATTTATACACGGTACATATAATTTTTTACTTTCTCTGTCAAAGTCAAATCCATGTGGCATATTATCAACACCAATAATTCCTATTGGATTTAATGTGTCTTTATCCAATACATATATACTATTAGAATCTTCATTTGCTACAAATAATTCATTATCACTAAGTACAACTTGACTAAGACTTCCTCCTATGGAAACAGTATCAATTATTTTATCATTACTTAAATCTAAGACATAGAGTATACCATTACTTGAGCTAGGTATGTATATTAAATTTTTTTCTTTTTCTATGCAAAAATGATGTGGATATATATTATCTTCTAATACTATTTCCTTTTCTAGCTCAAGTGTAGAATAATCAACTATGCTAATGCTCTTTGATAGATAGTTAGAAATATAGATTTTCACATAACCCCTCCTCTCCACAATACATATACTACAATAATATATTATTTCATTAGCTTGTATTATGCTTTATAGTTGCATTATTACGCATATATTTGGTATTATTATTAATGTTAAAAAAATGAAATAATATTTAATGGAGGTCTTTTTAATGAAAGTAACATTTAACCCAAGTGGTGTCTGTTGTAGAGAAATGATTTTTGAAGTTGATGAAAATAATATGATTGTTGATGCTGAGTTCGTAGGAGGATGTAATGGTAATTTATCAGGACTTAGAAGCTTAATAATTGGTCAAAATGCTCTTGAAGTAGCTGATAAATTAAATGGTATTGATTGCGGTGGAAAAGGTACTTCTTGCCCAGACCAGTTATCTAAGGCTATCCGTCAATCTATATAATTACTACTATATAACATCAATAAAATTTATTAAAAACTTACTTTACATAAAAAGAGCTGTCTACCATCTTAGACAACTCTTTTTTATATTTTTATTTATATTCCTGTATTTATTTATAAAATTATAATTTCTTTACTAAAGTTCTCACTGTGCCAATCATGTATAAAGAACCTGCACTTATTATCACATCATCCTTATTTGCTGTTTCTAGTGTGTAATTTACTGCATCTTCTATCTCGTGTTTTGATGTTACATCATCCACATATTTTAATACTTTCTCTTTTAGTATATCTGAATTTATGGCCCTTGGATTGTTAGGTGTTGTTGTTATTACCTTATTAAAACGTGGCAATAATATATTTAAAACACTATCAATATCTTTATCTTCTAGCATACCTATCAATAGAGTTAAACTTCTCTCTTTAAAATTTTTATCAAGTGCTTTTGCCAAAGATTTTGCTCCATCTTCATTATGTGCACCATCTATTATAAAAATTGGATTTTCTTTTATTTTTTCTATTCTTCCTGGCCACTGAGTAGTTATAAGTCCTTTTCTTATAGATTTTTCACTTATATTTTCTAGTTTATTTATATCTTTTAGATATTTTATTACACTCATCGCCAATATAGAATTATTTATTTGATGTTCACCTATCAACTTTATTTCAAGGTCTTTGTAAATTTCTTTCATTACAGTACAGTCATATATTTGAGAGTCTATATCTGATTTTTTTATATTTACATCATCAAAATTAACTTCTATATATTGTGCTTTTTTCTCCTTACAAACTGACTTTATAACATTTTTGGCTTCATCAGTTTGGTCATATACTAGTACTACTCCACGTTCCTTTATTATACCAGCCTTTTCATATGCTATTTTTTCTATTGTATCTCCAAGTATACCTGTATGGTCTAAACTTATAGATGCTATTACACTTACAAGTGATTTTGTTATTATATTGGTAGCATCATATCTTCCACCTAAACCAACTTCTAAAGCTACAAAATCCACCTTTTGTTCTGAATAGTAATAAAATGCCATTGCAGTAACTACTTCGAATTCTGTTGGATACTCATAGCCTTGTCCTACCATAATATCTATTTTTTCTTTTATTAATTCAATTATCCTAGCAACATCATCTTGTGGTATATTTTCTCCATTTACTCTTATACGTTCAGTAAAGGTTTCTAAATACGGAGATGTATATAAACCGACTTTATATCCACACTCTCTTAGTATATTAGAAACAAAAGAACACACTGAGCCTTTTCCATTAGTTCCAGCTACATGTATTATATTTAAAGTTTCTTGTGGATTCCCCAATAATTCTAATAATTTTCCAATATTCTCTAGACCTAATCTTATACCAAATTTATTGGTTTGTGATATATACTCCAATGCTTCTTCATATTTCATTATCTAATTCCCCCTGTATCGGCATTTTCTTTTATGTTATCTAATTATAGTATATTTTCTACTTTTAATCTACTGACAAAGAATACATATAATCTAATACCTTCTACATTAAATCTAGTTACTACTTCTTTATTTTCTTTATTTATAAATTTTTATTTTTATACATTTCTACTAACTCAGTTAATGTATATATCGAAACTAAATCATACTTTGAGATATCCATATAATTAAATTTTATGTTAAATACCTGCTCTAATTTTTGAAGTAAATTAAAACAATTATCATAAACTAATCCTATCTCCTTATTAAAAAGACTACATTGAAATAATTTTTCATTATCAGCTTTAATGTTTAAACAATCTCTAACAACATCAGCAACTTTCATAAGAAGAGTATTTTCTTTGTCATACAAATCCAATTTAAAGTTTGGAATTCTACTATACTCATCAAACTCAAAACTATCCCAATGATTTTTAGTTGCTAATAGTTCAAGTTTATCATTTAAATCAGATATCTCTATATCTGGATTTTCCGACAATATCTTAGCTATTTTTCCAGTAAACTTCGCTGCTACATAGCTATTACATTTTGGTGGTAACCTGTAGGAGTTGTTTATGTCACAACTTATATATGAATTACTATCCATTACACATTGAACATCATATTTTTTATTGTACCAAAAAGAATCTTCTACATCTAAAGTAAATCCTCTCACGCCTATAACATTATTAAACATTGCTGGATAACTTAAGTCAAAATTATTAGACAATGAACATACTATTATTTTTCCTTTTCTAAACAATTCATAACATACTTCAAATAATCCCTTGACACTTTCTACTCCTATGACTGATAAACTTAAGTTAATCAATCTTATGTTAGTATCTAGAAGATATTTTAATGCTTCTTCAAGAACTTTTATATTTGCAATGCTATCTTTTCCTAAAACTTTTATGACAAATAGCTCTACATCTTCATATTCCTTCTTTATTATTGATGCACAAGCAGTTCCATGACCATCTTCATCATCAAATTTATCTGATATAAAAATATAATCATGTATACATTCAAAAGCAATTCCTCCAACTAAGTTATCCTTTAAGTAATCATGTTCTTTATCTATTCCTGTATCTAATACTGCAACCTTAACTTTATTATTCATATCACATATATTCTCCATTACTAAAAGTTTTTAATATATCTATGCTAATAGTTCATCTTAAACTTTAATTTAAGTTGCACAATTTATCTTTTAAATGCTATATTTATTTCTAAAAACACAAATTAAGTATACTATATATTCAATTTATATTCATTATATCAATTATTATCATTAAATAGTTAAAAATTAAGATAAAATTTTTAGATTTATATCACAATTTAGAATTTTTTGTAAAAAGGAGATTATCCTTCTTATTAGACAATCCCCTTGTATACTTTATTAATACTTATTCATAATTAACTATCAATTGTATATTATACTTTTCAATCTAGATTACATAAATCTCATTTTTATTTAGGGGAATAATTATTTATATACTATAAGAAAATTAATTTAAATATAATCGTCTTGTAATCTATCTTACAAAACATACTATTCATTCTACAAAGTATGAATCAAAGTGTAAAAAAATACCAAGAACTGCGAATAAATATAAATTTAAATTACTATGTAAAAATTTGTACCAAGTACACTCTAAAAATTTATATAGGTATTATCCTAAGAAGCAATACCTACACCCTTATACATTATATCATATTTCAATAAATAAATCGCATAAAAGGAAGTCTTTTAATAGAATTAAACTATCTATTAATTTATTACTATAAGTTCTACAAATTATAAATAATTATTTTAATGTATATACTGTATTGCCTCAAACATTGATATAACCAATCAAAATAGATATAATAAAATGAAACAAATATTTATAGAATTTTATAAATATTCATTATTTTAAAGGGGTGATTGTATTTGAAACAAGAAACATCAAAAAAAGAAATCTTAAAAGAAAGTTTTCTGGCATCAATCCCAATATTTCTAGGATATATTCCATTAGGACTTATTTGTGGTATTATGCTTCAAAAAGCAGGTTTATCTGCCTTTTACATATTAATGATGTCACTTATGGTATTTGCGGGTAGTTCACAATTTGTAGCAGCTTCAATGCTAGCTTCAAATGGAAGTATAACTTCAATAGTATTAACTACATTTATATTGAATCTTCGTAACTTTTTAATGAGCTCCAACCTACATATGCATATAAAAAATAAAAATATGAGATTTTTAATGTATTTTTGCCATGGTGTTACAGATGAAACATTCGCTATAAACTTAGAAAAATATACTTATGGTACTTGGACAGATAGACACGCATTATACCTAAACAATCTTTGTATAATAGTATGGGCTGGTAGTTGTTTCTTAGGAGCATTTCTTGGAGAAATTGTTACTATCAGTGATTCTGTTGCAGGCTTCCTACTTACAGCAATGTTCATCACATTAGTAGTTAATCAAATTAAAAGTAAAGTATATATACTCGTTTCAATGCTTTCTATCCTATTATCAATAGTTTTATATACTTTCTTTAAAAGCAGTTTAGTTATCATAATAGCCTCTGTTTTATCTGCTTTATTTGGCTTTTATATACAAAAATTAACTCATAAAAAGGAGGAAGTCTATGAATACTAATTACATACTTATAGTTATTTTAGGTATGGCAATTGTTACTTATATTCCAAGGATTTTACCTATGATAATACTTTCAAAAAATGATATGCCTGATTCTATTAAAGACATTATGAAATTTATACCTATCGCTATACTTAGTTCACTAATAGCAAAGGATATTTTTTTTAATGGAGATAGTATATATTTGTCATTCACCAATCCCAAAATTATATCAGGTATCATAGTACTATTAGTAGCTTATAAATTTAAATCTATTGCTATCTCAATAGCTGTAGGTGCAATATCTATATGCTTTTTTGGAGTCATCTTTTAAAATTTTATGTCACTATACAGTAAAAAACTGAAATACTGTACAATACTGCATATAAAAATCAGTCATAATATACTAATAATTAATCTATTATAATTGTGTACTCTACATCTAAAACAATATCAATAATCTATAAGCTACTATTTTACATCATAATAAGGGCTGTCTTAATACAGAGAATTTTTTCTATATTAAGACAGTTTTAAATTAATAGCTCTGTGATGACTTTAAATATTTTTCAAAATATTTTACTTTACCTTTTTCAAAATTAATACATTATATCACATAACAAGCTTGTTAATGCTACTTTTAAATCTTTGAGCCTGTACTTACTAATAGGTATAAATTTATCATTAATAGTAATCATATTATCCCCAAGATCTTCTATTCTTCTCAAATTGACAATAAAACTTGTGTGACATCTGAAAAATCCATTTTCACATAATAATTTTTCTGCTTGTTTCATGCTCATATTAGCTTTATAATCTCTCCCTAATGTATGTACAACTAAATCTCTCTTTACAGTTTCAACATATAAAATAGAATCTATCAGTATTCTATTAAATCCTTTTTTACTATTTAAAACTATATAACGCTCCTTCTTTCTTTGAAGGTTATCAATACAAAGATTTACACCCATTGCAAAGTTACTATACTCTATAGGTTTTACTAAATATCTATAAGCACGTACTTCATAACCCTGGGGAGCATACTCTGAAAAAGCTGTTGTAAATATAATTTCTACTTTTTCATCAAACTTTCTTATTTTTTTAGCCACCTCAATTCCATTGATATCTTTCATTTGGATGTCTAAAAATATAATGTCAATTTTTTCTGGGTATTTGGATATTAAATCTTCTCCACAGGAGAATTCCAGTATTTGATAATTTAGACACCTTTCAGACAAAAGTTTTTCTGCAAATTCCTTCAGTATGCTTCTTTGTATTTTTTCGTCATCACATATAACTACCCTGAACATAATATCACCTCCAAATCTAAAATATCATTTAGTTTACTTTATTTCAATTTCCAAACTGTACTCATTGACTTTTCTATTCAAATTTTTTTACAAGTTTAAATTGTCGATTAAACTACTTCTAGTAATTATCTTTGATACATAAACTTAAATTATGATAAATTCATCTATTTTTCTAGTTATATTGTGTAAAAAATATATGAAAACAAATGTAATATGTATTTTATTATGCTATGTTAAATATCATAATACAGCAAATTTTTATTACTCATAAATTTTTTAAATGTAAGATTAATATAATCATAAAATAAGATAAAAATATAACACATCTGTAATGAATTATAACATCATATTTGTATATATAGAAAGAAAAACATACAAAAAGTACAAATTACGTACTTTTTGTATGTTTTTATTAACACTTTCATTTATTTTATTTTAGATTCTAAATTTATTAGTCTTTCCTCAACAGATTTAATCATCTCTTCAAATTTTTCTTTTTTAGCTTTTTCTTCTTCAATTAGACTTTCAGGAGCTTTTGCTAGGAATCCTTGGTTTGCAAGTTTTCCATTAACTCTTTTTATTTCTCCTTCTAATTTTTTCTTTTCTTTAGATAATCTTTCAATTTCTTTTTCAAAGTCAACTAACTCATTAAGAGGTATAAATATTTCAACACCATCAATAACTACTCCAACTGCATCTTCTGGTACATTAGATTTGTCTTTTGCTACCTCAACATTTGAAGCAGATGCTAAAGTTATGAAATAATCTTTACCAAGTTCAATAGCTTCTATCTTTTCCTCACTTGGTATTATTATCAATTTAGCTTTCTTAGAAGGTGGTACATTCATTTCTGCTCTTACATTTCTTATACTTCTTATACCTTCCATCAATAAATTCATCATTTCTTCTTCTTCAGCCATATTATCTTCTTCATTATATTTTGGCCACTCAGATACTATTATACATCCTTCAACAGTAGGAAGGTAAGTGTATATCTCCTCTGTTATAAATGGCATATATGGATGTAATAATTTTAATATCTTTTCAAGAACATAAGTTAATGTATATAATGCTGCAGATTTAGCATTTGTATCTTCTCCATATAATCTAGGTTTAACCATTTCAATATACCAGTCACAGTATTCTGACCAAGTGAAATCGTATATCTTCTGAAGTGCTATTCCTAAATCAAACTTATCCATATTATTAGTTGCTTCTTTTACAATATTATTTGCTCTTGATATTATCCATTTATCTGCTAAAGTTAAGTTATCTTTAACACTTTCTCTAGTTATGTTTTTAATTATATCTTCATCAATATTCATAAATACAAATCTTGATGCATTCCACAATTTATTGGCAAAGTTTCTAGCAAATTCTACTCTTTCCATATAGAATCTCATATCATTTCCTGGGGAATTTCCAGTTGTTAATGTAAATCTTAGTGCATCAGCTCCATATTGCTCGATTATCTCTAATGGGTCGATACCATTTCCTAAGGATTTACTCATCTTTCTACCTTGAGAATCTCTTACCAATCCATGAACTAATACATGGTCAAATGGCTTCTCATTCATACAGAACATCCCTGCAAAAGCCATTCTAACTACCCAGAAGAATATTATATCATATCCTGTAACAAGTACACTTGTTGGGTAATAGTAGTCTAAAGCTTCAGTTTTATTTGGCCATCCTAGAGTAGAGAAAGGCCATAGTGCAGAACTAAACCAAGTATCTAATGCGTCTTCATCTTGTTTAAAATGAGTGCTTCCACATTTAGGACATTTATCAGGCATTTGTTTTGCTACTACTATTTCTCCACATTCTTGACAATAGTAAGCTGGTATTTGATGACCCCACCATAATTGTCTTGATATACACCAATCTCTTATATTTTCTAGCCATTGTAAATAAGTTTTATCAAATTTTTCTGGAACAAATTCTAGTTCTCCATTTTTAAGAATATCTATAGCTGGTTTTGCAAGTTCATCCATCTTAACAAACCATTGCTCTGATAATCTAGGCTCAACTACTGTATGGCATCTGTAACAAGTTCCTACATTATGATTATGCTCTTTTATCTTAATTAGGTAACCTTGCTCCTTTAAGTCTGCTACGATAGCTTTTCTACATTCAAATCTATCCATACCTTCATATTTTCCGCAAACTTCATTCATAGTTCCATCTTCATTCATAGTATTTAACTGCTCAAGATTATGTCTTAATCCTACTTCAAAATCATTAGGGTCATGTGCTGGAGTCATTTTAACTGCACCAGTTCCAAACTCTAAGTCAACATAATTATCTGCAACTATTGGAAGTTCTCTTCCTACTAATGGAAGTATTGCTGTTTTTCCTATTAAGTGTTTGTATCTATCGTCTTCCGGATTTACTGCTATACCAGTATCCCCTATCATCGTCTCAGGTCTAGTTGTAGCTATTTCTAAGAAATCTTCACTATCTTTTAGTGGGTATTTTATATGATAAAAGTTTCCGTCATGTTCTTCATGCTCAACTTCTGCATCTGATAAAGTAGTTTTACAATCTGGGCACCAGTTTATTATTCTATTCCCTCTGTATATGTGACCTTTTTCATATAGCTTTACAAAGAATTCTATAACTGCTTCATTACACCCTTCATCCATGGTAAATCTCTCTTTATCCCAATCACAAGAATCTCCTAATTGTTTAAGTTGGTTAGATATTTTTCCTCCAAATTCATCCTTCCAGTCCCAAGCTCTCTTTAAAAATTCATCTCTACCTATTTCATACTTTGTCTTACCTTCTTCTTTTTTTATTCTTTCAACAACTTTAACTTCAGTTGCTATAGAAGCATGGTCAGTTCCTGGAAGCCAAAAAGCTTCATACCCATCCATACGCTTCCATCTTATTAATATATCCTGAAGTGTATGGTCAAGAGCGTGTCCCATATGCAATTGCCCTGTTATGTTTGGTGGTGGCATCATTATTGTAAATGGCTTTTTATCTGGATTTGGTTTAGATTTAAAATACCCTTCATCCATCCATTTTTTATATAACCTAGCCTCAAAATCTTTTGGATTATAAGTTTTTGATAAGTTCGTATTTTCCATTGTCTTGCCTCCTGTATTTTTATAAATAAATTTTTTAAAATATATCTAGAAATAAAAAAGAGCCCTTCATCCTCTTTAAAAGGACGAAAAGCTCGCGTTACCACCTTAATTCCAAAGTTTAAAATACAATAACATTAATCAAATATTGTTTAATGTTATTTCATCAACTTTGACTCTCAAAGAATTTAACGGTTCTAACCGTCTAAACTTACTAACAGTTCAGTTTAGAAACTCCAAAGCTACGTTCAGCAAACCTTATACTTAGAAAATCTTACAGCCAGTGAATTTTCCTCTCTTTTAGTAGTATTTACTTACTCCTCTTCTTCTCAGTCTTTAATATTACATATTATTATATACAAATATTATTCTCTTTGTCAATTATTTTTATTTTATTTTTTCTGAATTTTCTTAATTATTTTTTTATATTATATGCTGATTATTATATTCTATACTATTTTTTTCAACTTATTTTGTCTTATAATGTCAATAACTATACTATTTTTTGTTTAAATTTTAACGCCATGTTATTTATTTTAGATTACATTCTATTTACATTATCTTTCTTATGTTCTATTTTTTATATTCTATTTTATAAATTATATGTTTTATTTCCTAAATAATTTACTTTATTTTTTACTATAATTGAATTTATTGTAAGTTTTCTTGCCAGAAATTTTTAGGTGTGATATTCTCTGTAATTGGCAATATTGTATATCCTCTCTCCTTCAAAATTCTTATAATATTGTTTAAAGCGTTTAAACTTTGTTCTTTCTCATGAATCAGCACTACTAATTCATCTCTTTTTCTTCCATAGTACAATATATTACTAACAATTTGACTTGTAGAAGATTTCCAGTCTTGTGTATCCAAATTCCAGTCCCAAATTAAATAATCATTCTCCATAAGTTTACTATATGAACCTTCTGGCATATATGGCTTACTTCCATAGGGTAATCTTATTAATTTTGAACTCTGACCAGTTATATCTTGTAAAGTATCATTACATGTATTGAACTCCCCCACTGTTACCTCTGGGCTTTTATATAGCTTATGTATATCATGACTTACACTATGAAAACCTATTGAATTTTTCTCTTCTAATACCCTTTTTACTTCTTCCTTATGATTTTTCATGTTTTGATTAAGCATAAAAAATGTCGCTTTGACATCGTTCTCTTTTAAAATATCAAGAAGTGCATTTGTATATTTTGATGGTCCATCATCTATCGTTATGTACGCTACTTTTTCAGAAGTAGCCCCTGGTCCTTTTGTTTCCTCTTGAGATGCTTTATACATAATTTCTCCTAATGTATTCCCTTGAGAAAGTAATTCTAGTGTATTTTCACCTTTTGTGCTTATATTTTGGACTGGAACATTATTGATTTTTTCTTCCAATAATGTCCCAGTTAAAATTAAAACAGCTATAAGAAATAACCTTATCATTACATGAAAAGTAGCCTTATTATCTTTAATTTTCATCCCCCATATCTCCCTTTTATAAAAGAATAAGTTTAAGAGTAAAAATTACTTTTTATACTTATTCTCTTTCTTATTACTTTTTATATCTCTACTAAATATTTTTTTAACTTTTTCTTCTTCCTTTTCTCCTAGAGATTCTACTCTTTTGATTCCCAAAGAAGTTAAAAATTGCAACACATTTAAATTATCAAATGGAGTTTCCATATTTGTGCTTTCACTATATTCATCAACATTCTTAGTACCTTCTTCTACACTTAAAATACGCTTAGGACCTCCTACACAGCCTCCTACACACCCCATTCCTTCTATAAAGGTAGCTTCTATCTCCTTATTTAAAACTTTCTTTAAACCGTCCATACATTCTTTTGTTCCCTCAAATGCTTTTTCTTCAAATTTTATATTTTTGTCAATTCTTCTAACTGATAACTTAACTGCTTTACTTACACCTCCTGTTCTAGCATAAACTCTACCTGAAAGGGATGCCTCTACTCTATTACTTTCATCCATTATAGCTGGATTTAACTCTAATGCATCAAATATTTCTTGTAACTCTTTAAATGTAAGCACAAAATCAACTGCATCCTTTATATCTTCTAACATTGCTTCTTTCTTTTTTGCCATACAAGGACCTATGAATACAACTTTAGCATCTGGATTTAAAATTTTTACAGCTCTCCCACAGGCAATCATAGGAGAAACAGATGGTGATACATTCTCCAATATTTGAGGAAAACTATTTTGTATCAAGCTTACCCAAATAGGACAGCAACAGCTAGTTATAAAGCATCCTTCTTCATCCTTTTTCATATGTTCATAATAATCATATGCTTCTTTTGCAGTAAGCATATCTGCTGCCAAAGCAACTTCTATCATATCTTCAAATCCTATCTTTTTTAATGCAGTTCTTAATTTACCAGGGCTTACATCTTTTCCAAACTGCCCTACAAAAGCTGGTGCGACTATTGCATATACAGGACTCTTTATATCTTTCAACAACTTTATCATTGGTATAAATTCTATCTTATCTGATATTGCACCTAACTTACATCTTGATACACAATCACCACAAGCACTACATACATCTTCCTCATTACAATTAATATGCTTGCTTTTTATTTTACATGACTCATCTTCCTTATTATTTTCATCACAATATTTGCAAGCATCTGATATTATAGATATTATTGGTCTTTTGACTTCATCTAAATTTATAGCTTCATGTAATGCATCTTTTAAATTTTTATCTGTGTCTCCTGTTACATCTAATCCCATAGTTACTCTAATTAGATTTACCATGGTATCTTTATCAAATTCCTCATTAAAATCATTTTTTAAATTATTATTCAAATTATCATTTAAAATTTTTTCAGGTAGATTTTCAATATCCTCTGTATTATCATTCCACACTGCCTTTACAAGTTCTCCAAAAAGCTTCATCTTATATATTTCTAATATTTTAGAATTATCATTTCTAGTATTCATAAAAAATAGTACCTCCGTAAATTAAACTTATATATGTTTAATATTTACAAAGATACTATTTTTTATTTATTATTTACTTACTATTATTGATATAATTTATTTAATTTCTTTAACATCTCTATTTCAAGCATTATTTTCATTAAATGATAGTTAAATACAGGGCTTTTTTCTTCATCTATATTCCAGTCTAATTCATCCACATTATATGTTTTCTTAAGGTATTTATATGTATGCTCCTTTAAATAAAGTTTATTTTCTAATAACTCTATAGACTGCATATGAAAATGTATTTCTCTACATATCCTTAAGGTATTCTCAATTTTTTCTATATTAGTTTCACTCAAACTATAATCCAATTCATCAATAAGTTTTGAATATATTTCTTCTAATTTTTCTACTTCTTCTTCAAATCTCTCTACATCTAAATTATTTTTTCTAAGTATTTTGTCTTCAATAAGTAACATTGACAGTTCTTCTATCTTTTTAAACTCATCTATAACACTATTTAGATAATTTGGTCTAGCAACATAGTAATTAACAAGTACCCCAAACAAGACACCTACAGATGTATCCAGTACCCTATGTAAAGAATAATATACAGGGTCATTGTTTCCTACTCCTAGATGTATAGCCAGAAAAGTTACACAGGCAACTACTACTGACTTTATTTTAAACAGATTGCATAAATATATTGAGCACATTACTCCTAGACCACATAAAAAAGGGTCTCCAGCTTTAGTGATGGCAAAGATGAATCCTATTATACCACCTAAAATAGTACCTTCTACTCTATTGATTCCTGTTTTTAAAGAACCTTTTACCGTATCTTGGACAGAAATTATACATGCTACCAGAGAATAAAACATATTCTCAACTAAATAGTCTCCTAAAAGCATACATAACGTTACACTAATTCCTGTTTTTATAGTTCTCATACCCATCTTTTGAAGTTTCAAAGTTCCACCTCCTAAAAAGCACTTTCTATAAAATACGCATCCTCAAATTTAATATGTTCCTAGTATATCACAATTTTTTAAATTTACCCATTAATCATATTTTTTTATCAATTACTTCTTAATTTAGACAATAAAAAAAAACTGCTTTAAAGCAGTTTTTTTATCCTATCTCTACCATTTTACCTTCAATTGCAAAAATTATTTTTTCACACACATTTGTTATATGGTCTCCAATTCTTTCAAGGTATCTTCCTATAAGTAAAAGTTTTACCCCTTGGTCTATGGTATTTGTATTTTCATGCATTATTTTTAAACAATCAATTTGTACTTGTTCATACAAACCATCTACAATATCATCTTTAGTTCCTACATCATAAGCTATACTTGCATCAAATAAGATTAAAGCTTCTCTAGTCTGAGACATCATAGATTTACATTCTTTTGCCATCTTAGGAATATCTATCAGCTCTTTTATATAAGCTTCTCCACCTATTTTCAGCATTTCTCTAGCTATGTTAGCTGCATAATCTCCTATTCTTTCTAATTCTATTGATATATTTCCTAATGAATAAATAAATCTTAAATCCCTTGCCATTGGTTGCTTTAATACTATTAGTTCTATACTTTTATCCCTTATCTCTTCTCTTAATTTATTTATCTCTTCATCATTTTCTACTACGTTTCTTGCACCTTCTAAATCCTTCTCTATCATACAAGTCACAGACTTTTCTATTGCTTCTTCACATTTTTCCATCATAAGTACTGTTTGTTCCTTTAAAGTATCAATACTTATATCTAAGCTATTATTGACCATTGTCTAACTCCTTTATAGTTATATATTTTAACCAAATCTACCTGTTATATAGTCTTCTGTTCTTTTATCCACAGGAGTGGTAAACATAGTTTTTGTATCACTAAATTCTATAACCTCTCCATTTAAGAAAAAAGCTGTTTCATCTGATATACGAGCAGCTTGCTGCATGTTATGAGTAACTATGACTATTGTGTAATCTTTTTTTAAATCCTCTATAAGTTCCTCAACTTTTAATGTTGAAATTGGGTCTAGAGCAGATGTAGGCTCATCCATAAGGATAACTTCTGGTCTCATAGCAATTGCTCTTGCTATACATATACGTTGTTGTTGCCCACCAGAAAGACCTAATGCAGATGATTTAAGTCTATCTTTAACTTCATCCCAGATAGCTGCTCCTTTCAAACTCTCTTCTACAATTTTATCTAATTGTTTCTTATCTCTTAGCCCTTGTGTACGAGGGCCATAGGCAACATTATCATATATACTCATAGGAAATGGATTTGGTTTTTGAAATACCATCCCTACTTTAGTACGAAGATTTATGACATCATCTGAAATGTATATGTCCTCTCCATCCACAAAAATATTTCCTTTAATTGTTACATCTTCTATTAAGTCATTCATTCTATTTAAAGTTCTTATAAAGGTTGATTTCCCACATCCAGATGGTCCTATTAAAGCAGTAACTTTATTTTCTTTTATGTCCATATTTATTTTATTTAATGCTTGTTTGTCACCATAAAATAAATCCAAATCTTTTACACTCATTTTTATATTATCGATTAATTCCATCATTCACACCTCTTAAATTTAATAATTAGCCTTATTTAACTTCTTAGCAACAAATCTTGCTAGCATGTTTAGTGCTAATACGATTACTATTAAAACAATTCCTATACTAGCTGCTGTTGCTATATCTCCACTCTCTTTAGTCAGTAAATATGAGTGTACAGTTAATGTTCTTGCACTATCAAATATTCCACCTGGCATCTTAGCTACAGTACCTGCTGTAAGTAATATCGCAGCTGATTCTCCAATTATACGACCAACTGATAAGATTATTCCTGATAAGATTCCTGGTATTGCACTTGGAAGTACTACTTTATATAAAGTCTGAAATTTAGTAGCTCCCAGTGCTAATGATGATTCTCTATACGCTTGAGGAACTGTCTTTAAAGCTTCTTCTGTTGTACGAATTATTACTGGTAATATTATTATTGCTACTGTAAGCGAACCTGCAACTATTGAATACCCCATTTTTAATGTAACAACAAAGAAAATTCCTCCAAATAATCCATACACTATAGATGGTATTCCTGATAAACTTTCAGTTGCGAATCTTATGGCTGTAACTGCTTTTCCTTTTTTTGCATACTCTTGTAAATATATAGCAGCTAAGATTCCTATAGGAGTTGCTACGACTATAGAAACTACTACTGTGTATAATGTTGTAATTATCATTGGAAGTATACCACCATCACCTGATGCTGAATAATTGCTGAATAAGAAATTAAAATTCATATTTCCAATTCCCTTTATAAATATAAATCCTACTATGACTACTAACGATACTATTGTAAATAGTGCTGATAGGTATACTAATAATTTTAATGTATTCTCTCTGAACTTTCTCATCTTAATTTACCGCCTTATTTGAAAGTTTATTTAAAACTAAGTTTAAGATTAATATAAATGTAAACAGTACTACTCCAGTTGCAAATAGCATCTCTTGATGTGTACCAAATGCATATCCCATTTCAAGTGCTATATTAGTTGTAAGTGGTCTTACACTGTCTGTTATTGAAGTTGGCATAACTGGTGAGTTTCCTGCAACAAGTATTACTGCCATTGTTTCTCCTAAAGCTCTTCCTACTCCTAATACTACTGCAGCTAATACTCCAGATTTCGCAGCTGGTAATACAACTTTAAAGATTGTTTCTATTTTTGATGCACCAAGTGCTAATGAACCTTCTTTATATGCTTTTGGTACTGCTCTTATAGCTGTTTCTGATACAGATATTATTGTTGGTAACATCATTACTGCTAGTACTATTACTATTGCTAATAAACTTTGACCCTTTGGAAGATTAAACATATTTTGTATCATTGGAACTATCACTGCAAGACCAAATACACCGTATAATACTGAAGGTATACCTGCTAGAAGCTCAACTGCTGGTGACATTATTTTTGCTAACCTCTTAGGTGCTACTTCTGCTATAAATATAGATGTTAATATACCCACTGGTACTCCTATCACAAGTGCTCCAAGTGTTGCAAATATTGATGCTACTATCATAGATGATATTCCAAATTTATTAGCAGAAGGAACCCAATCTGCACCAGTTAAAAAATCTATAAATGAGTATCCCTCAAATATAAATGGTCTTAGTCCTTTATAAAATACAAATCCTATTATCAAAAGTAAACTTGCAACTGCTACCAAAGCACTAAGTAAAAAAATATTTTTTGCTACTTTTTCAATTATATATTTTGTCTTGTTGCCATTATTGTTGTTTTTTTCTAAACCTACTAACCTAGATTTTACTATCATAATATCCTCCCAATCGATTTTCATTCTGTATTCAAAATTTAAATTTTTATAATTCGTATCAATTAAATTTTCTATACTTTTATTCTACTTTTTTTAAGTTAAATCTATATTAGGATTAAGTTAAACAAGTGTAAAATTATATTCACTTTTTTAACATCGATTTTACTTTTAGAACTATTTTTGACATTTAGTTTACATTATGATGGTATTTGCTTATATTAAAATAGCAGATATAAGTAATAATACATTTCTCATGTAACTCATTACTTATATCTGCTATTGATATTTATTAATTAAATTTAGTCCTTTATAACATATACATTCATATTATTCCTTATTAAAATAGTAACCTGCTCCTCTTATTGTTATAATTTTTTGAGGATTTTTATAATCTTTTTCTATTTTCTTTCTCAATCCGTTCACTGCAACTACTACACTATAATTATCCTCTAAATATTCATTTAACCACACATGTTCATATATCTCTTTAGTAGTCAATGTCTTTTCAGGATTCTCTATAAAATAATTTAATAGTTTATTTTCTGTTGGAGTTAATTTTATTATTTTGTCCTCTAATTTTATTACTCCACTAGTTCTATTGTATTCCTCTAATTTTGAATTACTTTCATTGCTATTTACATATGAATTTACTCTTCTTAAAATTGCTTTTACTTTTGCATATAAAATTTCCAAATTTAGAGGTTTAATCAAATAATCATCTCCACCAGAATTTAAGGCATTTAAAATACTTTGGTCTTCATTTATGTAAGTCATATAAACAATTGGACAAGTAGTTACATTTCTTATTTTCTTGCAGAGAGTCCATCCATCACCATCAGTTAGGATTATCTCTAAAAATATTAAATCATATCTATTACTAAATATTTTTCCAATAGCTTCTTCACAGCTATATGCTAAATCTATAGTTATCCCTTTTCCTTCTAAAAAGTTTTTCAATTCCTGGCAATTATTCTTGTCTCCATCTATTATCAATATCTTAGTTTGCATTATAATCACTCCTAAATATCATTATTCTTTTATATTAAATAACCCATTATTATGAAAAACAGAGATTTAATTTTATTGTAAAAACGGTTCCTTTTCCTAACTCTGAATCTACAAAAATTTCTCCATCATGTTCTTTTACAATGGACTTTACAATATATAACCCTAACCCTTGCCCTGTTGAAATGTCAGTATCTCTTGCTGTAAAGAACCGTTCAAATATCTTTGGTATATTTTCTGGTGGTATTCCTTTACCATTATCAGAAATTTTAATAACTGCAAATTCATCTTCTTTATTCATTGACAAACTTATCCTACCATCAAATGAAGTAAAGCTTAAAGCATTGTAAATTAGATTTTCAAATGCTCTAGCCAATCTTTCTTTATTTATCTTTGCATATATTTTTTTATCTAATAGAGAGAGTTCAAAGTTTACACCACATGCTTGTGTGTCTGGCAAGTTATTTTCATATATCTCTTTGATGAAATCATTTAGACATATCTTCTCACTAAGACCAATTTCTTTATCTTGTGATGTAAATTCTTGTAGACTACGTACTCTACTTTGTACTTCATTTGATTTTTGATTTATCGCAGATAGATAAGCTTTTGTCTCTTCATCTACATGAATATTACCAACCTTTATTAAATCTATAAATGCCTGTATAGCTGAAACAGGTGCTTTTAAATCATGTGCCACATCAGCCAAGAACTTTTTACGTTCATCTAATAGTGTCATAAGTTCATTAGTTCTTAATTCAACTTCATGCTCAAGATTCTTTGTGAGTTTTTCATTTTCTTTTATTATCATCTTGTTCCTATGTATCATCATAATAGAAAATAAAATAACAATTATAAACCCACAGTATTCTGTTTGCCATCCTGTAAATATAGGCTCAAATCTGTTACTAGTCACTGCATCGAATAATACACTAATACCAAACACAATATTTACTGAAACTAAAATATAGGAACTTATATGCTCAGAGCATGTCTTTTTATAGATTGAAACTAGTGAAGACATTAAGATATAAATAAATACAATATATTTATATATATCTATTAATTTTCCATATATATCAACAAAATCTATATAATATGGAAGAAGAACAACTGGTATTACAATAGATATAATACACATTGTAATCCCTAATGGTAAAATTAAAAATCTATATCCTTTATTTTCTTCTATTTTGGATATACTTCCATTTATACAAATAATACATAAGACCGCTATAAAATATGATGAATCCTCAACTGCATATGTAAAGTTTACTAAAGGAAGTCCCAATAGATGCACAAAAGGATATGATACATGTATTGCAAAGAAAATACACATACATCCAAAATAAAAGTAGAGTTTACTTTTTTTTGAAAAAAACCAAACAGCTAGTGAAAATATAGCTATTGCAAAAGTTGTGAAACAAATTATACTATAAAAAAGTAATCGATAAAATACCATATTACTTATGTCTTTTGTTTCCCCCAATGCAGGTGGATAATACAAACCACTATAATAATGTGAAAAATTAGATACATTGATTATAATTTCTGTATCTTTATTTGCGACAAAACTTACTACTGAATTTTTAATTTTTGGTCTATACTTTTCTGTTCCTACATCTCCTAGTTTAGAAACCATTTCTCCATTTATCCATACTTCACTTGCACAAAAAATTTCAGGAATCTCTAGACTTAATACCTTATCCCTACCTTCATTTTTTATTCTCATACGGTAAGTAGCATTGCCATATGGTGATTGGTTCTCTTTTCTCATAGAGAAATCTGGATATTGACCTATAAAAACGTATTTTGGTTTTATATGTTGTTCTATAAAATCATTTGGTTTAAATATTTTATGGTTATAAAACTCCCAATCATCTATTAAAAAGACAAGTTTACTTTTAGTAAAGGTATTACTATCTATAGTTAAAATTCCATTACTTGCTCTAATAGACTTATATGTATATTTATTATCATATTTATACAGAAGATTTAATCCTGTTATTGCCAACAGAGAGATTATCAATACAATGAGAGTTCCTTTTAGTATATTATACTTTTTCATTGCATCAATCACATCTCTTTCATAGTAGTACTAAATAAAACAAGAACTATTTATTGATTACAGTATCCCACTTACGGTACAAATTTATATCCTTTTCCCCATACAGTTTGAATGTATTGATGCTCTCTGCTTAAAGAATTAATTTTTTTCCTCATCTGTGCAATATGAACCTGTACTGTATGTTGGTCTCCAATATCAGGCATTTTCCAAACTTGATTATATATTTCTATTTTTGAGAATACTTGTTCTTTATTTTCAGCTAGAAACAATAATATTTCAAACTCCATAGTGGTTAAATCGATACTTTTTTCGTCAAAAGTTACTTTTCTTGAGTTCACATTTATCACTAAAGACGAAAATTTTAACACATTAGGAACTGATGTAATGTTTTTATATTGCCTCATACGAGCATATATTCTAAGTTCAAGTTCTTTTAAGCTATATGGCTTTGTTATATAATCATCTCCTCCAGCTAAAAAACCCCGAACTCTTTCTTCTTCATGTTCATAATTAGATAAAAATATTATAGGTATGTTAACCTTTTCTTTTATAACATTGCATACTTTATACCCATCTAAGTCTGGTAATGCAATATCTAGAATTATACAATCTAAAACTACACTTTCTACTATCTTCATAGCCTCTTTAGCTGTCTTAGATATATATACATTAAAACCTATATTTGAAAAATAAATTTGATTTATGTTTAAAATATCAACATCATCATCTACAACCAGTAAGTTATACATTACACCACTCCATTCAAAATATTTCAATCATAGTCTAAGGTTTTAATTATTACAAATTATGATGTTTTATTTTTTATATAACTAGTATTATTATTTTATAATATCTTTACAAACTCGACTATAAAACTTAAGTATTTTTGAATAATTCTTGAATATTGAATTAAATATTAAGATTCATTATTAAATACTAATCAAAGTCTCCGATTGTTGGAAAATGGAGCTTAAGGTGATTTTATATTATAAATTTATTATTTTTCTAGAAACTTGTCAATCAGCCAGTTTGAGTATTGATTTATATGATTTATATAGTTATAATATAAAATAAATTGGATTATTTTGGTAAATGTATTGTTACAAAATGTTTATATTTCGCATCTTGATGTTTATAAAAACGTTATTTTCTTATTATAATTATATTATACTTTAAAAAAAATTCCCCTTTTCCAACAAATGGCTACTTTAAAAGCCAAAATTCCACGTATCAAATTAAATCTAACTACTAATTCAATAGTCTTTAGATTTTTAAATATTTTTGTTAAATTTAAAACAAAAAAAGGCTATGCAATATAAAATTATATTCATAGCCGGTTGCACCACTAACTCCATATACCTCTAGATGCCCAATAATAAGGTATACTTCTCAGTTTCTAAAATATTTTTATTAAAAAATTTTAATACACTTTAATAAATTTCCTTTTTATTCTAACATTGTAATATTATTTTGTCAATATTCCAATATTCTTTAGAGATAATGTACTAAAATATCTATTATATAATTAAAATATTTATATTCATATCACCAATAATAGACAATACCCTGCAAGTTACAGCAACATTTTTATGAGCTTATCTTGCAGGGTATTATATATTCATTTTATATTAAATATTTATATTATTGATTAACTTTAATAAATCCTTTTTCTGAAACAAGTGCTTGTCCTTCGTCACTCAATATATAATCTATTAAAGCTTTACCTTTTTCTGATAAATTATCTTCTTTATTAACTAGTATAAATGGTCTTGATATTGGATATTTATTAGCTATTACATTGGCATCAGTTGCTTCAACATCATTTATTTTCAAACTATTTACTTTCTCATCAACATATCCAAATGATATATATCCTATAGCATTTTCATTTCCCTCAACTGTAGTTTTTATATTTCCTGAACCATCACTTATTTGTGCATCTTTAGTTAATTCTTCTGACTTGAATCCTACAATTTCTTGGAATCCATCTCTAGTTCCTGAACCTTCTTCTCTTGATACAATTACTATTGGAGCGTCATTTCCTCCTACGTCTTTCCAGTTAGTTATCTTTCCTGTATAAATACCTTTAACTTGATCCATTGTTAAATTTTTTACTGGGTTAGTAGTATTAGTTATCAATGCTATTCCATCTATTGCTATCTTAGTTTCCTTTAATCCAGCACTTTTTTCTTCATCTTTTAAGTCTCTTGAACTCATTCCTATCTCAGATGTTCCTTCTATAGCATTTTTTATACCTCCAGAAGAACCAATCTGTTGAACTTCTACACTAACACCTTCATTTTTTTCCTGAAACTTTTCTCCTATAGTTTCCATAAGAGGACCTATTGAAGTCGAACCTGAAACAGAAACTTTATTTGAGTCTGCTGAACCTCCTGAGCCAGAGCCACATCCTACTGCTAAAACTCCAACTAACATTGTACTAGCTAAAAGAACTCCTATTTTCTTTTTAAACATTTCACTTACCCCCGCTTATATTTTAATTTTTTTGTTGTCATATTTTCTATATTTTAATAATACATATTTTTTGTTAAGTGAATATTAGAGCGAGGTTAAGTAAGTGTAAATATTGTTAAATACATGTAAAAATTTAATTTTATATAGTATATTGCTAATTATATTAATTTTTTTAAGTTATTTTGAAGTATATAAGTATAACGCAACATTTAAAATTATTGCAAACCTTCACTAAGATTATTAATTTGCCACATTCTATAATTCTTTTTCTAGTTTATTAACTAAACCAGCAAATACATTTAAGGCTTCCTCTATAGATTCTTTTTTTGTCATATCTACACCAGCAGATTTCAATTGTTCTAAAGGATACTCTGACCCTCCACTTTTTAAGAAGTTTAAATATCTATCTACAGCAGTACTACCTTCTGAAAGTATCTGTTGACTTAAAGCACTTGCAGCTGAAAATCCTGTAGCATACTTATATACATAGAAATTTGAATAAAAATGAGGGATTCTAGCCCACTCTATTCCTATTTGTTTATCTACTACTGCAGATTTTCCATAATACTTTTCATTCAATTTATAGTATATATCAGTAAATTCATCAGCAGTAAGTGGTTCTCCACTCTCTACTTTTTCATGTACAATTTTTTCAAATTCAGCAAACATAGTTTGTCTATAAACTGTAGTCCTAAATTGTTCTAAATAATAATTTAATAGATATATAGTTTCATCTTTAGACTTAGAATTTTCTAACAAATAATTTATAAGAAGTAATTCGTTTAAAGTAGATGCAACTTCTGCAACGAATATCTTATAGTCAGAATATAAAAACGGTTGACTTGTTCTTGAATAATGACTATGGACAGAATGACCCAATTCATGAACTAAAGTAAATAGAGAATTAAGGTCATTTTTATAGCTCATTAATATATAAGGATGCGAATCATAACTTCCCCAAGAATAAGCTCCTCCTTTTTTACCTTCATTATCATATACATCAATCCAGCCTTCTTCAAAAGCACTCTTTATAACTTTTAAGTACTCTTCTCCCAAAGGCTTAAGTGCCTCTAATATGATATTCTGTGCTTTATCATATGGTATATCCATATCAAATTTTTCTGTCAAAGGTACATATAAATCGTACATGTGTATTTCATTTAGCCCTAAAAATTTCTTTTTAAGTTCAACATATTTATTTAAGGTAGGAATACTTTCATCTATAGCTGATATAAGATTATTGTAGACATCCAAACTTACATCATCTGAAAATAAGGAAGCCTCTATTGCTGAATTATATTTTCTAGTTTTTGCATAAAATATCTCTGACTTTATTCCACCATAAAGAGTTGATGCAAATGTATTTTTATATTTTCCATAAGTTGAAAATTCACCTTCAAAAGCTTCTTTTCTAACTCTTCCATTTTTACTTTTTATAAATAAAGAGTAATTTGAATGAGAAAGCTTAACTCTATTGCCTTCTTCATCTTCTATCTCAGGAAATTCCATATCAGCATATGCTAACATATCATATACATTTTCTGGAACCGTTGATAGCTCTGATGTAGCAGCAAGTATTTTTTCTTCTCTTTCACTTAAAGTATGAGGTTTATCTCTTAATATATCCTTGATATACTTTGTATAAAAAGATAACTCCTCATCCTTTAAATATTCATTTAGTTTATTCTCTTCTATAGCCAGTATCTCTGGAACTATATAAGAAGTAGCCACACCCAAATCAGTCGATAACATTTCTGTCTTAGTAGCTCTTCCTTGATTGTCATTGATTCTAGTATCTTCATGTTGTTTCATATGAGTATATACATATAGATTTTGAATAATTCTAGATGCATTTTCAGAAATGTTTAATACTTTATATAAATTCTCTTTACTCTCAGAAACTTTACCTTTATACTTTTTTACCTCTTGGATAAGATTTTTTACTTTACTTATGTCTTTTTCGATTTCTTCTTTACTAGAATACATCTTATCTATCTTCCACTTATACTTTTCTTCTACTGTACTTCTATCAGTTCCCATATAATACACCTCTATTTTGATTTGTTTTTATATTTTATTATCTTTACAAAATATATTGTATATATTTTAGTCCAAATAATCTACATTTATTACTCCTTCTATCATATTTATTTCCTTCATAACATCATGTAAGTGTATTCTCTTACCATAAGATACAAAAAAATTAACCTTCCAGTATTCTTCATTACGACATTCTATTTCCATATTTCTTACAATAAGTTGACTTTTTTCAAATTTATCATATAAAAAAGGTATCGAATCCAAATTGCTTAATTTTAATATCAACACATTTTTTTCTTGACTGAATAAAAACGTATTTATTATCCTAAGTACAAATAATGCTATCATTACAAATAGCCCACCTAAAATTGATAGTTCATAATAACCATAACCTACTGCTATACCAATACACGCAGTTGCCCACATGCCAGCAGCTGTAGTAAGCCCTTTTACTCCACCTTTATTTTTTAAAATTGCTCCTGCACCTAAAAAACCAATTCCAGATAATACCTGAGCAGGCATTCTTGCTGGGTCAGCATTTGTATATAAATTATAATCAGAAAATAACTGAATTGAAGTTATTGAAACAATACAAGAACCTATTGCTATTAATATATGTGTCCTAAACCCTGCAAACTGTCTTATTTTTTCTCTTTCTAAACCTATTGTTCCTCCTATTATTAGAGCTAATAGTAACCTTATTGCTATCTCCTTACTTCCTATGTCAACCATAATATAAAACCCTCCTGACCTAATCATAATTATGTCCTACAGATAATTTACACATCAGAAATACTATTTTATATCTTAATATTATTATTAATATATGTAAAATATAGCTATCTGTTAATTTTTGATACAAAAAAACCCACAACTGTGGGCTATTTGCTTAAGTACATGTATTTATTTATTAATATATCTATTTTCTTACTCGATTCTACTAACTCTTCTTGAAATATTTCTGGATATTCTATGTATGTATTTATCTCTTCCCTAACTGCTTCAATCTCATTTTTTAACGTTTCTAATTCATTGTTCGCCATAATAATCACCACTATTACAAATTTGTATATTTTTATATACATTTTATCAAACAATATTATATTTTGTCAATATTATGTCAATAAAACTTACTATAAAAATGCTCCAACTTGGGTACTGTATACCTAGACACTAAGCCTACAAACATACCCGTTACTAACGATGCCATTAACATAAATGGTAAGTATCCTATAGCAAGTATATTTTCTATGATTAAACTTGCAACTATTAATTGACCTATATTATGCCCTATTGCACCTATAATGCTTACTCCAATCAATGATAAACCTTTTATTTTACTTGCTAAATACATAAATAAAAGACTTAGGTAAGCTCCTCCTATGCTAAATAGAAGATAGGACAAAGGACCTGCGAATATTGATGACAAAATTACCCTGATAGTAACAATTATAACAGTATCTTTGACACCTAACAACATTAATGAAATTAAAGTTATAATATTGCTCAAACCCAATTTTGCCCCTGGAAATATAATTATAAGAGGATTCGGTATATATGTCTCTAATACATATAAAGCTAAACTATACCCTATCATCAGACCTAAAAATGTCATTTTTCTAGTTTTCATTAAGTTAACTCCTCCAAATTTTATCTATCATCTTACATTATAATACAAAATATATAAAAACACCTAATTTAGATTAAAATATTTTTCAATTTATTTAAAATAAACATTAGTGATTTCAATGTGTAATTGCCTCTATAATTCTTGACTTTTTGTATCATACTTGTTACAATTTTAATGATAATGAATTTCATTAGGAGGTGCTAATAATGACTGTTTACGATTTAAAAATAGGAGAAAAAGGACTTATTAATAGTATAGATGGAGATATTAAATTATCTAAAAGATTACTTGCACTTGGATGTATAAATAGTACTGAAATAGAAGTTAAAAAGGTTGCTCCATTTGGAGACCCAATTATAATCAGATTTAGAGGTTTTGACCTTGCTATTAGAAAATCTGATGCTAAAAATATTTCTTTACAATAATAGAGGAGGAGCTACCTGTGATTAATGTAGCATTATTAGGAAACCCAAATGTCGGTAAAACTACTGTTTTCAACCTACTTACAGGTTCAAATCAATATGTAGGTAACTGGCCTGGTGTTACTATAGAAAAAAAAGAAGGATTTATTGGGAAAGAAATAAAAGTTGTAGATTTACCTGGTATATACGCAATGGATACTTTCTCAAATGAAGAAAAGGTTTCTAAATCATATTTAGAAAATGAAGACGTTGATGTAATAGTAAATGTAGTTGATGCATCTAACTTATCGAGAAATCTTTATTTAACAACTCAACTTATGCAATTTAACAAACCTATAGTTATACTGCTTAATATGTTAGATATTGCAGAATCTAAAGGTGTTAATATAGATGCTAAAAAATTAGGTGAAGAACTTGGAGTAATTGTTGTTCCAATTATTGCAAAAAAGAAAAACGGTGTTGAGAGAATAGAAGAAGAAATTAAAGGAGCTACTCAAAAAGCTTTTATATATCAAACAAACTTTGGAAGTGAAACGGAAACATACAAAAAATTAGAATCCATTTTATCAAGATGTACAAAAACTACATATACACACAAAAAATCTATCAGTGATAAAATAGATAATGTAGTTTTAAATCCCATATTAGCCTATCCAATATTTATTGGTGTACTGTTCCTCTTATTTAAATTTACCTTTGATTGGGTTGGAGGACCACTACAAGAGGGCTTTGCTGGTATTATAGAAGCTTATATTTCTGCACCTGCTAGTGATATGTTATCTAACTCTAGCCCGTGGTTTAAGTCACTTATAGTTGACGGTATAATTGGAGGTGTTGGTGGCACGTTACCATTCTTCCCATTAATATTTACATTGTTTTTTGGTATATCACTATTTGAAGATAGTGGATATATGTCAAGAACAGCATTTTTAATGGATAAAGTTATGAGAAAAGTTGGTCTATCTGGTAAAGCTTTTATACCTATAGTTATGGGTATGGGATGTTCTTCTCCAGCTATAATGGCAACTAGAACATTAGAAAGTGAAAAAGACAGAAGAGTTACAGCTCTTATTGCACCACTTATGACTTGTGGAGCAAAACTACCTATATATGCACTATTCGTAGCTATATTCTTTCCACATAATGCTGCCTTAGTGACTACATCACTATACTTGGTTGGTATAGTTATGGCAATAGTGATTGCATTATTCTTAAATAAAACGGCATTTAAAACAGAGGCTGAGCCATTTATATTAGAGTTACCAGAATATAGAATTCCTACTATAGATGCACTTATTAAAAATACATGGAATAAATCAAAAGGTTTCTTAATAAGAGTTGTTACTGTTATGTTTGCAATGTCAGTTGTAATTTGGGGACTTTCTTCATTTAATATTTTTGGATATACAGAAGATATAAATGTAAGCTTTTTGGCTACTCTAGGTCATATTATATCTCCTATATTCAAGCCCCTTGGCTTTGATGATTGGAGAACTTCAGTTGCTATTTTAAGTGGTCTTGGAGCAAAAGAAATCGTAGTAAACTCTTTAAATATACTATATGGTAATCTAAATGTTGTATTGCCAACAATATTTAATGGAGTTACTGCATATACTTTCTTGATATTTACTGCTTTATATACTCCATGTATAGCTGCACTTGCAACTATGAAAAAAGAATATGGCAATAAGATGATGTTTGCATCATTTGCATATCAGTTTGTATTAGCATGGATAATGGCGTTTATAGTTAAAAGTATTGGTGGAGTATTATTTATGGGCAATTCAATAATGGAAGCTTTGATAGGCGGAATAATTATAGTTCTTGCAGTTGTGATTTTATTTAATAAATTCAAGTCTACAAAGAATGGAAATAGCTGTAGTGGATGTTCTGGCTGTAGTGGATGTCCAAGTTCTAATGCTTGTTCAGACGAAGAAAATAATGATAAAAAAAGTAGTACACACTAACATGTAGATGTCTTATATTTAAAAATAAATTTAAAAGAATAATATAGAAGCTATCATACAAACAATTTTAAATTGCTGTGTGATAGCTTCTTTTTTACTTATTCAGCTTCTTACTTCCTAATTTCATGTGGAACTTAGTATCTTTTGGAATACTTGGGTCTACTCCCCTTAATATAGGTATTTCTCCGCATATTAATTGTATAGGTATTATAAAGTTAAATGTTTGATAATAATGATTATCTGTAATATCTATTTTTAAGTTTTTATCATCTTCTGTAACTTCTCTACCTATAACAAATACATTGTCTGTCCATCCAGAAAGTACTTCAACCATCTTGACTACTCTAGGCTCTTTTCCTGTATCTAATATAAATATAGTTGAATCACTATTTATAGCATTATATATACCATGTATGAACTCCTCAAACTCGTATCCAGTTACAGGTATTCTCATTGTTTCTAATAATTTCAACGCTGATTCTAGTGTGTCTCCATATATATCAGAATGACCTATTATTCTTATTTCTTTAGATTCAATTAGCTTTTCTTTGTTTCTTTCAATCCATTGCTCAGATAGCTTATACACTGATTTAAATCTATCAATTGCATCTAATATCTTATTTATCTCCTCATTATACCCTTTACTAGATATTAAGCCTTT
This sequence comes from Clostridioides difficile CD160, assembly GCF_000449425.2. Classification (GTDB taxonomy): domain Bacteria; phylum Bacillota; class Clostridia; order Peptostreptococcales; family Peptostreptococcaceae; genus Clostridioides; species Clostridioides difficile_E. Next base: position 70,368 of record NZ_AVHW01000099.1, read on the forward strand.
TTCTCTAGCTATTTGAAGCCCTAATAACATTAAGTTCAACTTTGTACAGTAGTATCCTTTTGTTTTAGCTCCAGATTTTTCTTCACCACAATTTACTGTTAATATATAATCAGAAATCTCATCTATTAGAGCGTTTTTACAACCTGCCATAGATGCTATTTTACAACCATTGTCTTCTGCTAATTTCATAGCATTATATGTAGAATAACTGCTTCCACCTTGAGATATCCCTACCACTAAAGTATTTTCATTGTTAAACTTAAATGTATCTTCAGTTATCATAAATGGATATATCACTACAACATCTATGTCTAATAAATTTTGTAAATATGCTTGTACTTGTAACCCTGAGTGATAACTAGTCCCTGAACCTGTTATTATAATCTTTTTTATATCTTCTTTTTTAACCTCATTAAACAAATTATCTGCATTGGATATCATTTCTCTCATTCTAGATGGTGTCTCTAAAATATAATCTTGTATTCTCATTTTGTATGCCTTCCTTATCTATAATATATTCAATAAATTATAATTTAAGTTCTATAATAGACCTATAGCATGTAAAACAATTCCTCCTGCTATAATTCCTATAGTTAATTTTGTTACACTTACCTTTTTCTTTAACATGTAATATATTACAAACGCAAAAGTTAAAGGTAGCATATTAGGTATTATTTTATCTAATATATCTTGTAAAACTACTTCTGCACCATTTAAGTTAAATTTCAAAGGAGTGGTTATACTTAACATTGTTGCCACCATTCCTCCTACAACAAATAAACCAACAGTTGTAGCCATAGACATTATTTTCTCCATAAGTCCTTCTTTTTGTATTCTTTCAAGGGAATTTACTCCGACTTGATATCCATATTTAAGTCCAAATATTCTAAGAGCAAATGCTGGTATATTGTATAATAGCAAGAATAATAGTGGTCCAAATATATTTCCTTCTTTTGCAAGTGATACTCCTACTCCAGCAGCTATAATTCTAAATGTTCCCCAAAATAGTGAATCTCCAATTCCTGCAAGAGGTCCCATAAGAGCTGTTTTAACAGCACTAATTGAACTTTCATCAAATTCTGCATTGTTAGCGTTTTCTTCTTCCATGGCTGCTGTTATCCCTAATATTGTAGGAACTACTACAGTTGTTGTATTAAAAATCTCTAGGTGTCTTTCTATTGCTTTTGCTTGCTTTTCTTTATTATTGTATAGTTTCTTTATTGCAGGTAACATTGAATAACAGTAACCTAAATTTTGCATTTTCTCATAATTGAATGCGCCCTGAAGAGCAAATGAGCGCCAAAACATACTTCTTAATTCTTTTTTTGTTAGTTTATTCAAAGTCAATCTCTCCTTCCGTTAAAGTATTAATTGCCAGTTGAGGATTTTGATTATTTTCTTTGTTATTTATATAAAAGTTTAATACGACTGCTACACAAACTCCAAATAGTGCAATTGCAGTTATATCTATCCCACCATAAGATGCTAAAAGGAATCCTATAAAGAAGAATACAGACATCTTTTTTGAAAGTAACATATCCATAAGAAGTGCAAATCCTACTGCTGGTAATAATGTTCCAGCGACGCCTAATCCATCTAATATAACTTTAGGTATTGCATTTATTAATATTGTAACTTTATCAGCACCAATCATGATTGCTAAAAAAGTTGGAACTGATGTACTTAAAAAGAATAGTACTACTGGTATCCACATCATTATAGTAACTTTCTTAAAATCAGCTTGTTTAGCATAAAAAACTGCTTTTTGAGAAAAGTATGAGTTTATTATTCTAACCAATACACCAAGAGATTGCGCTAAGACTGCTACTGGCACTGCAACTGCCAAAGCAACTTCTGCACCATTTCCTGACAATATAGCAAAAGCTGTACCTAATACACCACCTGTTACTACATCTGGAGGAGTAGCTGCACCTATTCCTGCAATTCCCATCCAAATTAACTCAAGTTGTGCACCAATCATAATTCCTGCCTTTATATCTCCTAAAACTAACCCTACTAACATACCTGTAACTATGGGTCTATCCAGCATAGACTGGCCAAATATACGCCCATCTAATATGCCAAAACCTGCTATAATAGCTAACATGATAGCTTGTACTAACATAGTAAACCTCCCTCTTAATTCAGTTTAAATTTAAATTAATTACATCACATTCTTAATTTTATTTTGACTTTCTAATAATTCATTTACATAAATAATTCCATTTTTTGCTTCCTCTAACCCTGATTTAGTTAATAGTTTTGTATCTTCTTCAACTGATAAAAGAACAGATAAAAGCATTGGTAAATTTACTCCTGTCAATAACTCAAATTTGACCCCTTTTAAAAGTAAATTAGTACATATATTTGCTACACTTCCACCAAATACATCTGTTAAAACAACAAATTCTTCATTAGTTTTGTTATCTGATAGTATACTTCTAATTTCTTTCTCAGCATCATCTGCTGATTTATCTTTTGTCATACAAAAGTACTCAACATTATTTAATGAACCAATTATTAATTTACTTGTATCAACAAGCTCTCTAGACAGTTTTCCATGTGTTGCAATTAAAAATTTTTTCATTTTCTTTCTCCTAAATTATTTTATTAAGTCTGATAGTTTTTTCTTTTTGTCTCTAGGTAACATTCTGAATTCTATATCAATTCCCAAATCAATTATTTCCTTAAAATTATTTATATCATTATCATCAACAGCAACTAAGTCTGTAAGCTTCTTCTTTCCTTCTTCATACCTTAATCCACCTACATTTATTTCTTTTAAAACTCCTCCTGAATTTTTAGCTACAGCTAAAGCATCTTTTGTATTTTTTACTAATACTAATACATTACTTTTCTTTGATGAAGCAAATTTTTCTACTATTTCTCCAGATTCTTCTATCCCCCTTATATATAAGGTTACATTGCTAGGCTTAGCTAAATTTAATGACATAGCTTTCATTTGGTCATTTTTTGCTTCATCATTTGCAACTAAGATTACATTTATACCTAGTGACGTTGACCATCCATACGCTACCTGACCATGTATTAATCTGTCATCAATTCTCATTAAAGATATCATTTTCCTTAAATCCTCCATTCTATATTAAAATTTTTACTATTTATTCTCTTACTTAGCTATAAAAGCAAAAAGTATGCCAAATAGTGGCATACTTTTTTTAATTTTATTTATCTATTTTTTAATCCTGTATTCTACTGAGGTAGACCATAAATAATATTATAGATGTATCCTATTTCTGAAATAGGTATTTGCACACTATAACTTTTTTCTAGCACACTAAACGCATTTTTTATTAGTTTGATTTCACTATTATGATTTTTAATTAATAAATTCATATCATTATACTCTTCAATCTCAGCTTGTCTAACTAATCTTTCAATCATACAACTTAAGTGAACATATAAAGCAATCTTTTTATCATTAGGAAGTTTTTTCTTTTGAATATTTTCTATAGCATTTATTCCCTCTTCTATTCGTTCTATTATCTTTTTTGAATCCAAAATGGTCAGGCTATCTATTACTCTAGTCAATGAAAAATTCTTTATAATAGAATCATTTATATTTTTAATTTTTTCACTTTCTACTACTCTGCTAAGTATCCTAAAGACATCGTCTTCTCCTTTTCCCGATATCATATCCTCTAATAGTATGAAATCTACACCATTTACATTTGGATTGGCAGTCCCTACTATGGCCAATACATCATACATCTTGAAAATTGGGTCTTTATCTCCCATAGAGACAAGATTATCATAATCATAGGGTATTATCTTAACATCAAAGATTCCCATTAAACTATCTGAAAGTAGGTGCTGAATTTTTATAGCAGTGCCTATTCCTGTAAAACAAGAAGATACGATTGCATACTCCTTATTTTTTTGAGGATAATACAATTGTATATTTGGTTTAGTTTCTTCATCCATAATTTCTGCAATCTCTTCAATATTTTTACTTTGCATTAATAAATTTCCTACCTCTAGTGCAGAAATAGTAGATATTTGGTCTATAAATAACATTGGACTATTTATTTTATTCTTTAAATCTTCATATATCAAATTGAGAGAACCCATATCAAATAGCACAACTAGTCCATTTTTTATTCTATCTTCATCCAAGTATCTAGACATTTGATTTGATACATCTGCTATAGTAGCATCTATAGGCATATCAATAGCTGTAAATACATTTTTACCTAGCATACGATTACATACATTTGCCATACTACTAGCTGTAGCATATCCGTGCGCTATAATCATTGCATTAATTTTATTAGACTTCATTCTTATAACTGTTGACTTAATAAATATAGTCATTATAATTATATCTGCATTATTAAGATACATATCTAATCTGTTCATTATTAATGTAGATACTTTATTTATTATAGAGTATTCTTTATAATTTTCTTTTTTTAAGTACATTAGTAATCTGCTTTCTAAATTCTTATATTCATCAGACAGTTGATAAGACTCATCCTTTAGATAAAGATATGATGAAAATGCTAATACATTATTCCCATCATATTTTATATTGTTGTTAACTTCTAGACTTCTAAATATATCCTGCATTATAGATATTATAAGATCCATAAGTACATTTTTATTTTCATCATTATTTGAAAAAATAAGATTATCCATTAATCTAATCATTAAATTGGAGCTGTTTTCGCTAAATAGCTTGTCTGTTATTTCGTTTTTTTCTAGACTATCAAAGTAATTTAAACACTCTATAAGAGTTTGATATATTATATTTCTTTTATTTCCTCCAACTGATATCTCAAGACTAGATTGGTTAGGAGAAAATACAATACTTTTGCTTTTCCCACTTTGGAATTGAAATACATCTGCATTTTCTATATAAATGTTCCTAGGAAGGTCCTGAAGTGTAACAAAGATATTTTCATTTCGTCTTTGGTTTTTTGCGTATGCTCGTCCACATGCATATTTTATTACATTTTTACATTCACCTATATTGCCTTTGAATTTTATCTTTAAAATTGTATTTAATGTAATTTGGGTTATCTCTATAGGCAAACCAAGCACTTTACTTTCTTCGTATATAAAGTGTTCTACAATCTTTCTTTTTTCAAGACTTCCTCTTTCTTCTATATTAGGTACATAAATATTTATAGGTATTCTTCTTAGAAAAGTTTGTAAAAATTCGGATAAACTCTCTGTTGTAGCAAACACTAATCTTACCTTAGCCCTTCTGCTTACCCCATTCTCTCCAATTCTAGAAAATGTACCTGTATCCATAAATGTGAATAACTTTTCCTGTCCTTCACTGTTCAACCTATGTACCTCATCTAAGAATAATATGCCCCCATCAGATTGCTCTATTAGACCTGCTCTAGATTCAATTGCTCCTGTATAAGCTCCCTTTACATGTCCAAACAGTATACTGGACAATAGCTCCAAATTATTATAATACTGAGCACAGTTTAGTACATTATATGGAGCATTTTTTTCTAATATATTACTATTTACACTATATTCATATATTACTTTAGCTAAAAAGGTTTTTCCTACTCCACTTTCACCTGTTAACATTATTGTAAGTCCACCATTTGGATAAAGTACAGCCGTTTTTATTTGTTCTATTACCTCTTTTAAGCTATTATCATGACCTATAATACTATTGAATACAACCTCTTGCTTTAATATTTTACACTCATTGTTAAGTTCATCTACACTTTCATAAATACTTTTTTTCGTAGGTCCTATTACATTATTTATCTTATTTTTGGGTAAAAAGATAACTGGTCTACTATTTATCTTTATAAGATTATCAGACTTTACCAAATCATTTAATAATCTACTTGATTGAGTTCTGCTTAAATTAAACTTTTTCACTATATCTTCTGTTACAATACCACCCTTTTTTTTAAGTTCATCAAAATTGTTAAATAATGTACATTCATTTACAAAACTTAAAATCTCATTCCTCATATTCAACCTCCAATATAAACATCAATAATACTATAGCACTAGTATATCATTTATATACTCATGAAAAAGCAGATTATATTCTTATCTTTTCTTAATTTTCTGTTATGGAGTAATAATATTAAATTTTTTATAGATAAAATCTTTAGATTTTAGGCATAAATTCAAAATATCTATCTATATTTAGTACAGAATATTTAGTATAGAATCTATGTAATATAGTTTCATTGTATTTACTATAATCAAAAGTAATCTAATATAGATGTTTTTAGAACTTATTAATGAAGAAACACTTATAAATTTTATTATTCTATGAATATTATTTCAAATTTACAAAGTCCATTAAGTAAATTTGCTTTTGCATAAATCTACTTAGAGTCTAAAAATGATATTTATAAATTTTTTATTATTATAGTTTATTTATAATATAGTTAAAATTTTATCTAACTAGCTATTAATATTTAACTACTAAATACTCAATCAATCATTAATCTTTTTCCAAAACATACAAGTACAATTAAAAATTTATCTTGTATGGGTAAAAAGTATATTTTTTATAAATATAACGAAATGCTAAAAAGGACTTTAAAAAAACAGTCACACAATAGAAAATAAAGAAACTGTAGACATTTTAGATGCTTGTATTGTAGGAGGAATTATAGATGGTTGTTTAGAGATGATTTCTAAAAAATATAGTGAAAATAATTCAGAAGTAGCAGAAAATACTGCAAAAACTATTAGTACATTTATTGCACATGGTATGAATGGACTAAAAAATAAAATATAAAATAAAAATGTCTCAAAACAAGCTATGAAAGTCATTTTGAGACATTTATTTTTATATTATTCTTATTTACTATTTGCTCATATCTTTAGATTTATCTATAGCAGCAACAATAGACTTTATAACTGCTGATCTAAATCCTTCTTCTTCTAACACTCTAACTGCTTCTATAGTAGTCCCTGCTGGAGAGCAAACCATATCTTTTAATTCCCCTGGATGTTTGCCAGTTTCAAGAACCATCTTAGCTGACCCCATAACTGCTTGTGATGCAAATTTATAAGCTTGTTGTCTTGGCATACCAGCTAATACTGCTGCATCTGCCATAGCTTCTATAAACATAAACACATATGCAGGAGAAGACCCACTAACACCTGTAACAGTATCCATTAAATACTCTGATACTATTTCTGCCTCTCCAAATGATTCAAATAGAGACTTAATCATATTTAGTTCTTCATCAGTTACATTATTATTTTTACAAAGAGCTGACATACCTTCTCCAACAAGAGCTGGAGTATTTGGCATTACTCTTACTATTTTTTTATCTGAACCTATAATATTTTCTAATGTTTCTATAGTTTTTCCTGCTGCTATTGATACTATTATTTTATCTGCATCTATTAATTCTTTAAGTGGAGCTAAAGCTTTTTCACATATATTAGGCTTAAGTGCCACTAGTATTACATCAGAATTTGCAACAGCTACCTTGGAATCAGTTGTAGTCTTTACTGAAAATTCTGCTTTTACTTTATCTAAAGCAATTTGGCTTAAATCTGATACAGTTATATCTTCTGCTTTTACTAGACCTGATTTTACTATACCACCTATCATTGCACTTCCCATATTTCCTGAACCAATAAATCCTAAAGTTTTCATATCAAATCTCCTTTTTTCTATTAGTTTTTATTTTAAAGTAGCTAAATTAACTATGTTTTAACTGCTTAAAATTATCTTATTCTCATAAAATCTAACCATATTATATTAATATAAATTATTCCTTAATATATATAACACTTATTAAATATAAATTTAACGATTTTTTCATTAAACTTAACGAGCTAACTTCCAATTTAGAAAGTTAGCTCATAATTAATCTGAATTTTTTTAAATGGTATCTAATAGTCTATACTATTATTATACCAGTTGCTTTTTTATATAGTAAGAAGTTTTGTTTACAAACAATCCTAGAATGTTTGCTCAGTTCTTCCTATTATCTCATCTTGTAGTGTTCTACTTAGATTATTGAAATGGTCACTATACCCCGCAACTCTAACTATTAAGTCTTTGTAATCTTGAGGATTCTTTTGAGCCTCTAATAATACATTTTTATCAAATACATTGAATTGTATATGATGCCCATCCATATTAAAGTATGCTCTTACTAGATTAGCCATATTATCCAATCCTTTTTCACCTTGAACTACTGATGGTGCAAATCTTTGATTTAATAATGTTCCACCAGTTTTTATATGGTCCATCTTAGCACAAGATTTTATAACTGCTGTAGGTCCATTAGTATCCCCACCTTTTTCAGGTGAAATTCCCTCTGAAACTGGTTTTGCACAAAGTCTACCATTTGGACTTGCTCCCATAATTTCACCAAAGTATACATGACAAGTTGTTGGTAACATATCCACTCTATATTCTCCACCACAAACAGTTGGTCTACCAGTTACCTCATTATAATATGTGTTGAATATCTCTTGCATTATCTCATCAGCATAATCGTCATCATTTCCATATTTAGGAGTCTTATTTGAAACTAAATTAAGTATAGCTTCATATCCTTCAAAATTAACATCAAGTGCTTTAAGTAATGTATCCATATCAAATTTTTTCTTATCGAATACATTATATTTTATTGCTGTTAAACTATCTGTTATAGTTCCTATACCAACACCTTGTATATATCTAGTGTTATATCTTGCTCCACCTCTTTGATAGTCCTTACCTTTTTCTATACAATCATCAACTATTGTAGACATAAGTGGGCAAGGCATATGTTTTGCACATATATTTTCTATTACAGCATTTCCTTCTATTTTTATATCAATCATATAATGTAATTGCTTTTTAAATGCCTCAAATAATTCCTCATAAGATTTAAAACTTCTAGGGTCTCCAGTTTTAATACCTATTTGCTTTTTGCTAATTGGGTCATATCCATCATTTAATGTTAATTCAAGTATTTTTGGAATATTCATGTATCCAGTTAAAACATATGCTTCTTTACCAAAGCATCCAGTTTCAACACACCCACTAGTTCCACCAAGTCTTGCATCTTCTATAGTCTTTCCAGCTTCCATAAGTTCTTGTACTATTGCTTCAGTGTTATAAAATGCTGGTTGACCCCATCCTTTTCTTGATATTTCACAAGCTCTCTTTAAGAATTTTTGAGGAGTTTTTTTACTTATTTGAACGTTTGAACTAGGTTGTATCAATTTCATTTCATCCATAACATCAAGTATTATATAACTAACTTCATTAACACCATCTTGACCGTCTGGATTTATTCCACCAGTGTTTATATTTGCAAAGTCTGTGTATGTGCTACTTTCTTTTAATGTTATACCAACTTTTGGTGGTGCTGGTTGATTATTAAATTTAACCCATAAACATTCAAGTAATTCTTGTGCTCTATCTCTATCTAACACTCCATTCTCTACATCTCTTTCATAGAAAGGATTTAAATGCTGGTCAAGTCTTCCTGGAGTAAAAGCATCCCATATATTAAGTTCAGTAGTAACCCCTATATGAACAAACCAGTACATTTGTATAGCTTGATGATAAGTTTCTGGTTTATGAGCTGGTACAACATCACAAGTTTCAGCAATTAGTAATAAATCTTTTTTCTTAGCTTCATCTGTTTCTTCTTCTGCCATTTGTCTTGCTTTCTCAGCATATCTCTTACCTAATATTACCATTGCATCACAAGCTATTGCCATAGCTTCTAAATCAGCTTTCTTATTATATGCATCTAAATCATTAAGAAAATCTAATTCTTTTAGTCTTGCTTCTACATCTTTCTTTAAATCTAAAAATCCTTTTTTATATATTGTATCTCCACAAACTGTATGTCCAGGAGCTCTTTGCTCCATAAACTCTGTGAACATACCTGCTTCATATGCTGCTAACCATTCAGGTGTCATTGCATTTATTATTTTTTCTCTTGTTTGTCTCTTTTTCCAGAAAGGTATTATTTCTTCCTGTTGTATTTTTTTAGCTTCTTCAGATACACTGAAATTTATTATATCTCTATTGTGCATTACATCTAAATCTTCTAAAGTATGACAACAAATTTCTGGATATGTTGGTGCTCCATTAGGAGAATCACCTTTTTCACCTACTATTAATTCTCCATCATTTATGCTAAGAGTTCTATTCTCTATATAATACTTAAATGATAAAGCACGAAGTACAGGAATTTCTACACTTCCTTCATATTTTTTATAAGCCTCTGTCATAAGTACTGCTCTTTCAATAGATATGTGTGGTTCTGCGTTAACACTTTCTTCTCTTAATTTTTTAGTTCTCTCAAAAGTTCCTCTTGACATTTTATTACCCCCCAATCTTAGTATTGAAATTACTTGCTTCAAACAGCCTTTTTATTTCTTCTAATTTTTCTTCAGTTGGTCTTTGTAATTCTTCTCCCTCATACTTTTTATAAATCTTATCATACTTATGTTTACCAATATTATGATATGGAAGAAGACTTACAGCTTTTATATTCAAAGGCTTTAAAAATTCTATCATTTTTTTAACCTCTAAATTTTCATCATCTACATTTACTCCTACTATTAATGGTATTCTTATATTTATATTAGCTCCTAATTCACTCAGAAGTTTGATATTTTCCAATATTAAGTCATTTGATTTTCCTGTAAATTTTATGTGCTTTTCTTCATCAATAAGCTTAATATCATATAAAAATAAATCTGCACATTTTGCAACTCTCTCATAATTTTCTGACCTTGCATAACCACAAGTATCAATTGCTACATGAATCCCCTTTGATTTGCACATATTTATTACTCCACAAATAAAATCCATGTCTTGAGCCATTACTTCCCCACCTGATAGAGTTACTCCTCCACCTGATTCTTCATAGAAAATTCTATCCTTCTCTATCTCTTTAACCAAACTTTTTACAGAATACTCTTGACCAACAATTTCTCTTGCATTGTTTACACAATAGTCTAAGCAAGTTTCACAAAATTCACACTTATCTTGGTCTAAACATATTTTTGTTTCCCCTTTGAAGATTGCTTTATGAGGACATATGTTTATACATGCTTCACATCTTGAACATCTTTCGTCATTATACAAAACTTGTTTTGTATATGTTTGACTCTCTGGATTATGACACCAAACACACTCAAGTGGACAGCCTTTAAAAAAAACTGTACTTCTTATTCCTGGTCCATCATGTATACTACATTTTTGTAAGTTTATAACTAATGGATTCATAATTTTTCACCCCTAAATAATATCCATTCCATTTTTTCATCTTTATGTAATTTATTTTCATAGGTTGTATCTATGAAAAGCATTTCTACAATTACATAATACTATATTTGTTATTATTTTGTCTATATTTTTTTAGTGTTATTAAAAAATTTTATTTTATTATGATATTTATACTGATTTTATAAATTAAATTTAAATATTTATTAAATTTATTTTTATAAGTAAATATAGCTATATCACATAAACAATATATTATTTTTGTTAATTTAGATATATATACTATAAAAATTAAATAAAAATAGAGACTACACTTTATCATGTAGTCTCCACCTTTCTAGTCATATTTAGAAATTCACATTTATTGTTACTGCTTTTCCGCCTCTATTTACTGTAATTTTTGTACTAGCTCCTTTTGAGAAAGTATATAACTTTTTATTTAGGTCATTCATACCTGTTATATTTGCATCTCCTACTTTAGTTATAATATCTCCTACTTTTACTCCAGCTTTTTCTGCTGATGAGCCAGATACTACTTCTGCCACATAAACACCTTTATCAGTACTTAATTTTGTTCCTGTAGCTGCCTCATAGTTTGATACATCTGTACCTTTTATACCTAAAGTCACTTTTTCATATTTTCCAGTTTTTATTACTTCTTCAACTATGCTTTTAGCTGTATTAATTGGTATTGCAAATCCTAATCCTTCTGCTTGAGAAGCTTTTGCTGTGTTTATACCAATTACTTGACCTTTTTGATTTAATAATGGTCCTCCACTATTTCCTGCATTTATACTTGCATCAGTTTGTAATAAACCAGTCATATTAGTTTTTTCTGTTTGTATAGTTCTATCTAATCCACTTATTATCCCTTGAGTAACTGTTTTTTGGAAATCTAATCCAAGTGGATTACCTATTGCTATTGATATATCTCCAACCTTTACTTTATCACTATCAGCAAATTCTGCTGGTGTCAATCCAGTTTTATCAACTTTAACTATAGCTAAATCAAGTTGTTGGTCAAACCATACAACTTTACCTGAAGTTGTTGAACCATCATTGAATAGTACATTTACACTTGTAGCTTGACCATCTGATATAACATGAGAATTAGTAAGTATATAACCATTTGAATCTACTATGATTCCAGTTCCTACACCTTGTGTTTCAGTTGGTATTGCAAACATATTATTAGTATCGACGCTAGTTGTCGTAATACCTACAACAGATGGTGTGGCTTTTTCTGCAACTGCTTGATAAATATTTTGACTCTTACCATCATCATTTACAACTATAGGTGTAGAATTTCCTGTAGTCTTACTTCCTAAATTGTCTTTAACTAAAATTATTGTTAGTAAACTACTAAGTATTGAACTTATTATAGCAACTAATATTACTAAACTTATACCTTTCTTTCTTCTTGACATCTCATACCACTCCCTATCTAATATAATATAAATTATCAAAATATATTTTTCCCAATTTTTCATAAAAAAATGAAATCATCTATTTTGAGTAAACTCTTTTTCGATGATTTCATTATATTATTTTAATCTTAATTAAACCTTAACTATTTAAAATTATTTAAGTCTTTTTTCTAATTCTTCCTTTTCTTTTTCATAACCTGGTTTTCCTAATAAGGCAAACATATTTTTCTTGTAGGCTTCTACTCCTGGTTGGTCAAATGGATTAACACCCAATAAATATCCACTTATTCCACAAGCTTTTTCAAAGAAATACACTAAATATCCAAAATTATATTCGTCTAATTGAGGTATATTTATTACTAAATTAGGTACTTTTCCATCTGTGTGGGCTAATAGAGTTCCTTCAAAAGCTTTATGATTAACAAAATCTACAGTCTTACCTGCTAGATAGTTTAGACCATCTAAATCTACTTCCTCTGAATTTATAGTTATATTTCTCTTACAGTTTTCAACATTAAGTACTGTCTCAAATAAGATTCTTTTCCCATCTTGGATATATTGACCCATAGAGTGTAAATCTGTTGAAAAATCTACAGAAGCAGGGAATAACCCTTTATTTTCTTTTCCTTCACTTTCTCCATAAAGCTGTTTCCACCACTCACTCACATAATGCAATTGAGGTTCATAGTTAACCAATAGCTCTACATCTTTTCCTTTTCTATGTAAAATTGTTCTAGCAACAGCATATCTATAACTATCGTTACTTTTTAAATCAGGATTTTGAAATGCTTCTCTAGCATCACTTGCACCTTTCATCATAGCATCAATATCAAGCCCTGCAGCAGCAATAGGAAGTAATCCAACTGCTGTTAGTACAGAAAAACGACCGCCTACATCATTTGGTATTACAAAAGTCTCATATCCTTCTTCTGTAGCTAACTGTCTAAGTGCTCCTTTACTTGAATCTGTTGTTGCATAAATTCTCTTTTTCGCTTCTTCTTTGCCATACTTTTTCTCTAAATAATCTTTAAATATTCTAAAAGCAAGAGCTGGTTCTGTAGTAGTTCCTGATTTAGATATTACATTTACAGAAATATCCTTACCTTCAATTACATCTAATAAATCCATAATATATGTTGAGCTTATATTGTGTCCTACGAAATATACTTCTGGAGCCTTTCTTTGTTCCTTTTTAAGTCCATTTCTAAATGAATGACTTACCATATCTATAGCAGCTCTTGAACCCAAATAAGAGCCTCCTATACCTATTACTAAAAGAACGTCTGAGTCAGATTTTATCTTTTCAGCAGATTTTTTTATTCTATCAAACTCTTCCTTATCATAATTTTTAGGAAGGTCTATCCAACCTAGAAAAGTATTTCCTAAACCCGTTTTATTATGTAACATGTCATGTGCAACATCTACATATGGTTGCATAACATCTATTTCGTTTTGACAAAAAAACTCCGTAGCTTTACTATAATCAAAATTTATTTTTCCCATTTAAATCCCTCTTTTCAGCATATTCGTTTTAAAGAGATTATAACATAAAATATGGGTGTTTTTTTTTAAAATTTGCCACAAAATTATACATATATCACCATTTGTTATCAGGAAATCGATTCTTCTAAATACTATAACTATCTATAAATTATAAATTTTTAATCAAATAAAGTTATTAAAAATAGTATATCATCTGTATTTCACAGAAAATTAAAACATGCTATATGGATGATTGACAAGAAATAATGCTTTGTTTAAATTAATTGAAATACAGTTTATACGTCCTTACATGTAAATTTAAATAGATTTAAGTTGTAGGTAAAATTTTTATGGAAAAATCTAGTACTAAATTTATGATGCAGTATTAAAGTCTCCTTATTGGAATAGTTATACAATCAGATAGTTGAATTATAAATAACCAATAAAAAAAAACTCTAAACTTATCATTTAGAGTTTCTCTTTCATTTATATTTTAATTCTTATATTATTTTTAATCATTTCCTAATCTCTTAGCTATAACTTGTTGTGCTATGTTGACAGCATGGTCAGATATTCTCTCTAGATTACTTATTACATCTAAATAAATAACTCCATTCTCTATACTACATAGATTATTATTCAATCTATACATATGATTAGCTCTACAAGATTTTTCCATTATATCAACTTGCTCTTCGATTTTTATAACCTTGCAAGCCAAATCTACATTATCAGTTCTCATTGATTCTAATGCATAAGTATATGCTGAAACAACCTTATTGTACATAACATCAAGTTCAGATTGTCCTTCTTCTGAGAAAGAAATATTTGAATCTATTGCAACTTGTGATAATTCAGCTATATTTTTAGCATGGTCACCAATTCTTTCTATATCATTAACTGTGTTAAACAAGGTATCCACAACTTCTCTCGAATCATCATCTAAAGGTGCTTTTGAAAGTTTAAGTAAGTAATTCAAAATAGCTTTCTGCAAATCATTGATTAATCTCTCTCGCCTATATGTCTTGTCTATTTTTTCAGTTGCATGTTCTACTAAAGCCTCCATAGAAGCATTTAAACTTTCCTTAGCCTTTTCACCCATACGAAGTGTTTCTTTTATCGTATTTGCAAGAGCTATAGAAGGAGTTTCTATCATTCTATCATCTATATATTTAATAGTCTTAGCTTCATCTTCATCTATATCGCCTTCTTTATCAGGAACAAGTCTTATTGCTAGCTTTATGATAAGCTTTGTAAATGGTAAAAGTATTAAGACAGATATTATATTAAACAGTGTATGTGTATTAGCTATTTGTCTTGCAACATTACTTGGGTCCCAACTTGTAACCAAGTTTACTACTGGCTTATTTAATAATATTAAGAATATCACCGTTCCTAAAACATTAAAGATTAGATGCATCATAGCTGCTCTTCGTGCGTTTTTATTGGCACCAATACTCGATAACAGCGAAGTTACACATGTCCCAATATTTTGACCATAAAGAATTGGCAATGCTGCTGATAATGGCACTAGACCTTCTGCTGCCAGTGCAACCAACATACCCATAGATGCACTTGAACTTTGTATTATTGCTGTAATTCCAAATCCCAATAATAATCCAAGTAGTGGATATCTACCAAATGTAACTAGTAAGTCAGTGAACCCTTGATAGTCTCTTAATGGCTCAACTGCCATTTTCATAAAATCCATACCTGTAAACAATATACCAAAACCTATAAGTATTTCGGCTATATTTTTTATCCTAGGCTTATTTCCAAATAAATAAAGTATGATACCTATACCTAATGCTACTGGAGCCATACCAGTTAAATCAAAAGATACCAATTGGGCTGTAACAGTAGTACCTATATTGGCACCCATTATTACCCCAATTGCCTGCTTTAATGTCATTATGCCTGCATTTACGAAACCAACAACCATTACAGTAGTAGCACTTGAACTTTGTATTACTGCTGTAACTCCTGTACCTACTAAAACTCCCATAAATAGGTTACTAGTAAGTAATTTTATTATCTTTTTTAGCTTTGTCCCAGCAGATTTTTGTAGACCTTCTCCCATAAGGTTCATACCATATAAGAATAGACCTAATCCACCCATTAGACTTATTATAATGTTCAAATTATTTCCTCCTTGTAAAGAGATTACTGTATCTAAAAATTTTTATAACCTATTGTATTTTATCAAATTATAGGAGTGATAATGTTAAATTCATGTTAAATATTAAAAAATCATTAAATTTATGTTAAATTTTTGTATTATTAGTGTATTTTTGTATTATTTTTTCTGCACATTTTATACCATCAACTGCTGCTGTGACTATCCCACCTGCATATCCAGCACCTTCACCACATGGATATAGATTCTTAACACTTACTGACTCTAAAGTATCCTCATCTCTTACTATTCTTATTGGTGATGATGACCTAGTCTCTACTCCAGTTAAAACAGCATCATACATTGCAAATCCATTCAATTTTTTATCAAGAGATATGAATGCCTCTCTCATAGTTTCTGTTACAAAACTAGGTAAACATTCACTTAAATTTGTAAGTGTATATCCAGGTCTATATGATGGCTCAACACTACCTAAATTTGTAGATGCTTTATTATTGATAAAATCCCCAACAAGTTGAACTGGTGCATTGTAATTTTTTCCACCTAATTCAAAAGCTAATTTTTCATATTCTTGTTGGAAATGTACACCTGCTAGAGGATTATCACTATTAAAGTCTTCTGGAGTTACATTTACTAAAAATGCACTATTTGCATTTACCTTGTCCCTTGCATGTTCGCTCATACCATTTGTAACTATTTCAAAGTCATTTGATGCAGATGCTATGACACTACCTCCTGGGCACATACAAAAGGTATATGCTGTTCTTCCATTTGAAACATGCTCTATAAGTCTATAATCGGCTGCTCCTAGTCTAGGATGATTGTAAAACTCCTTATATTGTGCTTTATTTATTAAATCCTGTGGATGCTCAACCCTAGCTCCTATTGCAAAAGGTTTTTGAATTATTTTTACACCTCTTGAATACAACATTTCATAAGTATCTCTTGCACTATGTCCAACAGCTAATATAACTGTATCTGTATCTATTTTTTCAATACCATTTATCATTACAGATTGTATAGAATCATTTGATACAACTACATCAGTCACTTTTGAATTAAACCTAACTTGACCACCTAGATTTATTATTTCATTTCTTATATTTTTAACTACATTTTTTAATATATCTGTTCCTACATGTGGCTTATGTGAGTATAATATTTCATCTGGAGCTCCAAATTGAACTAATTCTTCCAATACTTTTCTGCATCGTATATCTTTTATTCTTGTTGTAAGTTTACCATCTGAAAAAGTTCCTGCTCCACCTTCTCCAAATTGAACATTTGAATTATTCTTAAACTTTCTAGTTGTCCAAAAATCACTTATATCTTTAGTTCTATTGTCTACATCAAGACCTCTTTCAAGTAGGATTGGTTCATACCCCATTTGAGCTAAAATTAAACCTGCAAACAAACCTGCTGGTCCACTACCAATTACTAAAGGATTATTCTTCAATTTTTTATTACCCATAGTCACATTTGTATATCTGATTTCCTTTATTTTTGTTACATCTTTTATTTTTGAACTGAGTATTTTATCTTCGTCTTTAACTTCTACATCTACAGAATAAACAAACTCCATTTTTCCTTTTTTTCTAGCGTCTATAGATTCTTTATATATACTATATTTAACTAAGTTTTTTTCTTTTATTCTAAGCTTCTTAAGTACAATATCTTTTAATAAAGATATATCTTTATCGATTCCAAGTTTTATATTAGATACTCTTAACATATTGTTTTCCTCTCTTAGATTGTAATATAAAAAAGCTAGGGTTATTCCTAGCTTTCTACAAATATAACTTCTATATTCTCTTTTACTAGATTTTCTACCCAAATCTCGTCTAACACAAAATTCTTTATTTTATTTACAACAATTGCTTTATCTAAATCTTTTTTCAAGTTTTTTACTAAGACCATTGCTTCAACTGACTTATTCAATCTTTCAACATACAGAGAATTCACTTTAATTAATATAACCCTTAATTCACACACATATAACTCTTCACTACCTAAAGTGATTTCATCATCATATTTATACACACTAAATTCATATACATTTTCATAAGGTGTTATATTTTCTATTCCTACATAGTCCATTTATTTATCCTCTTTTAGTTATAAGACCTCTTATAACTTTCATGTTATTAAATACCTTTTCTAAGAAGTTTTCTGCTTCTTCATTATCTAAAAGATTTATTTCAAGGTTTTCATTTTCTATAATACCTTTAGATTTACAGTATTCTTTTGCTATTTCTATTAGTTCATTTTTTTTATCCATAGATAAATCGAACTCTTTATAGTCTATTATTATATATTGTTTGGTATCAGGTGATACACCATTATTATATCCTATTTCTATATGATAAATAACCGCATATATTTCTTCTCCATTGTACACAGGTACTGCTGGATTAGATTTTATAAAGTTCGTTGACACAGCAATTGCATTTCCTAAACTAAGACTCATTATTAATACCTCTTTCTCAACATTATACATATATTATACTATATATTCTTTATCTATGACTTAAAGCTTTTCATAATTAATTAAGATATTTTTAAATCTTTGTATCTTTTTCCTAACGTACTGGAACTTATATCGTATTTTTTTGATATTTGTACTTGAGTTATAGGTTGTCCTGCTTCTTTCTTAACATAATATTCAACAGCAGCTGCCCAACCATTTTCAGCTCCTTTTATATTTTCATGTTTTTTCTTATACTCATTCCAAAACTCTATACAGGCATCTATATTTTCTTTTTCTACATTTTCTTTAAGAGTATCTAAAACTTTGCACTCTACTTCAGCTAATTCATTTTCTGAATTAACTTTTGTTTTCTTCTTATCTCTTTCTCTCTTTAAGTATTCAGCTATACTTGGGTCTAAAAGCTGTTGTATATACTTGTATAGTATATGTGTATGATAGATTAAGAAAGTCTTCATATCTTTGTATAAGTCTTGATATTGATTAAATAAATTCATAACATCTTTTAAAATTATGTCTTTAACTTCATTTGATATACTTATAGTTACATCTATCAGTATGTTAGTTCCTTCAATATCAATAATTCTAGCTATCATACAACTTCCGCTTTTAAAACTTCTTAGAAGTTTTACATCTTCTGTGTAAAGTTCATTCCCACTTAGACAATCTTTTAATACTATTTTTCCAGAAGAAACTTCTTTTACTTCATAAATACTTACATATGATTCAAACAAACTTTTTAATATTGATACTTCCGATTGGCTTAAGTTTGCACCATTTTCTTCAAGAAACCCAACAGTCATGACCTTTTTATTTTCCATTATGTGGTCTTGTATTAAATAAGTATTAAAAAATCTTTCAAATTTTTCATTTACACTATCATTTTGCATTATATAAAACATTTCTTTAGCTTTTTCACATTCGTCTTTGAATCTGTCCTGTCTTGAATAATCATATAACTTTGAATATAAATCTGTATATTGTTTTTGTGAAAGTTCAGTTTTTCTGCATGCTCTTTCTGAAACAATATCTTTATTTAAACAACATTTCTTGTATTTTTTGCCACTTCCACAAGGGCATAGCTCATTTCTCCCTAACAATATGACTTCCACTCCCTTATTATTAAATTAAAGTACAATTTGTTATTATACCATTTTTTTATTAATCAATCTATAGTATAAGTAAATATTCTCTTAAATTTACTTATATTTTGGTATAATATATTAACTTTAATTAGGATTTCGATAAAATCACTAACAATCCCTCTTGTAGAAATGAATTATCGTAAAACTAATTCCTCTATAAAATTTTATTAATTGATAATAGTTTTTTACTTTATCTATTCTTTTTTGTTATGTGACTCTAATTGTCATTTTACATTCAACAATATTGTCTTTTCCTTGTTTATCTCCATTAGAAATATTTTGGACGTCTAAATTACTAGTTTTTAATTTGTTAATTTCTACTTTTTCAAGTTTATTACTTAACTTCAAAGTCTTCATTAAACCTTCAAGTTTCAATACATTTTCAAGTTCACCATTGACTTTTATTTCTAAATTAACTTGTTTTTTATTGTTATTATCCAAACCACTCTCTTGATTAATATATTCTATGTTCACTATGTCTCTCAGTTCATTTTCTACTAATAATACCATATCTTTATTTGTTTTTTTATCTAAAAATGAATTATTAAAATTACTTTTCAATTCTTCATTTTCATTTAATTCAACATTTTCTATATATTTATCATCTTTATAATTATTGTCCTTTATTTGATAATTATCTTGCTTATTTATTTTATTTATTAAATTTTGTTTTTCTTTCTTCAAACTAGTTAAGTTTTTTTCTAGTGGACTTAATATTATATTAGTTGCTAATATAATAATTAATATGAACAATATTTTAAGTAGATTTTTTTCTCTATTATTTAATCTCAAAAATAATCACCCATCTAACTTTTTATTTTAAATTTGTAATATTCTCCATCTCTTACAATGCTATCTATATGATAATATTTTATGTACTTTATTTTTCTTAGATTATTTAAAACATCTAAATCATTACATACTCCTTCCACTTCCAGTTTATTTTTATCTATGGATATTCTAGTAATATTATTTATTCCAACTGTCTCATATATTTTTTTTATTTCATTAAATTTTATTTTAGAGAATTGCTCTCTATTCTCTTCAGTCATTGGTATAGCCTGTTTTGATTCTTTTATTGACGTATTTTGACTTATGTAATTTTTAAGTTCGCTTATAGAGTTTAAATATATAAACGATTTGAATATAACACACATTAAAATTAAGACTATTATTAGTTTATATACTTTATTATATGGCTTAGTTTCTTTTAATCCATTGAGAAAATTTATAGTTTTACAAGGCTTCATTTAAATAATCATTCCTATACTACTTATATAATTTATACTGCTACCTTCTAAACCTTTATCATAATTATTTTCTACTGTTACTTTATCTTTTAATTTCAATGGACTTATTTCAATATACCTATCTGTATCTTTAAAGTATTCTTCAACAAAATAATTTTCTATTCCATAGTAATAAATGCACTTAAAACTACTTAATAGCTTCTTTACTGATTCATAAGATTTTATTTCTTTTGATAGTAAGTATGTTTCTTCTATTTTTTTATCTCTTGTTAGATTTATAATAAACTGATTTTTTTTACACTCTATAAATACTCCTTCTTCTAAAAAATCTTCTATCAAGTCTAAGTTTATGAGTTTTTGTAGTATATCAAAATTTATATTTATAGCCTTTGGGTTTAAGTTTAGATTTTCTGAAATGCTCTTAATTAATTTAATAATACTTTTTGGAAAAAGAATCACTTGTATATTCAATTTATCATGGCTAGAATTTATAACTTTGTATTTTATTGAATAGTTATTTATATTTATCGGAATGTATTGTGTTATTTCAAATTCAATCATATTTAATATGTCTCTTTTTTTCTTAGTATCTATAACTTCAATATTCCTAATAACTATATCTTGAATTTGAATATTAAAGTATACATTTTTATATGATATTTTTGATTTAGCTATCTCCTCTTTTACAAGTCTAACTACATCTTCTATGTATCTAATCCTCACAACCTCATTACTATCATTTTTTATATTAAAGTTAATCTCTTTTGTAACTGACTTATCTATAAAAATTTTTTTATGATTTTTTCTTAAAAATACAATCCTTATATAATCATCGTTTATCTCTAAATTTAAAATTTTTTTAATTATAATCCTCTCCTTTAATTAAACTCTAAAATATATAGATATAAATAATACTACTTTGGATAGAATTGTTTAGAATTTATATTTACACTTATATCTGTACCACTATCATTTATAACAAGTTCAAATTTACCTGATGTACTTTGAGGAACTGGAACAGTATTTAAATATCCTTTTTCCTTTAAAGACTCTACACTTAGAGATTCTGCTATATTTTCATCATCATTAATAGCCATACTAGCTGCGGTTACTATGTTTGCAGCATTTGTATAATCTGCATTTAGCTTAGCACTTTCTTGAACCTTGCTGTATTTAACTAATGCTATACTAGATATAACACCTAAAATTGTTACTACTACAATCATTTCAACGAGTGTAAATCCTTTTCGTTTTTTATTTATCAATTAAATATTCTCTCCTTTTAAAAGTTTTCTCTAATAAAATTTATTTTTTATCCTAAAAACTAGTAACTGCATCGAACATTGGAATAACCATCGCCAAAATAAAAATTCCAATAATTAATCCCATAAAAATAATTAAAATAGGTTCTATAAATTTCATTATTTGTTCTATTTTATTATTTAATTCACTTTCATAAAATTTATTTATTACATCTAAACTTTTATCTAATTTTCCACTTTCTTCTCCTGTGTTTGCCATTGAAATAAATAATTTAGGAAAAATATTTGCTAGATTTAAGGACTTACCTATACCATTTCCCTTTTTTATATAATTATTAGAAATCTTTAGTCTTTCACAAATAAATTCATTATCTACAACACTTGCTGACATTTCTATAGCTTCCACAATTTGTATTCCACTACTAATTAAGATAGACAATGCTCTAGAAAATCTAGTTGTAGCTACCAACTGATTAATTCTTCTTATAAAAGGCACCTTAAATTTCAGAGAATTAATCAATCTTTTTATTTTATCATTTGTTATAAAAAAGTAAATAGTTACTATTAAAAATAATATAAAACTGAGCATCAGAAAACCTAGATTATTTGTAACTATTGTAGATATTACTATTAAGGCTCTAGTTATTAAAGGTGGTTCAATTCCATTGCTTGTAAAAACCACCTGAAAATTAGGTATTACAAATACTAATATAAATATCATTGATACGATAGATAATATTATAAGTATTATTGGATAGATTGAAATATTTATTATTTTCATTTTTAATTTGTGTTCTTTATCATAATAATTAGATAAATCATTCATTATTACATCTAGGTTTCCACTAGTTTCTCCTGCTCTTATCATGCTTATAAAAAATTTAGAAAATGTACCTGTTATCTGAAATGATTCTGCTATTGAGTTACCTTTTTGGATGTGATTTGATACTATGTTAAGCAAATTTTTTACCTTTTTACTAGACTGCCCCTCAATGACTTCAAATATCTTCGTAATCTCACATCCAGATTCTAGTAATATACCTATCTCTTTGCAAATTACTCTAACTTCTTTATCACTAATTCTATTTAATACTAAATAAAGCTTTTCTAAATTATAAAATATACTTTTAGATAATCTCATGTACTATAATTCCTTCCAAATTATATTAATTATAATTAAATAAACTTAATATTTTCTAATTTAATACATTTAACTTTTTCTCACTTAAGTATAATTTATACTCAAATACTTTAATTAAAGTAGATTAAATGAAGTCTAACTATTTAAATGAAAGTTAACTATACAATTAAATTAAATCATTTCATTTACTACTAAACATTCTTCTAATGTAGTAATTTTCTCATTTATTAATCTTTTACAACTATCTTCAAATGTTATCATTCCATTTTTTTGTGCAACATCTTTTATAGTACTAGAATCATCCATATTTCTTATACATGTCTTTATATCATCATTGACTTCTAATATTTCATAAATTGCCGTCCTTCCAAAATACCCTTTGTCATTACATCTCTCACAACCTACAGCTACTTTAGTATTTACATCTCCACTAAAATTATCTTTTATCATAATCTCATGACTGCAATGATTACAAACTTTTCTAACCAATTTTTGAGAGATAACACCTATAAGAGATGCATTCAAAAGATATGGTGGTATTTGCATTTCTAATAACCTAGCTATAGAAGACACTGCATCATTAGTGTGTAAAGTACTTATAACTAAATGACCTGTTATAGCTGCTCTTACTGCTATTTTAGCTGTTTCTGCATCTCTTATTTCTCCAACCATTATTATATCTGGGTCTTGTCTTAATATCGCTCTAAGACCCACATCAAAACTTAATCCTACTTTTGAATTCACTTGAATCTGACTTATACCATCCATCTTATACTCTACTGGATTTTCTATGGTCATTATATTTTTCTTTATGCCTTTTAAATCATTTAATAAGGAATATACTGTTGTAGTTTTTCCGCTACCTGTAGGGCCTGTAACTAATAATATCCCTGCTCTTTTATTTATTATATTATTTATAGATTTTATTGCTTCGTCTGAAAATCCAAGTTCTATCTTATCTTTTAAGAAAGTATCTCTATTAAGTATTCTTAAAACAATTTTTTCACCATAGACAGTTGGTATTGATGAAACCCTAATATCAATTAAGTTCCCACCTAACTTTACATCCACTCTACCATCTTGAGGAAGTCTTTTTTCCGTTATATCCATTGAGGCCTTTAATTTTACGACAGTAGATAATGATGGATATATATCAATTAAAAACTTTGATACTTCCTTTAGTTCTCCATCTACCCTCATTCTCACTATTAAATGCTCTTTAAATGGTTCTATATGTATATCACTTGCATTTTCTTTCATAGCCTTTTCTAAAAGATTTTCAAATAGTTTTTTTGCATAATCCTCATCAAGTTCAAAGTTATTGTAATATTTATCAATTTTCTCACTTATAAGTTCTTTTTTCTCTTTTTTCAATATAATTTCTTTCCCTGTAGCTAATCTTAAATCCTGTAGAGCGTATATATCTTCATCTTCTATTTCTACTACTAAATTATCATCTTGAAATTCTACTGGAAATACATTATATTTTTTTGCAAGTTTTTCTGGTATTAACATTGGCAAACTGCTTTCCTCTAATATAATCTTAATCACCCTTTATATACTTTAATTTATTAGGTATATTCATTTTTTTCATAGAGATATTTTCTTCAGCTTTTATACTTACTTTCATTGGATAAGTAGTTTGTATACTATCTAGATATTTACTGCCTTTATCTACATAATTAGATAGTTTATCTTTATCCCCAATGCATTTTATTTCATAAGGTTGTGCTACAGGAACTCCATTTATATTTATGTGGCTTCCTGCAAGTACAACTTCTGAATACTGATTGATTCTTTGACCATTTATTTCTATGTATTTTCCTCCATTTACTTTTAATTCATTTATGACTTTTACAAGTATTTTATTATAGTCTATACTATTGGCTATATTCCCTGTTTTTTCATCTATAGCGTCTATACTTAATATTATTCCGCTACCTTTCACATCTGAATATGATAGGCTATCTCTAAGAGTTTCTATTTCTGAGATTTTTTCAGAATTTTTTTGATTTTTTTTCATTGAATTAATTGCTTCATCTAATTTATCTTTTTCTTTTGTTAATTCCTTTATAGACTTTCTTGTCAATTTTATTTCTTTTCTTATTGACTTATCTTTACTTGTATAAACTGTTTGTTCATTACTATAATCTCTAAATATGGTTCCAACAAGTATACCTAAAATAGTACTTGATAGTATTATAAACACATATTGTTTTTTCATACTGTATTGCTCCTTACAAATTTATTTTTATATGATAAGTTTATTTAATTAACCATTTAACATTTACATATGTTTATTATATCAAAGTTATATATTAAAATTCATCTTTAGTATATAATATCATACATTGAACTCCTATCACTAAATTACTAATACCAAGTATATATCCCTAAATCTTATTTACAAAATACGAGAACTTTCAATAAACATTTTTTTGTATTATTATAAAAGCATAACTTTGAAAAGGATATTCCATTATCACACGTTAACTCAAACTAAAGATATTATAGCTAAGTAAGATATTTTTTGTAAAATTATTTCTAGAATATTAATTTTTTATATAAAAATCTCTATTAATTAATAATTATTTCTTAATTGTATCAAAAACGGCAAACTGGCATAGCTTCAAAGCTACGCCAGTTTACTAAAAATCATATTTTATAATTAATATCTAATTTAATATATATGTTCTTATACATTTTTCTCATATTTTAAAATTCTTTTAACTAGTTTGTCTCTTAACTTTCCAACTTCATCGAATCTCATGTTAGGAATATAGTAACTTTCTATAATATCATGCTTAGACTTAGCTCTCTTAAGATTTAACACTGCCCAACAAATTAAATCATCCAAAACTTTTTCATCAAATTTAATGTCTTCTTCATATTTAAGTAATTTTTCCCTATTTAAAAATTGATTTAAATTAATTGTCTCCTCTTCTTTAAAAGTTGTGCTTATAGTTATACCTATATCTAAGTCAGTTAATAATACAGTCTCAATTTTCTCAGGAATAAGTGGATAATGATAAACTTCTACATTTAAACCTTTTTCAATAGCTTTTTTATACACTTTATTTAATAATGTAGTTTTCCCAGTTCCTATTTCTCCATCTAAATAATACACCTTATTTACATCTTTTAAAATGTTTTCTGTATAATCTAAACATCCTACAGGAGTTATGGCTGAACCAAATAAATGTTTTGCTTTTTTTAAATTACCTGTGCTCTCAACTCTATCAAACAATTTTTTAATAAGTTCTTCTGTAACTAGATTCACTTTACCATAATCCATACAGTCAGAATACTTTTCCTCTATATCTCTAAAGATTGGTTCTGATGCTTTTAAAAACTTAAATGCTCTTTTAAATGCATTACTAATATCTTTATCGTATCCTGATATTTCTTGTCTGTTTTTTTCTAACTCTTCTGTATTCCAGTAATCACCTAAATTAATTATCTCGTCCAAAGCTCCTGGTAGCTTTGGGTCCATAGTGTGCGGAGCAGTTGCATCCATAAGTACCACGCCTAATTCCTTTATAACCACACCGTCCAATGAACTTGGGTCAGAAGGACAGTTATATAATTCGATATCATATCCTCTATTTAAAAATTCTTTATAAATTTTTTTCATAAGTGAGGATTTTCCTACTCCAGGTCCACCTTTTAAACAAAAAACTCTTTTTACATTTTCAGGAATTATATATTCAAAAAAAGAATATGAGCCTTGTGATGTGTTCCCACCTGGAAATGCCTTCTTTACCTTTCCTTCCATATTAGCGCCTCCTCATAATTTACAATATCTCTTAATTAAGATATTAATATTATACGAGTTTTGTTACAGCTTTATGCTTTTGATAAATCTAAAACTTATCATTCAATACCAATAACAAATTAATTTTATCTAATTATAGTAGATTTCCATACTATGTGATTTAACTTTTATATACTTTTATGTATGAATATAATTTCACTCTTTATACAGTAATATAGTTGTGTATTGTTTAAATCCAATTGTTTCCGTTGTAATTTTATGTTAAAATAATATTACAAAATACATCTGTTTTTCTTCAGAAACGGGTGAAATTCCCTATCGGCGGTAAAAGCCCGCGAGCCTTATGGCATAATTTGGTCAGATTCCAAAGCCGACAGTAAAATCTGGATGGTAGAAGAAAATAGTATATGAGTACCTTTATGTAATTTTGCATGAGTAATCTATACAACTCCTTCAACTACCGTATTTATTCATGAAATTAAACACATTCGAGGTACCTAAGATGTAGGTGCTTTTTTGTTGTTTATTTTATAACCATTCTGTACTTATAAAATCTATTATATAAAAGATTGGAGTGTTATCATGAAACAAAAATGGATAGTATTAATTATCATCTGTATTGGTGTATTTATGTCTACTCTTGATGGAAGTATACTAAATATCGCAAATCCTACAATCGCTACTGACTTTAAAATTAACATGTCACAAATTCAGTGGGTTGTAACAGCTTATATGCTTGTCGTAACAGCTACTATGTTATTTTTTGGAAAACTCGGTGATAAAGTAGGCTCAAATCGACTATACACGTTAGGATTTTTTGTATTCACAATAGGTTCTTTTCTGTGTAGTATATCACACAATTTATCAACATTAATTTCCTCAAGAATATTTCAAGCAGTTGGAGCAAGTATTTTAATGGCAACTGGACTTGGCATAGTTTCTAATGCATTTCCAGCAAATGAAAAAGGAAAGGCTATAGGAATCACTGGAGCTGTAGTTGGTATAGGAAATATGAGTGGTCCCGTAATTGGAGGGATACTTTTAGAACATTTCGGATGGCCTTCTATTTTTATTATCAATATACCTATTGGCATTGTAGCAGTCTTTCTTGGAATTAAATTTCTTCCTAGACCTGTTTTAGATGAACAAAATAATAGCTTTGATATTCCAGGTCTTCTACTATTTGCAACTTGTACTACACTTATATTACTTGCGATGAATGGAAAGGGAGATACAAGATTGTACTAGGAATAGCATCACTTATAATATTCTTACTGTTGGCATTAAGAGAAGTAAAATTTGAACAAAGTTTTATTGACTTACCTCTATTTAAAAATAGAAATTTCACTGTAGGTAACATTATCGGAATAGCTTGTTATTTTCCTCAAATGGCAGTGTCTTTCCTACTTCCGTTTTATTTAGAGCAATTAAAAAATTTATCTCCTATGATGGCTGGTTCTGTAATGACTGTACATCCACTTATTATGGTACTTATAGCTCCTATTGCAGGTTCTCTTTCTGATAAACATGGTGCAAAGAATATTTTAACAGCATCTTTTTCATTTATGACTATTTCCCTTGTTGGAATGGCACTTTTAAAGGCAGATTCACCATTGTTCCTTCTAATTGCATGTTTAGTTATTTTTGGACTTGGACTAGGTGCTTTTAGTTCACCAAACAATAGTAGTATCCTTGCAGATGTCCCTCCACAAAAACAGGGATATGGAGGTAGCTTTCTTGCAACTGTTCGTAATTTATCATTTGCTCTTGGAACAGCATTTTTTAGTAGTTTCTTTGCACAAAGCCTTACATATAATCAAAATTTTAAAAGCCATACATCAGCTTATGTCACAGCTAGTAATCAATCTTATTGGATTGCAGCAGCAGTATGCTTTATAGGACTTATACTAACTATTTTCTTTATGAGAAAAACAGATAAATCTATTTCTTAAATAAAATTTATTGCTTATTTCATTAGTGAATAAATTTTTAAATATACTAATCTACATTAATTTATAGTAGTTTTGCTAAGTTTTATAATTTTTAACAATAAATTGCTAATATTTATTGCTTATAAACAACAAGGATGCCAAAAAATGACCATTAAAACCATTTTGAGGCATCCTATATTTTATTTTGATATTAATACAATTAAAACTAATCTAATCTTATATAGATTATCTAAACAAGTATTATGCCAACATTTGATATTTTAAATTTAATCTACTGTTATCTCATATCCATGTTGATTGTATTGATTTACAATTTCTTCCCATAGTTCTTCAACACCAGTCTTTTTTAATGAAGAAACAGGAATTACTTTTTCACTACTTTCCAGTTGCAATTTTTTTCTTATTATACTTATATGTTTTTGATATTGCCCTCTAGATATTTTATCTGCCTTAGTTGCAATAACTACACAGTTGTATCCAAAGTGTTTTATCCATTCATACATAAGCTTATCATCTGCTGTAGGCTCATGTCTAATATCTACAAGTAGAAGTATAGAACATAATTCTTGTCTACTTTCTAGATATCTTTCCATTATACCTCCCCATTTTTCTTTTTCAGACTTAGCTATCTTTGCATATCCATAGCCTGGAAGGTCCACAAAATAAAACTCATTATTTATTAGGTAAAAGTTTATAGTTCTAGTTTTTCCTGGTGTTTGACTAGTTCTAGCAAAGTTTCTTCTATTAAGCAATGTATTTATTATTGATGATTTTCCAACATTTGACCTACCAGCTAATGCTATCTCTGGAATTCCTTCTGCCGGATACTGTGATTTATTCACAGCACTCATAGTTATCTCTGAACTTCTAATTTTCATTCTTCTCACCACTCTTTAATAAAGCTTGTTCCAATACTTCATCCATGTGTTCTACGAGTACAAACTCCATTTTTTCTTTTACATTTTCTGGTATTTCATCTAAGTCAGCTTCACATTCTTTAGGAATTAAGACTTTTGTTATGCCAGCTCTGTGAGCTGCTAATAATTTTTCTTTAACTCCTCCTACTGCTAGGACTCTACCTCTTAAAGTTATCTCTCCTGTCATAGCTATATTGCCTGGAACAGGTCTTTTAGTAAGTGCTGAAATCACTGCAAGAGCCATAGTTATACCAGCTGATGGCCCATCTTTTGGAACAGCACCTTCTGGAATGTGTATATGGATGTCATTTGTCTTATAAAAGTCTGGGTCTATATCAAACTTGTCCACTATTGACCTTATATAAGAGATACCTGTCTTAGCAGATTCCTTCATAACATCCCCTAGTTTTCCAGTTAATACAATTTCTCCTTTACCTTTAAGTACATTTACTTCTACTTCAAGTGTAACTCCACCAACTGCTGTCCATGCAAGACCATTTACTAGTCCTATTTGAGGATTAACTTCTGCAAGTTGATATTTAAAGATGTCTTTTCCAAGATATGTCTCCAAATCAGACTTATTTACAACAACTTCTTCAAGAGTTGGGTCTTCAACATATTTTTTTGCAACTTTTCTACAAATTTTACCAATAGTTCTCTCTAGTGTTCTCACACCAGCTTCTCTTGTATAATGATTTATTATGCTTCTTAAAGTCTCATCATCCATTTTTATGAAGTTTTCTTTTAAAGCATGTTCTTTAATTTGTTTTGGAAGTAAGTATTTTTTTGCTATATTTAGTTTTTCTTCTTCTATATATCCAGATACTTCTATTACTTCCATTCTATCTAATAATGGTCTTGGTATATTACCTAAACTGTTTGCTGTTGTAACAAATAGTATTTTTGATAAATCAAAAGGTATTTCTAAGTAGTGGTCTACAAAATCCTTATTTTGCTCTGGGTCTAATACTTCTAGCATTGCTGAAGCTGGGTCACCTTTATAATCTGCTGCCATTTTATCTATCTCATCAAATAAAAATACAGGATTTTTTGTTTGTGCTTCTTTTACTCCATTGATTATTCTTCCTGGAATTGAACCTACATACGTTCTTCTATGACCTCTTATTTCTGCTTCATCTCTAACTCCACCTAAAGATATTCTTACAAACTTTCTATTCAATGCTCTAGCTATTGATTTTACTATAGATGTCTTTCCTGTTCCTGGAGGACCAACTAAACATATTATAGGACCTTTAAGTGATTTAGCAAGTGTTCTTATAGCTAGGTATTCTAATATTCTTTCTTTTACTTTCTCTAAGCCATAATGGTCTTCATCTAATATAGCATTTGCCTTATTTATATCCAGTTTATCTTTTGTCTCTTTATTCCATGGCAATGAAAAGATAGTATCCAAGTAGTTTCTACTTACAGATACATCTGGAGACATTGAAGATATCTTTGAAAATTTATCTATTTCTTTTTCTATCTTTTCCTTAGTTGTTTTAGGTGCTTTTATTTTCTTAAGCTTTTCTCTATATTCATCAGCTTCAGAATTTATATCTTCTTCTTCACCTAATTCTTTTTGTATTGCTTTTAATTGTTCTCTAAGATAATATTCTTTTTGAACTTTATTCATCTGTTTTTTAACTCTTAAAGTTATCTTTTTTTCTATTTTTAATATATCTATCTCTTCTAATAATATAGAATATATAAGTTCAAGTCTTTTCTTAATATCAAATTCTTCTAATATTTCTTGTTTTTGACTTGACTTTAGATATATATTTGCAGCTATTGTATCTATAAATCTATCGACATCTTCTATATCAGCCAAAGATATTAATATTTCTGGTGATACTCTGTTTCCAATATTTATATACTCTTCAAAGGCATCAAATACATTTCTTACAAATGCTTCAATTTCAACTTCTGTCTCACTATCTAGATTATCACTATCAAAAACTATTTCTTCTATTACTGCTTTGAAGTACCCTTCTTCTTGTTCTATTTGCTTTACTCTACCTCTTGATACACCTTCAACTAAAACACGAACTGTATCTCCTGGTAATTTTATCATTTGTTTAACTTTACAGATTGTTCCTACATGATAAAAATCATCTTCTCCTGGCTCATCGACTTCAGCTTCTTTTTGAGATGTTAAAAATATAAGTTCTTCCTCCATCATAGCTTGGTCTAAAGCCTTAAGAGATATCTCTCTTCCTATGTCAAAATTTAATATCATATATGGAAATATTGCTAATCCTCTTAGAGGAATTAATGGTAATTCATGATCTATTTTAGTATAATTTTGTTCCATCAACATTACTCCTTTTCTAGTCTAATTATTTTGCTTTTAATATTATATATTCGAATAGGTTAACTTTCAACATTAATGATAAATTCTTAGCATATTATATTATTATTTTATTATGATATAATATTAATATTAGTATACTTAGATGTTATTTATCTTTTGGAGGTTTCTATTATGTTGAAATTGTTTTTAACCTTTTTAAAAATCGGTGCGTTTACATTTGGTGGTGGATACGCTATGGTTCCTCTTATACAAGATGAACTTGTAAACAAACAAAAACTTTTAGAGCAGGAAGAATTTATTGATTTTCTATCCATAGCTCAAAGTTACCCTGGAGTGCTGGCAGTTAATATATCTGTATTATTAGGATATAAACTTTATGGTATACCAGGAGTTCTTATATGTACCTTAGGCTCTGCTTTACCATCATTTTGTATAGTCTTAGTTTTATCATATCTATATTTTAAAAATTCATCATCTAAAATTTTAGATGGATTTTTCAAGGGAGTTGCCCCTGTTGTAATAGCTCTTATATTGTATTCTTTTACGAGCATGTTTAAGAAACTGCCAAAGTCTAGAACTAACATACTACTATTAATTATAGCAGTTTTATCTGTTGGTGTATTCAATATAAGCCCTATTTATTTAATAATTGGAGGAGGTGTATATAGTCTATGTCAGAAATAACACTACTCTTCTTAATATTCCTTAAAATAGGAGCCTTTAGTTTTGGTGGTGGGTATGCTATGCTACCATTTATTCAACAAGAATTTATATCTAAATACCACCTAATAACTAATCAAGAATTCTTAGATTTACTTGCTATATCACAATCTACACCAGGTCCTGTAGCAATAAATAGTGCTACATTTGTAGGATTTAAGACTGCAGGTTTCTTTGGTTCTCTATCTGCAACTATTGGTGTAACGATTTTTGCGTTAATAGGTCTAACTATTATATCAAAGTTATTTTCTAAGTTCAAAAACAATAAAAAAGTAGAAAACTTATTGATGGTTCTTAGACCAATTACTTTGGGATTCATATTATCAGCAGCTTTTTCATCTGCCAAAGAGGTTAATTGGGACTTATATGGAATAATTGCATTTATAGCTTCATTTTATCTTTTATATAAAGGAAAAATTGGTTCTATTGCAATTGTATTCGTCTTTGGTATTCTAGGTATATTACTCTCATTTTTATAATGTAATATCTAGTTTTATATTAAGCATATTAACATAAAAAAAGGAGCCTTTAAAGCTCCTTTTCATCATCTTATGCACTTTCCTCTTGATCCTTAAGTACTATGATAGGATTTACTGAGTCTTCGTTCACAGATTTCTCTGTTACTATAACCTTCTTTATATTATCTCTAGATGGTACTTCAAACATAGTCTCCATCATTACGCTTTCAACTATACTTCTAAGCCCTCTAGCTCCTGTATTTCTTTCTATAGCCTTTTTAGCTATTGCACGAAGCGCACCATCTTCAAATTCTAGCTCAACATCATCCAACTCTAATAGTTTTTTATATTGTTTTACTAGAGCATTTTTAGGTTCTTGTAATATCTGCATTAATGCATCTTCATCCAGCAATTCTAAAGTAGCTAAAACTGGTATTCTTCCTATAAATTCAGGTATTATACCATATTTTAATAAATCCTCTGGAAGTACTTTTTCATATAACTTCCCTAAATCTAATTCTTTTTTACTTTCTATCTTAGCTCCAAAACCTAGTGTTTTATCTCCACCACGTTTTTGGATTATTTTTTCTAATCCATCAAAAGCTCCTCCTAATATAAATAATACATTAGTAGTATCTATCTTTAGGAATTCTTGATGAGGATGTTTTCTTCCACCTTGTGGTGGAACATTTGCAACAGTACCTTCTAATATTTTTAGAAGGGCTTGTTGAACACCTTCACCACTTACATCTCTAGTTATAGATGGATTTTCAGATTTTCTTGCAATCTTATCTATCTCATCTATATATATTATACCTCTTTCAGCTTTTTCTATATCAAAATCAGCAGCTTGAATAAGTTTTAGAAGTATATTTTCAACATCTTCTCCAACATATCCAGCTTCAGTCAATGATGTAGCATCAGCCATTGCAAAAGGTACATTAAGAGTTCTTGCTAGAGTTTGAGCAAGTAATGTTTTTCCAGAACCAGTAGGTCCTAATAAAAGTATATTACTCTTTTGAATTTCTATATCCTTGTTACTAGATTTTTTACTGTATATTCTCTTGTAATGATTATAAACTGCAACGGATAAAGCTTTTTTAGCTTTTTCTTGACCTATTACATAATCATTTAGAATTTCCATCATTTCCTTTGGCTTTGGTAATGATGTAGTATCTTCATCTATAGTATCTTCTATCTCTTCTTGAATAATTTCGTCACAAAGTTCAACACACTCGTCACAAATGTATACATTTGGACCTGCAATTAATCTTCTTACTTGATCTTGATTTTTACCGCAGAATGAACACTTTAATTGTCGTTTTTCTTCATATTTAGACATATTAACACCTCTCTCTATCTACGGTCTCTTTGTAAATACTTCATCTATTAAACCATATTCTTTGGCTTCTATTGCACTCATGAAGTTATCACGTTCAGTATCCATTTTTATTTTCTCTAATGGCTGACCAGTTCTTTCAGATAATATCTCATTTAGAGTTTCTTTTATTTTTAAAATTCTTTTTGCATGAATTTCTATATCTGTTGCTTGACCTTGAGCTCCACCTAATGGCTGATGTATCATTATTTCACTATTTGGTAGTGCTAGTCTTTTTCCTTTTGCTCCTGCTGCCAACAAGAATGCTCCCATAGAAGCAGCCATACCTATACATATAGTGCTTACATCTGGTTTGATGTATTGCATAGTATCATATATAGCCATTCCAGAAGTTATACTTCCTCCTGGAGAATTTATATATAAATGTATATCTTTGTCTGGGTCTTCAGCTTCTAAAAATAATAGCTGTGCTACTATAAGCCCTGCTGTGGCATCGTTAACTTGATCTCCTAAGAAGATTATTCTGTCTTTTAATAGTCTAGAAAAAATATCATACGATCTTTCTCCTCTTCCTGTTTGTTCAACAACTACAGGTACTAATGCCATGGTTTCATACCCCCTTTATTCTATATAATTTACAGTAGCTTTTTTTGAGCTACTGTAAATTATTATACGCATTTAACTAAATTATATTTGCACATCATTATATACTAAACATTCTATAACGTCAACTATATTAGTTAGCGTTTATTTTATTAAGCTATTGTTGCATTCTCAACTAATAAATCTATTGTTTTTCTTATCTTTATTTGTCCTTTTATATCTTCTTTATCAGCATCTCTTAAAGAAGCTTCTATTTTGTCTATTTCCATATTGTAAGCAGAAGCCATTTTTTCTAACTCAGCTTTAAATTCTTCTTCTGTTGATTCAATTCCTTCAGCTTTAGTTATTGCTTCCAATACTAGAGAAGATTTAACTAATTTTTTAGCATCTTCTTTTCTCTCTTCTCTTAATTCTTCCATAGTTCTACCAGTCATCTCTAATAATTGTTGTAATCCAAATCCTTGATATTGTAATTGATAGTTAAGTTCGTTTAACATATTATCTATTTGATGTTGTACCATAACTTCTGGTATTTCTATTTCTGTATTTTCAGCAACTTTTTCTACTACTGAATTTCTAGTTTCTGCATCTGCTCTATTTTTAGCTTCTTCTTCTAATTTAGCTCTTACATCTGCTTTTAATTCATCTAAAGTATCGAATTCACTAGTATCTTTAGCAAATTCATCATCTAATGCAGATAATTCTTTTACTTTTACATCATTTATTTTCACATTAAATACAACTGGTTTTCCAGCTAAATCTTGTGAGTGGTATTCTTCTGGGAAAGTAACATTAACTTCTACTTCTTCACCAGCTTTTTTACCTACTAATTGTTCTTCAAATCCTGGTATAAATGTGTTTGAACCTATAACTAAGTTATAATTTTCACCTTTACCACCTTCGAAAGCTACACCATTCTCAAATCCTTCAAAGTCTATTATAGCTGTGTCTCCATCTTCTAAAGCTTTATCTTCTACACTTACTAATCTAGCATTTTTTTCAACCATTTCTTGTAGTTTAGCTTCAACATTTTCGTCACTTACAGTATTCTCAACCTTAGCTATTTCTATACCCTTGTAGTTTCCTAATTCAAACTCTGGTTTAACTTCTACATTAAGAACCATAACTAATCCATTATCTTTGCTTATTTCTTCTATATCTAAATCTGGATTGTCTATTGGGTCTATATCTAATTCCTTGATAGCTTCTGGATAAACTTCTGGGAATAATATTTCTATAGCATCATTATAGAATATGCCTTTTCCGTATTGAGTCTCTATAACAATTCTTGGAGCTTTACCTTTTCTAAATCCAGGTATATTATATTTATTTCTGCTTTTATTATAAGCCTTATTTACTGCTGCTTCAAATTTATTGTTATCTACTGTTATTTTTAAAGTAACTTTATTACCCTCTTTTTTAATTAGTTCTGCTTTCATCCTTCTAATCCTCCTAGTGATATTTATGTAATACCCGATAATGGTATCATAATTCATTCTATTTATAATTCAACCACTTAATTATATCACATAAGTTTTTTTATTTACAAGTGTTCCATTAATATCGTTGTACTTATTTGATAAAATTTAATTTTTTGAGCGTTTTTTGCCGTTTTTTTGGATAAACACACCTTTATATGCGTATTTCTTCAATATTTATGTCATCACCTTCTATGTCCATAATAACAAAACTTTTATACGATACTCCTCTTGGAAGTGAAGTACTTCCAGGATTTATGTAAAGCACATCATCTTTAACTTCTCTAAACGGAGTATGGGTATGACCAAATATAACTATATCAGCTCCAACTTCAGTTGCCTTGTTTTCTAACATCTGTGTTCCATATTTTACACCATACTTATCTCCATGGCATAAAAATATAGTTTTATTTGCCACTTCAAAGACAACTTCTTCCTCAACAGCATCAAAATCACAATTACCTTTAACTGCAATAATTCCCACATTAGTCATACTATGAATATATCTTGAGTCTGTAAAGTTGTCTCCTGCATGAATTATTAGGTCACATTCTTTCAAATATGGTATTGTTTTTTCCATATTTTTAATCATCATATGTGTGTCACTTACTATGCCTATCTTCATTACTTCACTACCCTTTTCATAAACTCTTGTTTCATAAGTTTTAGTGCATTTGCTCTGTGGCTGATTGAATTTTTTATAACACTAGGTATTTCACCAAAAGTTTTATTATATCCTTTTACTATAAATAAGCTATCATATCCAAAGCCATTTTTACCCTTTTCTTCAAAACCTATTATTCCTTCACAGATTCCTCTTACTACAAATTCTTTTCCATCTGGGAAAACTACTGCAATTGCAGAAACGAATCTTGCATTTCTTTTACTAATTGGTACATTTTGCATAGCTTTTAATAGCTTTTCTCTATTTTCTTCATCTGTTGCATGTTCTCCTGCATATCTAGCTGAATAAACACCAGGTTTTTTTCCTAAAGCATCTACTTCTAGACCTGAATCGTCTGATATGGCTATAAGTTTAGTTTTTTTGGCTATTGTTCTAGCTTTTATTAAGGCATTATGCTCAAATGTTTTTCCATCCTCAACTATCTCTATACCTGCTAGGTCAACATCTTTTAAAGAATATACTTTATATTCAAAGTCTTTTAAGATTTCGCCTATTTCTTCTAACTTATGAGCATTATTAGTAGCAATTACTACTTCATTACCGTACTCCATACCTAATATCTCATCTGCTATTTCACCTAAAGCTTCTCTTTGAAACCTTATTAATTCTTTATTCCCTTTTTCTCCTAACTCTAACAATAAATTTAAATCTTTTCTTGAAAAAGGCTTCTCTTCTCCAGTACCCTGTACTTCTACAAACTCACACTTATCAGTCATTATTATATTCATATCTACCTGTGCTTTAGAATCTTCTTCGTAACATAAATCTATCATATGTGTTTCATTTACTATACCAACACTAATTGCTGATACAAAGTTTGTTATTGGCATTTCTTTTATTGTCTTTGCTTTATATAATTTATATATTGCTTCTGCAACTGCTACAAATGCTCCTGTTATAGACGCTGTTCTAGTTCCACCATCAGCTTGTATAACATCACAATCTACCCATATAGTTCTTTCACCTAATTTATTCAAATCTACAACAGACCTTATTGCTCTTCCTATTAGTCTCTGTATCTCTTGTGTTCTTCCGTCGATTTTCCCCCTAGATGCATCCCTTATCTTTCTTTGTTGTGTTGCTCTTGGCAACATAGAGTATTCAGCATTTATCCACCCAGTACCACTATTTCTTAAAAAGGGAGGTACTTTATCTTCTACTGATGCAGTACATATAACCTTTGTCTCTCCCATTTCTATAAGAACAGAACCTTCTGCATACTTTGTATAATTTCTGCTTATCTTTACAGGTCTTATCTGGTCATTACTTCTATCATAACTTCTGGTCATTTTTTATATCCTTTCTTATATTTTTTATATTTTATAAAATTATTTTTATAATTTTTAGTTTCGTCAAATATTAATTTTTGTCTTTTTCACAGTCTTATTAGCTTACTGAACTATTCTATCATTAATTATAGTAGTTTTCTAGTAAATTAAACGACTTTTTAGCCCTCTAATATAGCTTTTACTTCATCTTTCGATGATAAATTCAATAATTCTAAAAACATCTCTTCGTCTATAACTTTAATACCTAAATCATTTGCTTTAGTAAGTTTAGAACCAGCTTCCTCTCCTGCCAAAACAAATGTTGTCGATTTACTTACACTAGATGTAGCTTTTCCCCCTCTTTTTTCTATCATTTCTTTTGCATCATTCCTTTTTAATGTAGGAAGTGTCCCAGTCAAGACTATTTTCATTCCCTCAAATATTTTTTCTACCTTTTCTCCTGTATTTTCTGATGATTTTGTATTTACTCCTACACTTTTCAACTTGTTTATAACATTTATATTTTTGTCTTCCTTAAAAAACTCGACAACGCTGTTTGCCATTATACTTCCGAATTCCTCTAATTCTTCCAGTTGCTCACTTGTTGCAGAAATTACATCATCTAAGTCATTAAAGTTAGATGCAAGTATCTTAGCTGCTTTAACTCCTATAAATTTAATACCTAATCCATTTATAAGTCTCCATAAATCATTTTCTTTTGATTTTTCAATTGAATTAATTAAATTATCAGCAGACTTTTCACCCATTCTTTCTAGGTCTACTACATCTTCCTTTTTTATATAATATAAATCAGATACATCTTGAATTATTTTTTCATTTAATAACAACGTAATTATAGATTCTCCTAAGCCATCTATATTCATTGCATCTCTTGATACAAAGTGTATAATTCCCCTTCTTATTTGTGCTGGACAAGACATATTTATACACTTTACAGCAGCCTCTCCTTCTAATCTTACCGTTGGCTCTGAACATACAGGGCATTTTTCTGGCATCTTAAAATCAATTTCATCTCCAGTACGTTCTTCATTTATAACTTCTAAAACTTGAGGTATTATATCTCCTGCTTTTTGAACTAATACTGTATCATTTATCTTTATGTCTTTTTCTCTTATATAATCTTCGTTGTGAAGTGTAGCTCTACTCACAGTAGTACCTGCAAGTCTAACTGGTTCAAGTATTGCTGAAGGTGTTATTGTACCAGTTCTACCAACTTCCACTATTATATCTATTATTTTAGTTTTTTTCTTTTCTGCTGGAAACTTATATGCAATTGCCCATCTAGGGCTTTTTGCTGTATATCCCATTTCTTCTCTCTGTTTTATATCGTTTACTTTTATTACCATACCATCTATCTCATATTCCAAATTGCCTCTATTTTCCGTCCAGTACTCAATATGTTCAATAACTTCATCTATGCTTTTACAAACTTTATAACTCTGACTTACTGAAAATCCTAGTTTTTCTAAATACTCTAGTGATTCACTGTGACTTTTTAAATCGTACGCTTCTATATTTTCCATATTAAATATAAATATATCTAATGGTCTCTTTGCAGTTAATTTTGGGTCTAATTGTCTTAATGAGCCTGCTGCAAGATTTCTTGGATTAGCAAATAATGGCTGTTCTTGTTCTTCTTGTTGCTCATTCACTTTTCTAAAATTATCTTTTGATATATATACTTCTCCTCTAACTATCAGTTCTTTTTTGTTGTTTATTTTAAGAGGTATACTTTTTACTGTCATTAAATTATGAGAAATATCTTCTCCTACAATTCCATCTCCTCTAGTTGCTCCTTTTTCGAACTCTCCATTATTATAAGTAAGACCTACAGAAAGACCATCTATTTTAAACTCAACAACATATTCAACATTATCTCCTACATATTCTTGAACCCTCTTGTCAAAATCTCTTAAGTCTTGTTCTGAGAAAGCATTCGATAGACTTAACATAGGAGTTTTATGTACAATTTGATTGAATTTGTCTAATGGCTTACCTCCTACCCTATTTGTTGGGGAATCAATTCTCTTTAGCTCTGGATTTTCTTCTTCTAAAGAAATTAACTCCTTCATTAATTTATCATATTCATAGTCTGATATTTCTGGGCTATCTTGATTATAATACCTTTCATTATGGTAGTTTATTTTTTCTATAAGTTTATTAATTTCATCTTTAACACTCACTTTTTGCACCTCTTTATATTTTTTAAATTATTTTTAAATTTCCTTATAATTGATTATTTCCTATTTATACATTTTTTAGTATATCACTTTTTTGACTTTAAATTTATTACAAAAAAAACTCTTATTAGTATCTCTAAAAATACCAATAAGAGTTTTTATTTTCACTAGAATTTTTTATGTTTAATAGCCTCTTGATATATCTACAACATTATCTATAGGTTTATTCTCCATTATATAGTGTTTCAAATTATTATAAACCATATTAAATGTTCTTTCCTTATTCTTATCAGATACCCAAGAATTGTGAGGAGTTACTATGACATTTTCGCACTCCCATAACTTATTATCTTGACTTAAAGGTTCACTTTCAAATACATCTAATGCTACTCCTCTAAATTTTTCTACACATTCTTCTAAATCTTTCTGGTTAACTGTATTTCCTCTACCAACATTGATAAATACTGAACCTTCTTTCATAAGCTTAAACATGTCCTTGTTTACTATTCCATCTGTACTTTTTGTGGAAGGCATTGCTACAACAACTATGTCACACTCTTCAAATACAACATTCATATTGTCAGTAGCAAAACATTTATCAAAGTATTTTTTACTACTTCCATCAGTATTTACACCCCATATTTCTAGACCAAAAGCCTTTAACCTTTTAGCTGCTTCTGATGATATAGTACCTGTTCCAAGAAATCCAACTCTTTGACCATATAATTCTGATACGGAAAAATCCATCTTCCATTCTTTGTTTTGTTGCTGTTTAAAAAACTTTGCACTATTTTTATAGATTTCTAAAATATACATGACTATGCTTTCACCAATAGGTATACTATATCCACCTCTATTATTAGCTATCTTAATATCTCTCTTTAATACTTCTTCTCTTGGAAGTTGGTCTATACCTACACTAGTTGTTTGTATATATTTTAAATTTTCCATTTTAGAAATATCTAGTCTATTAAAAGGATTATATGTAACTAGTACATCTGCAGTGTTTACATCTTCATTATTTTCAATACTATCTTCAGAGTAATGTATAACATCATATCCTAATTCACTTATTTTATCAAACTTTTCTTTTCCATAGTTTATTGTAAATAAAACTTTCATCTTAATCTCCTTCATCCACTCACATTAAAATTTTTATATACTACAGTATAATATGATACTTAATGTATATTAGTTAAACTCACTAGAAGATGTTTCAAAATTATTTATGTTCAATTGTTTTTCCTAAAGCCATGGCATTACGTTCTTGAACTAAATTTTCTATTAAATTATTTAATGTCCAATCAATAGATGTTTCAGTTACAATAGCTGTAAAAGGTCTACTTATTCTCACTTTTTTTAATCCTTCTAAAAATGCATTTACTTGTGTACTTGGTGTGTTATTGAATATCACTGATTTACTCTTAATTCCATTTTCACATTCATTTGATATATTCCCATCCAAAATATCTCTCATTACATTTTCTCCATTTTTATCACTTAAAATTATGTGGTCTCTTATTCCAGCAAAATTACTAACATTTTTAATTAGTGATAATTCTTTTTTATTAAAATTTACAAACATGATACACTTTCTATTGTGTATTTTATCTAGATTATTATTATTTATCTTTTCAAATGACATTTCATCCATCCTTTCATTTATCTATCTATATATGTTAATTTACCCCATCCGTTTAAAATAATCAATTTTTATAGAGAATTTTTATATTAATACCCAAAATTATATTTAAATAATTATACTATCCAAAAGTAATCTATAAAACTAGAATAATTAGATTAGTATTTACAAATCCTAATCTAAAGGAGAGATACAATGAATACACTACTAAACAATAAATTTAGCATTAAAAATTTTTCAAATGCTTGGGTTATAGTAATTGGTTGTATGTTGATGCAAGCTGTTCCATTTAGTATTGTAGCAAGTATACAGCCTCAGTTTATAAGTTACGTTGTAGAAGGAGAAGGCTTTAGTTTAGCGTCTTTTTCTCTAATATTCACTATTGGTACTATAGCTTCAGCAATTGCATCACCTTTTATAGGT
This sequence comes from Clostridioides difficile CD160, assembly GCF_000449425.2. Taxonomy (GTDB): domain Bacteria; phylum Bacillota; class Clostridia; order Peptostreptococcales; family Peptostreptococcaceae; genus Clostridioides; species Clostridioides difficile_E. Next base: position 113,687 of record NZ_AVHW01000099.1, read on the forward strand.
ACATTATTTTCTAAGGTCAATATTAAGATACTATATTTATTAGGTTGTTTAATTTCTAGCATTGCATTTGCTGCTTTTTCTATATGTACTGAATTATGGCAGTTTTACACTGTATCATGTATTGTGCAAATTGGTGCTACAATTATATCTTCCATAGGGATACCAGTTTTAATAAGTGCTTGGTTTGATGAAGAAAGTAAAGGAAAAGCTCTTGGTTTTGCTTTTGCAGGTGGCTCTATTGGGAGCATATTTTTACAACCAATTGCAGTTCGCTTATTAGCTTCTCAAGGATATAGTCGTTCCTATCTAATCTTTGGAATTGTAGCATTAATAGTTGGTATACCTGTAATATTATTCATACTTAAAATGCCTAAGGACATTAGTGAAAAAGTGAAATCCAAAGGTAAAAAAGAGAAAGTATCTAGTACAGTTTCTCCTTCAGTATGGGGTTATACATTAAAAGAAGCTAAAAAAATTAAGTATTTTTGGATTATGACAATTGGATTTATATTTGTTGGTATATATGTTTCATCACTATCTGTGCAATATCCAACTTATCTTAGAAACTATCTAAATCCAATTCTAGTAGGAATAGTAGGCTCCACCTTTGCTTTATTTGCTCTCATTGGTAATTTAATTGGAGGATTATTATTTGACAAATTTGGTCAGATAAAACCGCTTATTATATCTTTTATATTGGTATTTATAGCTACTTTATCACTACTACTTGTAGACAAATATTCTAACTTTGCATTTGTATTTGCTGCCTTGAAAGGACTTTCTGTATTTGCTTATATGATTGGTCCTGCTTATTTAACTGGTGCTTTCTTTGGTCAAAAGGAGTTTGGTAGTATATATGGAATCGTACAATTAATTTTTGCAGTGGGATTTGCGTTAGGTTCAACATTATTTGGATTATTGGTTGATAACTTTGGATATAGGTTTTCTTGGTCTATTATAATTTTATCAGTTATAATTGCCTATACTTTACTTATTATAACTTCTATAGGAATGAAAAAAATGAATGAGGAAAGGCTCGATAAACTAATGCAATAATTGATTTTTAGATATATAAATATTATATAAAAAAGATGGAGCTTTTAATACCAAATAGAACTCCATCTTTTTATATATTACAATATAGCTAATTTTCTTTTGTTTTTAACTTTACTATCTATATCTTCATCCTTAACAATAGTAAATGCTTTGGTTGGACAGACATTTACACATGCAGGTCCTTCTGGAGATTCTATACAAAAATCACATTTATTTGCTGTCATTCTTTCTCTAAAACAAAGCTTTCCTTCGTCTATATCTTTTAATGTAACTATATCTATTGCTCCTATAGGACAAGCTAGCATACAAGTCTTACATCCTATACAATTTTCTTCATTTATTTTTATTGTGTTTCCTACCCTAACTATACCACCATTTGGACATGCCTTTGCGCAAGGAGCATCTTCACAGTGTCTACATTGTATTGGAGCACTAACTTCCTTTGTCTTTATAACAGAAAGTTTTGGGTTAAAATTTATCTCATCTGGATTTTTGTAAAAAATATCCTCATCTGAATGTGCAACTACACATCCTATCATACAAGTCCTACATCCTATGCACTTATCAGGGTCTGCTATAACAAAATAGTTCATTACTTAGCCACTTCCTTTCCTATACAGTATGTAGTGTGTAATAAATGATGAGATTTTTCTCCTAATGGTTCTACTAGATATTCATCATACAGCTTTTTAATCTCAGGGTTCTCATGAGATTTTCTAACTGCTAAATGTTCATCATGCACATATGTTGCTTTTGTTCTATTTTCATAGGCTAATTCTTTATATTCTTCTAGTAAAATTTTTGGTTGACCTCCACCACTTACACATCCAACAGGGCAAGTCATAACTTCAATAAAATCTACATCCAATTTTCCTTTTTCCAAATCTTCAAGTACTGGTATTACATTTTTTAGTCCACTCACTACTCCAACTCTTAGGTCTAAATCTCCTATTTTAATAGTTGACTTTCTAAAACCATTCTCTCCTCTTACTTGCTTTACTTCTACATTAGGAATACTCTCTCCAGTTATAAGCTCATAACCAGTTCTTATAGCGGCTTCCATAACTCCACCAGTAACACCAAATATAGTTCCAGCTCCACTATAGCTACCTAAAGGACTATCAAACTTTTCTTCTCTTAAGTTTTTGAAATCAATTCCCATATCTTTTATTAGGTAAGCTAATTCTCTTGTAGTTAACACTACATCTACATCTCTATATCCACTAGAATCCATTTCTTCTCTATCACATTCATATTTTTTACATGTACATGGCATTATAGAAACACTAAATATCTTTGATGCATCTACATTATTTATTTCTGCTCCATAAGTTTTAAATATCGCTCCACCCATCTGTTGAGGTGATTTACAAGAAGATAAATGATTAGTTAATTTAGGATAATTTTTTTCCATAAACTTTACCCATGCTGGACAACAAGATGTAAACATTGGGAGAGTTCCACCTTCTGTAACCCTTTTAATTAACTCACTACCTTCTTCCATGATAGTCAAATCTGCTGCAAAGTTAGTATCATAGACTCTATCAAAATTTAAAGCTCTAAGTGCTGCTGCCATTTTACCAGCACCTAAGTATCCTAAATAATATCCAAAATCTTCTCCTAAAGCTACTCTAACTGCTGGTGCACATTGAACCATAGTAAATACATTTGGGTCACTTAAAGCCTTTTTCACCCTATCCACATCACATACATTATGTGCTGCAAATATAGGTTCATTTATAGACTCTGGTATATCTCTTTCTTGTTTTTTGATTTGTAAAAATTCAAAGCCTTCATCTATAACTGAGGCATATGATTTACAAGTTTGAACACATTGACCGCACATAACACATCTATCTAAATTTATTTCTTGTGGTTTCCCCTCTTCACCTTCAATAGCATTTACTGGACAGACTTTTGAACATTCTCTGCATCCAGTACATAAATCTTTATCTATATTTATTATCATAAACGTCACCTACCCCTGTATCCTTTATTTATTTGTTAACAATAAACTAAGTGCAGCCTGTCTATTCTTAGCTTTTTTGTCATCTATTGGAGTAACAAGTTTTAATGCTTCCTGAGGACATGCACTTATACAAGCTATTTTTTCATTGTCTTTACATAAGTCACATTTATAAGCTATTTTTTTATTTTCTTCTAAAATTACTTGTTCTACTTCTTTACCATCTTCATATTGTGGAAGTAAATCTATAGCTCCAAAAGGACATGCTAGCAGACAAGTTTTACATCCTATACACTTTTCTTCATTAACAGACATAATATTATTTTCTTTGATTATAGCTTTTTGTGGACATGAGTTTAGACAAGGAGCATCTTCACAATGTCTACATTGTATTGGCATACAGAAAGTATCACCTTTTACTAAATAAAGTCTAGGTATAACAGGTATATCAACCGTTCCAACTGTATAACCTACATTGTTATGTTGATTATGCATTGTAAAACAAGCTACTTCACAAGCTCTACAACCTGTACATTTGTTTGGGTCTGCTATTACAAAAGAGCCTATCTTATTTTTCATATTATCCCACCTTTCAATTTGCATATTTCTAACACCCTAGTTACTTTCCATTATATATATTTATATATTTTAATATTTTCTCAGTACTTATATTTCGCTTACATTTTTTACACAAATTGTATGTGTTTTCATATATTTTATCAGTGTCATCAATTAATGCTCCACAAATTTCACACTTTGAATATTTTTGTTTTTCTTTTTTAATACACATATACTCAGTCTCACTTTTTAATAACTCTCTGTGGGTTTGCATAAATATTCATTCGTCTTCCTCTTACAAACCCAATAAGAGTTATGTTTAATTTTTTAGAAAGCTCTATTGATAAATTAGTCGGTGCCGATTTTGATACTACAATAGGAATTTGAGTCATAGCTGCTTTCAATATCATCTCCAATGATATTCTTCCACTTACTGCTACAATTTTATCTTCTAATGATATTTCATTTAAAACACAAAACCCAATCGCCTTATCCATTGCATTATGTCTCGCTACATCTTCACAAGTTACTATATTTTTATCATAATTAAATATGGATACACTATGCACTCCACCTGTGTTTTTGAATAATTCTGACGAATTCAAATTTCTATCCATTATACTATAAACCGTATCATAATTTATTTTTATATTACTCTCTACAGGAACACATTTTATATAGTCTAGTGAATTCAAAAATATAATTTGCTCATCTTCAATTTCCTGTTTTCTTTGAATATTTACTTTTGCAAAACGCTCCTTTTCGTTTATCTCCAAACTTAATAAATTTTTTTTATTTTTTATGTATCCCTTAGTTTTCAAAAAACCAACTACAAGTTCTTTCAAATTATATGGGGTACATAAAAATGTATTTATATATTTATCGTTCAAAATAAAACTAAGTGGATATTCTGCAATTATTTCTTCATTATCTGATGATAGTTCATATTCGTTTATTTTATTTACTTCTACATTAAAAGAATTTAAATATTTGTAATCCACTAGACTATAACTTTTTTCAAAAACTTCATCTTTGCTATTCTCTTGTAATTTAGTTTTTGAGTATATATTATTCATAAAATATTAGCCTTTCCGCTTTTTATAAATCTTTAATCCAATTAACAGCTAAATATTTGTAGCAGTCATTTTATCTTTGAGATTTTGATACTCTTCTTTCACACATTTTTCTGCTAGTTCTTGGTCTTCAAGTTTCTCCAGTTTAACAGCACAATATTTATATTCTGGTGTTTTAGATATAGGATCCAAGTTTGCTATTGTAAGTTCATTACAAGCTCCAACCCACCACTGATAAGTCATATATGTTGCACCTTCCTTAACTCTATCAGTAACTGTTGCTCTTGTTATTACACTTCCTCTTCTTGAACTAATTCTAACTAACTCATCATCTTCAATTCCTAATTTTTCAGCATCATTGCAATTTATTTGAACACGGCCTGGTTCATCTTCTAATGAACTAAGTGTTCTACAATTACCAGTCATAGTTCTTACTGAATAGTGTCCAACTTCTCTTACAGTACATAAGCTAAATGGATATTCATCATCTTCGACTTCCATAGGAGGTCTCCATTCAGCAGCAAATAAATTACCTTTTCCATTAGGAGTAGAAAACTTCTGACCTTCATATAAATACATAGTTCCTTTATCTTCTACACTTTCACTCTTACAAGGCCACTGAACACTCCCTTGAGCTTCTATCTTTTCATAAGTGGCACCTAAGAAACTAGGACATAATTGTCTAAGTTCATCCCATATTTCTTTAGTGTTTTTATAGTTCATAGGGTATCCCATTGCTGTAGAAATTTCGCTTATAATTTGCCAATCTGGTTTTACATCTCCTTGTGGCTCTATAGCCTTTCTCATCAACTGGAACCCTCTATCTGCACATGTATATACTCCCTCATGTTCTCCCCAAGAAGTAGCTGGAAGTATAACATCAGCATGAAGTGCTGTCTTATTCATAAATATATCTTGAACAACGACAAACTCCAATTCATCCAAAGCTTCTCTAACTTCTGATGCGTCTGGGTCACTTTGCACTGGGTCTTCTCCAAATATATAGTAAGCTTTAAGCTTTTTCTCTTTTAGTACTAAATTTGGAACTTGAGTTAAACTATAACCATTATTAGGAGATAATTTTACACCCCAAGCGTTTTCAAATTTTTCTCTTATCTTATCATCAGTTACATTTTGATACCCTGGATATACATTAGGAAGAGCTCCCATATCACAAGCCCCTTGGACATTGTTTTGTCCACGTACAGGTCCTATTCCAACACTCTCTCTACCAAAGTTACCTGTAAGCAAAGCAATTGATGCAAGTCCTTTAACTACATCAACAGCTTGACCAAATTGACAGACACCCATTCCATAAAGTATCATAGCTTTCTTACCTTTTGCATATTCCCTCATAGCTTTTCTTATAAGCTCTTCTGGAATTCCTGTAATCTTTTCAGCATATTTAGCTGTATATGGTTTAACAATTTCTTTATACTCATCAAATCCTTGTGTATGATTTTGAACAAATTCTTTATTATAAAGACCTTCTTCAATCAAGACATTTCCAAAAGCATTTACTAAAACCATGTTTGTTCCACCTTTTATAGGTAGATGTATATCAGCAATTCTCGCAGATTCAGTTAATCTAGGGTCAGTAACAATTAACTTAGCTCCATTTTTTTTAGCTTTTACTATTCTATTTGCTACTATTGGATGTGAATCTGCTCCATTATATCCAAATATAAATAAAACATCTGCATTTTCTATCTCTGGTATAGAGTTTGACATTGCACCACTACCTAATGAGTAAGCCAGACCGGCTACAGATGGTGCATGTCAGACACGAGCGCAATGGTCAACATTATTAGTTCCTACTGCAGCTCTCATAAATTTTTGCATTATATAGTTTGCTTCATTACCAGGACCTCTTGCAGAACCTGTTCCCATAATAGAATCAGGACCATATTTTTCTTTAATTTCATTTAATCTTGAAGCTGTGTAACTTATAGCTTCATCCCATTCAACCTCTTCTAATACACCTTGTTTTCTTATCATTGGCTTTTTTAGCCTAGGTGTTAAAATTTTAGGGTCATTTAGAAAATCCCATCCATAACGACCTTTTAAGCACAAACTTTCTTGATTTGTTCTACCATTAGCTGGTTCAGCTCTTAATATCTTATTATCTTTCACAACTAGATATAATTGGCATCCAGCTCCACAGTATGGACAAACTGTTAAAATTTTTTTCTCCATACATTTCCCCCCTTAGATTTATCCCCTGATAAGTAAAATTTACCTTAAAGATAATGAAATGTTTTTATAATATGCAAAATTACAAATATTTTGCAATACTATCTATTAAATTCAACAATTTTCTCACAATTCCTTTTATGTTTTAAAAAAAATATGTCATAATAATCTTTATATTTCAACTACCTAATTAAAATATTCTAGCTCTTATGACATATTTTTTAATATACGCTTATTTAAATTTATTTAATTTTCACCTAAAACGACATTTCTGCCAATCTTATTTTTCATTCTATAGTGAGTGATTACAGTAAATATCCCACTTCCAATCAGAATCAAATAGTACATAAATCCACCATATAAAAATACCGCATATCCCATCAACGGTTGAGGGAATACTGATTTGAATATAGTGAAAAATGCTAGTTCATTAGCTCCTACATTCCCAGGTGTTGGTATTGGGGATATTGCCATATATAAAAATGCTTGTAGTGTTAATATATAGATATAACTGTAACCTTGTAAATTAAATGCTTTGTATATCCAAAATGAAACACTAAAGTAAGCACTTAATTGAATAAAAGTTACTATTATAGTTAAAATTAACACTTTTTTATTCTTGGCAAAAAAACTTATCGCTTTACTATAATCATCTATAAAATTTTCTATAGAGTCAACCTTATTATCTAAAAATTTCAAAAATTTAATTTTTGTTAAATGCTTTATAGAAACTCTCATAAAATATTTTATTTTTTGAGGATTTAAAATAACTAATATTATCATAATTAAGACAAATGAGTTAATAGCTATCCCTAAAAAGACTAAAGGCATAATCACTTTCATCTGTTTTTCTAACATAGCAAAATTCATTAGAACAAGTATTGTACAATAAAAAGTAACTACTATTTGAAAAATAATAGATTTATTGGTAACAACTGCGCTTGCCTTACTAAGTGGCATTTTACATTTTTTAAGTACATATATCTGCACTGGCTGGCTTCCTGAGGCAAATGGAGTTATTAAATTATAATAAAATCCCATAATGGCTAGCTTAAAACCAATAAATCTAATATTAACTTTGTGGGTGCTTTCTATAATTATCTTCATTACCACTCCTTCAAGCATTATATGAGACATTATTGCCAAAGCACCTATAAATAAAAATTTCTTATCTACCATAACTATAACATTTGATAACATTTTAATGTCTAATGTTTTAAACACTAGATAAATCGTTATACCTATTAGTAAAAATAAAAATGTATACTGTAGTAAACTTTTTCTAATATTCTTTAGTTTATCCATTAAAGATAACCGTCCTTTTCTCAAGATTTAATACCAAATACCTTATTATTAGTATACACTACGAATATTAATATTTTATAACAAAATACCTTACAATTTTGTCATTCACAAAAAATATTAATCTATAAATTAAATTTTAATATATAGATTAATATTTTACAAACATTTTGTAGATATATATAATATTTTCACTAAATTACACTTCCATTTATTACACCCATTTATACCCTATACCCCACACAGTTTCTATTGTATATATGTTATATTGTTTTAATTTGCTTCGTATATTTTTTATATGCTCTGTAATAGCACTTATATCACTTTCTCCATCAAAACCATATACTGACTCATATATTCTTTCTTTTGAAAATACTTGCCCCTTATTTTTTGCTAAAAATTCACATATTAAATATTCACTCTTAGTAAAGTTGATTTTTTTACCATCAACTGAAACTTCTTTTCCTAAAAAGTTAAATTGAACATTTGATATAGTTAATAAATTTTTTTTCTCTCTATTTTCTCTTCTTAGGTGAGCTGTTATTCTAGCTCTTAATTCTCCTATACCAAAAGGTTTTGTTATATAATCATCTGCTCCTATACCAAGACCATACATAATATTACTTTCCATATTTTTAGCTGTCAAAAACAGTATTGGACAATCAACCTTATTTCTTATAGCTTTGCATACTTCAAAACCATCCATCTTAGGCATCATTACATCTAATATTATTAAATTAAAAGAATTAAAATTGATATCCATAGCATTTTCCACATCGCTAATTACTTTTACTTCATGTCCTTCTCTTTTTAATACATTTTCAATTAGCTTTAACATATCTAAATCATCATCTATTACTAGTATCTTAGACATACTAACTCCTCCCTTTATGTGTTCAATAACATTTTAATGCATATTTTTACAAATTTATATCAACTATCATACTCTCATATTATAGATTACAATAACTGCTTAATATTTTACAAATAAAATATTTTAGATACAAAAACTTTATATTTCAAGCACTTTATATTTATTTTACGTATGTTTGCTTAAATATCAAAATTTATAGTTGTAATATTTTAAATATGTAATAAAATCAATAATAAGAAAACTTCTTATTAACATATCTTTAATTATTTAAATTGGAGGAAAAAATCATGGATGAAAAATTAACAAAAAGTAATTATAATGTTCCATTTGACTATGCTCGAGAAAAATTTAAAGAATTAGACCCTCATACAATTAGTAAATTAAGCAATATACCTTTCAACAGTAATTCAAATAAATTCACACTAAATTTTTTTGATAGACAATATATTATAGACTATCCAAGTGGAGAAGTTTGGAATGGTAATGATGACCTTTGTAAAAATTTTGAGCTTAAAACTTTGATAATTAGATACTTAATCAATGCTAAAGGTATTCCTAGAACTAATAAATATGTAACTTTTAAAGAAGTACCAGGAGGTAATGTTTACTATCCAAACTTTTTAAATAGGACCCTTTCTAGACTTTCAGAAGTTTTTGCATCTCAAATAGACAAATACAAGTTAGTTATGGAAAGTATAGGAGCTGAAAAAGTAAACATGGGCGATTTAGCTTATAAGTTTACATATATGGGTAATACGTCTATGATATTTATACTTTGGTTTGGAGATGATGAATTCCCTCCAAATTCAAATATATTATTTGATTCTAATATAATTTATTACTTTAATGCAGAAGACTTAGCGGTTGTTCCTGACACAGCTATAGATGTAATTCTAAGTAAAATAAAGAAATTATAAATATCAATTAATATCATAATAAAACTTCTTATAGATTCATTTAAAATGTAATATGAAATGGAGTCAAAGACATGAATGTAGAAAATCAATCTTTATCAGATATTGAAATAATATTATCACACAGGCATGATAATGGTGCAGACTATTGGACTACACCTGATAAACGTTTAATAAAAGGTTCCCCTTTCTCCACTCTTGATAGTATACTTTACTTGTTAGAATTGGGAGTTAATCCTAATGATACTTTGCTTAAAGAATGTGCTGAATTAATATTTAGTACTTGGAGAGAAGATGGACGTTTTAAACTATATCCAAATGGAGGTATTTACCCTTGTCATACTGCTAATGCTGCTAATGTACTCTGTCATATGGGATATGCATTTGACACTAGGATACAAAAAACGTTTCAGCATTTTTTAGATACACAATATAGTGATGGTGGATGGCGTTGCAATAAATTTAGTTTTGGTAGAGGTCCAGAGACTGAATATTCAAATCCTCTTCCAACACTTAATATACTAAACGCATTTCGTTTTAGTGATTATTTAAATAAAGAGTCAAAGCTTGACAAAGCTGTAGAATTTTTACTTAATCATTGGACTATAAAAAAACCAATTGGACCTTGCCATTATGGAATTGGCACATTATTTATGCAAGTTGAATATCCTTTTCGTAATTATAATCTATTCCTTTATGTCTATGTTTTATCATTTTACAATAGTGCAAAAAAGGATAAGAGATTTCTAGAAGCGTTAAAAACACTTGAATCTAAAATAATAGATAATAAAATTGTGGTTGAGCGTGTAGTTCCCAAACTATCAAAATTATCTTTCTGTAAAAAAGGTAAGCCAAGTACACAGGCTACAACACACTACTATGAAATCTTAAAAAATCTAGAAAGAGAATAGTTATACACAAAAATAGTGGCTTTTCATTTTCATAGCCACTATTTTTTAAAAGATGTAATAATAGAAAATATATTAAGTTAGTTATTCTAGTAAATCTGAAGACTTCTGCTTCTCCTTACCTATCTCTAACATAATTTCATAATTTAATTTGATTTTCTTTAAATCAACTCCAGATATACTTTTAATAACCCCACAGTCTAACATTTCATCAAATTTCTTCCTAGATAAACCTAGTTTCTCACGTAATAATGTTGATACCTTTAGCTGAGATAGATATTTACTAACAATTCTAACTTGTGTAAGGTCATTAATGTTAATTCCTTGACCTACTATTTTATATTCTGGAATACCAACTTCTGCTCCATTTCTATGTAAAAGTTCTGCATTCATAGCATATTGCTCAACAAGATTATCATCATTTTTATGGAATTGTTCTAGTATTTCTTGATTTAAATTTTTTGGATTAACACGAGAATATATAGTTGAGTTCCATGTTGAATCACAATTTGAACACTTATATATTAGCCATATATCCAAATATTTATGTTGAGCATTAACTCTAAATGAACCAGAACAAATATATTCAGTCTTTTTTCCGCATTTTTTACAATACCTAATTACAGGTAGTTGGGAGATATATTTCACCTCCCAAGTAATTTCTTGCATAAACATAATTTCCTTTCTATAAGATTATTAAACTAATAGAAAGTTATGAAAAGGTGGAATATAATCAAGTATTTTTTTCAAAACAAGACCTCCTAATTTTAATAAATTTTAATTTCACACATATAAAAAGCTATTGCTTACTATTAAGTACTTTACAACTAGCTTTGTTAGCTTTTATATAAGTTATTGAAATTACTTAAATTATATCATCCACTTAAAAGAAACTATACCTTAAACACTTTTATCAAAAGAAAATGAGCCAGTATAGTTATAAAACTATACTGGCTCATTCTTAAATATCTTTTCTTTTTTCTTGTAATACAATTCTTTGAATACTTTTCAAAGATAAGTAATATTTTTCCGATAAATATTTTAAATCATGTCCAGCTTGATAATCTTGGTAAATTTGCATATTTCTAATTGATAATTCTGAACGGGTAGATGTATTACTTCCCCATTCTTTTTTATTATTATATTTTCTAGGAATATAGATATATTCTCCATCTACATATTCTTGTATTAACTCAAGTAATTCTTCTGGTAGTATATGTATTGCTTTTTTATAGCTCATTTTGCTCTCCTATTAAATAGTAATTTTTTATTAGGAATAGCAAAGGGCTATTTATATATTAAATTTTATATTTGCAATAGCCCTTGCTATGCAAAAATAAAGATTAAATCAAACATAAATTCTCACCCCTCCTTATATATCACAGCGATACATATAAGTCTAGCAATAGCATAAATAGTTGTCAATCAATATAAATTATTTATATATACTTTATACTTTATTTCTTCTTGTAACTTATTACAGATATAATTAGAATCGTTAATTAATGTGAGCTCTTTATCTTAATGGATTTATTACTGAACAAGGAACACCAACTATACATTTCCCACAAATATCACATCCACCTATATAGGAATACTTAGCTTCATTTAGCATACACATCTCGTAACACTTCTTTCTATCAAATCCATCTTCTTTTAAAGCTCCTTTTACACATTTACTTACACACTTTTTACAACTGTTATTTTGTTTATACAAACAGTATTCTTGTTCTGGCCTTTTAGTTGGCTCTAATTCTAAACTTGTGATTATACTTCCTACTCTTCCACAACATCCTTTTTCTGTGATAAGCATATTATTTAGGCCAAAAGTTCCAAGACCTGCTATGAATGCTACATGTCTTTGTGACCAATCACTGACTAATTTATTGTTATCAAAATTATATGACCCAGGAATGGCATATGAGTTAAATCCTATCTTCTCTAGTTCTCCACATAAAAAATTATTCAGATCTGAAATTAATCTATTAGTTTCTACATATGCCCTTGCCCAAACTTCTGAACATTCAAATCCCCCAATATTACTATTATTCACACTTTTCTGAACCTCCCATGACTAAAGTCACAGGGTTCCTGTTTCATAGAATTTCGCATACTAAAATATGTCTTACCAATTCTCCACAGGCTATCCCCGTAGTTCCTACGGTTCTTACATAAGTTATCTATTTTAAACTGTTATTAGTCTTAATCCTTCTTTTAGTATATTTATACTTGCATTTATATCTCTATCGTGAGTTACATTACAACAAGGACAAATCCATTCTCTTATACTTAAATTCTTCATTTCCTCGTTTTTGTACCCACATTTATTGCATATTTGTGAACTTGCAAAGAATTTACCTATCTTTACAATTTGTCTACCATACCAATTAGCCTTTATTCTAATTGACGAACAAATTCTGACCATGACACATCAGAAATAGAAAGAGATAATTTACGATTTCTAGTCATATTCTTTACTTGTAAATCTTCTATGCAAAAATATCATTCTCTCGTATTAATTTGTAGATAGTTTTTGTAGAAAATCCTTCCTTTGATTAGCTATATGTTCTTGAAGTCTTGCAACTTTTAACTTGCTTATTTCTATTTAAACTACCAATTGTTTTTCTCGATAGTTCTCTTTGTAATTTAGCAAGTTTATTTAACGACTTCTGAAGATACTTAGGATTTTCTATAAATTGTCCACAACTTGAGATACAAAATTCTTTAATTCCTAAATCTAAACCTATCTGATTATT
>NZ_AVHW01000100.1 GCF_000449425.2 Clostridioides difficile CD160
TATCTCCTGTTGCCCCTGTTGCTCCTGTTGGACCTGTTACTCCTGTTGCTCCGTCTATTCCTGTTGTTCCTGTTGCTCCTGTTGGACCTGTTATTCCTATTCCTGTTGCTCCTGTTGCTCCTGTTGGACCTGTTACTCCAGGTGTTCCTGTCGCTCCTGTTGGACCTATTAATCCTGTTGCTCCTGTTACTCCAACTCCTGTTGCTCCTGTTGGACCTGTTGGGCCTGTTATTCCTATTCCTGTTACTCCTGTTGCCCCTGTTGGACCTGTTACTCCATCTGCACCTGTGTCTCCTGTTGCTCCTGTTGGGCCTGTTACTCCTGTTGCTCCAGGTGTTCCTGTTGCCCCTGTTGGACCTGTTGGACCTGCTAATCCATTTGCTCCTGTTGGGCCTGTTGGACCTGTTGGACCTGTTGACCCAGGTGTTCCTGTTGCTCCTGTTGCTCCATTCGCTCCTGTCCCTCCAGCTGCTCCATTTGCTCCTGTTGCTCCTGTTGCTCCCGTTGGGCCTGTTATTCCTATTCCTGTTGCTCCTGTCGCTCCTGTTGGTCCTGTTATTCCATTTGCTCCTGTTATTCCTGTTGGGCCTGTTGGACCTGTTACTCCATCTGCTCCTGTATTTCCTGTTGCTCCTGTTACTCCTGTTGGACCTGTTACTCCAAATCCTGTTGCTCCTGTTGGACCTGTTGGGCCTGCTGAACCTGTTGCTCCTGTTGGACCTCTTAATCCTGTTGCTCCTGTATTTCCTGTTGCTCCTGTATTTCCTGTTGGACCTGTTGGGCCTGTTGGACCTGTTGATCCTATTCCTGGACCTCTTGGACCAGTTGCTCCGGTTGGTCCCGTTGCTCCTGTTCTACCTCTTGGACCCATTGGACCAGTTGGTCCTACACAAGATGGTGGACATCCATGATGACAATCACAGCTATTATAATTATCATGACCACCATTGCAATCATCATAGTTATTGTTGCAATCATTATCATCAAATGGGCCAAAATATTTATTTCTACTCATTATTAAAAGCACCTCCTAATATATTTGAGCTTTTAAGCTCTATATATAATATGTCAAATTTAGTATTATTGTGACTTATCACTTATTTTTTAACTTATTAAAATAGTTTTCGTTGTGCAAAATAGCACTATCATTAGGTTTAATTTCTTTTGCTTTTTCATGACAATAAATAGCTTTATCTGTTTCTCCTAATCTGTCATAGCAAACACTCAATTGTATATATGGTATATATCCATAGCAATCATTCGATTTAAATCCTCCATTAGTATCATTTTTATCTCTTGTTAGTGCTACCTTATACCAAAAAATGGACTCTTTATATTTTTGTCTATCAAACATGTGCTTTCCTACATCACAGCAAACTTCTGCTCTTGGCTCATCAAATTCAAAGCTTCTAAATAAAGAATATAAGGCATTTTTTTCATCATTAATTAAGTAATAACATGTGGCTAAATCTCTGCAAGCACTGATACAATCCTCAATCCACCCTCTAGATGAATCTAAAAATTTAGTAAAACCTTCTACTGCTTCCTCATACCTCGCATTATAGTACAGCTCTCTTGAATAATAAAATTGATGTCTTGGCTCTAATACCCTACCTTCTGAAATCATTTTTTCAAATATTCTAAGATTTCTTAGAGGGTCCTGTCTGTGTAGTTTTTTATGAGATATTGCAATTTCAGAATAGAATATCTCTCCAACAAGAGGTATCACTTCATGAATAGGGTCAACCCATTTATAATTAGAGCTTCTTTTAAATAATCGTTCTCTATAATATGATAAAGTTGGTTTGCCGTTTTCATCAAAGGAGACATTGTATTTTGCCATAACAATATCAATGGAAGTATCTAAGCTTTCCTTAATTTCCAATAATTTTTTCCTATCATCTTCTAAAATTATGTCATCTGCATCAAGCCACATTGTATAGTCTTTAGAAGCTTTAGAAAATGAAAAATTTCTTGCAGCAGAGAAATCATCTATCCATTTAAAATCATATACCTTGTCTGTATATTTTGAGACTATTTCTTTTGTGGAATCTGTAGAACCAGTATCTACAACTATAATTTCATCTACTATATCCTTTACACAATCTAAACATCTTCCTATAACCTCTTCTTCATTCTTAACAATCATACACAAACTTATTGTAATCATAATGTACAACTCCTTTGTCTTCTATATATTACAGACATAAGTAATATATGGTATTTCTCTTTAATTTGTTATTGAAATTTCAGAAATTTTTAACGACAAAAAAACAGTATATAACTCTATCTACAATATTTACTTTATAGTTCATTTCTATTGAATTCAGAATTCTAATACTTTAATTTGTTTGATATATACTTTTGAGTTATTATAATCATAAGAAATTGTTAAATTTATTCATTCATAGTACAAAAAATTAAACTACTTTTTATTGGAGGCAAATTATGAAAAAATACTTTGAAACATTAAAATCTAATGGAGCAGATATTGCTATTTCAATAGACCCTAAAACGATTCTCACAGCAGCATGGACAATTTACAAGTGCCAGTTTGGTTGTAATACATTTGGGCATAGCCATTGTTGTCCACCTAATGTACCAACATATCAACAGACACAAGCAATAATAGATTGCTATGATAAAGCTATTCTATTTAGATGTCATGAAATGAGTATTGTCACTCCTTTAGCTGTCAAACTTGCAAGAGAACTATTTTTAGATGGATATTATAAAGTAATTGCTTTTGGAAGTGGACCTTGCACAATGTGCGCCAAATGTAACCCTGCTACCTGTAATTTTCCTAACAAAACGGCTCCATCAATGGAAGCTTGTGGCATTGACGTATTTGCTACAGTAAGGTCAAATGGATTAGAAATAAATACTTTACGAAAAAAAGGAGAAATTCAAAATCATTTTGGTTTATTGCTAGTTGATTAAACATGTTAATACTTTATTTTTATTTTAATAGTATAAAGTTTGTATTTATAATAAATCTTTGTACAAATATTAACCAGTGTGGTTATAATCCCAAGAAAAGTTTCTTTTTCTAAAAAAAAATAACCATGTTTAAATAAACATGGTTATTTTTTAGTATCTATATACTATAGATTAGATTCTAAAATCAGCTTTCTACTCTTCTTTATTCATTATATAATCAATTAGTCCATATTCTTTAGCCTCTAGTGCAGTCATAAAATTGTCCCTGTCTGTATCTCTTCTAATATCTTCTATTGATTTTCCTGTATTTTCAGAAAGAATTCTATCTAATTTTTCTTTTGTTTTTAACATATTATCTACTGCTATTTTTACATCTGTTGCTTGACCTTTAGCTCCACCCATCGGCTGATGAATCATAATCTCTGCATTAGGTAAAGCACATCTTTTTCCATTTGTTCCTCCTGCAAGTAAAAATGCACTCATACTTGCAGCCATACCAATACAAATAGTTGACACATCACATCTAACATAATGCATAGTATCATATATAGCAAATCCTGCTGTAACAGAGCCACCAGGGCTATTTATATATATAATTATATCTGAATCTGGGTCTTCTGATTCTAAAAACAGTAATTGAGCTACTACTAGACTTGCAATATCATCATTAATT
Source organism: Clostridioides difficile CD160 (assembly GCF_000449425.2). GTDB lineage: Bacteria > Bacillota > Clostridia > Peptostreptococcales > Peptostreptococcaceae > Clostridioides > Clostridioides difficile_E. The sequence continues at coordinate 3,614 of NZ_AVHW01000100.1, forward strand.
TCTTCTCCTATAAATATAATTCTATCTTTTAACAATCTCGAATATATGTCATACGACCTTTCCCCTTGACCTGTTTGTTCAATTACATGTGGTACTAAATTCATGCTACCTTCACCTCGCAATTAATATTAAAATAAGAATTGATTTCGTCTCTTCTTTGTTCATAATTAATACTTGTATAAGAAATACATTTTGTATTTTGGATTTGATGATTTAGATTTAAAACAAATCTATGTTGTATAGGATAAAATTCATCTTTATTTCTATATACTTGTGGAGACTCTTTGTATAATTTTCTAAATGCTAGCGTAAATGATTGATGTGTAGAATATCCTGCTGTAATAGCTATGTCTATAATATATTTATCTGTAAATATAAGTTGTCTAGCTGCTTCAGTAAGTCTCCTTCTCTGTATGTATTGATGAATAGTACATCCTACAATATTTGTAAACATTCTGTGCAAATGATATTTTGAATAATTAGCAATATCTGCTATCTTATCTAAATTTAAATTTTCTGTAAGATTTTCTTCTATATAATCAATGATTTCCATAATCACATCTGTATTTGTTTTCAACTTCATCATCTCCTTTTAAGTATTATAACTTATGCAAAAACTTTTTTCTTAATATAAATTGCTATCTTAACTTAATTAATAGTTACAAAATATCCACAACACAATATTAAGTATTCCAACATAAAAATAATAATAGATATCATTAATATAATACTATTATTAAAATTTCAACTTGATTGCATCTTATATAAATCGCTATAGATTCTATCTATATATCTTGTTTCATATGTACTATTTTACTGAGTATTTTTATACCTTTTTCAATTTCATCAATACTAAGATGAGCATAACCCAGTATAATTTCATGGTCATATTCTAATGTATTTTTAATTGCATACTGCTGTATAGGATAAACTTTTATGTTTTCTTCAAAAATTTTATTAATCAAGCTTCCTGTAAACTTAATATTATAAAAATGAACAACTATATGAAGACCTGCTGCCTCACCTTTTATTTTAAATTCATTTTTAAACTCAGTATTTAATACTTCAATTAGGTGTTTACGTTTTCTATTATATAGCTTCTTCATTCTAAAAATATACTTTTCTAAACTTCCATTTCTAATAAATTCAGCCAATACATACTGAAATATTGTTTCTGTATGAACATCAGAGTACATTTTTAAAACTTTATAATTCTCTAGCATATTGTCTGGTAGTAACATAAATCCGATACGAATAGCTGGAGATAATATTTTACTAAAAGAGCCTATATAAATTACTTTATTTGGATTAAGTTCATAAAGAGAACTAATTGGTGGTCCCTCATATCTAAATTCACCGTCATAGTCATCTTCAATTATATAGTAACTATTATCTGTTGCACATTTAATAAGCTCTAACCTTCTTTGAATAGGTAAAATGCCTCCCAACGGATATTGGTGAGAAGGCGTAGTATAAACAAAAGAAATGTCTTTTACCGATTTTATTAAATCAGTATTCATACCCTTATCATCTACTTTAATTCCAACAACTGAATATCCAATAGATGAAATAACTTTTAATAATCCTTTATGAATAGGGTCTTCTACAACTACCTTTTTATTATTTTTATATAAAAGTTGGGAAATTAGGGATAAACCTTGTGTTGAACCAGAGACAATCATAATATTTTGGGGATTACATCTAATCCCCCTAGTTCGAAATAAATACTTAGATATTTCTACCCTCAATTCCCATACACCAGCTACACTTCCATATCTAAAGTCTGAATCTGATAAATCATATAGTATTTGTTTATATAGCTTTGAAAATTCTTTACGTGGAAATAGTTTTAATTCTGGAATACCAGAACGAAAATCTATGCAATTTTTTTGTTCATTGATGTGCAAATTATCTGCACTTTCAAAAGTATAGTTTAATTTAAAGCCAACATTATACCCTGATATCCCTTTAGCTACGATTGTACCATAGCCATTTTTTGTATCCAAATATCCTTCTGCAATCAATTGATTATATGCATCCAAAACTGTATTGCGAGATACAGATAATTCTTTTGACAAAGTTCTAGATGATGGCAATTTTTGTTCAAACTTTAAGCTTCCATCCAAAATCATATCCTTTATCTTACAATAAATTTGCCTCGATAATGGTATGTTGCTATTTCTATTAATTGTAATCCACACTTTAATACCTCCAAAAGTGGTTCTATAAAATTTCTATAAAAGTGGAACTACAAAATCCACTTTTAACTTGCTAAGATTATATCATAAAATATAAAATAAAAAGGAGTCTATATTATGCTAGAAATATCAAGTAAGGTAAAAGAAATTTATCCTAATATTAAATTCGGAGTTATGGTTATAAATATTACATATTCAAATCCTAATAAAGAAAATTTTTTATTCCTTAAAAACTCTATAACTGAAAATATTATTGAACAACACCCAGAGTACAATCGTAAAGAAAAAATTAAAACAGAACCAATTTCAAGTTATATAAAATATTATAAAAAATTTAAGAAAACTTACCCTGTATTACTTCAATTGGAATCTCTTTTATTAAAATCAAAAGGTATTCCAGATGCAGGAATAACAGTTGAATCAATGTTTTTAGCAGAATTAAAAAACCTTCTTCTAACAGCAGGGCATGACTTTGATAAGATAGAATTACCTTTGAGAATAGATATTGCAAATGGTAGTGAACATTTTTATGGGATAGGTGGAAAAGAACAGGTTTTAACAAAGTATGATTTATTTTTATCTGATAACATTGGTATATTATCCAGTATTCTTAATGGACCAGATAATCGAACATCTATAACAAAAGATACTAAAAATATTATGTATTTTGTATATGGAGCTGATAGAATATCAGAAAAACAAATTCAAGACCATCTAAATGATATAAAAGACTATATTTCAAGTGCTTTTTCAGATTTAAAAGTTAGTTCAATAAATATATTTTAGTTAATTCGTAAAACCTTCATATTTAATAAATATTTTTAAAAAATAAATTAGTGAAGTATATCTTTTATTAAAACTAGATACACTTCACTAAAGTTAATTTCATGTAGATATTACTTATTTTGAATTTTACTTACAGTAAATATTTTATGACATTTATTATGTAAATAACCTGATTTTATGACTAAAGAGTTTCATAAGAAACAATTTCACTTAAAGGAACACGAGTTTTTTCGTGTCTCTCTGGGCTTTCTGGTGTTTTAGATTCGTATCCTATCAATAATATATTTATTGCTTCCAGATTATCTGGCAAGCTAAACTCTTCTCTAATTACATCTGGATTAAAATAGCATACCCAAACACTTCCTAATCCAAGTTCAGTTGCCTGTAACATCATGTGGTCAGTAACTATGCTTGTATCAATATCTGTAAGTTGTTTCCCATCAAAAGGTCTTGTCCAAACTTTTTCCTTATCTCCACACACGATAATAGCTAATGGTGCATCATATATATTGGCAGCCTTAGAAAGTTTATTCAGACCTTCTTTTTCTTGAATAACAATTAATCTTTGTGGTTGACGATTACCACCAGTTGGAGCTATTCTTGCAACATCTAAAACTTTCTCAAGTTTTTCTTTCTCTACCTTTCTATCCTGATAATTACGACAAGAATATCTTTTTTTTGCAAGTTCAACAAAATTCATTTACTTACCTCCTATCATTTTATTAGGCTAAGTTGATGATTCATTTAACCTATGCTATAATTTTATCACTATAGTTTTATATTACAATAATGCACTTTTTTGTAATATAGTACCTAAAAAGATACTTAAAATATATAAAAGGAGCTTAAAAATGAAAAAATGTTCTAGTGATTATAGTTGTCCAATAGAAGCAACACTTGCATTGATTGGTGGTAAATACAAGACACTTATACTTTGGCATCTCAAAGACACTATATTGAGATTTAATGAACTAAGAAAATTAATTCCTAAAGCAACACCTAAGATGTTAACTCAACAGCTACGTGAATTAGAAGCAGATGGTTTAATTATCAGAGTTGTTTATCCTGTTGTTCCTCCAAAAGTAGAATATTCACTATCAGATTTTGGAAAGAGTATTATTCCAATTCTAGATTGTATGTGTGACTGGGGTTCTGATTACTTAGAAAATCTATAGCTCATTATAGTTTAAATCCCATAGCTAGTTTAACAGTCTCCATTTGTTCTCTAGATGTCAACATTTCCAAAAGTTTAAAAGCTACATGTGGAGCAGTTTCTGGACAATATGAAGTTATAATATTTTTATCTACAACAATTGGTTCATTAATTACATTTACATCAAATTCTCTTAACTGTCTTTGCCTTTGACCATTTTTCAAATGATATGTAGTAGCTTTACGATTTTTTAAAACTCCACTTTTGCCAACTGGCAATGCTGCCACACAAATAGATGCAATTATCTTTTCTTTTAAATCAAACTCTCTTATTAAATTTAAAAAAGACATATCATATGCTTCTTCATAAAATCCAAACTCTTCAAAACCACCAGGAATAGCTAGAGCATCATAATCATCAACACATACTTCTTCTATAGTCTTATCAACAAATACTGGAATATTAAACGTACTCATAACCTTATTTTTAAAGCCACAAGTTACTACATCAATATCACAACCATAATCATTACGAGCCCATCCCATAACATCTATAAATACGCTGAATTCCATAGTTTCAAAACCTTTTGCTAAAAAAACTAAAATTTTCATATTACATTTTCCTCCTAAAATTTAGTTAAAATAAATATAGATAAGGTAATTAACATTTAACTATTAATCTATTTTAAAAATATTTTTACATGTATTAATTTCTTCTTTAATTGTAGATAGAACAATAGTTGTATTAGCTTTCTGAATTCCCTTGATTCTTTTTAATGTCACAGATATGAATTCTTCAAGGTCATTTGTATCTTCTGCTAATACTTTTATCAAATAATCATACTCTCCTGAAATATGATGACACTCCAATACAGTCTCATGTTCCAATATAGTTTGCTTAAAATCTTCCATACTTTCAGATAAATCAGTATTGATAAATATAAAAGCTAAAAGTTTGTATTTTGTTTTTTCTCGATTGATTTGGATAGTATACTTTTGAATTATATTTGATTGCTCAATTTTCTTTATTCGTTCTGATACTGCTGGTATTGATAAATTGACTTGCCTGCTTATTTCAGAAGTTGAGGCTCTACTATTCTTCTTTATAGAATTAATTATTTTTAAATCTATCTCATCTATCGCTACTCACCTCCTTAATTATTTAGTATAATTCTAACTAATAAGTTATATTAAGTAAATAATTTTAATTATTTCAATAAAATTTAATATAATTATATTATTTCACCTTAAAATTTTAGTTTTTTCAAAGTAAATCATACATTATACCTAAGATTATCTAAGATTTAATTAATGTTATTCTTTTTGTTATTCGTAATACACTACTTATTTTTACAACAATAAAAGACACTTCATAATTTATAAAGTGCCTTTACTATATATTTAATTTTCATTCATTTTTAGATATCATACATAAATATTTTATTTATTGTAATCTTTAATATACTATTATAACAACTTAAATATTTATACAATTTCTATATATCTTTAGACTTCTCCACTTTTTGAACAAACATATCCTTTGGCATAGGTTTAGCATATAAATAACCTTGTGCATAATAACAATTAATACTCATTAAAAATTCCGCCTGTTCCATATTTTCAACACCTTCACAAATTACTTCTAGACCCAAGTCATTTGCCATCTCAACTACTTTACTTATAATCTTACCTTCACCTTTAGAATTATCTAATAGAGATTTATCTATTTTTAGAATATCTACAGAAACTTGGTTGAGAAGATTTAAAGAAGAGTAACCTGACCCAAAGTCATCAACAGAAATAAAAAATCCAAGTTCCTTAATCTTTTTTATCATATCATTTGATATACTATCATTTTCAAACAAACTTTCAGTTATTTCAAGTTCAATTATGTTTCTAGGTATATTATATTTAACAAGCAACTCTTGCAATCTATTTATATAATCTTTTCTCTGAAAATGTGCTCTTGATTGATTTACAGAAATTGAAATTGGTTTAATTCCAGAATCCATCCAAAAACGAGTCAATTTACATACTTCATCCAACACAAAAAAATCAACTTCTATAATACCACCACTCTTCTCAAGTATGGGAATAAATTCTGCTGGATTCATAAAACCAAGTTCTTTATGATTCCATCTTACAAGTGCTTCTGCTCCAATAATTTCATTTGTTCTCATATCAAATTTAGGTTGATAATAAACTTGGAACTCCTTGTTTTCTAATGCATAATCTACTCTGTCAACAATCTCTTTTTCTTTTTTAAGATTTTCTCTAAGTGAATCATCAAAATATACAATAGATAGCTTGCCTTCCTTTGCTTTTCTTCTAGCAATTTCAGCATAATCAATAGCCTTTGTAACAGCAATATTCTCAGTTTCAATATTATATACTCCAAAGTTGGGCTTAACTTTAATACTAAAACCTTTAACTTCAAAATATGAGATATTTTCATTTATACAGTTAAGGGTTAGTTCCAAATCTTTTTTAAACTCGTATGGTAAAAGAAAAAGGAAATGGTCTGCTTTTACATGGGCCAATAAGGCTGTATCTCCGATAATCCTTTTTAGGACTGAAACAATTTCTTTTATGATTATATTTCCAGAATCTCTACCATAATTTTCATTTATTATAGCAAATTTTTTTATGTCAAAAGCAACCAGTGCATAAAACTTTCCTTTATGTTTTTCCAAAATTTTTGTTGTTTCTTTTTCAAATCCATTGTAATTCCAAATTCCAGTAATTGTATCTTTAAATGCTAAATCAAAAATATGTATTGAATGTCTTCTGTTAATTGCAATTATATAAGAAAGAGCAGCTATTATAATTAAGAAAAAGCAAAAAGAAACTAAAACTGTCTGAACTGGATGCTGATGAACAAATTGAGATAAGCTAGTTTCATAATTTTGAAACATTGTATACTTTGCAATAATTTCAGAGCACTCATCCTTATTAAGTGAATTTATTCTTTTATCCAAAATAGAATATAATACTGGATTTATATCTTGGCTAACCCCTAGAGATATATTGGTTTTATAATCAGTAACTAAGGTTGCTTTTAAATTATTATAATCCTTTTGTATATAGTTTTCAGCAGAATATGTATTTATAAACGCTACATCTGCATCGCCTCTTTCTACTGCATTTATAGCCATTTTTTCAGATTTATAACTTTTAACATTAGATTTTTTATAACGTTTTTTGATATACTCATCATTAAACTTATCACTGTCAACAACAGCAATATTATTAAACTTAGTATTCCTATAGTTCTTAGTTATTGCACTGTAGTTCAATTCCATATAAGGAGATGTAATTTTTATTCCATTCTGTTCTGCCCATCCATAATCAGAATTAAAAAAACATATAACATCTGCTTTTCCTTCTTTTAACATATTAATTGATTCTTTATATGAATTGGTTTCTATATAGTCTATCTTCAAACCAAGGTCCTTAACAATTAAACTAAACATATCTGATATTATACCATTAAAATTTCCGTTGTCTAAGTATGATAATGGATATGATTCTGGCATACTAACTAAACGTATACTATCATTTCTTTTTAAATAATTATGTTCTTCTTTAGAAAGGATAAACTCATTTTGATTACTAGATTGATAATACTTACTATATAAATTAAACTTATATGCAGGATTATCCATTTCTATGTCTTCTAGAGCATTATTAATTTCTTCTAACAATTGAGCATTACCTTTTTTTACAATACAATAAAATGGAGATGGAGAAAACTGAGCAATTACATTTTCATCTTTAGCAGTTCTTAGGCTACTAGTTAATATAGCATCCACTTTTCCATTTTTTAATGCACTTTCTAACTCTTTTTGATTTTTGAAATATTTAGATGTGTAATTAAATTCTTTTTCGTATGCAAATTTTTTTAAGTTTTCATTTCTACTATTACTTTCAAGTAATCCAATCACTATTCCATCAAAATTTTTATAATCATTTGGTAAATATTTTGAATTTCCATGCTTTACTGTAATGCGTGCATAACTGCTTCCCAAAGGCAATTCTGAGAAATCAAATTTTTCTGCACGTTCTTTTGTATATTGTGCAGATGTAAGCAAATCAATCTGACCATTTTCTAACATAGCTTGACATTCTTCCCATGTACCAGATACATATTCATATGTCCAGCCAGTATGCTTTGCAATCTCATGAAGATACTCATATCCATACCCACTTCTATCCCCAGTTTCATTATACTCATGATACCCTTCAAACTCAAAAAAACCTACCTTTACAACACGCTTTTCTGATGTAGCAATTGTTTGTATTGGGAGATACACAAATATTATACAGATAATTAAAGAAATTATAAAAGCAATTCTTTTAATTGACACAAATCTAATTCCCCCCTTTATAAAAAGTTTTTGTTGAAATTGCTTGCGATTATTTTAATAACAATACTTATTTACATTATGTTACTAATGATATTATATTCAAAATATACCTATTTATATAATCATAAATAAACATATATCCTTACTTATTACTTTAAATGTATACTTTCATATATAAAATTTATATTTATTTTGTTTCTAACAATTATATATGTATCTTAGCACATACTTTAAAATTCAACAATAGTATTCAACTGCTTCTACAGGTTGTAATATTTCATAAAAATAGTACATGCTATATTAAAATTATAAAGCTAATAGCCTTAATTGCTTTTATAGATTATACGATTTTATTAGAAATGAATTGTTATACAATTTTAATAAAAAAAAACATACATTAAAAATATTTGTAATTATACAAATACAAGATTTAGAACAATAAGTTTGACAAAGTAATATAATATATTGACTGTATATAGTTTTTTATATGTTGACAAATATTTTTTTATATATTATAATCTCATAGAAATTAAATATCTCGGTAGGTGAGGCTACCATAGGGATACGGGTTGCTGCCGCAAAATAGTGGAGACACTATGAGAAGGTCAACAGTTTATGTCGATTCCAAGGCATAATCTAATGCAATTTCATCGCCCTATGAAGTTAAAGCTTGAACGATGATTAAACATTTTTTACTGTATTATAAATATACTTAGGTTTTCTATGCCTTGGTTGTTTTTATTGTAGGTTTAATTCCCTTGTCATTGTTTATGCTTTGATAAGGGATTTTTTAATGTTTATTTTAGATTTATATATTTTGAATTTTGGAGGTGAGAAAAATGGACGCAGGAAGTAGTAATAACATAAGCTCTGTTGAGCGAAGTAGTCACTTATTTGAAGAATTGTACTATTTTGTACGTCTTATTTCTTCTGCCTATTTTTAATAAACTTAAAACTAGTGATGTTTTTCGTCACAGACTTATGTCTTTACTTCCTTATTTTCAAGAAATAGATAACTATTTAAGGAGGTCTCAGACATGATAAAAAAATTAAATAAAAAACTTATTACACAAACTATATATAATTCAACTTCAAAAGAACGTATACTTGATTCAGCTATAATGAAAGACTATATTTTATTAAATGAATATAAAAATTCTTATAATGGTTACTCTGAAAAAATGGTTAATATAATGAGAGACAAGTATGGTAATAACGAAATCACTCAAAAATCTGGTAATTCAATGATAAAAAAGTTTGTAAAAGCTTTTGTAAACCCATTTACCATTGTACTCTTTATTTTAGCTATAATTTCTTTTGTCACAGATGTTATTTTAGCAAAGCCAGCTGATAAAAATGTAACTACAGTCATTATCGTATTGACAATGGTAGCTATAAGTGGATTACTACAATTTATTCAAGAATCTCGTTCTGGGAAAGCAGCACAAGCCCTAAGTGATATGGTAAATACTACTATATCAGTTATGCGTGATTCTAAAGGATTAATAGAAATACCACTAAGTGATATTGTTGTAGGAGATATTATCCATATTGCCGCTGGTGATATGATTCCAGCTGATGTACGTATATTACAATGTAAAGACTTATTCGTTAGTCAATCTTCTCTTACAGGAGAAAGTGAGCCAATAGAAAAATTTTCTGATGTCTACAAAGGAGCTAGCAATAATATACTTGATTTAGATAATATTGCATTTATGGGTAGTAACATAATTAGTGGCTCAGCCATAGCTATTGTTATTTCAGTAGGTGATTGTACTGTATTCGGTTCTATGGCTCAGCAAATAACAAACAATAAAACTATAACAGGTTTTGAAAAGGGTGTTAACTCAGTTTCATGGCTACTTATAAGATTTATGTTTGTTATGGTTCCAATAGTTCTCTTTGTAAATGGTTTTACAAAAGGTGATTGGATGGAAGCATTTTTGTTCGCACTTTCAATAGCAGTTGGACTTACACCAGAGATGTTGCCAATGTTAGTATCTGCAAATCTTGCTAAAGGTGCCGTTGCTATGTCAAAGAAGAAAGTTATTGTTAAAGATTTAGGCTCTATACAAAATTTTGGTGCTATGGACATACTTTGTACTGACAAGACTGGAACTTTAACTAAAGATAAAGTAGTTTTAGAGTATTCTCTTGATATTCATGGAAAAGAAGATAAACGAATCCTTCGCCATGCATTTTTAAATAGTTATCATCAGACAGGGCTTAAAAATCTTATGGACATAGCTATTATTGACCATGCAAATGATAATGGTATGCAAGAGCTTTGGATAGATTATACAAAAGTTGATGAAATCCCATTTGATTTTAATAGAAGAAGAATGAGTGTAGTAGTTAAAAATAAATTTGGAAAAACTCAGCTTATTACAAAAGGTGCTATTGAAGAGATGTTGTCAATTTGTACTCATGTTGAGTATAAAGGTGAGATTCAGTTGATAACAGATGAAATACGTAAAGAAATTATTACAATAGTTTCTAAATACAACGATAAGGGTATGAGAGTTTTGGGAATTGCACAGAAAAATAACCCTTCTCCTGTAGATGAATTTTCAGTTTCTGACGAAAGTAACATGGTTTTAATAGGTTACCTTGCATTCCTTGACCCACCAAAGGAAAGTACATCTAATGCAGTAAAAGCTCTACTTAAAAATGGAGTTGATATAAAGGTTCTAACTGGTGACAATGATGCAGTAACAAAGTATATTTGCAAACAAGTAGGCATTAAAATCGAAAATATCTTACTTGGTTCAGACATAGAAAACATGGATGATAAAAATCTTGATAAAATAGTAGAAAATACAAGTATATTTGCAAAACTTTCTCCAGAACAAAAATCTCGTATAGTTGCATCTCTTCGTAGAAATGGACATATCGTTGGATTTATGGGTGATGGCATAAATGATGCTGCTGCTATGAAGGAATCTGATGTTGGCATATCCGTAGATACAGCGGTTGATATAGCTAAAGAATGTGCAAATATTATACTACTTGAAAAAGACCTTATGGTACTAGAACAAGGTGCCATTGAAGGACGAAAAACATATGCAAATATTATAAAATATATAAAGATGACTGCAAGTTCTAATTTTGGTAATATGTTCTCTGTATTAATAGCAAGTGCATTCTTACCATTTTTACCAATGCTACCAATTCAAATCTTAATACTAAACTTAATTTATGATATTTCATGTATAACTATTCCATGGGATAATGTGGATGATGATTATCTAAAAGTTCCAAGAAAATGGGATTCATCATCTATAAGCAAATTCATGACTTGGATTGGTCCAACTAGTTCAGTATTTGATATTACAACATATATACTAATGTATTTTATAGTATGCCCAAGTGTATTTGGTGGAAGTTTTCATAGCTTAGATACTACAGGTCAGCTTGGATTTATATCTCTATTTCATGCTGGATGGTTTATAGAATCTTTATGGTCTCAAACATTGGTTATTCATATGATAAGAACTCCACACATCCCATTTATTAAAAGTCGAGCTTCATGGAAATTAACTCTTTTTACAACAATGGGAATTGTTATTGGTACTGTTATACCCTATACATCCCTTGGTCATGCTATTGGTATGATGCCACTTCCAAGTATATACTTTATTGGATTGATTTTTACTATTTTATCTTATATGGTCTTGGTAACTCTATTAAAAAAGATATTTATAAAAAAATATGGAGAATTATTATAATTAATACTATCCTTCATCTTAATAATATAAACTTTAATTTATTATGCTATCAAGGTGACTATATAAAAATAACTTTTTTTGTTGACTATAATCACGTATTATGATAACATGATTTAAGCTATAATTAGCAAAATATATTTTAAATAAATAAGATAATATCAAAAGTACAAAGTACAATTTAAATATAAATAAACTAGAATTACTATTAAGATTAGGATGTGAATAATTATGATTTATATAAAATTAGTTAAACTTGTTAGAAAACTTAACTCTACACAAATGTATACGATGAAGCGTTGTGTAGAGGTTAATCTGGAAGCTTAGAGCTTTCTATCTTCATCGGCAAATATAGGTTGGATAGTATAGTTTTTCTGCTATGCTTATTTAAAATCGCCTATTTGCCGATAGATATATAGATTTTCTGGTCATAGACAACAATGCTTGTCTATGACCTTTTGTTTTTCCAAAAGCAGAGGTCGGCATTTTAAAATGCCTTTCCTCTGCTTTTTTTATTTTCATAAATTTTTTAATAAAAGAAAAGGAGTTTGAATTATGAGTTTATTAAAAGTAACTAATTTATCACAAGGTTTTATGGATAAGTCACTGTATGAAAAAGCTAACTTTGATTTATTCAAAGGTGAACATATTGGTATAGTTGGTCAAAATGGTGTAGGTAAAAGTACCTTAATTAAAATTTTATTAGGAGAAGTTGTTCCAGATGAAGGAGAAATCAAGTGGCAAACTAGTATCAAAATAGGTCATTTAGACCAATATGCAGAAATTAATAGAGATACAACAATATCCCTCTATTTACACACTGCCTTTGAAGAACTTTATAAAATAGAAAAGGAGATGAACTTGCTATACCAAGAAAGTGCTCTATCTGGAAATGAGCAACAACTAATTAAAGCATCAGAGTATCAAGAATTATTAATAGCAAACAACTTCTATTCTATAGACAATGAAGTGAACAGAATAGCAACTGGTCTTGGATTAGATTCAATAGGAATGAATCGTGTTGTTGGAGAACTTAGTGGTGGACAAAGGGCAAAAGTAATCTTAGCAAAATTACTACTTTCTAATCATGAAGTTTTATTATTAGATGAGCCAACAAACTTTTTAGATAAAGAACATGTTGAATGGCTTGCTAACTATTTAAGCACATTTAGTGGTGCATTTATTGTGGTTTCTCACGATTTTGATTTTCTAGAAAAAATTTCTACAGGTATTCTTGATATAGAGTTTGGAATGATTAAGAAATATCATGGAAAATATTCAGAGTTCCTTAAGCAAAAATCACACTTAAGAGAAGATTATATTCGAAGATATCATGCACAACAAAAGAAAATAGAAAAAGAAGAGATATTTATACGTAAAAATAAAGCTGGAGTTAATTCGAAAATTGCAAGAGGAAGACAAAAACAATTGGATAAAATAGAAAGAATAGCTCCTCCTAGTTTTGTAGGAAAACCAAATATTCAATTTTCAGAGACTGAAATATCTGCTCAGAATGCACTTACAGTAACTAATCTTGAGGTGGGCTACTACTATTCTTTACTTCCAAAGTTAAATTTCTCTGTTGATGGAGGTCAAAAAATAGTTATAACTGGATTTAATGGAATTGGTAAGTCAACTTTATTAAAGACATTAGTTAAAGATATTCCTTGTATCTCTGGAAGTTTTCAGTTTTCAGAGCAAGTTAAAATTGGTTATTATGAGCAAGATTTAAAATGGGAAAATCCTACTAAGACACCCCTTCAAATAGTGGCAGATAAGTATCCAAAATTTAATACAAAAGAGATTAGACGTCATCTAGCCAGATGTGGTGTAAAGGAAGAGCATGTCTCAAGGAGTGTATCTACTTTGAGTGGTGGTGAACAATCTAAGGTTAAATTATGTTGTATGATGTTATCTCCTTGCAATTTTTTGATTCTAGATGAACCAACCAACCATTTTGATGCTGAAACAAAGGATGCTTTACAAAGTGCTTTAAAACAGTTTAAAGGAAGTATCATACTAGTCTCTCATGAAGAAAAATTTTATAAAGGTTGGATTGATAAGGTATTTAATATAGAAAAACAATTAATATAAATTTATATGTTATATGATATATTGTTTAATTAGTACTTCAATACATGTATTAATATTTTAGTTAAAGTTTCATTGCTAGGAAACTTTAAAGAATAAATGTCTACAAGAGTATAAAGTCTATTGCTAAGATACAAATATTAATAGGCACTTGTTTAGGAGTGCCTATTAATATTAAAATTTGTTCTAATCAACTCTATTCACAAGTTTATATCCTAGACCTTTAACTGTTATAAGTACTTTAGGATTTGAAGGATTATCTTCAATTTTTTCTCTTATATGTCGTATATGTACCATAATTGTATTATCACAGATACTGCTATATACACCCCACACTTGTTCATAAAGCCTTTCTTTTCCTATAATTTTATTTACATTTTGAGCCATGTAACTTAAAAGTTGATATTCTCTTCCTGTTAACTCAATTTCATCTCCATTTTTATATACACGACATCCTTCTGTATCAATAGTAATATTACCTAACTTAATAACTACATCATCCGATGGTATAATGCTTTGGTACTGTTGTCTACGCAATTGAGCTTTAACTCGAAAGACAACCTCTCTTGGACTAAATGGCTTCGTTATATAATCATCCCCACCACTACTAAGACCAAGTATTTTGTCAATATCATCATCTTTTGATGAAAGAAAAAGAATTGAGCAGTATGAGAACTCTCTAATTTTTTTACACACTTCTATCCCATCCACATCTGGTAACATTATGTCAAGAATAATGACATCTGGACATTCTGTCTTACACAAAGAAATAGCATCTAAACCATTATAAGCTTTAACAATATTTTTAAAACCATCCTTTATCAAAACTTCTTCAATTAGATTTATTATATCTTTCTCATCATCAACAAGTAATATTTTTTTATTAAAGTATGTCTCCATATTAAAATCGCTCCTATAAAGAGTTATTTTTTTCTATTTAATTCTATCGCTCTCTATGTTCTGCTTAAAGTATATTCAAATAATTAAATAAAATCAAGTATATATCAATTATAAATTAAATTCTAATTAATCATAACTTTTCTCATATTAATTTAAGCAGTAAAATAAAAACTTATCAGAATTAGCAAATACACTCTCTCGTTTTAGCAATTTCAATATTAATGAAATTATATTGTTTATGTAATAATTTCGTTAATTATATATATTATGATAGCAAACTACACTTAGCATTTTCGATATACTGTTTGCATACAGCCCACACCTTATCTATTGCCTCTTTATTATTGACATAAGGCGGATAAACCTCTTTGCTTGTAATAATTTTTATAAATGATATTGAATCATCAGCCATTTTAACAATTTGACCTCGATGATTTATTAGTTTTCCAGTAATACCTGTATAAACATTAGAGGTACAAATTGAAAAGTAAGCCTTTCCAATAGTTTCTGGCTCTAGTATAATAAGGTTTTGTAAAAATGCAAGTGTTTTCCAATAAGAATTAAACTTATTAATTGTTTCTTTACTCATTTTTGTTGCTGGAACCATAATTGCATTTACACTTATATTATAAGGCTTGTATTTTTGTTTCATCATAGTTGTAGCCATAAGTAAAGCCATTTTAGAATCCCCATAAATTTGATATGAATTATATTGTTTATCCTCTATGGCTTCCCCACTTAAAACTCCAAAATTAATTTTTCTTCTTTCATCAAAAAAATGTTTTATATTTGTGCTACAAACATTTAGAATTTTAGGATTATTTGATTTAGCAAGTACATCCAATAATAACTCAGTCATGAGAACTGGCCCAAATAGATTGGTAGCAAAAGTTAGTTCCACACCATCAATACTTTTTTGAAATCTTTTTTCTCCATGTCTGAAATGTCCAGCATTATGAATTAAAATATCTAGAACACCATATTTATTCTTATACATCTCACAAAAACTATAAATTGATTGTTTTGATGAAATATCAAGTTGAAGCAAATCTATATTAGTATTTTTAGTCCTATCAATAAGTTCTTCATGCACTGCTTCACTAGTCTTAATATTTCGACATGCCATTATGACCCTATAACCTTCTGATGCAAACTTAAATGCTGCTGCCTTCCCTATTCCTGAATTAGCTCCAGTTATGATTACAATTCTTTTCACACTAGCTACCCCCTTTTTCTTGATTATGACCATTCTTTGAACATTCATTAATTAGTTTTTTCTTTAAGTTCTCAAACCATTCTATTTCAAAATTTGTCCTATCAATCCCAAACTGTAAAGTCAATAATTCAAAATCAATTATATCTTGAATATCTCTTTGCATGTCAGAGGGTTCAGTGTATTGTGAAAAGTGATTAAACTGTGCTTGGTTTTCTTCTATACAAGTAATGAACTGTAATTTTACAATATTGATGTCTTGTTTTTTGATATTCTCTAACTGCTCTCTTTCTTTTTTGAGGTCTACAAGATAAGATTCTATTAATGATAATCTTTTTTTCGTTGGCACAAAACCCATAAAAAATAGTTTACTTAATTCCATATCCTTCATTTTACCTGAGATCATAGCAGTCTGTACCCATTTTAAAAAACATAATTTCCCTTCATCAGTTAATACATAAAATTTCTTATTTACACTATTTTCAATAATTTCTTCATATACTATCATTTTCTTTTCAAGTAATTTTTTTATTGCAGCTTGAATGCTTCCCATACTATTGCTACACATTGAAGTGAAATTTATTTCTATGATGTTTCTTATCTCATAAATTGTTAGCTTCTTAAACATAAGTAATCCTAAAATAATTTTATCCATTTTACTTACTCTCCTTTTATATTACTAATAGTAACATTCCTAATAGATAAAATCAACCACTAAAAAAACTAATGTAATGTCTTCAGGCTCTATCTACTAATAAAAAATGTCTATCAATCATCTATAAAAGTAGCCCATAAATTTGACTTAATTATTTATGAATATCTTTTCTTTTTAGGGAAGCATATAGCATAAAAGTTCAATAAGCCTGTTGTTAGGATTATTACTGCACCAGCTCCTAATGAAATTCTGATGAAAGAATTTCTTAACTCTGGCTGAAGATTAAGCATATTCTGTTTTAAATGGATATGTTACAGATGGACTAGAAAAGTGTCAAACGGTGTTGAGTTAATGACTGATTCTTGGTTAAAAGAAATTAGAAGTACAGGTAGTAATGAATTTGGTGCTGATTTGATTATGCAATATATGAATAACAAAATATTAAAAAAAAATTAAAATTGTAATGTTGTTAAGAACAGACTTGCCATAAAGGAATAAATTCAAAAGAAGAAATACAATAAAAGCCCATAAATAACGGAAAAATCGTTATTTATGGACTAAATGATACACAGTTAAAAAAGATATATGTTAACTATAATTGTTATTATATATAGTTATACTTATTCTTATATTTATATATAAAACTAACTGTTAAAAATAAGGTTAATAGCTCAGCAATTGGTACCGCTAGCCATATACCATATATATCCAATATATTTGGTAATATCAGCAAACCTATAGATATAAAACCAAATGTGCGTAAAAAAGATAGTATTGCAGATATTTTTCCATTTGATAGTGCTGTAAACATAGATGATGTAAAAATATTGAATCCACAAAAAATAAAGCTAAAAGAAAATATATAAAATCCAGACCTTGTGACCTTATAAACATTGCTTCCTCTTTGAGAAAAAATCTCTACTATACTTGGTGAACATATCATAGAAAAAACAAATACCACTAAAGAAGCTACTGAGATAAATAATATACAAATTTTAAAAATGTACTTTAACTGTACATTATTTCTACTTCCATAATTATAACTTATTATTGGAGCAACTCCCATTGAAAAGCCAATATAAATTGAAGTTAAAAGGAACTGAGAATAAATAATTATTGTAATAGCTGCAACTCCATCTTCACCAATCAACTTCATCATTATAATATTAAATAAAAAAGTGGTAACTGCTGTTGATAATTGATTCACCATTTCAGATGAGCCATTAAAACAAGTCTCAAACAATACTTTCTTATCTACTTTAGGTATACAAAATCTAAGTATCCCGTTACTTTTTGAAAAGAAAACTAACCCTGCAATAGTAGGAATTAAATATCCTATACCCGTTGCAAGTGCTGCTCCACCAATACCCATTTGTAATGGAACAATGAACACATAATCTAAAATTATATTAGTGCACCCTGCACCTATCACTAACCATAATCCAAACTTTGGTTTCCCAGCTGTCACAAATAGACTTTGAAATAATACTTGTAATATATTAGCAGAAGCAAAAATCAAAATAATAAAAAGATACGAGCGACAATATTTAATCAAAATCTCACTTGCTCCTAACCATATAATAATATAATCCATAAATACAATCCCAATACCAGTAATTATCATCCCAAGTACAACTCCAAATAATACGATTAAAGTAAAAACTTTCTTTGCTTCATCAGTCTCACCATTACCCATCTTACGAGCTACTATAGCACTCCCCCCAGTAGCAAGCATAGTTCCAAGTCCAACGATAATATTAATAATAGGGCATACAATATTAATTGCTGATAAAGCATTTGTATTAACAAATCTTGAAACGAATATAGTATCAACAATTGTATATAGCCCCATAAAAATCATCATAAAAATAGTGGGAAATGCAAATTTTAATAGAGAAAACAAATTAAACCTTTGTGCAAGTAAATTATTCTGAGCATGAAGATTATCTTGCTTTCGATTTTCTGAATAAAATATATCACTCATTCAATTCATTCTCTTGTACATTACTTATATCTAAAATTATATCCAACCTATTAGGCATTAAAAGACCCCCTTTCTCCATAAAGATTATATCTAATTGCTTGAATAGATTTTTAATTAATCTTGCTATTATACGTTATCATAATATCTAAAAATAACTTCTTAACCTTTACTCCAAGCATTTTATGATTTTAATCACTAACACTTGTTTTTATTGTTTAGTATCACATGAAACGTGTTTACTTATGAACATTCACATAGTATCTTTTTTCAACTCTTTAGAAAATATATGTATCATTACTTCTTCAATAGCCGAGATGCTTGCTACAACACAAATCATACTAGTAAACAAACTTATGTTAGCCAAATTATAAAATAAAGGGAAACAGAACAGCATAAATCCAGATATTTTATTTCCATATGTGTGTAATATAAAAAATGTATTGTATTTATAAATTACTATAATTATTGATGTAATACGAATGATAGCAATTACTACTATCCATAACACTATATACTTTGGTATATTTATTATGGGAAGCATAATAACAGATGTGGAGATTACAAAACATATATCTGCTATGCTATCAAGCCTTGAGCCAAATTCACTTGTTAGATTCATTTTTCTAGCTATATATCCATCTAAAAAGTCACTTAATCCACAAACAATATAGATTATAAAAAATAAATTAGAGAATACTTCTGTTTTAAGTAATACTATTGATAAAATAATTCTAAGTATAGTAATAATATTTGCTATATTTTTAATTCTCATCACCTCAAAGCAGTAAAATTGTTAACTACTTGCACTTTTATAATGCCTCATACCTAACTTCCAAAATCTCCACATAAACAATGTAAACAAGAATACAATTAAGATTGAATATCTGAACCTCCCATGACTAAAGTCACAGGGTTCCTGCTTCATAGAATTTTGCATACTAAAATATGTCTTACAAACTCTCCACAGGCTATCCCCGTAGTTCCTACGGTTCTTACATACGTTATCTATTTTAAACTGTTATTAGTCTTAACCCTTCTTTTAATATATTTATACTTGCATTTATATCTCTATCATGAGTTTCATTACAACAAGGACAAATCCATTCTCTTATATTTAAATTCTTCATTTCCTCGTTTTTGTACCCACATTTATTGCATATTTGTGAACTTGCAAAGAATTTACCTACCTTTACAATTTGTCTACCATACCAATTAGCCTTTATTCTAATTGACGAACAAATTCTGACCATGACACATCAGAAATAGAAAGAGATAATTTACGATTTCTAGTCATATTCTTTACTTGTAAATCTTCTATGCAAAAATATCATTCTCTCGTATTAATTTGTAGATAGTTTTTGTAGAAAATCCTTCCTTTGATTAGCTATATGTTCTTGAAGTCTTGCAACTTTTAACTTGCTTATTTCTATTTAAACTACCAATTGTTTTTCTCGATAGTTCTCTTTGTAATTTAGCAAGTTTATTTAACGACTTCTGAAGATACTTAGGATTTTCTATAAATTGTCCACAACTTGAGATACAAAATTCTTTAATTCCTAAATCTAAACCTATCTGATTATT
>NZ_AVHW01000101.1 GCF_000449425.2 Clostridioides difficile CD160
TTTTTGAGGTTGTCGTTCACATAAGTTCGCTACTACCTATGCAGTTCTCTTATGAACTTCTTACATTTCATGAAGCACAGACTATATCTTATCCTTCGCTTATCGTTAAGGTCTACCCACTTCCACTACCGATAACTTGTAGTGTACTTCCCTCAGGAGGAATAGTCGTTGAAGTTTCTCCTATTCGGAGTTTACCTGCTGATTGCCCATTTTAAAGTACTTAGGGTTTAACCTTATACCATCTAACCAATTTTTTCTACTTTCGTAACTTTCACACTTAGGTTTATTTCATCCTTATGTTTTAGTTTGGTTAGCTTTAGGGGTTTCCAGCAATTCAAGTAGTATTGGATAGGTTCTATCCTATCTCTACATATAAGTTTCCCTATATGCCGACTATTTTAGCTACTAACTCACGACTAAAGTCACAAGTGTGCGTAGCTATTTTTTAATCAATCCATTCATTGTTATTGTCCCAGCCAAAATTTGAGTTGGAATTGTTGACATAATTCCATATGGTAAAATTAAATAGAATAATAATTTAAAAACACCTTCATATATTACACCAGGAATTTTCATGTTCATTGGTAATAAATTATCTTCTAATCTCATTATAGCAGAAGAAGATATAACAAAAAATGAAACTGTTCGAAGTATAATCCCTACATCATAAAAAAGCAATGTCATCAATAGTACCATGCAGATATACATTATTATTGTGATATAAGTTATCTTTGGATTTAATTCAGATACCCCATATAAAACTATAAGTATACTTGCTAAAATTAATGGGGACGAACCAATATTAATATTTTCAAATGTCAATCTAAATAGTGGGTCTATTGGTTTTGTAATATAGTAATCTAATTCTCCTTCTTGAATTTTTCTTGGAATATCATAAATACCAAAAAAGAAAATCGTCATATTTATTGCATTTATTAATGAAAAAGTTCCTATAAATATTAGCATTTCTCCATGTTGCCAACCCCCTATTGAGTCTATATGAGAATATATACCATTAAACATTAATAATTGTAATATAAATAATGAACTATCTACAAAAAATGCTCCAAAAAAATCAAATCTAAATACCATCATCTTTGATAATTTCATCTTTAGTAACATAAATATTATTTTGAAATTTTTTTTCATTATATCCCCGCCCCATCAAATAATGTTCTCATTCTTTTATATATGATTTTATTCACTATAAAAAAGAATAAAACCCATAATGCTATAATAATCAATCCTTGTGTTGCCTCACTGCTGTTTCTATCTATTAGTAACATAGATGGTAAATAAGCTGTATAATAAAATGGAAATATCTTCATAACTGATACTACAACTTCTGGCAAAAGTATTAGTGGTATCATTGTTCCTGTAACAAATTCAGAGATATTTTCAATTATCATTCTAAAAAATCCAATCTCAAGAAATTTAAACGACAAAATTCCAATAAAGAAATGAAGTTGCATCATAAAAACAAGCCCTAAAAAAATCATTAAAATTGAAATAAATATTTGAACTGGATTAGATGTAAAAGCAAAATCCAACTTAAATATGAAAATCCATACAAAAGCAGAAATCATATTAAATACAAAATAGAAACATGTCATTCCAAAATTTTTAGCAATAAAATAATTTTGAACATTAATTGGAATAATCATATATTTTGAAAATGTACCTAATTTTACACGATTACATATCTCTTCACTAGTACTCTTTGACATATCAATACCTGATAAAAATGAGCTTATTATGTAATAAGACAACATTGAATTAAATGTAAAGCCAGAAACTATTTCATTTTCACCAAAAACTGCTTTCCATAAGATATAAGCAAATAAAATTTTTATAATAGTAAACATCATATTAACTACTACATCAAATCTCCAGATAAGTTGTACTTTGAAATTAATTTTGGCTACTTCATAATATCTTCGTATATTTTGTTTAAATTTATAAAACATTGAATGACTAGAATATACCTGATTATAGTTGCTCACGATATTCCTCACTTCCTTTCTTATATATTCTCTCTACAATATTACCTATATCTTCTTCTTCAATTATCATATCCTTGACATCATAATTATCAAAAATCCATTTAACAGTTTCATTTCCTCTTTCTTTTGGCATAACTACTGATATCTTATGCTTTGTTTGCTCAATGATTTTACAATCTTTCGGAAATTTAATATCAGTTTCATCAGCGAAACTAACTGTTATTTTTTTATATTTTTGGAAATGATTAAACAATTCTTCTGTAGAACCATCATATATTTTATGACTATTTTCTACAACGATACTTCTACTACATAAGCTCTTAATATCCTCCATATAATGAGAAGTAAGTATAATAGTAGTTCCCTTTGTTTCATTCACTTCCTTTAGAAAATATCTAATTTGTTTTTGTGCTACAGCATCTAGACCTATTGTTGGTTCATCCAAAAACAATATTTTAGGATTATGAAGAAGAGCTACTATTAGCTCCATCTTCATTCTCTCTCCTAAAGAAAGTGTTCTAACTTGTACATTTAAATAGTCTGATACCTCAAATAATTCAATAAAGTAATCTAAATTTCTTTTATATTCTTCATTAGATATATCATATAGCTCTTTAAATAAAAGAAATGTATCTGCTGGTGTCAATTCAAAGAATAGTTGACTTTTTTGTCCCATAACAACAGCGTACTGTTTTTTAAAGTTGTTTTCCAACTTATTAGGATAATAACCCATAACAGATATATCTCCAGAAGATGGTGCAATAATACCAGTTAACATCTTAACAAGAGTAGTTTTCCCAGCTCCGTTTTGCCCTATTAATCCAACAAATTCTCCTTCCTCTACTTCTAAATCAAATGATGATATAGCTGTTTTCTCTGTGTATTTCCTGTTAAATAAAGATTTTACACTTCCCATAAGCCCTGGCTCTTTCTCAAATCTTTTATAAGATTTAGTCAGTTGCCTAAGTTCAATTATACTCATTTCAACTACCTCCATATTTCATAATTTATATAAAAAAAGCCCACAGGTATATCTGCCTTTTTCTGTGCATGTATTGACCAGCACAAAAACAGAAAACTCCTGTGGACTAGAAAAGTTAATACTTTCTATTTCAACATAATTATAATCAAAATAATACTATGCAAAATTAATAAAAGTGTAGCAGATTAAAGCCTACTACACCATAATTTAACAAAGTAATATATATTTCAAATACTATCTGTTGTCATATGTCAGTTATCTATAAAGGCAGAATAAGACACACAAATTAAATGTATCAAAAATACACTTAAAAATTCTGATTATATAGAATATATGTGTCTCCAACTATTTAATTGTTGGTTACCATTATATAACTCCGACATCAAGGCACTCCTTTCATAGTATTATTATTGACATCATATCATAAAGATTATTTATGTTCAAGTATAGATTAAAACTCTAATGCATTTAGATTTATTTTATTTCTTCATAGTTAAATTCAAATCTAATTTACCATTTTTCTTTATAGTTTTAAAATGTAATGCTTCTATTAAAATTGATTACTTTTCTATAATAAATTTATTATAAAAAACATACTTCTCTCTACACATAATGCAATTTATTTAGTTCTATATTATAATATTGTAATAATAGTTTAATTTATAATACACTAAAACTATAAACTGCAAATCTTAAGGAGGTAATGTATGGAAAATAATACGATACAAAAAAGATTAAATGATTTATCAAAAAAGATTTGGCATATTTATGTTTTAAATCCAGAAGAAGAAGGTATTAAATTTATTATCTCCTTATTAGAGGATAACCTTACATTAATTGGAACAGGAAAGCATGAATTTTATGAAACATTAGAAGAATTTATTATAAATCTTAAAAAGGATCAAAAAGAATCAGAACAGATAGACTTTGAAATTATAGATGAATGGTATTCATGTACCAAAGTCACAGATGAAACTTTTATAGTATATGGGACTCTTTGGGTAATAGAAAAAAATTATTTAGGAAAAGATGTCTATATAGAAATGGATACTCGCTTTACAATGGTATACAAAGTTATAGATGATATAATTAGACTTATTCATGTGCATCATTCTATTCCAAACTTTGACCAAATGAAAGATGAGTATTATCCTAAAACAATAGCTGAAAAAGCACAAGAAGCATTAGCAATGGCAAATGAATTTAAGCAAAAATCAGAAAAAGACCTTATGACTGGACTATATAATCGACATTTTTTTGAAGTACATATAAAAAAAATGCTTGAAACTGTTTCACATGGGTATTTTTACATTTTTGATTTAGATAATTTTAAGCAGGTAAAGGATATATTTGGTCATATTCGAGGAGATGAGATACTAATACATTTTTCAAAAATTTTGACTAAAGTATTTGTCAATGATGCTATTATTGGAAGACTTGGTGGAGATGAATTTGCTGTCTTTGAATATAGTAATCAATCGAAAGAAGATGTTGAAAATAAAGCAAAAAAAGTTTTAGAATTGTGTTCTAATGGCAATTCTTGTTCTATAGGTATCTCTAGATTTGAAAATAACTCAGATACTTTTCAATCTTTGTACAAACAATCGGATTATGCTCTGTATTACTCAAAAAGAAATAATAAAGGAAGTTTTAGTTGGTTTTAGTTTTAAATATATTAAAACATATAAAGTAAAATCCAAAATGGTATGTTTTTATTCTATGCCATTTTGGATACTTATATAAAATTTATGATTGTTTTAACGTCTGCCTTTTAAAGCAAATGCTCTTCATAAAATATTCTATGATATATACTAATAAGCAAATGTAATAAATAGTTTTTCAATTTGACTTTAGTATAACTAATCTCTCGTTTTGCTTATGCTTCTAAATAATTTATTGTATTAGCTAGTGATTTAGTGCTAATAGACGAAACTATTATTGAAAACACTGTAGTAACAATTGTTGGTATCATTGTAAAAGGTGAAAGAGAAAAAATATTAGTAACTAAGGCACAGAGTATTACTGCTACTACAATTGCTGTTGGCACAGATTTACGTTTGAACCCAATTGACATTGCTATTGCTGAAAATCCTCCTGCTATAATAGCCATCAGCAATGTTAGAAAAATAGACTTACTTATTATACTAATTGAGAGATTATCATTAACAATTTGAAAAATTGATTCACTTAAGAAAAATATAACAAACATAAGTAAATTACTCAAAACCATTCCTCCAACCGTAAATAAAGTTACTAATAAGAACTTAGAATAAAACATCTTTTTTCTTTCAATTGGATAAGAAAATAGTAACACAGCTCGTTTGCCAATATATTCATCAATAATAAATCGTGAATGCATGACAGAACTAAGTACACAAAAACATGCCATATTTATAGAACTAACAATAGATAGTATCCCTATATAACCAAAAAATTCCCCATCTGAACCTGTCATAGACATATATGCAAACATATATAGCATACAGAAATTACACATAGTAATGACTGCCACAGCTATTAGATAGATTTTAACATTGGTACGCCTTAATTCTAACTTCATTAAATTATACATAAGTATTTCCTCCACTCATAATATTAAAAAAATAATCTTCAAGCCCATTTGGAAATTTTTCCTTAACAGAGGCTAAAGTAATTTCTTCTACAATACTACCATTTACAATCACACCAATAATATCTGCCATATACTCAATTTCACTAAGAATATGGCTAGATATTAGAATAGTCATATTCTCTTCTTGAACAAGTCTTATAAAAAGTTCTCTCATTTCACGTATTCCCATTGGATCTAATCCATTTATTGGCTCATCAAGTATTAAAATACGTGGTTTATGAATAATTGCTCTAGCTATTCCTAATCGTTGTCTCATGCCAAGAGAAAATTGGGATACAGGCTTTTTACCTGTACTAACAAGTCCTACATCATTTAATGTTTTTTCAATATTAGCATCAATAGCACCCATATATTTAAGGTGTATTTCTAAATTTTCTGTAGCAGAAAGATTGTCATAAAAAATAGGAGATTCAATCATACATCCAAGTTGTTTCAATATTTTGTTATGATTTGTTTCAATATCTAAACCAAGAATGTTTATTTGTCCATAAGTTGGATTTAATAGTCCTGTTATAAGTTTAAAAATTGTTGTTTTTCCTGCACCGTTTGCTCCTAAGAAACCATAAATTACTCCCTGTGGAACTGTCATATTACATCTATAAATAACTTCTTTCTCATTAAAAGTTTTGGTTAAGTTTTGAACATTAATAATTTTATTATCCATATAATATCTCCTCATTTTTTAATTAATAGAAACTTCTTTTCGCTATGCATTTAGTTACTAAGCACAAATAGCAATATATCTTTACATATAGTTATATAAACCAACTATTTTTAACTTATAATAGTCATCATATTGACTATTATAGAATATCATAAGTTTCAAATATAGTCAATATGATGACTATTATATTTTAATAATTCTATTTTCAAGAGTGATGTCAAAGGATTATATTTTTTAATTAAAATTGATACTGTTATAGAGAATTTTTCTTAAAAAATCCATAAAAAAGGCTCTACAAAGAACCTTTCCTGTTTTTATTGTTTAAATCCTAATATAGGTAATTCCTTAATATCATAGTAAACAGAATGAGTAGAATAAAAACAACTGCACTCATATCCTAATTATCTTATTTATTTTTAAAATATTTTTTATTTATCTTTGAAATATTTTTAAATTTCTTTTCTTTTTCCGCCAAATAGTTGCTTTTATCATCTGCGAATATTGCTTCAGTTTTTAGCTTACGATAAGCTTCCCACCTTTTAGGAGAAAGTTCCTGATTTGCAATGGCTTCCCAAATAGCACAACCTGGCTCTGAAGTATGAGTACAATTACGGAAACGACATTTTCCGAAGTAAACTTCTACATCTGCAAAACTTTTATCTAAGCCCTCCAAAGCATGCCACATTCCCAACTGTCGCATACCTGGTGTATCAATAACAATACCACCACCTGATATTAAAAATAACTCTCGTCTAGTTGTGGCATGTCGTCCTTTATCATCATCTATGCGAATTTCCTTCGTATTTAGAAGTTCTTCACCTAACATACAATTAATTAATGAAGATTTTCCAACTCCTGATGAACCAAGTAAAGCAATAGTATAGCCTGATTTAATATACTTAGAAAGCTCTTTCCAACCATCTGGTTCTATAGAAGAAGTAACAACTACATCTACACCCAAAGCTACAGAATTAATTGCATGTAACTTGCGATATAAATTGTCACATAAGTCCACTTTAGTGAGTACTATTACCGGAATTGCCCCACTTTCCCATGCCATAGAGAGATACCTCTCTAATCGATGAATGTTAAAATCCTTGTTTAGTGACATACATAGAAAAACAATGTCAATGTTAGCTACAACTACCTGTTCCTCATTTGTCTTTCCAGCAGACTTACGTATGAACAAGCTCTTTCTACGAAGCACATGATGAATAATAGCATTGCCATTTTTATCAGTACATCGGTCTAACATAACAAAATCTCCAACAGCTGGGAAGTCAGATGGTATAGTAACTTCAAAACGCAACTTTCCTGATACCTCTGCAAAAAGTTCACCATTCTCACACATCGCACGATAAAGGTTCTTTTCCTGTGATACAATACGTGCAATATACAGACCACTATATTCGATACTCTGAGCTATAAAACTGTTATCTAGACCATATTCCTGTAAATCAATCTGTTTTATATCTTTCATTTTTCTTCCTCCTTTTCTAATTTCTCAGTGATTTTTTCCAGTGGAAAAGGTGGTTGTGCCAATGGTTTTAGTGCAATCGACATCAATTTCACTTGATTATCATCTGCTGCGACTCTATTAGAACTAAGATGACCACATCGTATGCAACGATGAATAATTGCCCACTCTCCATTTTTTCTTACCCACACTCCGATGGGTTCCATATTACCATCACAATCCGCAGCACGGTCACCAGGAATAATATCCACATGAAGACTATGTAGACAATGTGGACAATGATTTCTATGTTGTGTCCCAGAACCTTCAGGAACTACAAGGCAACCACACTTTTTGCAAATAAAGTTATCTAGACAGGAATTATCCTGATAATAAGCTCGTTTTCTATTTGTATAATTCATTTTTAAATCCTCCTTAAGATAAACATCTTACACTTTCCACTAAGTTCAATAATGCTCATTTTTATTGACTCAATATCTTATATTTTTCACAAAAAAAATCCACAGGTATTTATATCTGCCTTTTTATGTAGTATATATTTACCTACATAAAAACAGAAAACTCCTGTGGACTAGAAAATTTAATATTTTCTATTTCAACATAATTATATTTAAAATAATACTATGTTAAATTAATAAAGGTGTAGCAGATTAAAGCCCACTACACCACAATTTAACAAAGTAATATATAATATTATTATTTGTTGTCATATGTTAGTTATCTATAAAGGCAGAGTAAGACACAATAATTAAATGTATCAAAAATACACTTAAAAATTCTGATTAAACAGAATATCTATGTCTCCAACTATTTATTTGTTGGTTACCATTATATATAACTCCGACATCAAGCAAAACTCTCCTTTTCTAATAATATTATTGATATTTTACCATAAAATATCCTTATGTTCAACTACAATTTAACATACTCATACATTTAAGTTTATATCTTTTCTTTACTCTATATCATTTAAGATTCTTATCAAATCTAATATTAGCTCAATATTAATTTTTTATAATAAGTATCTTTTGTATTTTTCCTTATGATTAATCTTACTATAAAGCTCAAAACAAATTCTTATTTTTAGCTATACTCTACTATAGAAACTTTATTTAGTTTTGTTTTTGTTATTATCTAATACTACTCCAATAACTAACCCCATGGACAAACCAATTGCGAGATTTTTAAATACTAAACCCAAAATAACACCAAAGCATAATCCTAATGCCAAATAACTTACATTTTCATCTTTCATATCTCTTACTCTCTCCTACCCATATTTATCTATATTATATTAAAATAATCTTATAAAATTTAAAAGCGCATATCTTACACCTTTAAATTTTATAAGATTATAGTCTTTGCCCTATAGCTTTGAAATCAAGTTTCATATACATGTGTTTCCCTTTCCTAGAATATTTACACATATTGTAATCCTTTTGAAAGTATATTATAATAAATTGCTAAAATTATTTGTTCCATTTATTATAAGTAAACCTATTTTTTGCTTTTATTATAGTTTACAAGTTGTTACGCAACGCTTGTAAATACATTTTTTATCCAATCAATTATTAAGTCCTTTAAGTGTTCTTCTGTATAACTTGTCCCAACTCCAAAGTTAAAATTTATATAGTTATAAGTATCAATATTATCATCATTTATCAAAGTATTTGCTTATTTTTATTTAATTTCTTGATAAATTACAGTATTTATTTGTATAAAAAATAGAGTTTTTTCTCATCTGACATTGTGACAAGTTTCCATGTAAGGTCAACATTAAAATTACTTTTTTAAGACATACTGCTTAAACCAATGTATTTATATGTCTTTTTTGTTTATCTATTTTATTAAATATATTAGTATTTGAATTTTGTTTATATTCTTTAACATCCTCATCTAATTTTTCTATTCTAGACTCTATTTTCTTTATTTCTTCTTGTGTCATATTTATAAAATTTTTAAGCATGCCTTCAAGCTCTTCACGAGTTTTACCTAATAAAGACAAATCTTCAGATACTTTATCATTGTTATTATAAGCCTCTTTATCGGTCTTTTTTTGTTCTAGTTCTTCTAATTCTTTATCATTTAATTTCTTATTTTTAATTTCTTCATTGAGCTCTTTAGTTATTAAAGATTCTTTCTCCTCATTTATATCTAGATAAGTCGAATTTTCATCTAACATTGTATTTTTATTTTCATCTTCTATATCACTATTTTTTATACTCATTTCTATATTAGAAAAGTCATTAATTGTTTCTCTTATTTCTGACTTAGGTAAGTTCTTAATCGCCTCATTTATTTTTTTAGTATAAATCTCTTGTCTCTCTTTCAAATCTCTAATTCGATTATTAAGCTCTTGTTTTTGTCTCATGATATTAGATAGATAATTGTCTTTTCCTGTATTAGCATTTTTATTAATAATCTTTTCACTAGTTTCTTTATTTATCATATCATTTTTATAACTAAATGAGTACTGACTTTCATGTTTATTAGAAATCTTCATTAATTTTATCCTCCTAAAATAAACTACTTCTTAAGTCTAGATTAATAGTTAAATATTGTCATTTACTTTTTACAACTTCAATATTTCTATAAAGTAAAATCTCTTTTATAAGAGATTCTTTATAATCTAAGTAAATTCAGTATTCGTCACAAGTTATATATATTATCGGAAATATCAAGTTTTTCTAAAGTATTTTTCTTGTAGTATTCTATAAACATTTTCAACTTACACAATTTCTTATAAGTTATCAGAAACTTCATTTTGCTCAATCAACATTATTTTAAAATTCTAATTTGTAAACTAAATTTGCCACCGAGATTAAGTTACGTTGGCAAATCGGTGGCAAATACAATATATTATTAATATATAATCTATATAAATGTACTATTTCTTGATTATCTTAGCTACAGTTTCCACATGTGTAGAATGAGGGAACATATCTACAGGCTGAGCCTCGACACATTTAAATCCGTGCATATTTAGATAATCTAAATCTCTCGCTAAAGTAGATGGATTACAAGAAACATAAACTATCCTCTCAGGATTCATTGAAACAATAGTCTCTAGAACCTTTTCGTCACATCCCTTTCTAGGTGGGTCTACAACTACAACATTCGCAGTTTTACCCTGACTGTACATCTTAGGTACAACCTCTTCTGCCTTACCAACATAGAATTCTGCATTATGTATGTTGTTTAATCTAGCATTTATCTTAGCATCCTTTATAGCGTCTTCTATAATTTCTATTCCATAAACTTTTTTAGCCTTTTGTGCCAAAAATAAAGATATTGTACCTATACCACAGTAGATATCAAAAACAGTATCAGTATCCTTTAGACTTGCATACTCAAGAGCTTTATCATATAATACTTTAGTTTGGACAGGATTTACTTGGAAAAATGATAATGGTGAAATCTCAAACACTAAGTCACCTATATAATCATTTATTTTACCATCACCATAAATAACTATATTTTCTCTTCCTAAAATAGTATTCGTATCTTTTTGATTTACATTTACAACCAAAGTTTTAAAACCAGGTATATTTTCTTTAAGTACAGAAGCTAATTCTTTAAGATATGGAAGTTTATTTCCATTAGCTACTAATACAACCATCACTTCTTTAGTTGTAAAACCTATTTTTGTTACTAAGTGTCTAATTAATCCTGTATGAGTCTTTTCATCATATATACTTACCTTATAGGCTCTTATATATGTTTTTATTATCTTAACAATTTTATCATTTATCTCATGTTGTATTACGCATTTTTCTGTTGATATTACATCATGAGTCTTCTTTTTGTAAAAGCCAATAATTGGAACACCATCATTCTTTTGTATTGGAAATTGTGCTTTATTTCTATATCTATATGGATTCTCCATTCCTATAGTGTTATGAACTTCTACGTCATCTAACTTACCTATTCTAGCAAGTACTTGTTTCACTTCATTCGTTTTCATTTCAAGTTGCTTATTATAATCTAAATCTTGTATCTGACATCCTCCACAATCCCTAAGATTGTCATTACACACTCTTTTTACTCTAAACGGAGACTTCTCTATTATTTCAACAATATCTCCTACAGCATAATTTTTCTTTACTTTATTAATCCTAACTTTTACCTTATCTTGTATTAATCCGCCCTCTACAAAAACTGTAATACCATTGTACTTTCCTACTCCTACTCCGCCTTGTCCAATGTCTACTATATCTACAATATACACCTCGTTTTTCGAAAGCATAAATCACCCTCCAATCAATCTATTATATTTTAATCTTTACAAACTTTTTCTTTAAATTTATATTAAAATATTGCTATTAACTAAACTATATTTTTTACTAAGCTACAATATTTTATTTTACCAAAAAAAAAGGAGCTTATAAAGCCCCTTGACAAATAAATTTATTATTTTTCCTATAAAACTCTAGTTGAACCTCTATATACCACACCTCTTGATGCATCCACAGTTACAACTTCTCCATTTTCTACTAGATTTGTTATATCTGTTGCAGACACAATAACTGGTATATCTAAATTTATACCTACAATAGCTGTATGTGATGTCATTCCACCATTCTCTGTTACTACAGCTCCTGCTTTCTCTATATAATTGTTCATTTCAGCATCAGTAGTCGTAGAAACAAGTATATCTCCTTCATTGAAATCTACACAAGCCTCTCCATTCTTTATTACACGAACTTTACCTTCCACTGTTTGAGTACCTACACCTATACCTTGAACAATTTCTTCACTTATTACATGAACTTTTATTAAGTTAGTAGTTCCGCTTACCCCTACTGGTACTCCAGCAGTTATAACTACTAACTCTCCATTATCTATATAATCTGCTTGTCTAGCTGCCTCTATTGCTTTTTCTATAACTTCATCTGTATTTCCTGCAACAGAAGATTTAACTGGATAAACTCCCCATGTAAGAGCTAGTTTATTCATAGTCTTTTCATTATTTGTAGTAGCTATTATTGGAGATTTTGGTCTAAACTTAGATACCATTCTAGCAGTATATCCCGAAGAAGTAGACGTTATTATAGCTGATGCATTTAAATCTACTGCTGTTGTACAAGTTGCATGACTTATTGCATCTGTTACAGTAACATTATTAGTTCCATTTTCCTTTAGTAATCTATCATAATCTAAAGTTTCTTCTGTTCTTTTTGCTATTGTAGCCATCATTTTTACTGCTTCTACAGGATATTTTCCAGCAGCAGTTTCTCCAGATAACATTATCGCATCTGTTCCATCATATATAGCATTAGCAACGTCTGTAACTTCTGCTCTTGTTGGTCTTGGATTTCTTATCATAGAATCAAGCATTTGAGTAGCAGTTACAACTGGTTTTGCTAATTCATTACATTTTTTTATCATCATTTTTTGAACTATTGGCATCTCTTCAGTAGGTATCTCAACACCTAAGTCACCTCTAGCCACCATTATACCATCAGAAACCTTTAATATTTCATCTAGGTTCTCTACACCTTCTTGGTTTTCTATCTTAGATATTATTTGTATATCAGTTGCATTATTATTTTCTAGTATTTCTCTTATCGCTAGTACATCAGATGCCTTTCTTACAAAAGAAGCTGCTATATAATCTATACCTTGACTTATTCCAAACTCTATATCACTTATATCTTTAGGAGTTATTGCTGGTAAATTTATCTTAACACCAGGTACATTTACTCCCTTGTGATTTTTAACTATCCCTGAGTTTTCAACAATACAAACTATATCTTCTCCATTTATTTCTTTTACTCTTAAGCCAACTAAGCCATCATCTATTAATATAGAATCTCCTGCTTTAACGTCTTCAGCAAGACCTTTATAGCTTACTGTACACATTTCTTTAGTTCCCATAACATCTTTCATAGTTATAGTGAACTTTTGCCCTTCTTCTAAAAATACCTCTGGGTCTTCAAAATTACCTGTTCTAATTTCTGGACCTTTAGTGTCTAATAATATAGCAACTGGCTTATTTAATTTCTCTCTAACTTTTTTTGCCATATCTATTCTTTCCTTATGTTCTTCATGTGAACCATGAGAAAAGTTAAATCTACACACATTTAGACCATTTTGCATAAGTTGAGTTAAAACTTCTTCGCTTTGTGATGCTGGACCTAGTGTACAAACAATTTTTGTCTTCTTTACATTATTTAACATATTTGCTCCTCCTGAGATATTATTCCACAGATTTATTTTTAATACTAAAACTTATATAGATAATATTTTTGCCATCTCATAAGCTTCTTTGTCAAACACTTTCTTTTGAGCTAAAGCCTCACTTATTTCTAAATCAATTATCTTATTTTCTTTTATTCCTACGACTCTAGCTGATTTTCCATCTAGTAATAATTCTACTGCTCTTACACCAAGTCTACTTGCTAGTATTCTATCAGATACAGTTGGACTTCCTCCTCTTTGGACATGCCCCAATACGGTTACTCTTAAGTCTGCCCCTGACTCTTTTTTAAGTTCTTTTTCTAAATCGCTAGCACTTCCGACACCTTCTGCCAAAACGATTATACTATGTCTCTTACCTCTTTTTTGAGTAGTCTTTAGTCTTAAAGCAACTTCATCAACTTTAATTTCTACTTCTGGTACTATTATAGTTTCAGCTCCCCCTGCAAGACCTGCATATAGAGCCAAATCTCCACAGTGTCTTCCCATGACTTCTACTATATTAACTCTTTCATGAGAAGATGATGTATCTCTTATCTTACCTATAGCATCTATAATAGTATTCATTGCAGTGTCAAATCCTATAGTATAATCTGTATATGCTAAATCGTTGTCTATAGTTCCTGGTATACCTATAGCTGGAAATCCTAAATCGCTAAGTTTTTGAGCTCCTGTAAATGAACCATCTCCACCAATTACAACTAAACAATCGATTTTATACTTTTTAAGAATTTTTACTGCTTTTAATCTACCTTCTTCTGTTTTAAATTCTTCACATCTAGAAGACTTTAATATAGTTCCTCCTCTGTGTATAATATCTCCAACAGAAGATAAGTTCATTTCAGTTAAATCTTCCTCTAGTAATCCCTTATATCCTCTATTGATTCCATATACTTTGCATCCATAATATATTGCTGATCTTACAACCGCTCTAATCGCAGCATTCATTCCTGGAGCATCTCCTCCACTTGTTAGTAATCCTATAGTTTTCATCTTTTTCCTCCTTGGATTTTATGTCAATTTTTTATTATAATCATTGTTATTATATGTTAATGGACTTTTTTTGTCCCTATATCATTTTTCAATCCCATCAAGACTAAAAAAATTAAATGTCCTTAAATGTCCATTTTGTGATATTATATCACAAAACGGACAATATTTTTCATATTATTATAATATATTTAGATTTTTATCCGAAAAATTAAGCTTTTATTTTTATGTTATCTTTAGGAAGTAACTTTTCTAAGTTATTTATAAATTCATCACATATACAAGTCAATACTCCTGTCATTTTATATGCTTTACGCTTACCATTTATATTTTCATCCATAGGATATAGGTATATACTATCATTGCCTGGATGCTGTTTAGCTATTTCTACAATATTATTAGTTGTATCTGTATCAGACATACTATCTATTTTCAAATACAATTTTTTACCACTTTGTGGTTTAATATCTTGTATATTTTTAGTTCTTCCTGAATTATAGTTTCTAGTTGCAAAATCAGTGCTATCGTTTATATCTTTTATCTCTCTAGCTATAAGTTTTGCATTTTCGCCTTCTTTTATACTTAATGTTCCTTTTACATAGATTATATTGTCTTCATTTAAAATGACATTGTATTTTTGTAATAATTGAGGAAAAACTACTATTTCTATAGCTCCATACAAATCTTCTAATTCAATAAACGCCATAATTTCATTTCTCTTTGTAGTTTTTATAGTTTTATTCACAATCATTCCGCCCATTATGGCATCTGTTTCATTCATTTGTATATATGCTTCTTCATCCTCTTTTAATGAATTTAATTTTCCATTATCTATAGATGTTTTTTCTTGCAACTCTTTTTCAAATTGTGATAAAGGATGTCCACTTACATACATTCCCAGTACTTCTTTTTCAAGATTAAGTCTCTCTCTTTCTTCATATTCTTGTCTTTTAGGTAAACTATATATTTGTTGAAAATCATTATCTTCTTCACTATCTCCAAAAGCATCAAATAGAGAAATTTGACCTTGAACATTTTTCTTTCTATCCATAGATACACTTTCTAATAAACTTTCATAACCAGCCATTAAACTAGCTCTATTTTCACTTATATTATCAAAAGCTCCACATTTTATTAAGCTTTCTATTACTCTCTTATTTGTATCTTTTTGGTCTAACCTCTTAACTAAATCTACTAAATCTACAAATAATCCATTCGATTCTCTTTCGTCAATTATATTGTTTATTATGTTTACACCAACATTTTTTACAGCAGCTAGACCAAATCTTATATTATTACCTTCAACTGAAAACTTTGAAAAACTTTTATTTATATCTGGAGGCAATACATCTATTTCTAATGCTTTACATTCTCTTATATACTCAACTACCTTGTCAGTATTTCCCATGACACTCGTTATCAACGCCGCCATAAATTCAACTGGATAATATGTTTTTAGATAAGCTGTCTCATATGCTAAAACTCCATATGCCGCCGCATGTGATTTATTAAATGCATAACGAGCAAAGTCTATCATATCATCAAATATTTTATTAGCTATTTCCTCTTCTACACCATTTCTAATGCAACCTGCGATTTCTATATTGCCATCTTCATCAAATTTACCATGGATAAAATATTGTCTTTCTTCTTCCATTACATCCATCTTTTTCTTACTCATGGCTCTTCTAACCAAGTCACTTCGACCGTAACTATAACCACCCAAATCTCTAACAACCTGCATAACTTGTTCTTGATATACCAAACAACCATATGTTACTTCCATTATAGGCTTTAATTTTTCATGTAGGTAGGTTACATCTTTTGGATTGCTTTTGTTTTTTATATATGCAGGTATAGAATCCATTGGGCCTGGTCTAAACAGAGATATTCCCGCTACAATATCTTCAAAGTTGTCTGGTCTTAGTTGCTTTATAAAGCTTCTCATACCAGCACTCTCCAATTGGAATACTCCTAATGTGTTTCCAGATGATAACATCTCATATACCTTTGGGTCATCATAATCCATCTTTGAAAAGTCTATTTTTTCTGTATAGTTTTTTATAACTCTATTTTTTTCTATTAAATCAAGAGTGTCTCTTATAACTGTAAGTGTTCTTAATCCAAGAAAGTCCATCTTTAAAAGACCCAGTTCTTCAAGTGTCGTCATAGTAAATTGTGTTGTTATTGCATCTTGATGTTTATATAGAGGCACATACTCATCTACAGGATTTTTTGATATAACTACTCCTGCTGCATGAGTAGAAGCATGTCTTAACATTCCTTCTATCTGTTTAGATATATTTATTATCTCTTTTGTTTCAGGGTCTTGGTCATACAACTCTTTAAGGTTAGGATTTGTATCTAGAGCTTTATCTATTGTCATTCCCAAAGCAAAAGG
The DNA here is from genome assembly GCF_000449425.2 of Clostridioides difficile CD160. GTDB lineage: Bacteria > Bacillota > Clostridia > Peptostreptococcales > Peptostreptococcaceae > Clostridioides > Clostridioides difficile_E. Next base: position 17,348 of record NZ_AVHW01000101.1, read on the forward strand.
AATTTCTTTAGCTATCTTGTCAACTTTATTGTATCCTATATCTAACACTCTTCCTACGTCTCTTATTGCTGCTTTTGCACCCATTGTCCCAAAAGTTATTATTTGTGCAACATGGTCATCACCATATTTTCTCTTTACATAATCTATAACTTCTTCTCTTCTCTCATAACAAAAATCTATATCTATATCTGGCATAGATATACGTTCTGGATTTAAAAAACGTTCAAATAAGAGAGAATATTTTATTGGGTCTATATCAGTTATCTTAAGTGTATATGCTACTATTGAACCAGCTGCACTACCTCTACCTGGACCTACTATAATATTATTTTCTTTAGAAAAGTTTATGAAATCCCATACAATTAAGAAGTACTCCATATAGCCCATTTTTTCAATTACATCTAATTCATAATTTAATCTCTCCAGTATCTCATCACTGGGATTGTCATATCTCTCTTTTAATCCATTAAAACATAACTCCCTTAAATAAGTTTCTGGTGTATATCCTTCTGGAACATCATACTTCGGAAGATGTATAGTATTAAAATCAAACTCTACATTACACATGTCAGCTATTTTCGTAGTATTATCAATAGCTTCTAATGCATATGGAAATAATTCTTCCATTTCTTCTCTTGATTTCAAATAGAACTCTTCACTACCAAATCTCATTCTATTTGGGTCATTTAATGTTTTTCCCATTTGAATACACATAAGGACATCATGTATTTTTGAATCTTCTTTATTTACATAGTGGACATCATTAGTCGCAACTAGTGGAATACCAGTCTCTTTTGATAATTTCACTAATCCAGAATTTACTTCTTTCTGTTCGGGTAAATTATGGTCTTGAATCTCCAAAAAGAAATTTTCTTCTCCAAATATATCCCTGTAATCAATAGCAAATTGTTTTGCCTTTTCATAATTTCTATTCATTAAGGCACGTGCTACATCTCCTGCAAGGCATGCAGAAAGTGCTATAATTCCCTCATTGTGTCTTTTAAGTTCTTCCATATCAACTCTAGGCTTATAATAAAAGCCTTCTACATATGAAGTCGAAACTATTTTTATTAAATTTTTATAGCCTTCCATATTCTTAGCTAATAGAACTAAATGTCCTTGATATTTATCATAGTTTGGGTCTTTATCTCTAAGTCCACGTGCAGCCGTATAGACCTCACATCCTATAATTGGCTTTATTCCTTCTTCTATAGCTGTTTTGTAGAAATCTATAACACCAAACATACAACCATGGTCAGTGATAGCTATTGAGCTCATGTTTAACTCCTTAGCTCTTTTTATAAGTTTTTTCACCCTCGAAAATCCATCGAGTAAACTATACTCAGTATGTACATGAAGATGAGCAAAATCTTTGTCCATTAAATCACCTCCTGTTTTATAAATTTAATTTTACCACAAATATATGTCTTAAAACAAAAACAGAGACTTTTATCTCAAAATAGGAATTAACTTCAACATATCCCATTATATGTTAGAAATTAATGCTTATTCTGAGATTGTCCCCTCAATTTATTATAATGATTTTTTTCTCAAATCTGTCGCAATTTCCTCTATTTTTCTAAGCCTGTGATTGACACCAGATTTTCCTATCGGTGGCTCTAACATCTCTCCAAGTTCTTTGAGAGTCATATCTTCATACTCAATTCTAATATTAGCTATTTCTTGTAAATTTTCTGGTAAGCTGCTAATTCCTATAGTTTCTTGTATGAACTTAATATTTTCTACTTGTCTTACTGCTGCATTTACTGTTTTAGAAAGGTTAGCTGTCTCACAATTTACTATCCTGTTTACATTATTTCTCATTTCTTTTACTATTTTAGTATTTTGGAGACTTAAAAGAGCGTGGTGTCCTCCTATAATACTCAACAAATCTGATATTTGTTCACTCTCTTTAATATAAACAACATGATTATTTTTTCTAGCCACAATTTTACTATTAAAACCTAAAGAGTTTATAAGCTCTTTTAAGGAATCTGCAAACTCCTCGTTGTTAGTCACAAATTCCATATGATAGTTCTTTTCTGGGTCACTTATAGAACCTCCACCAAGAAAAGCACCTCTTATGAAAGCTCTTTTACATCCTTCGTGTTTAATTAAGCTATCTGGAATTTTGTTTATAGTAAAAAATCCTTCTTTATCTTCAAGTATACCTAATTTTTTTAATAACTTTTCTGAACCCATTTCACTTGTTACCATCAATACATAACTGTTATTTCTCTTTAACATTTGATTCTTATTTACAGAGATTGTAGTATTAATATTAAAATTCTTTTTTAATAACTTGAATACTTTACGGGCTATTGAATTTAATTCTGTTGTTATCTTTAGATTTAGTTTTTTATATCCAACAATTTGTATACTTCCCCCTGATTTGACTAGAGCTGACAATTCAGCTATATTACAACATTCATTTCCAGATACAATTCTCGCTAGTTCATTTTTGGTTTCAGTTGAAAAAGACATCTCTATCACCCATTAACTAATTTTTCTTTAACCTTTTTTTTATTTCTTGTAAGGCAACCTTTATTATCTCCTTTTCATCATCATATCTAGCTAGATCTACAACTCTATCTAGATGGATAAATTTAGCATCAATAAAGCCTTCCTCTTTTTGTGGAATAGTATCCATATTCTTTGCTTGCATCAAATACCAAAAAACTGTTTTATGAACTGCTCTATTTTCATCCCAGTTTTCTTTGAATGTATAATGTATTTCACCTAAATATTTCAATATATCTGCCTTTACTCCAGTTTCTTCACTTACTTCACGTAATGCTGCCTCTTGGTTATTTTCCCCTTCTTCTACTTTTCCTTTGGGTAGCACCCAATCTCCATTGAACTTCCTTAGTAAAAGAATTGTATTGCCAAACAGGACTACACCACCAGCACTAACCTCTTCTCTCATCGATGTTCACTCCTTAAAACTAACATAATGATAAGGATTTCTACACAATTTTTTAAAATCCTTTTTTACTAACTTTTGTTGTAATTATGATTTAGGGCTAACTCAATAACTATGTTAGATATATACTTTGCATCATGTCTTATATAATTATTTTTTATTTCAATTAAATTCTTTTCTACGGTTTTTATACCTATCTCTTTTAATTTATCTTTTTGTTTTTTATCAAGCAAAACTTGTTCTGCTCCATCCTGTCTATAAAGGTCAAGCATTTCCTCTGGCAATATTTCATTGTTTGTTATTACATAATCTATTAAACTCTCATCAGTATGCTTCACTATAGCATTAACATGTTCTAATACGTTGTAACCATCTGTCTCACCTGGCTGGGTCATTATATTTGATATATATACTTTTGGAGCTACAGACGATTTAATGGCATCTACAATCCCATCTACAAGTAGATTTGGTATGATACTTGTATATAGGCTTCCAGGACCCATAATTATAATATCAGCATCATAAATAGAAGCAATAACATCCTTTAATGGTTTGACATCTTTTGGATTTAAAAAAATTTTGTCAATAGAGCTTTTTTGACTTTTCGATTCTTCTGGTATGCTAGATTCTCCATTTATTATGTTGCCATTCTCCAATTTTGCAACTAAGTTTACATCTTCTAAGGTTACTGGCAAAACTCTTCCTGTTATAGCAAAAATCTCACTTAATTTATACACAGCCTTTTCAAAGTTGCCATACAATCCATTCATAGCAGCCAAAAATAAATTTCCAAAACTCTGACCTTTCAAAAGTCCTTCTGTAAATCTATATTGCATGACTTCATTCATTGTTGGTTCTATATTTGCAAGTGCTAATAGACAGTTTCTTATATCTCCTGGTGGTAGCATCCCTAGGTCTTCTCTCAATACACCTGAACCTCCACCATCATCAGCAACAGTAACAATTGCAGTGATATTCTGTGTGGAATGTTTAAGACCTCTTAAAAATACTGACTGACCAGTACCTCCACCTATCACTACTACATTTGGGTCTCTATTTTCAACAATAGACCTTTGAAATAATTTTACTTTTTCATTTTTTGCTTTTTTATATATAAATAACGATACAATTAATGCAATCCAACCTAAAATTCCTACAATAATAAGTAATTTAGCCATGTTTGCCTCCACTATCGTAACATAGAGTCTCTATGTTTCTTTACAACCCTATATCCTTTATTAGATAAATCCTCCGCTATAAGATTTGTTATAGTAACTGACCTATGTCTTCCACCTGTACATCCAACACCAATTACTAAATGTTGTTTTCCTTCCTCTATATATTGAGGCACTAAAAAATGAATCATATCTAAAAGTTTTATATAAAATTCTTCACTGATTTTAGAATTCATAACATAGTCTCTAACTTCTTTATCATCACCAGTTTTAGATCTCAATTCTTCAACATAATATGGATTTGGAAGAAATCTTACATCGAATACTAAATCTGCATCAGCAAGTATACCATGTTTAAACCCAAAAGATACTACAGATATAGTTAAATTTGGATTATCTTCACCAGAAGAATATATTTTCTTTATTTCTTCTTTAAGATCTTTTGGCTTCATATTAGTTGTATCAATTATACATGTAGATAATTCCTTTAAAGGCTCCATTATTTTTCTTTCCATTTTTATACCTTCTGGAATCTGCATATCTTTTGCCAACGGATGATTTCTTCTTGTCATTTTATATCTCTTTAACAGTACATCATCATCACAATCCAAATATACCATCTCATATTCATAATTTTCTTTTTCCAAGTAGTTTAAGCTTTCATGAAGAGCTTCAAAAAATTTTCTTCCTCTTATATCTATCCCTAGAGCAACTTTATCAATACTTGAATTTGGTTGATAACATAATTCTGCAAATTTAGTTATTAAAGCAGGAGGTAGATTATCTACACAATAAAATCCCATATCCTCTAAAGCTCTCATTGTCTCACTTTTTCCAGATCCTGAAAGACCTGTAACTATAACAAATTTCATTGCTAACTCCTCCCTTTTATCTTACGTTTATTCTATTATAATGTTTTCTACTAATGATACATCTAGATTAGAATTAAATACAGTCTTTATCGCTAGTTCAAAGTCACCAACTCGTTCTGGACAATGTGCGTCTGAACCTATCACAAATTTATTTTTTAACTCTTTTATCTTGTTTAATTGATTAACATTCAAAAAAGAATGACTACTATTTATTTCAAGTCTAGTATCTGTTTTTTTTGCTCTCTTTGCTACTTCTTCTATATACACATCGCCTTTATCTCCAGGATGAGTAATTATAAAAATATCATTATTACTCATCGCATTTATTACAGCTTTTGTATTATATTCTTTTGCTTTTTCAGTTTTGAATATATAATTATTACAATGATTTAATAGACTTTTGAATGAGGTTGGAGTAGATCCAAAATGATAACCAGCCATAATATAGTCAAATTCTTTGATAAATTTATCATCCATATCTATATTCCCTTTGTCATCTAATATGTTACACTCCATACCTAAGAGTATATTTATATCACTATATTTATCATTTAAATAATTTACTTCTTCTCTCATTTTAAGAATATCTTTTTTCTTTACACCATATGCAATATGTTTATAACTATGGTCTGATATTCCTATTGTTTTTATTCCCTTAGAAATGGCCACCTTTACATTGTCTTCAATAGTCCCTTTTCCATGACTATATAATGTATGTGTATGATAATCAGCCAGTATTTTCATCTGTTAATCCTCTCCAAGTATTTTGACTTCTTCTTCCAACATAACCCCAAACTTGGCATATACAGCACTTTTTATAACATATATTAAATCTAAGATATCTTTAGCATTTGCTTCTCCTTGATTAACTACAAATCCACAATGCTTCTCAGACACTTGTGCTCCTCTTAAAGTAAGACCTCTTAATCCAGTTTCCTCTATTAATTTACCTGCAAAATATCCTGTTGGTCTTTTAAATGTACTTCCTGCACTAGCAAAATTTAATGGTTGTTTAGTTATTCTTCTTGTTGCCAAATCGTCCATTAAACTTTTTATTTCATCATAATTTCCTTTTTGTAATTCTAATTCTGCTGATAAGGCTATATAGCCATTTTTTGATATTATACTTCCTCTATACCCAAATTCCATCTGTTCATTTGATAGTTCAAATATATTTCCTTCCATATCCATTAATCTTACTGATTTTACTATATCTTTCATTTCGCCACCATATGCCCCAGCATTCATGGCTAATGCTCCTCCCAATGTTCCAGGTATCCCTGATGCAAATTCAAATCCTTTTAATTCTTGTTTTTGAAGAGCTTTACCTAAAACTGATAACAAAACTCCTGACTGAGCAATCATTCTAGTATCATTTATTTCATAAGAATTGAAATTATCGGCTAATTCTATTACAATACCTCTTATTCCACCATCTTTAATTAAAATATTTGAGCCATTTCCAATTATTAAATATGGAATGGATTCCTTTTTTACCAACTGAAGTACATTTTTTAATTGTTCTTCTGTTCTAGGTCTAACCAATATATCTGCTGGTCCTCCTACTCTAAATGAAATATGCTTTTTCATAGGTTCATCAACTTTTATATCATCTTTACTTAATATATTTAATAAATTTTCGTATATATCTTGATTATTCATTGTATTTCCTCCCAAATTATACTGAACTTTAGCTGTCATTCTTATTTAAATTACATTAATATATAGTATTAACTATATTCAATAATATATGATTTTGCTTATCATATGGATTTTATATTTTAAGTTTCTTAATTACAAACTATATTCAATAAATATATAATAAATTAAAAAAAAAAAAATAACAACATATAAAAGAATATAAATAATTTAAAAAAAGCATCAATATCACTGATATCAATGCTTTAAAAGGCAATTTAATTCGTATTATTTATCTAACTATTTTTAACATAGCAAAGATAATAAATTCCTCCAACTATTATGGAACCTCCAACAATATTTCCAAGTGTTACAAATACCAAATTAGTTATGAATTGGACTATAGTTATATTTGCTCCTAATGCCATTCCCATTGGTATAAAAAACATGTTTGCAACGCTATGTTGGAATCCACATAACACAAATAGCATTATTACTGTCCAGCATGAAGTTAACTTTGATACTACATCTTGAGATGCTGTAGCCATCCATACAGCTAAAACTACTAGAATATTGCAAAGTATTGCTTTTAAAAACATTGAAACTATAGTTGAATTAACTTTAGCTTCTGCTACAGCTATAGCTTTTGTAGCTGCATCCCCTGTCAATGTAGAAGAATAAAATACAAGTGCGACTAATAAAATTGAACCTACTAAATTTGCAAAATAAACCAGTCCCCAGTTTCTTAACATTTTTCCTAATGTTATTTTTTTGTCCATAAGTGGAATAAGCATTAAAGTATTTCCAGTGAATAACTCTGCTCCTGCTACCACTACAAGCATAAGACCTACTGGAAAGACCATAGCACTTAAAAAACTAGCTACTCCTGGGTCTATTTTACCGAAAGTCTGACTAACTATAATACTCCCCAATGCCCCTAAACCTATAAATGCTCCTCCAAATAAACCTAATAAAATTGCATTTTGTGTTGAAATATTCGCTTTTTTAATGCCAGCACTTATAGTTGCTTGTGCTGTTTCCCCAGGTGTCAAGAATCCTTTACTCATAAATCCTTCCCCCTTAAAAATTATACTTTTCCTTGTCTTTTTATGGCAATAATTATATAATAACAATATGATATATAATAAATTTTATTAACATAAAAAATATACTATATGCTTATATATACTTGTCTCATATAATTATACTATTTATTATATACCAACTTTGTTAATTTCGAAATAATTTATATCGAATTTGAAAAATTTACCTCTCGATTATTTATTTTACTTTTTTATTGTTGAGGTATTATATATAATAGATATATGTTTGTGTTATTATATATAATTACTTATTTTAATAAATATTTGAAGGAGGAAATTTTATGTTTGATATATCATTTTTCGAAATGTCGATATATGAAATAGCAGTTACTACAATATATATAATTAATTTCATGGTTATACTGAACCTTATCTTTAGAGAAAAAAGAAACATAAATACAACTCTAACATGGCTTCTTATATTGGTATTAATTCCTGCACTTGGATTCATACTTTATATAGCTTTTGGTAGAAATATTTCAAAAAACAATATGTTTAGATTGAAAGAAAAGGACGATAAGATAATCAAAAGTAACATACTAGATACTCAGGTTAAGTTACAGTCTACTTCTGAAATTGATTCAGATATACATCAACATAAGGATATGATTTATGCATTAGCTAATTCAAATAATGCTCATTATACCAATAATAACGATGTGTGGATTTATGCTGAGTCTAGTCAATTTTTTAACAGTCTTCTTGATGAACTTAAAAAAGCTAAAAAATATATAAACATACAATTTTACATTTTCAAAGATGACAAAATCGGAACTGAAATAATCAACATTCTAGTAGCTAAAGCTAAAGAAGGTGTTGAAGTAAGACTTTTATTTGATGCAGTGGGTGGTAGAACACTAAAGAATAGTACACTCTCTAGACTTAAAGAAAGTGGTGTTAAAGTTGGAAGCTTCTTCCCATCATTCTTAAAAATTGTAAACTTTAACTTAAACTATAGAAATCACCGAAAAATTGTTGTTATTGATGGTAAAGTAGGATTTGTAGGTGGATATAATGTTGGTGATGAATATTTAGGTAGAAATCCAAAATTTGGTCTATGGAGAGATACACATACTAAGCTTACTGGCGATTGTGTAATTGACCTGAATATGAGATTTATCCTTGATTGGAGATACACAACTAAAGAAGATTTAGACTTAGAAAAGTACTTTATAGAAGAAGAAGCACACTCTAATCATCCTTCTGAAAATATTGGGATTCAGATAGTGTCAAGTGGTCCAGATATATCAGAGCTTGACGAAATTAAATATGGTTACCTTAAAATGATTCAGAAAGCTAGAAAGTATATATATATACAGAGTCCTTATTTAATACTTGACTCAACGTTTATAGATACTTTAAAAATAGCTTGTTTATCTGGTGTTGATGTAAGAATTATGATTCCTTCTAAACCTGACCATCCTTTTGTATACTGGGCATCATATTCATATGCTGGGGAACTTTTAAACTTTGGAGCTAAAATTTATACTTATGGGCAAAATGCATTTTTACATGCTAAAACGATAGTTATAGATGACTCTATCTGCTCTATAGGAACAGCTAATATGGACATAAGAAGCTTTGAACTTAATTTTGAAGTAAATGCATTTATGTACTCTTCAAAAAAAGCATTGGAACAAAGAATTATATTTGAAAATGATATTTTAGATTCAAAAGAAATAACATTAGATATATATAATTCTAGGTCTACTTATATAAAAATCAAGGAATCAATTTCTAGACTATTATCAGCAGTTTTATAAATCTTTTATTTTATAAAAATTTTACATTTCAGTTTATTTTTTAAAGTTTTTTATATATATTATTTTTTTTTTATTGAATTTAGTCCATTTTTTTTATTTTTTTTAACTATTCTGAATTATTTTATATTATAATAGACTAGTATAGTTTTTATTTTTAATAGGTAACTTTTTTGCATTGTTTTTATGAATAAAGAAATTGTTGTATATTGTTCTTTCTTTATTGTTTTGGTTTTGTTCACCAACATAAGGTTGGGGTCAACTCATGGTTAATTATTTTTTGAAAAATAATAACTTTAAAAAGAAAAGGGGGATTTGTTATGTGCGATTTTATTTCACACAACAAGCAATTATTTGACGAACTAGATATATTTATTGACTCTCTTGCAACAAAGGAAGGTGCGTTAATACAAGTTCTACATGAAGCGCAAGGTATATTTGGATATCTTCCAAAAGAAGTTCAGCTTCATGTTGCTAGAAAACTTGGCGTAGCTCCTGCAAAGGTATATGGAGTTGTTACATTCTATTCTTATTTTACTACAGAACCTGTAGGTAAGTATAAAATCAGTGTCTGTCTAGGTACTGTATGTTTTGTAAAAGGTGCTGACAAGATATTAAGCGCTTTTGAAAAACAGCTTGGTATAAAAGTTGGAGAAACTACTAGTGATTTTAAATTTTCTTTAGAAGGTTTAAGATGCTTGGGGGCATGTGGTTTAGCTCCAGTTGTTACTGTAAATGGTAAAGTTTATGGTAAGGTAAAACCCGACCAAGTAAGCGAAATATTAGATACTTATAGAGAATTAGAATTGAATTGTTAAGAGGGGTGAATAAATAATGCGTAAAGTAAATTCATTTGATGAATTAAAAGTTTTGGCTGATGAGCTGAAACCTAATCTTAGCTTAAGAAAAAATTATTCTAAGGAAAATGTATTAAGAAGAGAATTACTTGTTTGTTGTGATACTGGATGTACATCTTCAAACAGTATGGAAATAGTTAGTGAATTAGAAAATGAAATAAAAAAATCAGGAATCCAAGACAAAGTTAGTGTTCGTTTGACTGGTTGTTTTGGTTTCTGTGCTCAAGGTCCTATCGTAAAAGTTTATCCTGATAACGTTTTCTACGTAAAGGTTGAACCATCAGATGCTGAAAAGATAGTTCAAAGCCACTTGATTAGAAATACAGTTGTTGAGGAATTATTATATGAAGAAGAATCTTTAAGTAAAAAAGTAGAAGAACAAGAAGAAATGTCTTTCTACAAGAAGCAATTACGTATAGCTTTAAAAAATTGTGGACTTATAGACCCAGATAGTATAGAAGAATATATTGCCAATGATGGTTATTTAGCTCTAGGCAAATGTTTAACTTCTCTTACTCCTCAAGAAGTTATTGCAGAAGTAAAAACTTCTGGTCTTCGTGGTAGAGGTGGTGCTGGTTTCCCTACAGGTTCTAAATGGGAAGCTGCTTCAAAAAATCCTGCTGGTCCAACAGATAAAAAATTCGTTGTCTGTAATGCTGACGAAGGTGACCCAGGTGCATTTATGGATAGATCAGTACTTGAAGGTGACCCTCACAGTGTACTAGAAGCTATGGCAATATGCGGATATGCTATAGGCTCTGATACAGGTTACATATACATAAGAGCAGAATATCCAAAATCTATAGAAAGATTAAAAGTAGCTATAGCTCAAGCTGAAAAATATGGTTTACTTGGCGAAAATATATTAGGTACTGGATTTAACTTTAAATTAGAATTAAAATACGGTGCAGGAGCTTTCGTTTGTGGTGAAGGTACAGCTCTAATGCATTCAATTGAAGGTAGACGTGGAGAACCTAGAATGAAGACTTATAGTTCTTCTAAGAGTGGTTTATGGAAATCTCCTACTTGCTTAAACAATGTTGAGACTTTTGCTAATATTCCAGCAATCATACTGAATGGTGGAAGCTGGTTTGCTAACTTAGGAACTGAAGATTCTAGTGGTACTAAAGTCTTTGCTCTTGGTGGAAAAGTAGAAAACGTAGGGCTTGTTGAAGTTCCAATGGGTACTACTTTAAGAGATATTGTATTTGAAATTGGTGGAGGAATCCCTGAAGACAAACAATTCAAGGCAGTTCAAACAGGTGGGCCATCTGGTGGATGTATACCAACTGAGCATTTGGACATCCCTATAGACTTTGGTTCATTAAGTTCTATAGGCTCAATGATGGGTTCTGGTGGTATGCTTGTTCTTGATGAATCTGACTGTATGGTAGATATAGCCAAATTCTTCCTTGAGTTTACTGTTGAAGAATCTTGTGGTAAATGTACACCTTGTCGTATAGGTACTACAAGATTATTAGAAATATTAACTAAAATTACAGAAGGTAATGGTACTCTACAAGATTTAGATGACCTAGAAAACCTTGCTGAAACTATACAAACTGCTTCATTATGTGGTCTTGGTAAAGCTGCTCCAAACCCTGTTTTAAGTACTCTTCAATATTTCAAAGATGAGTATATAGCTCATGTTGTGGATAAGAAATGTCCTGCTGGCAAATGTCAAAACTTACTTTCTTACTTTATAACAGATGCTTGTAAGGGTTGTACAAAATGTTCTAGAGTGTGTCCTGCTGGTTGTATAACAGGTTCTGTTAAAGAACAACATACAATAGATACTTCTAAGTGTCTAAAATGTGGTGCTTGTATAGATAATTGTACATTTAACGCTATAATCAAGAAATAACTTATTTGGAGGAGGAATAACAATGAGTTTAGTTAATTTAACTATTAATGGCAAACACGTTTCAGCACCTAGTGGAACTTCTATCTTAGATGCTGCGAAATTAATAAATATAAAAATACACAATCTTTGTCATTTACATATGAATGAAATAGATAAGCTTGACACTTGTGCATCTTGTCGTGTTTGTATGGTTGAGACAGAGAGAGGCCTAGTTCCAGCTTGTGGGACAGTTATAAAGGAAGGTATGAGAGTTCAAACTAATAGTGCAAAAGCATTAAATGCTCGTAGAACTATTGTTGAATTATTGTTATCAGACCATCCACAAGATTGTTTTGTATGTGAAAAAAATGGAGATTGTGAATTACAGACTATAGCTGCTGATTTAGGAGTAAGAAAAATAAGATATCAAGGTTCTAAATCTTTTGCAGGTAAGGATACTTCTACTAAGTCTTTAGTTAAAGACCACTCTAAGTGTATATTATGTAGAAGATGTGAAACTGTATGTAATGATATACAAACAGTAGGAGCATTATCTGGAGTTAATCGTGGATTTAATACTTTAGTTAGTACATTCTTTAACGCTGATATGGTTGAAACAGAGTGTACATTCTGTGGTCAATGTATATCTGTCTGTCCAACTGGAGCATTAACAGAAGTAGACAATGTACCTAAACTTTGGGATGTTTTAAATAGAAAAGAAAAAACTATAGTAGTGCAAGTTGCTCCTGCTGTAAGAGTTGCAATTGGTGAAGAATTTGGATTAGAGCCAGGTTCAATTTCTACAGGAAAAATGGTAGCTGCTTTAAAAGCACTTGGATTTGAACATGTATTTGATACAAACTTTGGTGCGGACTTTACTATCATGGAAGAAGCTACTGAATTTATAGAGAGAATTCAAAGTGGTGAAAATCTTCCTATATTAACTAGTTGTTGTCCTGCATGGGTAAACTTCTTAGAGCATAATTATCCAGATAAGTTAAATTTAGCATCTAGCTGTAAGTCTCCTCAAGGTATGTTTGGTTCTATAGCTAAAAATTACTACGCACCTAAAATATTAGGAATCAATCCTGAAGAGCTTTATGTTGTATCTGTAATGCCTTGTGTAGCTAAAAAATATGAAGCTTCAAGAGAAGAATTAAGTGAATCTGGAATACTAGATGTTGACCTTTCTATAACTACTAGAGAGTTAGCTAAGATGATAAAAGAGGCTGCTATCGATTTACCTAATCTTCAAGACCAAGATTTTGATAATCCTTTAGGAAAATCTACAGGTGCTGCATCTATATTTGGAGCAAGTGGTGGAGTTCTAGAAGCTGCTCTACGTACTTCATATGAGAAGATAACTAATAAGACTTTAGATAATGTAAACTTTACTAATGTTAGAGGTCTTAAAGGAATAAGAGAAGCAAGCATAGATGTTGATGGAACTACAGTTAATGTGTGTATTGTAAATACACTTAAAAATGCTAGAAAGATTATGGATAAGGTTAGAAGTGGAGAATGTAAATATCACATTATAGAAGTTATGGCATGTCCTGGTGGATGTGTTGGAGGTGCTGGTCAACCTTATCACCATGGTAATACTGAAATAGTTGATAGACGTGCAAATGCATTATATGAAATAGATAGAAATAAAGCTATACGTAAATCTCATGAAAACCCTGATTTACAAGCTATTTATAAAGACTTCTTTGGAGACCCAAATAGCGATGTAGCTCATAAATATCTTCATACTCATTACTTCGATAAGAGCTGTATCTATGGAGAATGTCCACAAGAATGTGCTTGTGAGGAATCTAAATAAGCTCTAACAATTATAAAATTAAGTGTTCTTAAATAAAAGGATTGTCTTAAAATACTCTTAAGTATTTTAAGACAATCCTTATTAGTTTAATTTAATACAACTTCCTAGACTCATAGATTAATTAAAGAATCCCAGCCATCCTCATAAGTTGTTTTGCATTTGTAGTTTTACATCTTCCATCTTTTATCATATAGTCAAAATGGATTTTATCATCTACATAGTACTCTGAGAAATGATAGTTTACAACTTCAACATCTCCACTACCTGAAAGGTCACATAACTCAAAATCATGTGTTGTAACCATACTTATAACCCATGGTCTTGATAGCTTCTTTACTGCCTCACTTGCTCCAATAATTCTATCAGCAGAGTTAGTTCCCTTAAAAATCTCATCCACTAAAACCAACATTGGTAATTCTTTTAAGCTATATTGAATCATTGATTTTATTCTAAGAATCTCAGCATAAAAAGTTGATATTCCTTGGCTTACATCATCTTGTATTCTCATAGATGTAAATATAGCCATACAAGTTGCATCAAAATTCTTAGCGCATACTGGTCCTCCTGCATATGCTAATACTAAGTTCACTCCTATACTTCTTAAAAATGTTGTTTTTCCAGACATATTTGAACCTGTAATAATACATGTCTGAGAATTTAATTGTATTGAGTTTGCTATTACACTTTTCTCTGCTATCAATGGATGATATACTTCTTCAACTTTTAACCTTGGAGCATCTTCATATTTTATTACTGGAAAGCATGTATTCTCCTTTACATGACCAATAACTGTTAAACTTATTAGAGCTTCAAATTCCCCAATAGATTCCAGCCATCCTCTAATTTGATTTCCATACATTCCTTTCCATCGTTCCAGAGATTCTGCACAATGATAATTCCACATAAGAACACCACAAGCAATTATATATAATATCTGATTATATCTTAAATTCACAGCATTTCCTATTGAATTCAATTGTTTAATACCTTTTGAAACGCCACTTCCCTTAGAAAGTTTTTCTTGTAATTCTTTCAAGTAAGTACTTTCAAATGTCTCTTTTTCTAAAACCTCAAACATCTTTTCATATACTTGTATATTTCTACTAAATGAAAATAATGGAGAAAGAGTTTGCATAAGTTTCGTATGCCCAAAGCCACTAAATCCCAACTGTATTATAAAAAGTAAAAAAACAGGTAAAATAGGTAAAAAACCTAATGTAAAAAATATAAAAGATAGGATTGTAGCAGTAGGTAGACCCCAAGTAAAAATATGCATCCATTTAGGTATATATACATTTTTATTTTCTCCATACTCTATAAATGTTTCTATACTCCCATCAGAGTTATTTTTTTGCTCCTTACCAATTATATTGCTCAGTGTTTGAATATGAATAGAAAAGTCATCTTTTGATAAAAGTTCTTTTATTGCTATTTGTCTCTCTGATATTATCTTATCATCTGGATTTTCATTCCATAATGACTTAGCCAAGGACTTCTTCCCATAAGATGTATTAGCTACACATATATATTGATACAATGAAGCTCCTCCAAACAAATCTAAATCTTTTGCTTGTGAATTCTCATCTTTTAAGTATTCTTTACCATCTATTTTGAATTCTTTCCATCCATCTCCAAATCGTTTGATATACTTGTCTATTACTTCACCCTTACTTTTAAAATACATTTCTTCTTCTTTTACTTTATTATGAATAACCAAGAGTGCTATAAATAATATAATTGCTATAGCTCCAACAAAAATACCTGCTATATTTTTATTATAAAATCCAATAGCAAATCCTGCTATCACTATCAAAAAAGAGATTAATCTTGCTGTGCTTATATTATTTGACTTTTTACTTAAGAGCAATTCTTTTTCAGTAGTACTTTGTAAAAGTTTACTAAAATAGTCTATTCCCATAAAAAATTCCAACTTTCTTATTATATAATAAAATTCAAAAATTAATCTAGTGTGATTTTAATCTATTATTTTAAATTTTCCTTATATGATATATATTATTAATAAATATTATATACAACTTAATTTTAATATTATTCTTTACTACTTAGTATCAATTAATTTTGATAATTTTTTAGTAAACTCTTGAGCTGCATCATATCCCATTCCTCTTTGTCTAAAATTCATTGCTGCTACTTCTAATATCATAGCAGTATTTCTTCCAGGCTTAACAGGTACAACAAGTTTCTCTACGTTAACACCAAGTATCTCTTCATATTCTTTATCAAGTCCAAGTCTGTCATAATATTTAGTTTCATCCCAAGCTTCTAGATGAACTACTAAATCTATCATTTTAGAATTTTTAATCGCTCCTACTCCATATAGACTTCTAACATCTATTATTCCTATTCCTCTTATCTCAAGGAAATGTCTTATTAATTCAGGTGACTGCCCCATCAGCATACTTTCATCCAGCTTTCTTATTTCCACAGCATCATCTGCAACTAGTCTATTTCCTCTTTGAATCAGTTCTAATGCTGTTTCTGACTTTCCTATACTGCTTTCACCTTTTATCAGTACGCCTATCCCATAAATATCAACTAACACTCCATGAATTGTTGTGTGTGGTGCTAATTTATTATCCAAATAATTTGATAGTCTATTTATAAGTCTAGTTGTATTTCTGTTTGTACTCAAAAGTATTCTCTTATATTTTTTAGCTTTTTCTATTACATCTGGCTTGATTTCCAAGTCTCTAGAGATTATTAGAGCAGGTATTTCATATGAGAAAAATCTATTTAATACTTCTTCTCTAATATTATTATCCATCAATCCAAAGAAATTATATTCTGTTTTTCCAACTATTTGTATTCTTTCATACGCAAAGTAATCAAAATATCCTGCAAACTGTAATCCTGGTCTATTTATATCTTGAGAATAGACATAATAATCTACATCATCAGGCATGTACACAACTTTTAACTTTAGGTCTTTTATTATCTCTCTTATCGATACCTTATTGCTAGTTTCCATTAATTTTCTTCCTTCCTAAAAAAATTATAAACATTATCTGCAATGTTTTTATTCATTCCATCTACTTCTAGAAGTTCTTCCATAGTAGCTTTTTTTATAGCATCTACATCTTTAAAATGATTTAGTAATGATTTCTTTCTTTTTTCACCTATTCCTTGTATATCATCTAAGATAGATTTTGTCAAAGCTTTATTTCTTAAACTTCGATGATATGTTATCGCATAATTGTGAACCTCTTCTTGTATACTAGCAATAAATCTATATAAATTGGTTGTTTTATCTAGCTCTATTTCTTTTTCTTTGCATATCAATCCTTTGGTTCTATGCTTATCATCTTTGTACATTCCCCAAAGAGGTATATCTACATCATTAAGTTCTAATACTTTTTTTACTGCGCTAACCTGTCCTTTTCCACCATCCAATAATATCAAGTCAGGTAAATTTCCATGTTTTAATCTTCTATCTACAATTTCAGCCATAGAATCATAATCATTAGGTCCAATGACTGTTTTTATTTTATATCTTCTGTATTCTTTTTTATCTTTTTTAGCATTTGTATATACTACCATAGAACCAATCGAATCTACACCTTGTATATTTGATATGTCATAAGCCTCTATTCTTATTGGTAACTTTTCTAGATTTAATAGACGTTTTAATTCTTCCAACGCTCCAATACTTTTTTCATATTTTCTTTTGTTCATGTCAGAAAACTTTTCAAGATACTCTACAGCATTTTTTCTTACCATTTCAACTAAGCTTTTCTTTTCTCCCTTTTGTGGAACTCTTATCGTTACTTTTTGACCTTTTTTTGACGATAACCATTCTTCTAATATAGAACTATCTTCTATCTCATCTTCTATAATTAATTCTTTAGGTATATACTCTTGCTCATTGTAAAATTGTTTTACAAATGAACCTAATATAGAAGCTCTTGGGCTATCCATTACACCTTCTAGTATAAAGTGTTCCCTACCCACAATTTTACCATTTCTAATAAAAAATACTTGTACACAAGCCTCATTATGAGCTCTTGCCATTGCAACCACATCTTGATTTAAGTCACTTACATTAGTATCTATTTTTTGCTTCTGTATCATTTCTTCTAGACTCTTTATTTTATCTCTATATACAGCAGCTTCCTCAAATCTAAAATTCATAGAACTCTCATTCATCTTTTCCTTTAAAAGCTCCATTAATTTTTCTTCTTTACCAGATAAACACATTATAATTTCTTCTATCATCTTTCCATATTCTTCTTTAGAAACATTTCCTGTACAAGGTCCTAGACATTTATTTATATGCAGATTCAAACAAGGTCTTGTTTTATTCTTTATTGCTTTTTCTATATCTATTTTACAACTTCTTATTGGATATGTGCTACTTATAAGTTCCAAAGTATCATTCACAGCAGTTATATTAGTATATGGTCCAAAATACTTTGCCTTATCTTTAAGAACTCTTCTAACTTTTAAGATTCTTGGGTAATCTTCATTTGTAGTTACTTTGATATATGGATAAGTTTTATCATCTCTAAGTACTACATTATACTTTGGTCTATATCTTTTTATTAGATTACATTCAAGTATTAATGCCTCTAACTCTGAATCCGTTATAATATACTCAAATTTATATATATTCTTAACCATAGATTTTACTTTAGATGTATGGTTTTTTGAAGATTGAAAATACTGCCTTACCCTGTTTTTTAAAGATATGGCTTTTCCCACATATATTATATGGTCGTATTTGTCTTTCATTAAATATACTCCGGGCTCAGAAGGTAATTTTTTTAAATGCTCTTGTATATCAAACATCTCGCCCTCCAAAACATTAAATTTTATACTAAAATTATACCCTAAAATGTGAAATTTAAAAAGTTATACAATTTCCAGTACTCTAGACAAGTTAAAGTCCATATCCCCCTTCCATAATTGATTTAAAAACAAACCTAAATATGAAGAGTAATATGGACTTTATACTTTTGTTGACTGTTTACAACTTATAGTTAACTAACTTCTAAAAGATGTAATTAACTTATATCTCTAATTTTAAGATTTATCACATTTTATATGATTTAAGAAAAATATTTCTTTAAAAATTGACCTGTATAAGACCCATCAACTTTAGATACTTCTTTTGGTGTTCCAGTTGCAACTACAGTTCCACCTTTATCTCCACCTTCTGGTCCTAGGTCTATTACATAATCACAAGTCTTTATAACATCTAAATTATGCTCTATAACTATAATTGTATTTCCTGTATCTGCTAATCTTTGTAGCACTTGAATTAGCTTATCTACATCTGCCATATGAAGTCCAGTAGTAGGCTCATCTAATATATACAAGGTCTTCCCTGTTGGTCTTTTACTAAGTTCAGCTGCTAATTTTATACGTTGTGCTTCTCCTCCTGATAATTGAGTTGAAGGCTGTCCTAATTTGATGTATGAAAGACCTACATCCATTAAAGTCTCTAGTTTTCTTTTTATATTCGGTATATTTTCAAAAAACTCAACAGCTTCTTCCACATTCATATCCAGTATGTCAGATATAGTTTTGTCTTTGTATTTTACTTGCAGTGTTTCTCTATTATATCTTTCACCCTTACAAATTTCACAAGGAACATATACATCAGGTAAGAAATGCATTTCTATTTTTATTATTCCATCACCCTTACAAGCTTCACATCTTCCACCTTTTACATTGAAACTAAATCTTCCTTTTTTATAACCTCTTGCTTTAGCTTCATTAGTTGCTGCAAAAATATCTCTTATAAAGTCAAATACACCTGTATAAGTTGCAGGGTTTGAACGAGGTGTTCTTCCAATTGGGCTTTGGTCTATATTTATAACTTTATCTATGTTTTCAATTCCTTTTATTTCCTTATGTTTACCAGCTCTTTGTTTAAGTCTATTTACTTTACTTGCAACACCTTTGTAAAGTATATCATTTATCAATGTACTTTTCCCAGAACCTGAAACACCTGTTATACATGTAAACTTACCTAATGGGAATTTTATATCTATATTTTTTAGATTATTTTCTGATGCTTTGACTATTTCTATAAAATTTCCATTTCCTTCTCTAGTAGTCTCAGGAAGTAATATTTGTTTTTTACCACTTAGATACTGACCTGTTATTGAGTTTTCATTTTCAATTATTTCATCCAAAGTACCCTGTGCAACTATCTCACCACCATGTATACCTGCACCTGGCCCAATATCTAAAACATAATCAGCTTCTCTCATTGTATCTTCATCATGCTCTACAACAATTAAGGTATTTCCTAAGTCTGTTAGGTGTCTAAGAGTACCTATAAGCCTATCATTGTCTCTTTGATGAAGTCCTATACTTGGCTCATCAAGTACATATAAAACTCCAACCAATGCAGAACCTATTTGAGTTGCTAATCTTATACGTTGTGCTTCTCCTCCTGATAGAGTTCCAGCCTTTCTTGATAAATTTAAATAATCAAGACCTACATCTCTTAAGAACATAGCTCTTCCTTTTATTTCTTTTATAATCTCATGAGCTATAAACCTCTGTTTCTCTGTAAGATTTATATTTTCCATAAAGTCAATCAATTCATTTACAGATAAGTTTGTAACTTCCATTATGTTTTTTCCATCAACTAAAACAGATAAAACTTCTTTTTTAAGTCTCATCCCTTTACATTTTGGACATGGTCTTTCTGCCATATATTCTTCAATCTTATCTCTCATGTACTCTGAGTTGGTTTCTCTATATCTTCTCTCTAAGTTTACTATTACACCTTCAAAATATGACTTATAATTTCTAGTTCCTCCAAATTTTGATTCATAAGTAAACTCTACAATTATATTGTCTTTGCCATAAAGTAATTCCTCAACAAAATCCTCTGGTAAATCTTTAAATGGAGTTGTCAAAGATACATTAAAATGTTCTGCTAAGCTTTTTATCATTTTACTATAATAAGTATCATCATTAACACCAGTTGACCCCCATGCTGCAACTGCACCTTGTTTTATTGATAAGTCTTTATTTGGTACTACTAATTCCGGGTCTACTTCTTTACTTTCTCCAAGACCATTACAAACATCACAAGCACCAAAAGGAGCATTAAATGAGAACATTCTTGGAGATAATTCTTCTATCCCAATTCCATGTTCTGGGCATGCAAATTTAGTTGAAAAAAGAATTTCCTCTCCATCTATTATTTGTGCTATTACAAGACCATCAGATAACTTAACTGCAGTCTCAATTGAATCTGCCAATCTAGATTCAATTCCATCTTTAATTACTATTCTGTCTACTACAACTTCTATACTATGTTTTTGATTCTTATTTAAATCTATATCATCACTAACTTCATAGTTTTCACCATCAACTCTAACTCTTACAAATCCTTCTTTTTTGATATTATCAAAAACCTTTTTATGTGTACCTTTTTGTCCTCTAACAATTGGTGAAAGTATCTGTAATTTCGTTCTATCTGGAAAATCTAGCATTTTATCAACTATTTCTTGAATAGTCATCTGGCTTATTTTTTCACCACATGTAGGACAATATACATCTCCTACTCTTGCAAATAATAATCTTAAATAGTCATATATTTCTGTTACTGTTCCAACAGTAGAACGCGGGTTTTTTGAAGTAGTCTTCTGATCAATTGATATAGCTGGTGACAACCCCTCAATATATTCTACATTTGGCTTTTCCATTTGACCTAAAAATTGTCTAGCATATGCAGATAAACTCTCTACATATCTTCTTTGACCTTCTGCATATATTGTATCAAATGCTAAAGAAGACTTTCCAGAACCCGATAATCCTGTAAAAACAATAAATTTGTCTCTCGGTAATTCTAAATCTACATTTTTTAAATTATGCTCTTTTGCTCCTCTTATTATAATTTTATCTTCCATAATGTTGTTTTTACCTTTCTATTTTTCCAATTTTTCTTCTAATTGTTTTACTTTATCTCTAAGTTCTGCTGCTCTCTCAAATTGTAAGTTTTGAGCAGCTTCCATCATCTCTGATTTTAATTTTTCTATATTATCTCTTATCTCATCTTTATCATCTGTGTCAGATATTCCATATACAACTTCTTCCTCCGCTACCTTAGTAGCTTCTATACTATCTCTTATACTTTTCTGTATAGTTTTAGGGGTAATGTCATGTTCTTTATTATATAGATTTTGTATATCTCTTCTTCTCTTTGTTTCATCAATAGCATTTTGCATTGAGTTAGTTATTCTGTCTGCATACATAATTACTCTTCCATTTTCATTTCTAGCTGCACGTCCAATAGTCTGTATTAATGCTGTTTCGGAACGTAAGAAACCTTCTTTATCTGCATCTAAAATTGCTATAAGTGAAACTTCTGGTATATCCAATCCTTCTCTAAGTAGATTTATTCCTACAAGTACATCAAACTTTCCTAGTCTTAAATCTCTTATGATTTCTGTTCTTTCTAATGTAACTATATCTGAATGTAAATATTTAACTTTTATCCCTATCTCTTTAAGATAATTAGTCAAGTCCTCACTCATTTTTTTAGTTAAAGTGGTTATAAGCACTCTTTCATTTTTTTCTATAGTTTTGGTTATCTCTCCTACCAAATTGTCTATTTGATTATTAATAGGTCTTACTTCTACAATTGGGTCTAAAAGTCCAGTTGGTCTTATTATCTGTTCTGCTATAGTTTCTGAATGTTGAATTTCATAAGGCCCTGGTGTAGCACTTACAAACAACATTTGATTTATATTTCCTTCAAATTCTTGAAAGTTTAATGGTCTATTATCAAGTGCAGAAGGTAATCTAAATCCATTCTCTATAAGAGATGTTTTCCTAGACCTATCCCCTGCATACATACCTCTTACTTGTGGTATAGTAACATGTGCCTCATCTACAATTATTAAATAATCATCTGGAAAGAAATCCATTAATGTATATGGTTTTTCTCCTTCTGACCTACCTGTAATATGTCTTGAGTAGTTCTCTATGCCTTGACAAAAACCTATTTCTTTTAGCATCTCTATATCGTACTTTGTTCTTTGTTCAATTCTTTGCGCTTCTAAAAGTCTATCATTTTCCTTGAAAGATTTGATTTGTTCTTGAAGCTCGTCTTCTATTTCTACAATTGCCTTTTCAATTCTTTCTGGTGTTGTTACATAGTGAGATGCTGGGAATATAACAATGTGATTTCTAGTACCAACAATCTTTCCTGTTACATAATCAATCTCTGTTATTCTATCTACCTCATCACCAAAAAATTCTATTCTTATTGCTTTTTCATCGTTACTTGCTGGAAATATCTCTAGTATATCTCCTCTAACTCTAAAAGTTCCTCTTGTAAAATTTATGTCATTTCTCTCATATTGTATCTCTATTAACTTTTTTATTACATCATCTCTGTCTCTTTGCATACCTGGTCTTATAGATAACATAAGTTCTTTATAGTCTTTTGGGTCTCCAAGTCCATATATACAAGATACAGATGATATTATTATAGTATCTCTTCTCTCTAAAATAGATGCCGTAGCAGAATGTCGAAGTTTGTCTATTTCATCATTTATGCTTGCATCTTTTTCTATATAAGTGTCACTGTGAGCTACATATGCTTCTGGTTGATAGTAATCATAGTAACTTACAAAATATTCAACTGCATTGTCTGGGAAAAATTCTTTAAACTCACTGTAAAGCTGTGCCGCTAGTGTCTTATTGTGAGCCATTATTAGGGTAGGTTTCTTAACTTGTTGAATGATGTTTGCCATTGTGAATGTTTTTCCTGAACCCGTTACTCCTAACAATGTCGAAAATTTCTCATTTCTATTTATAGAATCCACTATTGATTTAATAGCTTCTGGTTGGTCACCTGTAGGTTTGAAGTCTGATTTTATTTTAAAATCCACAGTATCACTCCTTTTTTCGAACATTAGTTCCTAATATTTATTATTATATCATACCTTTCTAAAATTGTTTAAGTTATTTTAAATATTTTACCCATTTAAATTTTACTTAAATCTAAAATATAAAAAAAGACTTCTATCTTTACAATAGAAGTCTATAATACATGGAAAATAAATACTTTATTTAACTTATATAACAAAATCAAACGCTTCTTTTTCAACTCCATCTAGCTTTAAATCAAATATCTTTAATATAGTTGATGCATGTGCTCTCAAATCTCCGTTCTCTATAACCACACCACTTTTAATATTAGGTCCAAAAGCTATAAATGGAGGTCTATTACCTTTAGTAGGTAAATGACCATGTGTCGCAACAGCAAACTTGTAATCTTTTATATCCGAATCCTTTATAATATTTCCTTCTAAATCATTACCAAATGAAATTCCTTCAATACCTTCAATTACCATTTCGAAATCACCTTCAAGACCAAGTTCAGATGCTTCCTCTTTGCTAAAAATAGTCTCTATGAATAATTCTTCTTTAAATTCTTCAAGCAGTTCTCTTAGCTCGGTTAATCTATCTAAGTTATTTACTATTATCTGAGCTGATATACCAGAGGAATTTACATAGGCATCAAAATTTTTAACTTCTCCATCTTCTACTGTTATAAATCCTCTTGATTTAAGTAAGATATTTGGATTTATAACTTTATCAACTCTAAGATGACCATGGTCTCCAAGTATTATAAAGTTTGTATCTTCATATGTACCCGCATCTTTTGTAGCTTGAATTATATCTCCTAACCATTCATCATTCATTTTCAATGCTTTATCTACTTGCTCATTAAATAGACCATAATTGTGTCTTGTGTGGTCCAATGTAGCCAAATGTATCAACATTAAATCTGGCTTATAGTCCTTTATAATATCTACTGTACAGTTTACTCCAAACAAATCCATGTTAGGTTCTAACTTCCAATCAATATAATGACAATGTTTATTGTAAATACCATCCATTATAATCTTACTAGAACTTTTTTCAAAAGTATCTCTTGGATTATCTTCTCTATTAGGAGCCCATATTTCTGCAATATTATAGTCTATATTTGGATTTGCTCCCATTACAGGCCATAATACGCTAGAGGTAGTTAGATTGTTTTCTTTTGCTACGTCTACAATAGTTTTTACTTTTATATCTTTTGAATACCAGTACCAATCTTTATTTTCTTTATTGGGGTCAAATTTTTCATTATGATATATACCATGTTTTTTCGGGTATACTCCTGTAACCATACTAGTATGGCATGGATATGTTAAAGTAGGATATATACAATTTATATTTTTTACTATAGAACAATTCTCTAATATAGATTTAAAATTTGGTAGATTTTTTACGAATTCCAAGTCTTTTTCAAATAAAGAATCCACTGATAATACTATAACTTTTGTCATTTACATTACCTCTTCATTCATATATTATTAAATACTTTTAATCAGCTACAGGTCTACATAATTATTTATTTGTTTTATCTATCACTGCTTGCATTGCAGAAATTCCTTTACTTACTGCATCTTTTGGAGATATATTTAAATCAGTAAGTCCCTTTTTAATCTCATCCATTAACTTATCAGTTGCTTCTTTATATCCATTTAGCATTGGAAGTGCGACAGCATATTGTAATTGGTCAGTTGCAACTTTGTATTGAGGTTTTTCTTTATATAGTGTTTGTAATTTTTCTGACTTAGTTGCATCTTCAGTTGTTGGTAAGTACCCTGTTGATGAACTGAATTGAACTATCTTGTCTGTTTGAGTCATCCATTTTATAAACTCTGCACTTGCTTCTTTTTCTTTATCTGTTCCACCTTCAAGCATAACTAGGTTTGCTCCACCTGTAGGAGTTGCGTATTTTTGATTCTTTGGTAAAAATGCTGTTGATATTTCAAATTTACCTTCTGTTTGTTGCATAAGTCCTGCTAAATCTGCTGTTGATGTAAATATCATACCTACTTTACCATTTACAAAGTCTTGTTTTGCCACATCCCAAGCATTATAATCTTCACCAGGAGGCATTTTCATTATTCCATCTTTCATCATATCTTGCCAGAATTTAACTGGCGCTTGTCCTGCTTCATTATTAAATGCTACTTTTTTACCATTAGCTATTTCTCCACCACTTTGCATTACCATAGCTTCATAAAACCAAATGTCTATTGGTGTTTCAAAACCATAAGTATCTTCTGATTTATTTGTCATTTTACTAGAATACTCTTTAAGCTCTTCCCATGATTTTGGACCTGAAGGGTCAAGATCTGCTTTAGTTGCCATATCTTTATTTATGTATAATATTGGTGTACTTCTGTTAAATGGCATTCCAACAAACTTATTTTCATAATAGGAATTTGTTAAAAGACCAGAAAAAAATCTTTCTTGGTATGTTTTATCAAAATACTTGCTCATATCTACTAAAGCACCTGCCGATGCAAATGTACCTGTTTGAGTTATTTCTAATAATGTTACATCTGGTTGGTCTTTAGAAGTTAAGGCTGCCTGTAATTTTGTTGCATTTTCATAATAATCTTTCTGTTTCAACATATTTACCTGTACATCCTTATGTTCACTATTAAACTGGTCAACCATTTTTTGTGCAGTTTCACCATTAGTTCCACCTAAAGGGGCCCAGAAATCTATCTTTGTAATATTGCTATCAGTCTTTTCCCCTTTAGATGCATTTGAATCATTAGAATTTGAACACCCAACTAAAGAACCTAATAATAATGTTATTGCTAATCCTGTTGCTAGTTTTCTTTTAAGCTTCATTTTCATCCTCCAAATTTAGTCTTTAATTTTTTATTTTATTCCTGAATACATAAAGGCTTCTTTTACCTTTTTATTTGCAAATATATATACAAGAATTATTGGTAAAATTAGAATTATATTTCCTGCCATTATTACATTCCATGCAGTAATTCCTTCTGAAGATTTAAGAAGTGCTACTCCTATTGGTAAAGTTCTTATGGCATCTGTGTTTGTCATTACTAGAGGCCAGAAGTAATTGTTCCAATGATATATAAAATTGAATAATATAAATGTTATTACTGCTGGTTTAGCCATGGGAACCATTATTTTAAACATTATTTTTAAATCAGAAGCATTATCTAGTTTAGCTGCTTCAATAATCTCATCTGAAATCTGCATAAAATTTTGTCTAAGCAAGAATATACCAAATGAAGATGTCATAAATGGAATTATAAGAGGAACATATGTATTTATAAATCCAAACTTACTCATCATCATATATACTGGTAGAAAAGTTACTTGTGGCGGAATCATAAGTCCCATAAGCAAAAGCCCAAATAGTGCCTTCTCACCTTTAAATTTAATTTTAGAAAATGCATACGCTGCTGGAACCATCACTAAAAACTGTATAATTAAAACACTTCCTGTTACAAATACACTATTTAGTAAATATCTAAAAAATGGACCTGAATTCCATGCTGTACTATAATTTTCTAGCACTATATCATTTGGTATAATAGTAGGGGGTAATTGCATCATTTCTTGTGGATTTTTAAAAGATGTTGATAACATCCATATAAAAGGGAATATAAATATTGCAGATAAAAGTAGTAAAATTAATACTTCTATTGATTTTGATGCTATTTTTTTTATATCAACTTTATCTTTTTTGATGGGTTGTATAATATCCATTTTCTCCTCCTTCTTGATAGACCTTATAGTGTCTATTTCTCTTTATTGATAGTGAACTTTCTTTGACAGTAATCTGAAATTAGCATATGTAGCAATCATAACTATAGCCAGTAAAAACATACTCGCTGCACTTGCTTGTCCTATATCATAATATATAAATCCAGACTCATATATATAGTAAGATAACATGTTGGTTGAACCTAGTGGACCACCTTGTGTCATTATACTTATTTCATCAAATACTTGAAATGATGCAGTTGTTGTTGTTATCATAAGAAAAAATATTGTTGGTGACAATAATGGCAATGTCACTTTAAAGAAATTTGTTATCTTGTTTGCATTATCTAGTTTAGATGCCTCATATATATAGTTTGGTATAGATTTAAGACCTGATAACACGATTAAAATATTGTATCCAAGTGTTTTCCATATCCCTATTAGAATAAGTGACATTAAAGCTGAACTTTCACTTGAAAGCCATTTTGATGTTGGTAAATGCAGTGTTGACAGTATCCAGTTTAAAAAGCCATATTGTGGCTCCATAATCCAAAGCCACAATACAGCTACAGATACTAGTGAAATTACATGTGGTGTAAAGATTATACTTTGTGTCAAATTGTGTATTATAGAGTTTTTATTTAACCAAACAGCAAGTACTACAGCTAATGAGATAGATATAGCCACCATAAAAAAAGTATAAATTGCAGTATTCGTTATAGTCTGTATGAATTCTGGATTCTTTAAGAGTTCTGTATAGTTGTTTAAACCTACATTTTCAAAAGTTGAACTAAGAAGACTACCTGATTTGAAACTTAGAGATATTGTCTTAATTATTGGATATACTATAAACAATAGAGTTCCTATAATAGCAGGTGTTATATATAAATAGGCTTTATTAAATCGCTTTTTCATAAATATCTCCTTTAATTTTAGAATACATATTTTTACATTTTTTTATATCTTCTATTCTTTCTCCATGTTTATCAAAATAATATAAATCTTTTTCTAACACACTTATTCTTAAAGTTCTTCCAATATCAAATATATCATTTTCTGTTTTAACTCTTATCTCACTATCAAGAACAGACAGACAATATATAGTTTCGTTTCCCAAGACTTCTTTAGTCATGACCTTTCCAAATAGGCTAAATACACCGTCATTTTTTCCATCTATATTTATACTCTCTAATGTTGCTTTTTCTGGTCTAAATCCAAACTTGACATCATTCTTGATATTTAATATGTTCATACAAGGATTTCCAATAAACTGTGCCACAAATAAGTTTTTAGGATTTTGATATATTTTCTTTGGAGAACCTATTTGCATTATCTTTCCTTTGTTCATTATAACTATCTTATCTGCCATAGACATTGCTTCAACCTGGTCATGTGTTACATAAACAAATGTAGATTTTAGTTTTTGATGTAATTGTATTAATTCTGTCCTCATCTGATTTCTTAATTTAGCATCTAAATTTGATAATGGCTCATCCATTAAAAATACCTTTGGATTTTTAACCATCGCTCTAGCAAGTGCTACTCTTTGTCTTTGTCCTCCAGATAGATTACTTGGTTTTACATTTAAATATTCTTGTAACCCTACTACATCAATAACTTCTGTTATAAGTTGTTCTCTTCTTTCTTTAAGTACTTTCTTATTTTTAAGACCAAATTCTATATTTTCTTTGACAGTCATATGTGGATATAATGCATAGTTTTGAAATACCATAGCTATATCCCTTTTACTAGCATCCGTTTTTGTTACATCATTTTCTTCAATCTTTAGTTTTCCTGAAGTTATCTCTTCAAGACCTGCAATCATTCTTAGTGTAGTAGATTTACCACATCCACTTGGCCCTACCAACACTGTAAAAGAACCATCTTCTATAGTAAGATTTAAGTTTTCTATAACGGGATTTTTTTTATTATAAGATTTTGTGACATTTTCTAGCCTTATATCTGCCATTTTTTATCCTCCTAAAATATTTGATTTGATTTTACGATTTACTTATAGATTAATAATACTATTAATTTGTAAAGGATATATTAAGGCAAAGTGAATATATAGTAAACTTATTAAAATGAAGGTTAAATTATAAACATTTTTTGTTAAATATAATAAAGTTAAATGAATATGTTGTTTAAGTAATTTATGATTTTCTATAATTTCTATATTTAATGTTTCCTATCACAAGATAATTTTAATTTATAGAATAATATATAAGACTATTTATTTTTATAAAATTAGAGTTGAAAATAAAAAAGACCTCTATGGGGGATAGAGGCCTTTAAGTGGGGGAGATTGAGTAATTTATTTTTGCTATATTAAGTTTTACAATTATATTATGTCCCAAATTTGCAGGGTCTAAACATAAAATACAAAACTTTTTTTAATTTTAATAAATTTACTCAAAAAAAAATTACGTGGCTACGTCCTACTCTCCCAGGCAGTTTCCCACCAAGTACCATCAGCGCTAGAGAGCTTAACTTCTGTGTTCGGAATGGGAACAGGTGTATCCTCTCTGCTATTGTAACCACATAATCTTTATGCTTAATATTTCTATTAAGTTATTAGAATCTAGTAATACTAGTTTCTTTAGAGTTAGCACTCTAAAAACTACATATATATTTTACTGAATGGACATCAAATAATTTGGTCAAGTCCTCGACCTATTAGTATCGATAAGCTAAATACATTGCTGCACTTACACCTTCGACCTATCAACCAGATAGTCTTTCTGGGGTCTTACCCTTGCGGTGGGAAATCTTATCTTGAAGTTGGCTTCGCGCTTAGATGCTTTCAGCGCTTATCCATTCCGTACATAGCTACCCAGCCATGCCTTGGCAGAACAACTGGTACACCAGAGGTACGTCCATCCCGGTCCTCTCGTACTAAGGACAGGTCTTCTCAAATTTC
>NZ_AVHW01000102.1 GCF_000449425.2 Clostridioides difficile CD160
CCCACTGCTGCCTCCCGTAGGAGTTTGGACCGTGTCTCAGTTCCAATGTGGCCGATCACCCTCTCAGGTCGGCTACTGATCGTCGCCTTGGTAAGCCGTTACCTTACCAACTAGCTAATCAGACGCGGGTCCATCCTGTACTGGCTCACCTTTGATATTTAGAGATGCCTCCAAATATTTATCCCGTATTAGCATACCTTTCGTATGTTATCCGTGTGTACAGGGTAGGTTACCCACGCGTTACTCACCCGTCCGCCGCTCTTTACCGAAGTAAATCGCTCAACTTGCATGTGTTAGGCACGCCGCCAGCGTTCATCCTGAGCCAGGATCAAACTCTCAAATAAAAGTTTATCAGGCTCAGATACTATTGTTATCAAAATATCTGGCTTTATGGTTTGTTTCTTGTTTTATAAATTAACCTACTGTTTAATTTTCAAAGTTCATTTTTCATGTTTGCCCTTTTCTTAAGGACAAGTAATACTATATCACCTTAAAAATAATCCGTCAACACCTTTTTAAAATTTTTTATTTTATTTTTCATATATCAAGTTTCTTTAACTCTTCTAAATCGAGTGTTATCAACATATTAAGCATATCTTTTCTTTTGATTTTATCTTCATATTTTTCTATAACTTTTTTTCTAATATCACCTAATACATTTAAATATTCCTCATAATCTTCAGTATATATCTCTTCAAGCTCCTTTTTTATCTTTGATGATAGTGAAGGGCTCTTACCCCCAGTAGACATACTTATAAGCAAATCACCTCTTTTTATATATGATGGGACAGTAAAATTTGATACCTCTACATTATCAACAACATTTACTAACTTCTTTTTTGTTCTACAATATAATCCTATTTCCATATTCAATTCCCTATTATTTGTTGCAGCAATTATTACAGAAGCATTTTCTATATACATTTCTTTATAATCATCTTTTATTATCCTTATATCTCCTTCTAAATCATAAAACCTATTTGAAAGTTGTTTAGAAACTATAGTAACACTCTTATTAAAGTTTAAAAAATTCTTACATTTTCTATATGCAACTTCTCCTCCACCAATTATAACTACATCTAAATCATCTAATTTTAAATTAATAGGATATAGCATTTTATACCTCCAAAGTTTATTTAATTACATAAATAAAGTATAGAAATTATAAATTAGTATCTATTCTTATTTAATAAATTTCTAAATAAAAACATGCTAAAATATCTAATTATAATTTCTATACTTTCTAAGATTCTTTTTCTTTATAAAATTTATTTTTGCAACAACTTAGCAATATCTTTAGCAAAATAAGTTATTATTATATCTGCTCCTGCTCTTTTTATAGATGTAATTGATTCAAGAATTACATCTTCATTTAATAAACCTTCTTTTACAGCATACTTAAGCATAGAGTATTCTCCACTTACATTATAAGCTGCTAGAGGTAAATCAAAATTGTCTTTAACTCTTCTTATGATATCTAAATATGATAATGCAGGTTTAACCATAAGTATGTCTGCACCTTCTAATATATCAAGCTCAGTTTCTATTATAGCTTCATTGCTATTTGCTGGGTCCATTTGATATGTTTTTCTATCACCAAAAGATGGTGCTGAATGAGCTGCTTCTCTAAAAGGTCCATAGAAATTTGAAGCGTATTTAACACTGTAAGCCATTATTCCTATATTCTCTAACCCATTTTCATCTAAAGCTTCTCTTATCGCTTGTATTCTTCCATCCATCATATCAGATGGAGCTACCATATCTGCTCCAGCTTTAGCATGACTTACAGATATTTTAGCTAAATACTCTAATGATTTATCATTATCAACATAGCCAGTATCAGTTAAAATTCCACAATGTCCATGACTTGTATATTGACACATACAGACATCTGTTATTACATTCATATCTGGATTTATCTCTTTAACTTTTCTAATTGCCTTTTGAACTATTCCATTATCATTAAATGCTTGTGAAGCACACTCATCTTTTTCATCTGGCACTCCAAATAACATTATATGTTCAATTCCTAACTCACTTATTTCTTTTATTTCTTCTTCTAACTTATCTATAGATAAATGATAAACATCTGGTAAAGATTTAATTTCTTCTTTAATATTTTCTCCCTCTACTACAAACAGCGGGTATATCAAATCTTCTACATTCACTTTAGTTTCTCTTACTAAATTTCTTATTGCTTTACTTGCTCTTAGTCTTCTTGGTCTTCTTAACATAGTAATCCTCCAAAATTAATTTTTTATGATTAAATCTATTAATGAATCTATAGTAGATTTAGTAGCTTCTTTATATAGCTTTATTCCCAAACTATTTATTGTCTCTGTAGTTATAGGTCCTATGGATAGCGTTTTTATTTTGTCTAATATTTTAATATTTTCTTTTCCTATAATTTGAACAAGATTATTTACTGTTGAAGAACTAGTAAAAGTTATATAATCTATATCTTTAGAATTTAAAATATCTAATATCTCATCTTTTTTACCTTCATCTATTACTGTTCTATATGTATGTACTTCTGTTACTTCACAAATATCCTTAAGCTTGTCAACTAGATAGTCTCTAGCATTTTCTGCTCTTGGTATAAGTATATTATCACTACTTTTCAAAATAGGCATTAGCTCTTCATATAGTGATTCTGCTACAAATTTTTTAGGTACTATATCAGCTATAATTCCTCTTTTTTTCAATTCATTTGATGTAGCAGAGCCTATAGCACATATTTTTAAATTAGATAATATTCTTAAATCAAAATTCATTTCATATATCTTTTCAAAAAAGATTTCTACAGCATTTTTACTAGTTAATATTAGATAATTATATTTGTTTATATTTTTTATTTCGTTTTCTAACTTAATATTATTTTGTATCTTTTCTATCTTTATAGTAGGTATTTCAACTGGATTTCCACCTAAATCCATTATTTTTTCCACCAATACACTATTTTGATTTCTAGACCTAGTTACAGCAATACTTTTTCCAAATAAAGGCTTATTCTCAAAGAAATTCAACTTTTCTCTAAGACCTACAACGCTTCCAACTACTATAAGGGTTGGTGGCTTTACTTCTTCTTTAATAGCAGTTTCATAAACATTCTCAAGTGTAGATGTAACAACTCTTTGATTGTACCTAGTTGCCCAACTTATAAGAGCAACTGGTGTATCTTTATCTTTTCCCTCTTTCATTAAGTTTTCACTTATTTTCTTTAAGTTTGATATTCCCATTAAAAACACAAGAGTACCTTTATTGTTTGCAAGAGCATTCCAATTTAATTCTCCACTATCATCACCTTTCAAGTGACCTGTTATTACATGAAAAGATGAAGCATGTTCTCTATGCGTTATAGGTATACCAGCATAACATAAGCCTCCTATAGCAGAAGTTATTCCTGGAACTACTTCAAATTCTATACCTTCATCTACTAAAGTCTCTGCTTCTTCGCCTCCTCTACCAAATACATAAGGGTCTCCACCCTTAAGACGAGTCACATATTTTCCTTCTTTAGCTTTCTCTGCTATAATTCTATTTATATCTTCCTGTGGCAAAATATGATTACTTGATGCCTTTCCTACATATATAAGTTCACAATCAGGCCTAGCCTCTCTTAAGTAACTACTATTTGCTAATCTATCATATACTATTACATCTGATTTTCTTATACACTCTAGGCCTTTTAAAGTCATGAGTTTATAATCTCCTGGTCCTGCTCCTACTAAGTAAACCTTACCCTTCATAATTCTCATACTCCTTCAACACAAGTTTAGCTAACTTTAAACCTAACTCTCTAGGGGAAGAAATATCTCCATCTATAGACTTAATTACTACTTTAGTCCCTTCTGAATCTCCATATAGACCAGTAAGATGTATCTTATCTTGGATTATTTCACAATAAGCTGCCATTGGAATATGACAACTTCCATTAACACCATCCAAAAAACCTCTCTCAGCTAATATTTGGATTTCTGTATTTTCATCTTTTAGTGAATTTACTATTTCTTCTATATTACTATCATTACTTCTTATTTCTATAGCCAAAGCTCCTTGAGCAGGTGCTGGTATAACAACATCAACAGGTAAATAAGAACTTATTTTTTCTTGTAAATTTGCTCTTATTATTCCTGATGCAGCTAACACAATCCCATGCATATTTTCATCTTTTATTTTTCGTATTCTAGTTTCCACATTACCTCTAACTTGTACTATATTTAGGTCAGGTCTTTGCTTTAATAATTGAAATTTTCTTCTTTTACTTCCTGTTCCTATTACTGCTCCATGAGGTAAATCGTCTAAGTTTTTATATCCTTCTCTAAGTATTAGAATATCTCTTGGGTCTTCTCTCTTAGGTGTATGAGCAAATTTTAGTCCATCTGCTAAATAAGAGGGCATATCCTTCATACTATGTACTGCTATATCTATTTTTCCATCCAATAGTTGTTGCTCTATTTCTTTAACAAACAATCCTTTATCGCCTATTTTATCTAGGGAAACATTTTGAATCAAGTCCCCTTTTGTCTTTATAACTTTAATCTCAAAATTAATATTTGGATACTTCTTTTTTAGTTCATTAATTACCCATTCTGTTTGTATAAGTGCTAGATTACTACCCCTAGTTCCAACCACGATATTCATACTAAATCTCCTTTAAAATGTTACCTTTATCTATTTTATTTTGTTCTCTTTATTTACTAGTATTGTAGAAAAATAAGATATCTTATCTTCAAGATGTGCCTCTCGTAAATCTTTAAATACAGTTTCACCTTCTTGAGACGAATTACTTACTAAAATAGCATGTTCTATTAGATTATATTTTTCTAGTTTCTTTATTATTTCTTTAAAATTCTTATAAACTTTCATCAATACTATTGAGTTATAATTTTGTAAAGCAAGTTCTATTTTATCACCTTCCATAGTACAAGGAACTATTACTAAGGCTTCCTTATCCATAACTAGTGGGAAATTTTGATTAGATGCTATATTAGAAAATGATGAAATCCCTGGTATAGTCTCGACCTCTATCTCATCTGATATTCTCTCCATTATGTACACATATGTGCTATAAATCATAGGGTCCCCTAATGTTACAAACCCTACATTTTTTCCATTCTTAACATCTGCAGCAATCTCTTCAGCTACATTGTCCCATGCTATATTCTTTTCATTTCCATCAAAACACATTGGAAAATGTCTAGATTTTATCTCTATTGATTCATTTAAGTATTCTTTAACTATTGATAAAGCTAAGCTATCTCCACCTTTTTTTGATTCTGGAGTATATAAAATATCTAGTTTCTTTAATGTGCTAACTGCCTTCATTGTAAGTAAAGAACTATCTCCTGGCCCTGCTCCTATACCATAAAATTTAACATTTTCTGCACATTTAGTCGCATGACGAACAAACTTATCTTGTATATAAGGATTTTCACCTAAGCCTTTTAAATGTATATTTACATTAAACCCATTCTCTTCTAAGATTGTTTTCCAAGAATCTTCT
This sequence comes from Clostridioides difficile CD160, assembly GCF_000449425.2. Taxonomy (GTDB): domain Bacteria; phylum Bacillota; class Clostridia; order Peptostreptococcales; family Peptostreptococcaceae; genus Clostridioides; species Clostridioides difficile_E. The sequence continues at coordinate 5,507 of NZ_AVHW01000102.1, forward strand.
TCATCTCCTGCCATATCATTTATAGCATGGTCACCTGCAACTAACATAAATGGCATTAGATTTACAGTTTTTATATTTCCTTCTTTTAATCTTCTTATTACATGTTCTATTTCTGGATAACCTTCAACTGTACCAACATAAGCATTTACTCCATTATCTCTAAGCATATACTCTAATGCTGGATATGCCGAATGTGACTCATGAATAGTTCCATGACCCATGAATACTACTGCTTCATCATTTTCCATATGAGGGATTTGATGCTTAATTGCCTCTACAGATTCTTGATAGTCCTCAATATGCGTAAGTAAGGGTCTACCTAATACAATCTTTTTAAATTTAGATGAGTAGCTTTCCACTTGTTCTTTTAACTTGTTAAATTCTTCTCCACATATAATATGAAGAGTTTGAATTATTACTTCATCATATCCTTGTTCATATATTTTATCTAAAGCTTGTATTGGATTGTCTATCTCTATTCCATCTCTTTTTCTTATTTTATTTATTATCATATTTGATGTATAGGCTCTAAAAAAATCGTAATTTTTTAATGAATTTTTTATTTTATTTTCACATATATCTATTGTCTTTTCTCTCGTTTCATTATAGCTTGTACCAAAACTCACTACTAATAAGGCCTTCTTCATATGTTCTCCTCCTAAAAAATTATACAAGTATGTCTTTAATTTTGTTTATATCATTAATTACATTTTCATAGTTAATTGATTCTCTCTTAATAATTATCACTGGTATATTGAAACTTTTACATGCATTTACTTTTTCTAAGAAACCACCTGCTATTCCACTTTCTTTTGTTATAACTAAGTCTATGTCATAATGTTTATAAGTTTCTTCGTTTATACACTGGCTAAACGGCCCTTTCATAGCTACTATATTGTCTGCGTTTAAACCTAATTTTTCACAACTTAATATAACTTCACTAGTTGGAAGAACTCTAACTACTAAGTTTTTATCATTTATTTCTTCTACAAATCTATTCAAATTTTTACTTCCTGTTCCTATGAATATATTTTTTCCTATTTTATTTGCTATTTCACAGGCTTCTTCAATTGTATTTACTATAAACTTATTATCATAATCTATTTTTTCAATTAGAGATTTTCTCTCAAATCTTATATATTCTATATTTGATAGTTTTGCACAATACATAGCATTTTTAGATACTTCAACTGCATAAGGATGAGTTGCATCTATTATTTTTACTATATGGTTATCTTTTATAAATTTTAGCATTTCCTCTTTTCCGAGTTTCCCTAAAATTACATTTTTTGTATGTCGTTGTGCAAGTTCCTTTCCATAATCTGTGGTCACTGAAAGGATATATGGTTGCTTTAGTTCATTTATCTTATCACATATAGATAAGCTATCTGAAGTTCCTCCTAAAATCAAAATCATACTGTATAGCCTCTTGGAGTTATCATCAACTCACCATCAATATAAGTAGATTTATTTCCAATTATAACCATTGTAGTCATATCGACTTTTTCAAAATTCATATTTTCAAAAGTACATACAAATTTTTCTTCCTTTTCTCTGCCTACATCTTTAACCACTCCAACAGGCGTATTCCCACTTTTAAATTCACCCATTATTTTAAATGCTTTACTTAAATGCTCACTTCTTCCTTTACTTCTTGGATTATATAAACAAATTACAAAGTCAGCTTCAGCAGCTAATTTCAACCTTTTTTCAATTACTTCCCATGGAGTCATTAAATCACTTAAACTTATATGACAAAAATCATGCATAATAGGAGCTCCAAGTATCGCTGCTGCACCAATACTTGCAGTAACACCTGGAATCACTTTTACTTTTATATCTTCTTTTTCTTTAGATATTAATTCTAAGATAAGTCCTGCCATTCCATATATTCCAGCATCTCCACTACTTACAACTGCTACCTTTTTTCCTTTTTTAGCTTCTTCTACTGCTTGTTTACATCTGTCAACTTCTTGTCTCATACCATTTTGAATTATTTCTTTATTTTGTATAAATTCTTCTATTAAATTTATATAAGTTTTATATCCAACAATAGCCTCAGAATCTTCAATTGCTTTTATTGCTTCTAAAGTCATGGTATCTTTGCTTCCTGGACCAATTCCTACAACGTATATCATATTTTTATTCTCCCCACTGAAAAAGTTATTCCTTTATATTTATGTTTTTCAACTATTAAATTACCTTTGCTCAAAAGATATGCTACAGGCTCTGCTACTGAATACACTCCCACATTTTTTTTAACAAAATCGGATTTATCAAATAAATTATCCACCTTTGATATTTCATCTATTGAAAATGTTTTAAATTGTATTTGTAGTACTTTTGATAAATCAATGATTGCCTTCTCATCTTTTTTCAGCTCTATACTTCCAATCATATTTATTGCTCTTATATCTATATTTTGTTTATTAAGAAATTCTACAAGCGAGTTATACATTAACTCACTATCTGTATTTCTCCTACAACCAATTCCTATTACTATATCTTTTGGAATTACTCTTATTATTTTTTCATTAATATAACCATTCTCAAACTCATTATCTGTATTTAAATTTTCAACATCTCTAATACAATTTATTTTATGGCTTATTATAACCACTTTTTCTATGTACTTATCTAAGAAACTCTCTTTTAATTCATCAATGTTTTCTATAAACTTAAATCCTCTAGTATCAACTTGATACCCTTCATCAACATATAAGCCAACACCTTTATTATTAACTAACATAGAATTCACTTCTTTTACATTTTCTCTGAAGTTATCAATGTGTGCATTTAGGTTCTTTGCTATCATGTCTAAGGAAGCTTTTTGATTTACATCAGTGGCTGTTGTTATTACTGGGTTAGCATCGATAAGATTACTTATATAATGTGTTAAATTATTTGCTCCTCCAATATGCCCACTCAATAAACTTATTACGTTTTTGCCTTTTTCATCTAGTACTAAAATTGCTGGGTCGCTAAATTTACTCACTATATATGGTGCTATACTTCGTACAACTATACCTGTAGCCATTATAAATACTATGTAATCAAATTTATTAAATACTTCTCCCACAAAATCACTTAATTTCTTTTGAACTATATGTACACATGTTTCTTGAACATTTAGATCACTTTTTTTATTTTTTATTTGATATATAACACAGTTACTTACTAAAGATTTTATCTTTATAGCTAGATTCTTACCATTTTCTGTGATACAGATTATAGCAATATTACCCTCTATACTCATGTTTAAAATCCTTGTCATATAACTTTGAGTTATTATATTCTTCTCCTAAGAATCTTCCAACCATTATTAAAGCAGTTTTGTTTATATTATTTTCTTTAACTTTTACAGCTATGTCACTTAAAGTTCCTTTAACTATTTTTTCATCTGCCCAAGTTGCTTTATATATAACTGCTATAGGGGTATCTTTTGGATATCCACCTTCCAGTAATCTAGACACAACTTTCTCAATTTCTTGAACAGATAAAAATATTACCATAGATGTTTGATGCTTAGCATATGATTGTATTGATTCTTTCTCTGGAACTGGAGTTCTTCCTTCCATTCTTGTTATAATTACACTTTGAGAAATTTCTGGAACTGTATATTCAACACCTAAAGATGAAGCTGCTCCTAAAAAAGAACTTACTCCTGGAGTGCAATCATAGTCTATATTCAATTTATTTAAATCCTCCACTTGCTCTCTAATTGAACCATATATAGAAAAATCACCTGTTTGCAATCTTACAACAGACTTATTATTTTCTATACCTTCTCTCATTACATCTATTATCTCTTGTAAATCCATATGTGCACTATTATGTATTTGGCAATCTTCTTTACAATATTCCAGAAGTTCAGGATTAACAAGAGAACCTGCATATATTACTACATCTGCATTACTTAATAATTTGTATCCTTTTAGTGTTATTAATTCTTTATCTCCAGGTCCTGCTCCTACAAAATGTACTTTATTCATAATCATTTTCCCCTTTTTCACAAGATATTATATATATAGGATTTAGTGGTTTAAAGTATTCACCTTTTCCTAGTTTCTCTAGTTTAGAAACATTCAAAACGCATACATCTATTTCTTTAAATCCATATTTTTTTAGTAGTTTTAAAGTTTGATTAAAAGTATCTATTATTATAAAATTAGCTACAAGTCTTCCTCCTGTAACCAAACTCTTTTTAGACCATTCTATTATTTCTTCTAAATTATTTCCTGTTCCACCAAGGAAAATAGACTCAACCTGAGTATTTAATCCTATATCGATTGGAGCATATCCTTTTATTACTTCTATATTTTTTAAGTTGAATTTTTTTACGTTTTTATCTATAAGCTCTATAGCAACATCATTTTTTTCTATGGATATAACATTTAAATTTGGATAATTATATGCTGCTTCAATACTTACACTACCTGTACCAGCCCCTATGTCTATAAAGTTTTTAGCATTAACTAAATTCAACTTACTTATTGATATTGCTCTAACTTCTTCTTTAGTAATTGGAACTTTCCCTGTTATAAATTCACTATTCTTCATCTAAAATCACCACAACATTCATCTCGAAATTGTCCATTCTTATTATATCTTCTGGTTTTGCTATTGTTATTTTTTCATTTTCATATGACAAATTTTCTCCTACAACAATAATCTTATTTAGATTTCTATCCATTATTTCTTTACTTATTTGTTTTGGCCCTATCTTAGAGTCTGTAACCATACATACTTTTTTATGTGATAGTATATAATCAAAATCTGGTACTTTACCATGACTACTTGTGATATATACATCATTCATATCAACGTATATTTTTGAAAATATATATTGTAATGAACTAATTCCAGAAACCATATTTATTATTTTGTTGTCAATATTCTTAGATAGATATCTACCTATACCATATATTAATGGGTCGCCAGAAGCTATTACTGATATTTGCTTTTCTTTATTATTATTTATGTACTCTATAATTTCTCTCAAATTAGAATCTAAGATTATTTTTTCTCCTTTGAAGTTTTTTATAGATTCTAGATTCCTCTTACCACCAATTAATACATCAGAAGTGGAAATTAAGTTTTCACCTTTTTTTGTTATATAGTCCAAATTCCCAGGCCCTAGACCTATTATGTTTATCATATAAAGACCTCCACTAATGCATCTGTATTATCCGATTTACCTAACAATGACTTATCCATTGAAAATATCATCACTTCCACATCAATATCATCTGACTCTTCATTTAAGTATTGCTTTACTCTATCTCTACATTTATTACTTAATATATTATACACCTGTTTATATTCACTATTATTTATTATATCTACAGCTTCTTCAGCTGTTAGGCACTGATTTATTTTATTTAAAAATTCATATGTAGCTCCCATTAAGGCTAAATTTGCCACTAATATCTCACTTCGAGCATCTGCTACTTTACTATGAGTATTAAAGATACCAGCAGATACTTTTATAAACTTACCTATATGGCCAGCCATTAATATTTTTTTATATCCTATTCTTTGAGCTTCTTTAATCATATAGCCTACAAAGTTACTCGTTCTAACTACATACTTAATATCTAAGTTTAGTTTATCTCTTATAAACTGTTCTCCATGATTTCCTGGAACCAGTATTATTTTATCTAAGCCTTGTTCTTTTTTCATTTGAAGTTCTATAGATAAAGATTTTTTCCATCCTTCATCACTCATAGGTTCAACAATACCAGTTGTACCTATTATAGATATTCCTCCAACTATGCCTAATCTTGGATTAAATGTTTTCTTTGCTACTGCTTCTCCTTGTGGAGCAAAGATTGTTATTTTTAAAACTTTATTATCTCCAAGTATAGATTCAAAATTACTTCCTACAAGCTTTCTTATTTCCTCGTTTATCATTTTAAGTGGAGTAGGATTTATAGCTGGCTTACCAACATCTACACTAAGCCCTTTTTTGGTTACTACCCCAATACCAATCCCACCATAAACTCTAATAAATTTATGTAAATCACTTTGACTCTCACTATTAGTACTTACACTACCGATATCATATAAAGTAAGATACTCTTTGTCCTCATCGTTTTTGGATACAATTTCAGCTCTTGCATAAATATCCATAGTATGAGTTGCATCGATGTCATCTCCACCATCTTTTTTTATGGAGCACTCCACAAAAGAATTAGAAATATTTACATTATCGACCTTTAATGATAGTGGTATCCCTTTAGGGGTATCTATATTTATAGTATCAATCTTATTTTTTGTCATCAACATGTACACAGCAGCCTTAGATGCACCTGTTGCACATGAACCTGTAGTATATCCTCTTCGATATTTTTTACCATCTATATACACATATTCTTCCATACACATACCTACATAGTATATAATATAGCATTTACTATTGCTGCTGCTAAATTACTACCACCTTTTCTGCCTTTAGAAATTATATATGGTATATCTGTTTTTTCAACTTCGTCTTTTGATTCTTGTGCCCCTACAAAACCTACAGGAACACCTATAACTGCATCTAAATCTAATCTTCCTTCTGATTTCATCTCCATAACTTTATATAAAGCTGTTGGTGCATTTCCTAAAACAAATATCTTTCTTCCATCTTCTTTAGCTGCAATCTCTACTGCTGCCATGGAACGAGTAATCCCTTTCTCTTTAGCTAATTTTGCAGTTTCTTCGTCTGCTACTAAACATTTATATTTACATCCTAATGCTTCTAGCTTTCTTTTATTTATCCCACTAAGAGCCATATTTGTATCAGTATAAATACTCGCATTATTTTTTAATGCATCTATTATACTATCTACTGCTTCTTCTGATATTTTTAATATGTCTAAGTAATCAAAATCTGCAGTAGTATGTATAGCTCTCTTTATTATTTTTTCTTCGATAGTATTCTTAAATCTATAATCTGGTCTAATCTCATCTATTATCTCTTGTATTAATTCAAAACTTTTTTCTTCTATTTTCATAGGATTCTTTATGTATTGCATTCTATTTCCCCCTTAATTCCTCCATTTATTATGTTCAATGTATAAATCTTATTATAAACAGAATTTATATTAGATTCACATAAAACATTTATTATATTTTTATCATCCATAAACCTATCAATTAAAATACCTATTACTGTACCACTGTGAGCAATGTTTACTCCATATGCTCCACATTTTTCAGCTATTTTTATGATTTCATTTAAGTACTCTTTTTTTTCTATATTTTCATTTGCTAAACTACTCAAAGTACAAGCCTCTCCAACTAGAGATAAGTTATCATTTTTCAATCCTTCTTCTAAAAGAGTAAATGACTTTTTTATGATTTCCCTATTTTCTATTTTTAAGGTATTATAATCTTTCCTCAGCCTAATTTTCATAGTATCTAGTACTTTATTGGGCTCAAGTATTATAACTTTTGCATTACTTATATTTCCTAGGTATTTTATAACAGTTCCATTTAGAGGATTAAATATGCTATTTTTGTCTATAAATATAGAATCTGTTGGCTCTATTTCTGCTGCTAATTTACAAATCTCTTCACTACTCAAGTCTTTATCTATCAATGATAATGTTGCCTTTATAGTAGCTCCTATATCGGCAGTCGAACTTGCCATCCCTTTTCCAATAGGTATTTTACTATCTATATTCAAAGAAATATTTTTAGTATCTTTTTTAGGCAAATTAAACTTTTCAAATACCTTCTCAATTGCCAATCTTGACTTATATCTACCTAAATTTATATCTACTAATTTTTCTTCAATATACACTTTGGAATACATATCTATTGCATATGAGCATAAATATTCTTCATCATCAATTATCCCTTGTACAAACTCTCCACAAGATGCTGGGCATATTCCATAAGATTTCATTTTAATCACCCAATAAACTTTTTATATTTTCTATAAGAATTTTATTATCCTCATGAGATTTTATAGCTACTCTTATAAAACTATCATCTAATCCTACAAAGTTAGATGCATCTCTAACCAATAGATTTCCTTGCTTAAACAAATCTTTTTTCAATTCTCTAGATGTTTTTTTATAAATTTTTATCAAAATAAAATTAGCATCTGTATCATAGACTTTTATATTTTTTACGTTTCTCAACTCTTGTAACATGTATTTTCTTTCTTTTATGTAATATTCTTTACTCTTTCTAATATACTCTTTATCTTCAAAAATAAAATCAGATAGTATGTCTGCAAAAGAATTTATAGTCCATGGCTCTTTGTATTCATAAATTTTGTCCATAATGTTAGTATTACTTGTAATACCATATCCTAACCTTAAGCCAGGCATACCAAAAAACTTAGTCACAGCTTTAATGATGAATATGTTTTTATTTGATTCTATATATTTTACTAAGCTATACTCATTTTCATCTTCAACAAATTCCATAAAAGTTTCATCAACTATTAATAGCTTTTCGTGTTGACCTAATAAGTAAACAAGTTCCTTTAAGTCTTGAACATTCCCACTAGGATTATTAGGATTACATATAAATAAGCTGTCAAATTTTTCAATGTTCTTTTTTATTATATCTATATCAAGTTTAAAATTATTTTCCGAATCTAACTCTAATTCTATAATATCTAGATTGTTTAACTTAGCACTTCTTCTATATTCTGAAAATGTAGGATTTATTATAGCTAATCTTTTTTTAATACTCCTCATAAGCAAATAAATCACTTCTGTAGCACCATTTCCAGGTATTATAAAGTTTGGATTTATATCTATATATTTTGATATATTTCCTCTCAAGTTTGTATAGTTTATATCTGGATAATTCCTACACTCTTTTAATCCTCTTAAAATGTATCTTTCTAAATTTGGTAATACATTTGGATTTATATTTGAACTAAAATCTATTATTTCTTTTGGGTCTTTCCCATATAATTTTGCCATTTCATCTACATTGGCACCATGCCCTAAATCCTTCATCTATGTCCCCCTTAAGTTAGCAAACCATAATTTATATAATTAAGTTAATTAAAATCGCCCTACATAACATATATACTAGTGTAAATACTAATATAGATACAAAGGAAGATGCATACATAATTTTATTCGTTTTAATTATATCCTCTTTATCTATCTCCCTAAGCTTATCCCCTATTGTTGGCTTATATACTTTTTCTCCAAAATAAAAATTGGTACCTCCCAGTTGTATTCCTAAAGCACCAGACACTGCCCCCTCTGAAAAAGCACAATTTGGACTTTTATGATTCTTTCTATCTCTAATGGATATTTTAAAACAATTTCTATAGTTGTAACGTAAAAAGAAACTGCCAATTGTCATAAGAATAACAGATATTCTAGCTGGTATATAATTGGCTATATCATCAATCTTAGCAGAAGCAAAACCAATATCTTTATATTTCTCATTTTTATATCCAACAGTTGAATCTAATGTATTTATAGCTTTATACGCCATAGCAAGTGGTGCTCCTCCAATAAATGCATAAAACATAGGTGCAATTATACCATCTACAGTATTTTCTGCAACAGTTTCTACAGTCGCCCTTATTATCTCAGACTCACTTAAATTAGTAGTATCTCTACCCACTATATAAGATAACTGAGTTCTAGATTTCTCTATATCTCCAGTTTTTAATACATTATAAATTTTTAATGCTTCATCTTTTAAACATTTTGTAGCTAGTGTTGTATAAATTAGAAAACTATTTACTACAACACTCAAAAATACATTAAAACTAAATAACTTCACTATAGCATAGGTTATTAAATACGTTATTCCAACAGTTATAAACCATAATATAAATCCGCCAAATTTTAATTGTTTATCACTCTTAGAGACCTTCCTTATTATACCTTGAGTAAAATTTATAAGCTTACCAATAAACCTCACTGGATGAGGAAAAGAATATGGGTCTCCTACAATTAAATCTGTCACATACCCTATATAAATAGATAAAATATTCATTTACTTATTTCCTTTATTCAAAAAATTTTCTATACAATTTAAATTATTATAAAAATGAGTATGAAGATATGTAGCTAAAGTGTTTCCTTTACTATAACCACCATCCCATTCTTCTACTATATTTCCATCTCTTTCTTTTTTCATCGAATATGCACACTTCTCATCACTCTCAAATATTGAATGATGAAACTCATGTCCTTTAATCGTCTCTCCCTTTTTAGATAAAAGAGTATTTTCTTTAGCTACACCAATACAGTATCCAAATCTCTTTAAAGAAGATGTCATCTTACTAATTCCACTAAATATACCAACCATATTAAATTCTTGTTCTTCTTGATTCAATAGTTTCTCACCTAGGTACATCAGTCCTCCACATTCTGCATAAATAGGTATATTGTTATTATGTGCTTCTAATATAGAGGTTCTCATTGACTCATTTGCTTCTAGTTCTTTTCCAAATATTTCTGGAAAACCTCCTCCAATATAAATATAATCTGAAGTTGGCACTGATGTATCTTCAAGAGGACTAAAATAATTTACTTCTAATCCAAGTTCTTCTAAAAGCTCTATATTTTCTCTATAATAAAAATTGAATGCCTTATCATATGCTATAGCTATTGATTTATTATTAACATGCTTTTTTATTCCATTATTTTCTATCAAAGTTTGAAAATCGAAATCACTCTCAAACTCATCACTTTCCGAGATTTCGATTATTCTATCAATATCTATATAACTTTCAATTTCATCAGCTAAAGTATAAAATTTTTCTCTTAGAGATTTCATCTCTACACTAGGAACCAATCCTAAATGTCTAGATTCTAAAGAAAATTTATTATTTGGAGGAAAATATCCCAATACTTCAACATTACAATATTTCTCTATAGAACTCTTAATTATTTGATAATGGCTATTAGTCTTAACATTATTTACTATGACACCTTTTATATTTACATCTTTATCTAATTCCTTATATCCTAGTACCATAGCAGCACTAGATGCTGCCATAGATTTTCCATTTATAACTAATATAACAGGTGATTTTAACACTTTCGAAGTATGTGAACTTGTACAGTTATCTAAATCTATTCCAAAACCATCATACAACCCCATAACACCTTCTATTACTGAAATCTCTGCATCCTTTGAGGACTTATTTACTATATACTTTATTTTTTCGTCATCTAACATATAAGAATCTAGATTTCTGGAATGTCTTCCAGTTATAAAAGTGTGGTATGAAGGGTCTATATAATCTGGCCCTACTTTATATGGCTGTACTTTCATATTTCTCTTGACTAAAGCTTGCATTATCCCTAATGATATTGTCGTCTTACCTACTCCACTACTAGTACCTGCAATTAAAATTTTTTTCATAATACACCTCCTACCTAAATTATAAATACAGAATCATTATTATTTCATAATCTCATATATTTTTTCTATATCTAAATGCTCTCTCAAAAAATCAGCCAATTTATCATATTCTTTATCTTTAAATTCATCAAAAGAGTTTACCTTGCTTTCTAATTCTTGTAGACCTTTTTTCATTCTTATATTATTTAAAATTTTCCTTGTAAAACTTATTTCATCGAAAATTCCATGAAGATAAGTTCCGATTACATTCCCATCTTTATTTATGCTTCCTTCAGTATAATTCACTTCTTCATCCAGTTTTTTTGTTATCAGGTCCAAGCTTCTTACACCATTACCTCGATTTGTAATACCCATATGGATTTCATAACCTTTGACTTTCTTACCTTTAAGGCCATTCATATATTCACCAGTACATTCAACAATAGTAGCTTCTACCTGTGTTGTAGTTTTTTCTTTCTCAAATATTGTTTCTGTATCTAAGAGACCTATACCATCAACTTCTTCAATTTCACTTTCAACATGGTAAGGGTCTTTTAATTTTTTACCTAGCATTTGATATCCACCACATATACCAAATATCAATTTACCCTGACTATATAAATTTTTAATTTGTGACTCAAGACCACTTTTTCTTATATATGTTAAATCATCTATAGTACTTTTAGTTCCAGGTATTATTACCATATCGGGATTTCCTAAAGATTCCCCATAATCTACATACCTAATACTTACATCTTCTTGCGTCTCAAATATATTGAAGTCTGTAAAGTTAGACATATGTGGAGTTCTAATTATTTCTATGTGTATATCGCTTTTATTCATTTTTTTCTTGAATCTAGTAGTCACACTATCTTCATCTTCTATTTTTATATCTGTATAAGGAACTACACCTATAACTGGTACTTTTATGATGTCCTCTAACATCTTTACTCCATCTTGTAAAAGCTCTTTTTTGCCTCTAAATTTATTAATTATTACTCCTTTTACTCTTTTTTTCTCATCTTCACTTAATAAAAGCATTGTTCCTACCAGTGATGCAAATACTCCACCTCTATCAATATCTCCAACTATTATTACAGGTGCATCCGCTATTTCTGCCATACCCATATTAGAGATATCTCTATCTTTTAAATTTATCTCTGCATTACTACCTGCACCTTCCATAACCACAATATCATAGGTTGAATTCAAGCTATCAAAGGTATCCTTCAATACATCTACCAATTCCAGTTTATAATCATGATATTGAGAAGATGGCATTTCCCCTATAACCTTCCCTCTTACAATAACTTGACTTTTGTTATTTCCAGAAGGTTTTAATAAAATCGGATTCATATCAGCTATTGGCTCTATTTTCGCCGCTTCTGCTTGAAACACTTGTGCTCTTCCCATTTCTAATCCTTCTTTAGTTATAAAAGAATTTAAAGCCATATTCTGAGATTTAAAAGGAGCAACCGTATAACCATCTTGTTTAAATATTCTACACAGCCCTGCTACTAAGATACTTTTACCTACATTCGATGCTGTTCCTTGTAGCATTATTTTTTTCCCCACTTTCTAACCCCTCCTTGTTAAAATTTACTAAAACACAAATAAAAAAAGTCCTAATGCTTCTAAAGATAGGACTTTTATACGTATTAATTAAAAATCTTTCACCCCGAAGACCTCTTGTTTTAAATTAAATTAGGCAGGTATCCTGGCTTAACTTCATCCTACTTCTATAACCTTCCCATCAAATTGACAGTGGTATTTATAGTTTCGTTGGTTTCACAGTAGCGGGGGCTGCAAAGGCATCTAACCTTTTTCCCTTTTAACATATAATTAAGAACCTAATTTTAATCTAATATTCTATTTTCATTGATATTCTTACAGACATATATTATAATACTTAATTTCAATTAAATTATATAAAATCTGTAAAATTCATTTTATCTACTACAGTAAATCCACTATTAACTTCTAAAACCGTAATAGACGCATTATCAATTTTAAAGTTCCAATGATATTTATAACTACCAGAAATCAAATGTGTTATTATATTTCTTATTGTTCCTGCATGAGAACATATAAGTATTGTTTTTATATCTGAATGACTATCATTTTCTAAAATTATATTATCAATCTCTTTTGCCACTCTTTTATAAGAGTCTATAAGACTTTCTCCACTTGGATATCTATAGTTGTTACCTTCTTCTATCATTTTTTCGAATTCTTTGGGATATTTGACTTTAATTTCCTCAAAAGTTATTCCTTCAAAATCACCAAAACTAATTTCTCTTAGAGTTTCTTTTTCTTCTATTTCTATTAACTTTAATCTTGATATTTTTTCTATTGTATCCTTAGTACGTGAAGATGGCGTCGTGTAAATTCTGTCTATATTTTCATGACTTAGATATTTAGTAATTTTATTTATTTGCAATTTACCTTCTTCACTAATACAACTATTTATGTGACCTGATAATCTTCCTCTTTTATTATCATTTGTCAATGCATGTCTTATTAATATTAATCTTATCATATTATCACCACTTTTTAGTTTTAAAAAAACATAAAAATTAACAAATATATATAAATCAAATATAAAAGTTCTGAAAGTTCTATTCCACAACCTAATATATCTCCTGTTACTCCATCAATCTTTTTATAAATATGTTTTTTGAATAATATTATAAATATAAAAACTACTATAGCTGAACCTAATATTTTAATCAACACTATATTAGGTAATAAGAATATAAATTTAGTAATAAGAATAACTATTAAAAATGTGTATATTATAGCTGTCATTAACATACTTGTAGTCAATTTGCCTATAAATAAATTTCCCATTCCTTTTTCTCTTGGTGTCACAGTTTTATATGTCAATAACATTACTCCTAATCTTGCAATCATTGGCATAAATATTATAATCCATAATGAGTTGTTACTTATTATATTGTATATGAATCCAACCTTTAATAAAAGTACAAACATAATTGCTAAAAGTGAATTTGTGCCCAATCTTGAATCTTTCATTATTTCAAGCATTTTTTCTTTATCTCTATAACTGTATATTGCATCAAATGTATCTCCTAATCCATCTATATGGAGACCTCCAGTAATTAAAACACCAGCTAAAGTTATTATTATAGAAGCTATAAATGGCTCAAATAATAGTATAGAAATCCATCCTACTAAGTAGGTTAATATGCCAATGACAAAACCTACAAGTGGAAAATATACTATTGATTTATAAAATTCATCATCAAATCCTACATTTAATTTTATAGGTATCCTTGTTAAAAACTGTAGTATTAAAATAAATCTTTTCATAGATACATACTACTCCTTTATTTTCATGGGTATTCCACTAACTACAAAATAAACTTCATTACTTTTTGATGCTATGTATTGATTTATACGACCTACAATATCGGCATATATCCTACTAAGTTTATTCCCAGGAACAATTCCCATACCTAATTCATTTGTCACAAACACAAAGTATAGATTTGTTTTTTCTATTTCTTCAATAAGTTTTCTAACTTGTTCTTTTATGTACTCTTCCAATTTGTTTATTTCTTCTTGAGTAGACTCTTCTATATTTAGATTGTGTTTAAACATTAGATTATTTACTAATAATGTCACACAATCTAGTATAACAGTTTCATGTTCTTTGTATAGCTGTCTAATTATGGAATATATATCTTCATATATTTCATATGTATTCCAATTTCTAGGTCTATTCTCTTGATGTTTTTTTACTCTATCTTTCATTTCATCATCAAATGGAATAGAAGTTGCTATATAAGCTGTATTATTATTCCTGTTCAAACATAGTTTTTCTGCAAAGTTACTCTTTCCTGACCTAGCTCCTCCTGTTACCAGAATAATTTCACTCATCAAAACACTCCTATATATTAAATTTTTATGTCTTATCTTCCCATGTCAATTTCATCGAAAGTTGCCATATTCTTATAAGTATAATTTGAAGCTTCTATTATATTAAATGCTAAAGCAGCTCCACTTCCTTCACCTAACCTCATGTCCATATTTAGTAAAGGGTCTAATCTCAATATATCTAAGGCTCTTTTAGTCCCTGATTCTGCTGACGAGTGAGATGCTATCATATATTCTCTAGTTTTTGGATTTATCTTATATGCAATCAATGCTGCTGCATAAGAAATAAATCCATCTATTACTACTGGAATTCTATTAGCACTACATCCTAATATAACACCTGCCATTGAACCTATTTCAAATCCTCCTACTTTAGATAAAATATCTACTCCATCAGTTGGATTTGGATTATTAATCTCAATAGCCTTTCTAATTACTTCAGCCTTATGTTTTAGTCTTTCTTTTCTAAGACCTGCACCTATACCAGTAACTTCTAATGGGTCACATCCTGAAATCACAGATATTATTGCTGTACTTGGAGTAGTGTTTGCTATACCCATCTCTCCAATACCAATAAGCTTATAATCTTTTTCTATACACTGTTCTGCTATTTCAATTCCTATCTCTAAGCATCTAATAGCCTCTTGTTTACTCATAGCTGGCCCTTTCGCCATATTTGATGTTCCTTTTCTAATCTTATAATCCAATACTCCATCTAGTTTTTCATCACAGTTTATTCCTACATCTACAGCTACAACATCTGCCCCTACAAATTTACTTATTACTCCAACTCCACACAGACCTTTTGAGAAATTTGGAAATTGTAGTTTTGTTATGTTTTGAGGGTCAGGTGCTACTCCTTCTTCATATACACCATGGTCTCCAGCAAAAGCTATTATAACTTTTTTACTTGTATCAAAATTTTCATTGCCAAATATTCCTGATAATTGCATACAAATATCTTCTATTTTCCCTAAGCTTCCAGTTGGATGTATAAGCCTGTCCAATCTCTGCTTTGTTTTTTCAATAGAAGAATTATCTAAAGAATATATATTTTTTGATATACTTTCTAATAAACTCATTTTCTATCCTCCCAACATTTTTTTATTTTTTAAATTATCTTTTTAGATAAAAAATACTCTTATTTTCTAAAAATTTCAACTTTTTATTTTTATTTTTACATATATACAAAAATTATTCTACATTTTATCTGTATTTCCTTTATTTTACATTATGAATTTGCATACAATCCGATGGTTTTTGTAAAAATATATTTAAAAGAACTTTAAGGAGATGATATTGTGGATGATTTTTCTAAATTAAAAAATTTATATGAAGATGGATATAGATGTATTTATCATGACTGTGTAGATAATAATTATACTATCTACCTTAAGAATTTTTATACGGAAGGTTCAGAAACTATAAAGTTGAGTAGCGAATCAGATTTCTCACAATTCAAAGATTATATAGATGGACTTAGAATGTCTTAATCACTATGAAACCCATTAAAATAGGGAGTTTAACAACTCCCTATTTTGAAGTCACAATTTTTTTTATAAGCTTTAAAAGTTCGTCTCGGTTTACTTCTCTTTCATTTTTTCTGTCCTTATACTCTTGAAAGTTAACAACTTTTGTATTTGGTTTCTCCATAAACTCACTTCCCATTTAACATTATTAACTTATCTTAATATATTTTATTCTATACAATTTATCTATTTCCTTCTATTTATAATACAAAATTTCTTAAATAATCCCAAATTTTCAAAACAAAATTTTCAAAATATACTAAAATCTACCTTTCAAATATAATATCAAATAAAATTTAATAATCCTTATACTTTATAGTATAATATACTCATAAAATATAATAAAGGAGATTTTAAATGAATATCTTACAAAATGAAAAGTTAATTATAGAATCAAACAGTTCTGGTGCTGAACTCACTAAAATATTTTCTAAAGAATATAACAAAGACATTCTTTGGAATGGCAATAAGAAATATTGGGGTAGACAATCACCTATATTATTTCCTATAGTAGGTAAACTTTTTGATAATGAAACTATAATAGAAGAAAATCTATACAGCATGACTCAGCATGGATTTGCTAGAGATATGGAATTTGAAATTGTAGACAAAGGAGATACATTCATATCTTATAAGTTAATAGACAATGAATCTACCTTAAAAAAGTATCCATACTCTTTTCAACTAATTATAAATTATACATTAAACAATGACAGTATAAATATAGAGTGGATTGTAAAAAATACTGACTCTAAAGATATATTCTTTTCTATAGGTGGACATCCTGCATTTAATATTCCTTTTTTTGAACAAAATGCTTTTTCTAAATATCATCTTGAATTTAAAAGAAGAAATGATGTGGAAAAAATCAATTTAAATGGTTCTTTTACTGATGATATAACATTTATTGGTGATTTAAAAAACTTACAGTTAAATCCGGAACTGTTCAAGAATGATGCCTTGATATACACCAATATAGATGAAGTATCTATATGTAATAATGATGGTAGCAAATATATAACTCTATCTATGTTAGATTTCCCTCTAGTTGGTATTTGGACTCCTTATTATAGTGAGTCTAATTCTACTGCTCCATTTTTATGTATAGAACCTTGGTATGGTCTTGCTGATAGTATGTATTCCAATAAAATTTATAAAGACAAGAAATTCATTAATAAACTTAGTAAGGGAAAAGTTTTTACTGCTTCTTACAGTATAAATATACATTAAATAAGAGTCAGTTACATGTGTTACCAAAGTTATAAAATATGTTAATATAAGTTAATATAATAATATGAAGTGGTATTATTTAATATTCCTTAATCAAAAAATATTACTGGAATACAAAATTCCAGTAATATTTGATAACTAAATAATATGTTTTTACATAAGCCTATAAATATCTTATTTTTTATGGCTTAACAATACATACTTATATACGTTTTTTTAATTCTATTTAGGGCTTCATTTAATGTTTCTTTCGGACACCCTATATTAAGACGGATAAACCCCTCTCCATCTTTTACAAAGTAACTTCCAACTACCATAGTTAAATTTGCATGTCTAAAAAACTCTTTCGATTCTTCTTCATTTCTAAATACTTCTCTCACATCTATCCAAGCTAGAAAAGAAGAGTCTGATTTCATAACCTTAGCTTTTGGTATATATGTCTCAAAGAACTCATAGACTATTTGAAAATTATTTTCTACATAATTGGTCATTTCATCTAACCATTTTTCACTTTCATTATATGCCGCAACAATTGCTGGTATTGCAAATACATTTGGAGAAGTTATTGAGTTACTTTTTAGTCTTTCTAACAAAATTTCTCTAACTTTTAAATCTCTTATTAGTACATAAGATGTTTTTAATCCTCCTAAGTTGAATCCTTTATTAGGAGATACACAGATTATGCTATTTTTATAAATGTCTGGATGAGAATTCCATAAAGACACAAATCTATGACCTTTAAATACTACATCCCTATGAATTTCATCACTTACCAAAAGTACATTATACTTTAAGCATAACTCTGACACCTTATACAGTTCTTCCTTTGTCCATATACGACCTGATGGATTTTGTGGACTACAGAATATAAATAATTTTATATTTTCGTATTTCATTCGCTTTTCTATATCTTCTAAATCTAAATAATATCTATTATTATCTAATTTTAATGAACTACAGCATAACTTTCTATTATTATTTACTACAGATTCTGCAAAAGGGTCATAGGCAGGTGTATTTATCAATACACCATCTCCTTCTTTAGTGTATGCTTGGACTATATAATGAAGAGTTGAAACAGTACCAAAAGTTAACTTTATCCATTCTTTCTCTACATATATATCAAATCGTCTTTTGTTCCAATTTATAACAGCATCATAGAAGTCATCTCCTATAAAAGTATAACTATAATCTCCTACTGAGGCTCTTTTTAAAATAGCTTCTTTTATGGCAGGAGCACATTCAAAATCAATATCAGCTAAATCCATAGGAATTGCATCTTCATTTAAGTCAAACTTTTCTTTAATTACATGGTTGCTCCATTTCCTACAATTCCCCTCTTTACGATTTAATACTTTGTCAAAATTATATTTCATAATTTTATTCTCCTAATATCATAAAATCTTTAGATGTCTTATTGAGTGGGACACCTTTTCCATCTATTATAGCAATGTCATCTTCTATCCTAACTCCCCCTATATTTGGAATGTAGATTCCTGGCTCACAAGACATTACCATTCCCTCTGTTAATATATCATCACTATTTGGATTTAGGGTAGGAACCTCTCCATCTCCAAGACCTATACCATGACCCAGACCATGATTAAAATACTCACCAAATCCATGTTTATCTATAATTTCTCTAGCTACTTTGTCAACATCACTGGCCTTAACGCCTTCTTTTATTGACTCTATTGCAGATAATTGTGCTTCTAATACCACATCATATATCTCTTGAATAATTTCAGGAGGTTTACCTATAGATATTGTACGAGTCATATCCGATTGATACCCTTGATAAACAACACCAAAATCTATTGTTATAGCCTCATTCGTTCTCAGTTTTTTGTTTGTAGGTCTTCCATGTGGCATTGCTCCTCTTTCTCCTGATACCACTATTGTTTCAAAAGACATTCCACTTGCACCTTTTTTCAATGCATGATACTGAATTAGAGCTGATACTTCTAGTTCGGTTATACCTTTTTTAATCTCAGAAATAACCTCACTAAATACTTCATCTGTAATCTCACATGCCTTTTTAATAAGTTCAATTTCTACTTTAGATTTTATAGCCCTTAATTTCCATAATTCATTGGTTATTAAACTGATTTCAAAACCTGCATTTTTTAGCAAAATATACTCTTGTATACTCATAGCCTGATTTTCTATTGCTAGCTTTCCTATATTCAATTCTCTTAATAATTCGATTATATTTGGTATATAAGAACCTTGAGATACAACTCTTTTTATGAAACCACTCGTTTTTTTATCTGCTTCATCAGTATATCTACCATCTAGAATTTGGTACTTTTTATCTTTAGTAACAAGTACATACACACCGCTACCTGATAATGCTCCTATATATTTTTTAGTATTTTTGGACTTAATCAAAAGAGCGTCAACACCTCTTTTATAGATTAAATCTACTAGTCTCTCTATTGTATTATTCATAACAAAATATTAGAAATCCAGACCTAAATCATCTAATAGGTCTTCTTCTTCTTTAGAGAATATGTTCTTTGTTTCTTCTTTTTGTTTTTTATTATTTTGTTGACGTTCCATTATTTTAAAGAATGGCCAATATAACAAGATTGCTAATACTAATTGTAATGCATTTGCTAATATAGAATGCCAATCTCCATTAGTTAAAAAACCTTCTAAGAACACTCCTACATATGGAGGGTCAAATACTGGTTTTGCTAACCATCCCCAGTGCATAAAAAACATTGGTAATGTACCTATTATAGCTCCACCAAATACATGTGGTATAAACATTATTGGATTTAATATTATAGGTGCACCAAATAATATTGGTTCATTTATTCCAAATAATGCAGGGAATAATGATACACGTCCAATTTTTTTATAAGATGAATTTTTTGACAACATACATGCGATTACACAACCTATACTAATTCCACAACCTGTAAATCCAAAGAATGCACTTGAAGCTCCTGCTGTAAAGAAATGAGGTATTGTTTCACCAGCTTGCATAGCTGCTATATTTTCAGCTATAAATGTAATCATTATAGGTCTAGTTATAGGGCTAAATACTGATGAATGTATTCCAAAAAAGAATATGGTGCATATTGCAAAATTAAGAGCAAGAACTGACCATGGATTATCCATACTTCCTACTAATGGAGATAAAAATTGAGTAAGTATCTGTGGAGGTAATTCTCCAAACACTTTTAATGAAATAAAACGAGCAACTATAAAAGTACCACAAACTATTATAGTAGTTGGTATTAACTCAAAAGACCTAGATACAAAATCAGGTACATTTTCTGGCATTTTTATTGTAATATTCTTCTTACTACAGAAATTATATAACTCTACAGAACCAAGCCCTGCTATCATCCCCGTAAATAGCCCTTTAGCTCCTAAGTTTCCTATTTCCAATGCACCATCTGGCGTAAATGATGCTACTAGGAATAGAAAAGAAAAAGTTGATAATGCAACACAACCTGGTATATATAACTTATAATAATTACCTAGATTAAAAGCAATACACATACAAGCATATAATCCTATCAAACCTATCGAAAGACTTACTGGCAAGTCCAGTATTGCTGCATTATTCAATATGAATTTGCTTATTGAGTTATTTTCTCCAAGCATGTTTGGAAGTGCTGGAAGTATTGCAAATATACTTCCTAATATTGTGAATGGTGTCATAGCTACCATACCAGCCTTTATAGAACCAAGATGACGCTGATTGTCAACCTTGTGAGCTAAAGGCATAAATACTCTATTCATAAACGCTTCAAATTTTGAAAACATATTTAATCCCCCTTTTCCCTCAATATTCTTATTATCCTTGAGCTAATTGATGTTTCTTATAAGTTATTAATGCTAACTTCATAACTGTAGCTCCATCCATTTTTCCATAAACATCTTTATCTATTACTGCAAAAGGTTTATTTTTAGGCTCTAATATTCCTTTTAAAAAATCTATTTTGTGAGCTATTTGAGGACCTATAAGTACTATATCCCAATCATCAACTTCACTTTCTATTGAATCTGCTGGTATAGCTGTAAATTCAAAATCTTTTTCATTAAGTTTAGTACTTTCTTTTACTACCTTCTTCATATTTTGCATTAGCATATTAGTAGAAAATCCACCTGCACAACATAATAATATTTTCATAATAATTCCTCCTAAAATTTGTATTTTTTATTATCTCTTTAAAGTATTTAAAACTTTCTAAAAGAAAATTTATGTAAATAATTTATTTATACACTTCAACTACTTATCAAAACAATCTATCAAAGCCTCTATCAAATCTTTCGCTAGTTGAGAAGTCATGTAGTGGTCTTGGGCATGTACCATTAAAAGACTCATTGCTGGACTTTCAACATCTTCATTTAAATCTTGAGTTATTAATTCTGTCTGTATTCTGTGAGCTTCAATATCTATTTTACGAGCCTCCTCTATTAACAATTTTGCTCCTTTAAAATCTTTTGCCTTAACTTTTTTTAAAGCTTCGAAAGCTTTTGATTTACTTTCTCCTGCAGTTGATATAAGCTCCATTATTTGCACTTCTGTTGACATTTTCTTTTTCTCCTTTAAATAAAATTTCTTATATGTTTATATTTTTCTTCATCAAAATTTAAAATTAACTGTGTATATAATCTTATAATGGCATCTAAATCTTTATTACTTACTATCGAAAATGCACAATGACCATATCTGACTGGTACACAAGTTACTACACAAGGTTTCCCTTCATTTACAAGATGTGCTTCCCCCCCATCAGTTCCACCTGATTCAAACATATCGTGTTGAAGTAGTATGTTGTTTTCATCAGCAATTTCCATTACATAATCTATCATTTTTCTACTAGGGACTAGAGTCCTGTCTCTATGCATTAGCATTATACCTTTATCAATTTGTTTCTGATTTGTATAGTCTCTTACAAACTCGTTCTTAGCACATGCTACATCTATCACAAATACTATATCAGGATTTATTAACTGTGTTGCTGTCTTTGCACCCCTTATTCCAACCTCTTCACTACTTGTAGCTGCAAAGTGAATATTACAGCTTAGATTTTTCTTCTCTAACTCTTTTAAAACCTCACCCATCACAAAGCATCCTATTCTATCATCAAAAGCTTTTCCCACTAATCGGTCTGACAGAGCAAATTCCTCAAAGTTTGTTGTATAGGTCACCATATCCCCAACATGAATCCCTAAATTGTATACCTCTTCTTCTGTATATGCTCCAATATCTGCATATATATTTTCAGCTTTGCCATTATTATATGTGGCATTTATGATAGCAGGTATTTTTTTTCCTTCTCTTGTTGTAATTCTAATTTTTTGGACAAACTGTGCAAGGGGTTTTACCCCTCCTATTGTTATTAGGTGAATCATACCAAGTTTATCTATACTCCTCACCATAAATCCAACTTCATCCATATGAGCACAAATCATTACATTTGGTGCATTTTCATCTTTTATCTTAGAAAAAACTATACTTCCTAACCCATCACATATAACTCTATCACTATAATCTCGTAATTCTTTTAATAAAACTTGCCTAACCTCCTCTTCATTAGATGCTATACCATCTGCTTCTGATAATCTCTTAAAAAACTCTATATTCATGTCTAACCTCCCAAGTAGATTTTTAACTTATACATAAACTCTTCATAGGATTGCGACTTATTTAGCATATCTACCATATCCTTATCTGTCATAATCTTACTTAGATACTTAGATATCTGTTTATGAAGTTCTAGATTTCCCTTTATTAATGAAATCATGAAAATAATCTTTGGCACTCTATTTTCATAACTAATATCAGTTTGTATCAAGGCCACTGATATAATATTTTTATTACCTGTCATTTCAATTGGATGAGGTATCGCTACACCATTTGTATAAATAGTGCTCAAATAACTCTCTCTTTCCCACACATCTTTAGGATAGGTCGGAGAACAAGCGCCTTCATCAACTATGCATTGTGACATGCTATCAAGGATATCCTTATATTTGAATTTATCTTTTATACATCTAAAATGATTCTTATCAAACAGACCTAATATGTATTGTTTTGGACTTGATATATTTCCTATATGTTCTGCAAATCTAATACTTTCTTTAATATCCAAATAATCTAGTTCGTCTAAAATTTCATTTATAAGAATAACTGGAGTATTTATTTCAAATAAAAGATTTGTTATTGAAAAAATCAAATCTGGTGCAAATTCTACTACAGCCTTTTCTTCTAGTAATGAAAAGTTTTTTATATCAGCATTTGGAAAGATTTCTTTAAGTCTTAAATTTATCAAAAATGCGCTACCTCCGCCAGAAGAGCATATTATTGCTATCTTATATTTTTTATTAAAATTAGCCTCTTCTCTTTTTTCAAAAGGAACAGCAATGTGAGTTGCTATAAAACCTATTTCATCTTGACTTATTTTTATATGATACTCATTTTCTATAATTTTTGAAAATTGAATAGATAAATTAAAAACAGTTGGATACTGTTGACTTATCTTAACTGAAAAAGGATTTATTATCTTGTGATTCTTCTTTATGCGTTCTATTAAACATGCAATATGTAAATAAAATAAGTTAAGAAACTCTTTATCCTCCAAAAAATTAGAGTCATACTTTTTATCTATATCTCTAAAAAATTCATACATTATATCTTGAAGTTTATTTTTATCTATATTCTTTATAGTGGCTTTCTTATCTTTAGTCCTTAGTTTTATAAGTTGTTTTAAGTAATACTTTTCGTCATGAGTAAGGTTATATTTTTTATCTTTAAAAATTTTATCTAATAAGTCATCTATAATTAAATCTTCTGTATATAAGTCTAAATCATTAATATCTCTCACCACTCTCATACTAACTCTTATATACAATATAATAATTTGTGCTAATATTTCCTCAAGCTCTGTCAAGTTAACTTCTAAGTTATGTTCATTAAGGACATTTTTTATTGTACTTCTGATATTATCTAATTTAAAATTATCTATAAACTTATTTCTATACTCTGTTATATTTCTATTACCTTTAAAATAACTCTCCACTAATATACTTTGAATTTCTTTTACAGAGCCTTCTATTTTGATTCCATAATGAGCCTTTCTTTCTAATTTTAATTCTGTATCTTTTATCTTTTCATCTACCTTTTTCAAATCATTTTTTATTTGAGATGAACTGACTAAAAATTTTTTACTTAACTGCTCTATAGTTTTATAACCTTCATTTATTAAAAGTTCTACTATTATAGACTCCAACCGTTGTTCTGGATTTTCAACTAAGTCTGAGGGTAAGTTTTTTAGGTAATGCTCGAATTTATCTTGGTCTTTAATATTTAGAATATATCCTAATTTAGACTTATATTCTAATTTGAAACCATTACATTCTTTTATAGTTTCTATCTTTTTTATTTCATTTCTGATAGTTCGAGTAGATACCCCTAACTTATCTGCAAAATAATCTATATTTAGATAACCACTACTATTTTTCAATGTTTCAAGAATAATGCGTTCTCTCATATCACCACCTCCCCCAGTATTATTATATTTTTCAAAGTAGTATTATAAACAAAAATATTTTCTTATAAAAATTAAACTCTTTATTTGTATTTATCGAAGTTTATATCCTAGTATATTTTAGCACTAAAATTTAAGATATATATTTCATAATAATAAAATATATAGTTCAATTTTTATTATATTTTAATTATATATGTAATACTTTACCAATAAAAGCTGATATTTTTCATCAATTAAATGAAAAAAATACACCATTATAGCTATAAATGAAATAAATTTTTCATATAACAAATATCCTAAACTTATCTAAAATAAATTTAGGATATTTTATTTTTTATGCTTTATTTACAGACCCACATACTTTAATCTTTTCTTTTACAAAGTCCTTTACTGATTGAAGTCCTGCTAATCCATATTTTTTAGGGTCTATAACTTCAGAATCTTCACTTAAAACTTTTTTAACTCCATTACTATATGCAATTCTTAATTCAGTTGCATAGTTAACTTTTGTAATCCCTCTTTTTATAGCCTCTTTTATAATATCATCACGTATTCCTGAACCTCCATGTAATACTAAAGGTATTGAAACTACTTTTTTAATTTCTGATAGTCTGTCTAAATCTATTTTAGGTTCACCTTTATACAGCCCATGCGCTGTACCTATAGCTATAGCTAATGAAGATACCCCTGTTCTATCGACAAACTCTTTTGCCTCTTTTGGATTTGTATAATCATTATTGTCTCCACCATCTAAATCATCTTCTTTCCCTCCAACTTTTCCAAGTTCTGCTTCAACTGGTATAAGAGACGGGTTACATGCTTCCACTACTGATTTAGATAGAGATATATTATTTTCAAAACTTTCATGAGAACCATCTATCATTATTGATGTATATCCATCCCTTAAAGCTTTCATTGCAAGGTCGAAACTTGAGCCATGGTCTAGATGCATTGCCACAGGTATATTTACTCTTTCTGCAGCAACCTTTGCGTTTGCTAGATAATAATCAAGCCCTGCATACTTTACAGTTGACGGAGTAGTTTGTAATATAACTGGAGAATTTAACTCCTCAGCAGCTTCTATAACAGCAATTACCATTTCCATATTTTCCACATTAAATGCTCCTACTGCATAC
This sequence comes from Clostridioides difficile CD160, assembly GCF_000449425.2. Taxonomy (GTDB): domain Bacteria; phylum Bacillota; class Clostridia; order Peptostreptococcales; family Peptostreptococcaceae; genus Clostridioides; species Clostridioides difficile_E. The sequence continues at coordinate 32,147 of NZ_AVHW01000102.1, forward strand.
TCTTCATCTTGTGCCTTTTTAAGCATAGATGTTGTTGTTACTAATGCCACATTGATACCCCCCAAATTATTCAATTATAATATTTTAACAAATGCTTTTAGTATTCATATATTGTTACACCTTTTACTACTCTATTTACTGTTCCCGTAGCTGACGGTGTGTCTGGCTTATTTACAACTTTTATAGATACAAATAATGCTATAGTTTGTGCAAATAATATGTATGGCATTGCAAGATACACATCTGGTAATTTATTGTACTTTCCTTCAAATTCAAACTTTGTTCCTGAGAAATTATTTTCATCTTCTACTGATACTGAGCAAGCAAGCTTAGCAAGTTTATCTCTTTTTATTTCCTCTAAAACATCTAAGTCATATTTTCGTGTATATGAACAATTAGATACAAATTCAAAGACAAGTGTCTTTTCATCAATAAATGATTTTGGGCCATGTCTAAATCCCATAGGAGAATCATATACTGTAGCTATTTTCCCTGCTGTAAGTTCTAAAAGTTTTAGTTGTGCTTCTTGTGTCAAACCACCTAATCCCCCTGAACCTAAGTATACAACTCTATCAAAATCTTTATTTATTAACTCATGTATTTCATCTTTTCTATCTATAATATTTTTTCCCATCTCAATTATTGCATGTATATATGACTTTTCTATATCCTCTTCTAAACTATCGAATATCAACATAGCAGATAACATCATACATGAAAAACTTCCTGTCATAGCAAAACCTTTATCATTTGATTTTGATGGCATTAATAATAAGTAATTATTTTCATCATTTTTAGTCATTTTAGCCAGTTCTCCTTCTGGATTACAAGTTATAGCTAAATGATAAAAATTATCTACAATCTGATTCCCCAAATTTAGAGCAGCCAAACTTTCAGGGCTATTTCCACTTCTTGCAAATGAAACTAATAACGTTGGCACATCTTTTTTTAAGTAATTATATGGATTAGAAACTATATCTGTAGTAGGTATTGTTTCAAATATGTATTTTCTTATGTCATTTTTATTTTTAAGATACGGAAGTATTGAGTTGCCTACATAAGCTGAAGTTCCAGCACCTGTAAATATAACTCTAAACTGCCCATGATTATTACTTATTGTGTCTATGAATCTACTTAATTTTTCTTTATTGGATTTATATATTTCATAAGTTTCTAACCATAGTTCAGGTTGTTGTTTTATTTCATTAGTCGTTATTATTGCACCTAAATCTTTTAGTTTTTGTTCTTCTAGTTTAAACATTTTTATTCCCCTTTCATACTTATAACATTTATTTTTGGTAATGAGGTTATAACCACTTTTAAATGTAAAAAAATATATCTTTTTATATTTTTTACTTGGACTTTTTATTACTACTAAAACTAATTTTTAAATACACTCTATACATTTTGATTATTTTCATAATTTATTTTTAGTTTATATTAAAAAATTTATTAGAATTATATTATAGACGTTTTGGTATTTTTATTTTATGATAAAAATTTATTTAAACAAAGTGGTTATTACCACTAATCCAAATATAAATTAATTTGAATTTTTTGTCAATACATAAAATATTTATGTCAGTCAATTTTATATACATTTTTTAAAATTACTTTATCAATTATCTTTATTTGACCATTGATTTACCTACATAAACTTCAGATTTATTTTTTTGACACAAAGTTTACAAATTTATGTGTCTGAATTATAATCATTTCTATAAATATAAAAAACACTAGGAGAAACTATTATGAAAAATATAAAAGTAGGTATGATAGGTCTTGGCTCTATAGCTCAAAAGGCATATTTACCTGTATTAGCAAAATCCGAGCGATTTGAGTTTGTAGGAGCTTTTACTCCAAATAAAACCAAGAGAGAAAAAATCTGTAGTGATTATAGACTCACACCATTTGATTCTATTGAATCTTTAGCTAAAAAATGTGATTGTATTTTTCTACATAGCTCTACAGAAACACATTACGATATTATAAAGAAATTATTAAATTTAGATACTCATATATATGTAGACAAACCCCTTGCCTCAACAGTCGAGCAAGGAGAAGAGCTTATTGAGTTAAGTCTGAAAAGAAACTTAAATTTAATGGTTGGATTCAACCGCAGATTCTGTCCTATGTATAAAGAAATTAAAAATAATGCCACAGAAATTGTATCTATCAACATATGTAAACATGGATTAAATTCCTTAAGAAATGTTAGATTTGACAGTACACTTATAGATGACTATATACATGTTATTGACACTGCTTTATGGTTAGCAAATGGCGATGTCGAAATTACTGGAGAGGATTTATTTTTAACAGACAATAAAAATCTAATATTTGTAAGTCATAAACTTAAAGGTAAATATTTTTCTATAAATACCTCTATGCATAGAGATTCTGGAACAAAATTAGAACAAGTTGAAATTCTTTCAAAAGGTAAGATTCAAAGAGTTAAGAATCTTAATGTACTGGAAATAGAGGAAAATGGAAATCTAACTTCAAAACAGAGTGGTGCATGGGTAAATATATTAAAACAAAAAGGTTTTGAGGATATAACAAATCATTTCATTGATTGCTTAGAAAATAATATAAAGCCATCAATTAGTGGAGAAGAGTGCATTAAAGCTCAAAGATTACTAGAGAAAATTATAGGTTCAGTAAAATAGATATTTATTATAAAAATAGTTAGAGACAAATGTCTCTAACTTATTTTTATATAAGACTATGTTTTTATACATAAAATTCTATTACATGCATACTAAACCCATTATATTCACATTAGCTCTATTCAACTTAACTTTGTTACTTCAACTAAATTTTGATACTTCTCAACTTCTTCTAAACATACAAATCCAGTTTCCATATTTAGAGCATTACTTATACCACAAGCATTTGCAAACTTAAGTAAATCTTCTATTTCGTACCCTCTTAAAATACCTACACTAAATCCAGCTATCGTGCTATCTCCACTACCTACAATATTTACACATTTTACAGATGGTACTTTAACATCATATACACCATCTCTACTTAAATAAACCATTCCATCTTTTCCTAGAGATATACATACATTTTCTGCCCCCATTTCAAGAAGTTTTTTTCCTGCTAATATAACTTCCTCTCTTGACTCTATATTAATTCCTAATAAATTTCTTATTTCATCTATATTTGGCTTTATTAAATATGGTTGCGACTTTAAAGCTACTTTTAAAGCATCTCCTGATGTATCTAATATAAATTTTATATTATTTTCTCTACATAAATTACCTAACTTTTCATAATAGTCTATTGGCATATTTTCACAATAACTACCAGATGCTACTAGTATTTTAGTACTTTTTATTACTTCATCTATGTCATTTTCAAACCTCTCTAAATCAGCTTTTTCCACCCTTGGTCCCTTTTCTAAAAATTCTGTACTTATTTTATTGTCTTCAATTATATTTAGACAATTTCTAGTTTCCTGCTTTATATTTGTAAATTTATTTTGTATATCTAATTTTTTAAGTTCATTTTGAATGAATTTTCCATTGAATCCCCCCAAAAATCCCATAGCCAAAGGTTTTTCTTTTAAAGCTTTACATACTTTAGCTACATTTAATCCTTTACCTCCAGCAGTTGCATTTGTACTTACTACCCTTTGCACCTCACCTATATTTATACTATTTACTCTATACATTCTATCTATAGATGGGTTGAATGTTATTATTGTAATCATACTAGATTCTCCTCATTATTAACCTTTTACTTTTCTAAATAATAAATTAATATGTAAAAATATAAAATCCTCGTCTATAATACACCTCAAGTGGTTATTACCAATTTGAATATAAATTATTTCACTCGTTTTGTCAATGCATCATAATTTTGAAATAAATTAATAGTCTTACTTATTTAATTTTGATTAAAAAATAGCTACGCACACTCGTGACTTTAGTCGTGAGTTAGTAGCTAAAGTAGTCAGCATATAGGGAAACTTATATGTAGAGATAGGATAGAACCTATCCAATACTACTTGAATTGCTGGAAACCCCTAAAGCTAACCAAACTAAAGCATAAGGATGAAATAAACCTAAGTGTGAAAGTTACGAAAGTAGAAAAAATTGGTTAGATGGTATAAGGTTAAACCCTAAGTACTTTAAAATGGGCAATCAGCAGGTAAGCTCCTAAGTAGGAGAAACTTCAACGACTATTCCTCTTGAGGGAAGTACACTACAAGTATGGTAGTGGAAGTGGGTAGACCTTAACGATAAGCGAAGGATAAGATATAGTCTGTGCTTCATGAAATGTAAGAAGTTCATAAGAGAACTGCATAGGTAGTAGCGAACTTATGTGAACGACAACCTCAAAAA
>NZ_AVHW01000103.1 GCF_000449425.2 Clostridioides difficile CD160
AATAATCAGATAGGTTTAGATTTAGGAATTAAAGAATTTTGTATCTCAAGTTGTGGACAATTTATAGAAAATCCTAAGTATCTTCAGAAGTCGTTAAATAAACTTGCTAAATTACAAAGAGAACTATCGAGAAAAACAATTGGTAGTTTAAATAGAAATAAGCAAGTTAAAAGTTGCAAGACTTCAAGAACATATAGCTAATCAAAGGAAGGATTTTCTACAAAAACTATCTACAAATTAATACGAGAGAATGATATTTTTGCATAGAAGATTTACAAGTAAAGAATATGACTATAAATCGTAAATTATCTCTTTCTATTTCTGATGTATCATGGTCAGAATTTGTTCGTCAATTAGAGTACAAGGCTAATTGGTATGGTAGACAAATTGTAAAGGTAGGTAAATTCTTTGCAAGTTCACAAATATGCAATAAATGTGGGTACAAAAACGAGGAAATGAAGAATTTAAATATAAGAGAATGGATTTGTCCTTGTTGTAATGTAACTCACGATAGAGATATAAATGCAAGTATAAATATATTAAAAGAAGGATTAAGACTAATAAGAGTTTAAAATAGATAACTTATGTAAGAGCCGTAGGAACTATGGGGATAGCCTGTGGAGAATTAGTAAGACATATTTTAGTATGCAAAATTCTATGAAGCAGGAACCCTGTGACTTTAGTCATGGGAGGTTCAGTAAGCTTTACTCATTGACAGAAATAATTGTATATTTTATAATCAAATTGTGGTTATAACCACTTAGAAAGGACTATAAATTTTTATGATAAAAAGAAATGATAAAAGACCAATATATGACCAACTTGTTGAGATACTAAGGACTAAAATTGAAAACGAGATGGAACCAAATGATAGAATGCTTTCCGAAAGAAAAATTTGTGATGAATACGGAGTAAGTAGAACTACAGTTAGACTAGCTATGGCTGAATTAGAACATATGGGATATATATACAAAAGACATGGAAAAGGAACTTTTGTTGCTGCACTTAGTCAAAATTCCCAAAACTTAATGGATAGTTATAGCTTTACAGATTACATGAGAACACAAGGAAAAAAACCAAGTACAAAAGTATTATCATTTGAGGTAGTGGAAAGTACAAAATATTTTTCTGAGAAATTAGGTATAACTCCTGGTGAAAAAATAATAAAAATAATGCGTCTAAGACTTGCTGATAATCTCCCTATGATGCTTGAAAGAACATATCTTCCTATGAAAGAATTTACAGGACTGACACAGGAAAAAATAGAACAAAAACCTCTATATGAGATATTTAGAGAAGATTATGGAGAGATTATTAAAGTGGCTGATGAGGAATTTTCTGCAGGAATAATATCTGATAAGGAATCAAAATTGCTAGAAGTCCCAGGTGATTCACCTTGTCTAAAATTACTTCGTACCACATATAATGATGACAATATAGTTATTGAATTTACATTGAGTGTTGCTAGAAGTGATAAATTTGTATATAAGATAAGGCATGTAAGATAATAAATTTTAAATAGATTTCCAGAAAACTTAATGTTTTATAAACGTCAAAACTACAAATGATAGTACAAATTATAAGGAGGTAGTTTTGAAAAATTTTATTTATGCAGATAAATTTTTTATGAAGTATGGCATCAAAGAAAAAGGTTACCTTAGAATAATTGATGGCAAATTTGGTGAATTTCAACAAGAAAAACCAGATATTGCCGATAGTGTTATAGATTTTTCAGGTAAATATATTGCTCCTGGTTTAGTTGATACTCATATCCATGGACTTTTGGGTGTAGACATTATGGATAATACATTTGAAGCAATAAACACAATTTCAAAAGGTCTATTAAAATATGGAGTAACGTCTTTCCTACCCACTACTTTAACTGATTCTATAGATAACCTAAATGACTGTATTGAAAATATAAGTAATAATTATAATAAAGTTGAAGGTGCAAAAATACAAGGTATTTATTTAGAAGGTCCCTTTTTTACAGAAAAATACAAAGGTGCTCAAAACGAAAAATATTTTAGAGACCCCAGCATTGACACTTTAAAGTTATGGCAAAAAAAATCAAAAAATTTAATAAGAAAAATAGCAATTGCCCCAGAACGTAATGGTTCAATAGAATTCACAAAATACGCTACTAAAAATAATATATCCGTAGCACTTGGCCACAGCTCAGCTACATTTGAGCAAGTTGAACAAGTTGTTAATTCAGGTGCTAAAGTGTTTGTACATACATATAATGGAATGAGCCCTTTAAATCATAGAGAACCTGGAATGGTTGGAGCTGCCATGGCATTAAAAGGTACTTATGCTGAATTAATCTGTGATGGTCATCATGTAAATCCTATAGCTGCTAAAATAATAATGGATATTAAGTCTAGAAATAATATTGCTTTGATTACAGACTGTATGAGAGCTGGTGCTATGGATGATGGAGAATATACTCTTGGTAGGTTTAATGTCAATGTAAAAAATGGTGTTGCAAGATTAAGCAGTGGAAGTTTAGCTGGGAGTGTATTGACAATGGATAATGCTGTAAGAAATATAGTTGATTGGAATATATCAACTTTAGAAGATGCAATAAAAATGGCTACATATATACCTGCTTTAAGTTGTAATATTGATAATGTCTGTGGCTCTATGTGCCAAGGTATGAGTGCAGATTTTATAGTGATAGATGATAACTTTAATATACATGAAACTTATATAAATGGTATATGTAAGTATAAGACTGATAAATAGATTCTACATAAAAAACATAGAGTGGATAATTAAAAATTATCCACTCTTTTATAATACTCTTCATCTTATACTATAAGTTTATAAGAATTAAATCCTATTTATCAATCTGTTCTCTAAGCCACTTAGTTGCCACATCTAACTGTTTATTTTCATCTTTTTCTTCAATGGTAGGTTTTATTCCTTTTTCATTGATATAATCTCCATTAGGTGTAAAATATTGAGCAGTAGTTAGCTTGTATCCTGTTCCATCTTTTAATCTTACAACTGATTGTACCAATCCTTTACCAAAAGTTGTAGTACCTACAGAAATACCTTCTTTATTATCAACGATTGCAGCTGTTAGTATTTCAGCAGCAGAGGCACTTTCTCCATTAGTCAAGACTACTATTGGAAGTCCCAATTTTTCTTTATCAGATTTCAAGTACTCAGTGTTTCCTTTGTTGTCTTTTGTATATACTATAGTCCCTTCACCAATTAACTCATCAGCAACTTCTTTACATATATCCAGCATTCCACCAGGATTATTTCTAAGGTCTATTACTAATCCCTTAATATTTTTTGCCTTTAATTCTTTTAAGGCTTTGTCAAAGTCAGTATATGTACTTGATATAAATTGAGTGATTTCTATATAACCTAAATTATTATCAATTACTTTACTTTCTATACTTTTCTCAACTATCTGTTCTGTCTTTACCTTAAAGCTTAGTTGTTTGTCTTCTCTTAATATTGCTAACTCAACTATTTTTCCTTTTTTACCTTTCATCATACGCACAGCTTCATCTGAATTCTTATATGATACAGACTTTCCATTTACTTTTACTAGTTTATCCCCTGCTTTTACACCTGCTTTTTCTGCTGGAGAATCTTTCATAGGAACTACCACTAGCCCTCCATCTTTTGATGCACCTATATACATGCCTACACCAACATAAGAGCCTTCACTATCGTTTATTAAATCTTCCATTTCATCTTTAGTGTAATAACCAGAATACTTATCATTCGTACCTAAGAACAAGCCTTTTGATGCTCCATCTACCAAGTCAGCATCAGATACTTTTTTATAAAAATCTTGTTTTATAATAGATTCTAATCCTAACAACTTATCATATTTTTTATAGTCTTCATAGAGTTCTTTCGATATTACAACCTTATTCCCCAATGTTAACTGAAATGCTGATGTAGTCATCGCTGTTATAATTACTAAAATCACCCCTAAAAAAATAGCTTTCTTCTTTGAAATCACAAGATACATCTCCTTTTACATAAACTATTATTATTATATGACTAGCTGTTATTTTTATTACATTTACCCAAATATATTGCTTTATTGTAACAAACTATACTAAAATTTATATTAAATACAATTGCTGTACACATTATAACATATTAAGGGAGGAATATTTTATGAAAAAAGAATTTAGGAAAAAAGTTATTGAATCTAGAAAAAATAAGAGTGCAGATTTCGTACTTAATAATTCAAATTTAATAACAGAAAAATTACTTCAAATGAAAGATATAAGAAATGCAACTAATATAATGCTTTATCTAGACTTTAATAATGAAGTTCAAACAGATAACTTAATCCAAAAACTTTTATCCTTAAAGAAAATAGTCTCAAGCCCTGTAACAATAAAAGAAAATCATACATTAATCCCTACTCAAATAACAGATTTGAAAGATGGATTGAGAATTGGAACATATGGAATAAGAGAACCTAATGAAACATCACCTACAATTGATATTAAAGCTTTAGATGTTGTAATTGTACCAGCTGTAGCATATGATATAGATTGCTACAGACTAGGGTATGGTGGAGGATTTTATGATAGGTTTTTAGAAAATTTAAGAAAAGATGCCATAACTATTGGAATAGCATTTGATTTCCAGATATTCAATTCTATCCCAAAAGAAACTCATGATGCACAATTAAATTATATAGTTACTGAAACAAGAATTATCACTCCAAATAATTTTAACACCAAATAGTTTTAGCATTATATAATGAGCATTTTAAGTCATGGCTTTTAAAATAATAAAATATATATAATTTACCTACAATAATAAAAACCATGACTTTATTGTATAAATCTTTAGTTATTTAGTTATAAAACATATTTTTACTTAGTTGAATTTAATTCTATTCTATCTGGAAGCTCACTCATGTTTGTTTCAACCACTATGTATGGAAAAGAATTCTCCTTATCTTTATACTTTACCTTGACTCTCAAAACATCCTTTCCTTCTTCACTCACACTTTCTATTTTGTCCATTTCTATACCATATTTATTATTTCCTCTAGTCACTATGATATATATTTTGTTATCAATTTTGGCTGCCAATGCTCTTTCTTCGTTTGTATACTTATCCATGACATCAAGTATCTTTTCTGGTATTGAATTTCTTTGTAATATTGTATAATCTATAGGCTTTGATTTTTCTACAAACATACTTGGTATGAATATAAATCCCCCTATAACAAATATAAGAGCTATGACTCCATAAATTATACCTTTAATATTAAACTTTACATTCAATCTTATCACTCCTCCCATCTATTCTAAATATATGATTTATAACTTTATCTTAGACTCTAAATTATCGCTTAGAATATATTTATCCATAATTTTAAATATATGTAATATAATTAAAAAACATGTTTTCGACATTTTGTTATAAGTTAACTGTAAAATAAAAAGAGCTATATGAAAACAATTTAATTGTTTTCATATAGCTCTTAAATTACAATCTTAAAATATTTATTTGTCACTAACTCCCTCTTGGTATCCAGACGTTTTTGTAATCTGTCTATAAAGAACACAAACCAGTATTATGACGCCCATATATCCAGTGTATGGATATAAAATACCAACCAGCTTATCAAATGGTAGGAATCCACCTATAAGACCTAATATAGCTGTTATTAAAGTTATTATTTTAAACTTAGGATGATTATCATCAACAAATCTATTAGTTACTGACCATAATAAAGGTACAGCTGTTGTATATATACCTAATATAAGAATTATTGAGAATAAAACTCCAACTATTGGTGAAATCTTATCTGCTAAGAATAATGATGGTATTGCTTTTGAGTATAAGTTTCCTATATCAGAAAGAATAGCTAAGTGCATCATTATAGCTGCTGCCATAAGTGCTACTCCACCTAATATACCACCACAAATGGCTTCTTTTTTATTAGCAGCACCTGCTCCTAATCCTGTCAAGAACGCCATGACAACGATTGTATTATAAGTAGTATATATTACACCAGATAAATATGCGTTTGGTACTGGTCTAGCTACATCTACAGTACTAAGAACTTGTGCAGCCTCTCCTATATTACCTATATTACTAGCTAAACTTATACCACCAACTAAAAGTGTAAAGATTATTATTATAGGTCCTATTCCACCTAGTATCTTTGATAATTTATCAAGACCTAGTGAAACAGTTAATAATGCTACTACTGCCATACCAACTCTACCTACAAATGGATTTAATCCATAATATTCAGTTAAAGTTGCTCCTGCTCCTGAAATCATTACTACGAAAACACCAAATAAGAATAATGGTCCAAACCACTCAAAGAATATTCCTAAATACTTACCACAATAAACACGATAAATTTTGATAGGTTCTTTAAGTTGAAGTTCTTTACCTTTTGACATAACTGAAGCACCCATCCATGAGAATAATACCATTGAAATTACTCCACCAACAATACCTGCAAAACCATAAAAAGAGAAAAATTGCATTATTTCCTGTCCTGTTGCAAATCCAGAACCAATTACTGTTGCTACATAAGCTCCTGCGAAACTTATGACTGTTTTAACGTTTACCTTTTCTGACATATCTCAGTTACCTCCCCACGTGAAATTTTTCATCTGCTTAAACAATTCGATAAACTACCTATAATTTCCTTTAACATAAAATACATGATAACTGTTTTAGAGCCTTTTTAGTATAATAACTTAAAACTTATAATATGTTTTTTATACAGTATACCTCCTTTTATAAAATTTACTAGATTCTTTTTTGTCTAAGTAGTCTTTATATATAAAATTAATTTCCCTATAAACTATATATTAGTCATATTTTTCTGAATAGTCAATATATATTTGAATATTTTCTCTATTTTTGTAAAAATTTGAATATTTCATTACATTTTTGATATATTGATATCATGTATAAAAAAGAGAGATATAAATTAATATAGACCTTTATATCTCTCCTTCAAATATATTATATTATTAACAAACATGAATAATTTATATGCCTTAAATTCTTTTTGCAAGAATAGCCTCTTTGGCAACTTTTATTATATCATCACAAGTTAATTCGTATTTTTTTAACAATTCATTTGGGGCACCAGATTCTCCAAATGAATCTTTAATTCCAACTTTTTTTACTATAGTTGGATAAGACTCTCCAACTACTTCACTTACAGCAGAACCTAGTCCTCCAATTATACTATGCTCTTCTACAGTCACTATAGCATTTGTTTCTTTTGCTGTTTTTAATATTAAATCCTTATCTATAGGTTTTATTGTAGACATGTTTATGACTCTAGCACTTATACCTTCTTCTTGTAACTTTTCTTGTGCTAATAGAGCCTCATTCACCATAATTCCACAAGCTATAATTGATACATCAGTCCCATCTCTTAAAACTGTACCTTTTCCTATTTCAAACTTATAGTTTTCATCAAATAAAACTGGCACTGAGCTTCTTCCTAGTCTGACATAAACAGGTCCATTATATTTAGATACTTCAAAAATCATTTTTTCTGTTTCAACACCATCAGCTGGAACAAGAACCGTTATATTTGGTATAGCTCTCATTATAGCAATATCCTCTACACTTTCATGAGATGCTCCATCTTCGCCAACAGTAAGACCTGCATGAGTAGCACAGATTTTTACATTTAGTTTTGGATAGCAAACTGAATTTCTTATAATCTCAAAAGCTCTTCCTGTAGCAAACATAGCAAAAGTACTTGCAAAAGGTATTTTGCCAGCAGTTGATAGCCCACAAGCAGCACCTATTAAGTTTTGTTCTGCTATACCCATATTAAAAAATCTATCTGGAAATGATTTATAGAAATCATGCGTTTTTGTAGATTTAGATAAATCTGCATCTAATACCACAACATTGTCATTTATTTGACCTAGTTTTACTAATGCTTTACCATATGCCTCTCTCGTCGCCATTTTACTCATTGTCAGCACCTCCTAGTTCAAGCAAGGCTTTTTCTAACTCTTCATCACTTGGAGCTGTTCCGTGCCATCCTGCTTGATTTTCCATAAAAGATATTCCTTTGCCTTTTATAGTTTTTGCAATTATCATTGTAGGTTTTTTAACTGTTGATTTAGCTATATCGAGAGCAGCAAATATTTGGTCAAAGTCATGTCCATCTATTTCAATTACATTCCACCCAAAAGCTTTAAATTTATCAACTATTGAACCTAAATTCATTACAATTTCTATATCTCCGTCTATTTGAAGCCCATTATTATCTAAAAAAGCAATTAAATTATCAAGCTTATAATGTGCAGCACTCATAGCAGCTTCCCAAACAATACCCTCTTGAACTTCTCCATCACCAAGTAAAGTATATACGTTCCATGGAGCATTATCCAGCTTGGATGCCATCGCCATGCCACATGCAACTGAAAAACCTTGCCCTAAAGAACCTGTAGATATCTCTACTCCTGGCGTACCTTTCATATCTGGATGACCTTGTAACATTCTTCCAATTTTCCTTAGCCCATTCAGTTCTTCCTTATCAAAATAGCCTTTTTCAGCCAATGTAGCATATAATGCTGGTGCAGCATGTCCTTTTGATAATACAAATCTATCTCTATCCTCCATTTTAGGATTTGAAGAATCCACATTCATTTCATCAAAGTATAACGCAGTAAGTATTTCAACTACTGATAATGACCCTCCTGGATGTCCAGATTTGGCTCTATGTATCATAGAAACTATATCTCTTCTTATGATACGCGCAATCTCATTTAATCCCTTATGGTCTCTCATGCAATTACCTCCCTTGAGTTCGTAATTTTATATCAATTCCATATTATTATATCACTTTTATACTATTTTTTGCGTTATTTTTGATTTTCTTAATACGCACTACTAAAATTAAACCTTAAAAGATATTTTTAACGAAAAAAGGGATTGTCTAATAAAAGACAAACCCCTCTTTAAAAAGTAAACAATCCTAAACTTATTTGAAGTCCATCGTCTACTTTTATCATCATATTTTCATCTAGACAACCAATTTTCTCCCTCAGTCTCTTTTTATCAATAGTTCTAATTTGCTCTAAAAGAATTACTGAGTCTTTATTAAGCCCATATTCATTGGAACTTATCTCTACATGAGTAGGTAATTTGGCTTTATTAATCTGAGATGTTATAGCTGATACTATAACTGTAGGACTGTATTTATTACCTACATCATTTTGTATTATCAGAACAGGTCTAACGCCTCCCTGCTCTGACCCAACAACTGGACTTAAATCAGCGTAATATAAATCACCACGCTTTATTTCACAATTAGTACTCACCTTGGGCAATCTTCCCTTCATTTTTATCATCAGAAGATACTTCTTCAACTGTCATACCTAATTCAGCCAATGACAGATTAATTTGACCCATTTCTCTATAACCCGTTTTCATAGATTCTTTAATATGAATTCTCTTTTTCTGAGTTATATAGAACTGAAAAGCAGCTTTTGCAAAATCTTCTCTGTTACTGTTCTCCATCTGAACTATACTATCAACTTCAGAAACCAGAGAGTCTGGTAAAGTAACTTCTATTTTTTCTTTACTTTTATCGTACACAAAATCGCCTCCCAGATTATAATATCATGGTTTTATTTTAGCAAATAACTGTTTATTTGTACAAGCTCATTATTTTCCATATAAACACGGTCAACTCTTCTTGATATCATACATAACACTTCATAGTTTATAGTTCCTAAGTCTTGGGCTATACGTTCAGCTGTAACTTCACCTTCTCCAAATAGTATAACCTCATCTCCAACTTTTATGTCTATATCTTTGTCAATTCTAACCATTATTTGATCCATACATATTCTACCAACTACATCAAACACTTCTCCTTTAATAAGAACCTTTGGATTTTTTTGAATTCTAGTAAATCCATCTGCATATCCTATTGGAATTGTAGTGATTGTTTCTTTACCTGTAGTTGTATACTTTAATCCATAACTTATTCCTACACCTGGTTCAACTTGTTTTATATGTCCGATTTTTGATTTTAATTTCATAGCTGGTCTTAGTTCTAATCTTTCTTTAAATACATCATCAGATGGATAATGACCATATAATATTATTCCTGCTCTTACCATATTTAATCTTAAATCAGGGCAATCCATAATAGCTGCACTGTTTGATACATGTTTTATAGCTATTTTTACACCAGCTTCATCCAACTTATCAGACATAAATTTGTAATTATTAGCTTGTTTATAAGTGTACTCTTTACTTACCTCATCAGCTGTTGCGAAATGAGTAAACATACCTTCTAAATCTATATATTCTAAATTATTTAATTTTATTATTTCCTGTACTGACTCCTCATTAGGTTGGAAACCTATTCTAGTCATTCCTGAGTCTATTTTAATGTGAACACAGGCTTTTTCTCCTAAGGATTTTGCAATTTCATTTATCTTTTGTGCTGTTTCTAAAGAATAAACTGTCATAGTTATTTTATTTTTTATAGAATCTTCGAAAGCTTCGTCTGGAGTATATCCTAAGTTCAAAATAGGAAGTGTTATGCCATTTTGTCTAAGTTCAATTCCTTCAGCAGTTCTTGCTACTGCTAAATAATCTACTTTTTCTTTTTCTAGTAATTTTGCAACTTCTACTGCACCATGTCCATATGCATCAGCTTTTATTACTCCACAAACCTTAATATCTTCTTCTAATAAATTTTTAATATTATTTAAGTTAAATCTTAAGTTATCTAGATTTATCTCTGCCCATGTAGGCACTGTTATTTTTTGCATTTCTTTAGTCCCCCTTAGTTTCTGTATTCAAAATCTTTGTATTTTACTGTAAATCTTGGCACTCCTTCCTTATCCAATACTTCCATTTTTTCAGGGTTCTTTGTGTCAGCATTTACATATAATACTTGCTTATTAAAATATTTATTATCCCCAGGAATAAAAGTTTCTAGAACCAAATGTCCTTTGGATAACTTTATTTTCATCTCTTCGTTTTGAAGATAGTTTTTTATAAAGTCTCCTATAAAAAGATATTGATTGTTCTTTCCTGTATTAGGCAATTCCACTATATCACTGATATTTGGATTTTTAACTAATATTTTATCACCTTGATACTCTATACTCTTCCCTTTTAAATGTTTTGGGGAAATTACTTCTAATTTATAGTTATCAGTTTTTTTATAAGTATGAATTAAAACATAATTGTGTGGGCTTTTATTTCCAAATACTTCTACATCAGCTTTACAACTGTAAGAATTCATATCAGAAATCTGCTTTTGAAAATCTTTGTATACTTCTTCTTTTGTGGACTGTCGCTTTTGGCATCCTATTACAATTATAACCAGTGCCAAAAACATAATACATGCTATGGTCCACTTTTTTCTCACATCACACCTCCTATTCTAGTCTATTCATTGTATAAAGCTTTTATTATATCATATCTACAAATTATACCTTTGAGTTTATTGTCATCATCTACTACAGGAACCCTGTTTATTGATTTTTTAATCATTACATTAGCTACATCATCAAACTTATCATCTTCATGAACCTTTATTATATCTTTAGACATAAGTTCTCCAACTTTATAGGCAGCCACTTGCTTTATATCTTTTTCTACTTTTTTTAAATCATCTAAGAAAATCAAACCTTGTAATAGATTTATATAGAGAGGTGCTTCTATATATTTTTCCTTTTTAAGAATGTCTGTTTCAGAAATTACTCCAACAACCCTATTCTCTGAATCTACAACTGGCAGACCTCCTATCTTTTCTGCAATTAGCATGTTAGCTACATCTGCTATACTATCATCTTGTTTTGCTACTATTACATCTGTTGTCATTATTTCTTTTGCTGTTTTGTCCATCATAATGTAATCACTCCTTAGTCCTTAATTATGGTTATCGCATTTGCTATAGCATAATCTTTTGAATGTGATATTGAAACTTTTATTTCTAAAACATTATAATCTATGCACATTTTTGTGAGATTATTATAAGTTTTTACTATTGGTTTTCCCATTTCATTTCTGAGAACTTCTATGTCTTTAAAGTTAAATACTCTAATTCCTGTACCCATAGATTTACTTATAGCTTCCTTAGCTGCGAAATTACCTGCTATACTTTCTGCTTTAAAATTCTTAGAATTAAAATACTCAATTTCTTTATCAGTAAATATTTTTTCCAAAAACCTATTGTTTTTTTCTACAGCTTTTCTTATTCTATCAATTTCAATTATGTCTACACCAATATCAAATATATTCATTGTTCCTCCAGAAAATTTATAATGCTTCTTTAAATATTAATAATGAATTTATAAATTTACTATTGATAATACATATTATTATTTAGTTTATGTTACTTATCTTAATTTAATAATCATTATAATAAAATTGTAACTTTTAAAATTATTTGTAATGAATATTATATACAAATCTATTATATTAT
>NZ_AVHW01000104.1 GCF_000449425.2 Clostridioides difficile CD160
AAATTTTATATATATTTATTATATGAAGATGATTTCACTTACATAAAATCAATCTAAACCTTCTTTATATTCTTAATTACAACATAATTTTACAGTAAATTTAAACTTGTTGTGAATTTATTGTCACTAAAAACTTACATTTTTTTCGTTATTTTATTAACATCAAAAACAAAAAAAGTCATTTTATCCAAAATATTTTTTGGTCAAAA
The DNA here is from genome assembly GCF_000449425.2 of Clostridioides difficile CD160. Taxonomy (GTDB): domain Bacteria; phylum Bacillota; class Clostridia; order Peptostreptococcales; family Peptostreptococcaceae; genus Clostridioides; species Clostridioides difficile_E. The sequence goes on from NZ_AVHW01000104.1 coordinate 210, forward strand.
TGACTTTTTAGGATATAAATTAAATTATTAAATCCACTCAGCAGATTCTGTTAATATAACTGTTTTATTTTGAGCTACATTAACAAATCCTTCTGCTATTTTCGCCTCTTTAAAACTTCCATCTTTTTTTATCTTTAAAATTCCTACAGGTATACCTGAAACAAATGGTATATGACCTTTCAATACCCCTTTGTCTCCTTTTGTAGTTCTAACTACTACCATTTCAACGTCTCCATCATAAAAAGTATTATCTGGAGTTACAACTTTCAATGAAAATTCACTGGCCATGACTACATACTTCCCTTCGCTTTTTTAACAGCATCTTCTATTGTTCCTACAAACAAGAATGCTGACTCTGGTAAGTCATCATGTTTACCTTCAAGAATCTCTTTAAATCCTCTTACAGTCTCTTTAACAGGAACATATTGACCTGGATTTCCTGTAAATTGCTCAGCAACTGTAAATGATTGAGATAAGAATCTTTGTATCTTTCTAGCACGTGCAACTATTAACTTATCTTCATCAGATAATTCGTCCATACCAAGTATAGCGATTATATCTTGAAGTTCTTTATATCTTTGAAGTATTGATTGTACACCTCTGGCTACTTCATAATGTTCTTTTCCTACTATATTAGGGTCAAGAATTCTTGATGTAGATTCAAGAGGGTCAACTGCTGGATATATACCCAGTGATGATATTTGTCTAGATAAAACTGTTTTTGCATCTAAGTGAGAGAATGTTGTAGCTGGTGCTGGGTCAGTTAAGTCATCTGCTGGTACATAAACCGCTTGAACAGATGTTATTGAACCTTTTTTAGTTGATGTTATTCTCTCTTGAAGTGCACCCATTTCAGTAGCTAATGTTGGCTGATAACCAACAGCTGATGGCATACGTCCTAGAAGCGCTGAAACTTCTGAACCAGCTTGTGTGAAACGGAATATATTATCAACGAAAAGTAAAACGTCTTGTCCTTGCTCATCTCTAAAATGCTCTGCCATTGTAAGCCCAGTTAAAGCAACTCTCATTCTTGCTCCAGGCGGCTCGTTCATCTGACCAAACACTAGAGCAGTTTTGTTTATAACTCCAGATTCACTCATCTCTCCATAAAGGTCATTACCCTCTCTTGTTCTTTCTCCTACTCCTGAGAATACAGAAATACCACCATGTTGCTTAGCAATATTGTTTATAAGTTCTTGTATTAAAACTGTTTTTCCTACTCCTGCTCCTCCAAATAGACCTATTTTTCCACCTTTTAGATATGGTGCTAGTAAGTCAACTACCTTAATACCTGTTTCCAGTATTTCAGCTGTAGTTTCTAGTTCATCATATGCTGGTGCTGGTCTATGTATAGGTAATTTAGGTGCAGATTTTGGAGCTGGTTTTCCATCAACTGGTTTTCCAAGAACATTAAATATTCTACCTAAAGTCTCGTCTCCAACAGGAACGCTTATTGGTCCACCTGTATCTACAACTTCCATACCTCTTACAAGTCCATCTGTTGCACTCATAGATATACATCTTACAGTATCATCACCTATATGTTGAGCAACTTCTGCAACTATTTCTTTATCTCCTAACTTTATTACTAACGCATTTAATAAGTTAGGTAGGCTTTGTTCACTATCAAACTTAACATCTAGTACAGCTCCTACAATCTGTACTACTTTACCTACATTTGCCATTTCCTAACCTCCCTATTTTAGAGCTTCAACTCCACCAACTATCTCTGTTATTTCTTGAGTTACAGCTGACTGTCTTGCTCTGTTATAACTTAACTCTAAATTAGATAGCATTTCATTCGCATTGTCTGTAGCTGATTCCATCGCAGTTCTTCTAGCACCTTGCTCTGATGCAAAAGACTCCAAAATTCCGCCATACACTGTACCTGATATAAATTGAGGTACAATATAACTTAAAACTGCCTCTGCTGATGGTATATATTGTACTTTTGATTTACTTTGATTTTCTTCTTTTATTACAATTCCATGGTCATCTGTATCTTTTTCAAAAACTAATGGAAGCAATTTTAAAATTTCAACTTCTTGTGATAAAGCTGATTTAAACTTTGTATAAGAAATATAAACTTCATCTACCTCACCTTTTTTATACAGGTCAATAATAGTTTGTGAAATTTCTATCGCATCTTCATATCCACAAGCTTCAACACTACTTATATCTTTTGCTATATTGTAATCTCTTTTGGAAAAGAATTCATGAGCTTTCTTTCCTACAGTTATAACTGTTTCCTTTTTACCTTGCATATGAGATACAGATTCCTTTAATACATTGGAATTGTATCCACCTGCAAGACCTCTGTCTCCAGCCACTACTATATAGCACTTATTTTTTACTTCTCTTTCTTTTAAAAATTCATTTCTAACTCCACGTGTTGTTTGGGCAATATCTTTTACTGTATCGTACAAAGTATTAAAGTATTCTCTTGAATCTTCAGCTTTTTCTTTTGCCTTTCTAAGCTTAGAAGATGCAACTAGTTCCATCGCTTTAGTTATTTGTTTTGTACTTTCAACAGTTCCCATACGTGTTTTGATTGCTTTAATTCCAGCTCCTGCCAATTAATTTACCTCCTTTTTTAAAAAGGATTATACTTCAACAACAAACTTTTCTTTAAATTCATTTATTGCATCTGTTAAATCATGAGTGAAGTCCTCTCCACCTAATATTTTTCTTGATATTTCTGGATAATTATTATCTACAAATGCATACAGTTCTGATTCAAATCTAGCTATATTATCTATTGGAATATCCTCTAGATGATTATTTATAACAGCGTATATTATCATAACCTGATTTTCAACTTTTATTGGTTGATGCTCACCTTGTTTTAATATCTCAACGATTCTTTCACCTTGAGCAAGTCTCTTCTTAGTATCTTCGTCTAAGTCAGAACCAAATTGTGAGAATGCTGCAAGTTCTCTATATTGTGAATATGCAAGTTTTAATGTACCTGCAACTTTTTTCATTGCTTTAATTTGCGCAGAACCACCAACCCTTGATACTGATATACCAGGGTCAACTGCTGGTCTTACACCTGAATAGAATAACTCTGGTTGTAAGTATATTTGACCATCTGTTATAGATATAACATTTGTTGGTATATATGCAGAAACGTCACCAGCTTGAGTTTCTATTATAGGTAAAGCAGTCATTGAGCCTCCACCTAATTCATCTGATAACTTAGCTGCTCTTTCAAGTAATCTTGAATGTAAATAGAATACATCTCCAGGATATGCTTCACGTCCTGGTGGTCTTCTAAGTAATAATGACATTTCTCTATATGCAACGGCTTGTTTACTTAAATCATCATATACTATAAGTACATGTTTTCCATTATACATAAATTCTTCACCCATCGCTGCTCCAGCATATGGTGCTATATATTGAAGTGGTGCTGATTCAGATGCTGTTGCTGAAACTACTATTGTATAGTCTAAAGCTCCACCTTTTTCTAGTGAATTAACTAATTGAGCTATAGTAGAACGTTTTTGCCCAATTGCTACATATATACATATAACATCTTTTCCTTTTTGATTTAATATAGTGTCAATAACTATAGATGTTTTACCAGTTTGTCTGTCACCTATTATTAACTCCCTTTGTCCTCTACCAATTGGTATCATTGAATCTATTGATTTGATTCCTGTTTGTAATGGTTCATAAACAGACCTTCTATTTATTATACCAGGTGCCTCAGATTCAACTGGTCTAGTTTTTGTATATGCTATAGGTCCTTTTCCATCTATTGGTTGACCTAGAGAATTTACAACCCTACCTATTAAAGCTTCTCCAACTGGAACTTCAACTATTCTTCCAGTTCTCTTAACTATATCGCCTTCTTTTATTCCACTGTCATCTCCAAGTATAACAGCTCCAACTACTTCTTCTTCTAAGTTAAGTGCCATACCATATATTTCACCTGGGAACTCTAGTAACTCACCAGACATAGCTTTTTCTAATCCATATACACTCGCTATACCATCCCCAACTGTTAAAACACTCCCTGTATCTGTCAACTCAACTTTATTCTCATAATTTTTTATTTGCTGTTTAATTATAGAACTTATTTCTTCAGGTTTTAAGTTCATGGGTTCACCGCCATTCTTAAGATATTACTTCAGATAGCTTTTCTTTCATCTTATCTAGACGAGTTTTTACAGTGCCATCTATCTGTTCATTTCCAAGTCTAACTAGAACTCCCCCTAGTATAGTCTTGTCAACTACATTTTCTATAGTAACATTTTTGTTGTATTTACTTGAAAGTTTAATTTCAAGTTCTTTAATATCTGTTTCACTCATTGGAATAGCACTTATTGCTACACCAGCAATTACATTATTTTTCTTATTTAATAATTCTTTATAAGCTAATTCTATATCTTCTAAATATGATATTCTATCTTTATCTACCAAGACTTTTAGGAAGTTTTTTATGTTCAAACTTACTTCCTTACTAAAAATAATTTCTACCAAGTTTTTCTTTTCTGATTTTGAAACTAATGGTGATTTTAAAACTTTGTAGAAATCTTTACTAACTTTAGTCATCATATCTACTACTTTTTCTAATTCTTTGAACAATGCATCAGTTGAATTTTCTTCTTCTCCTAATTGAAATAGGGCTTCGGCATATCTGTTGGCTATTACATTTATCATTTAGCTTCCCCTACCTCTTTTATAAAGTTTTCTATCAATTCCTCATGCTTAGATTTATCTAAATCTTTTTCAATGACCTTAGATGCTGCAAGTAGTGCTATATTAGATATATCATTCTTAATTTCATTTATAACCTTTTGTTTTTCTTGTTCTACATCTTTACTTGCTTTTTCTTTTATATCAAGAGCATCTTTCTTTGCAGTATTTACTATATCATCTGATTTCTGTTCTGCTCTTATAGTTGCTTGTTTTATGATTTCTTGACCTTCATCTTTGGCAAAATTGATTTTTGACTCATATTCTTTTTTCAGAGCTAAACCTTCATTTTTTGCTTTTTCGCCTTCTGCCAAATCGTTTTTAATATCATTTTCTCTTGATTCAATTATATTTAATACTGGCTTAAATAAAAGCTTTCTCAGAAGTAAAAATATTATAAAAGTATTAACAATTTGGAACACAAATTCCCATGTTATACCTACTAGTGCTTTCTCCATAATTATCCTCCTTTCCATAAATCATAACTACTTATAATCACGAGAAGATAAAACTCTTCTCATGATTATAAGTTTGAGATGATTTACCTATAAACCTATCTCAAAATATTTAAGGACTAAATCTACATTCCTAAGTATTTAAAGAATGGATTTACGAATAGAAGTATTATTGATACAACCAAACCATATATTGCTGAAGACTCTGCTATAGCAACACCTAGTAATAAAGTTGAAGTTATATCACCTTTAGCTTCTGGTTGGTTTCCTACTGCTTCTGCAGCTTTACCTGCTGCTACACCTTGCCCTATACCTGCACCTATACCTGTTGCAACTGCTATTCCTGCACCTATTGCTGATGCTGCCGCTACTATTGCTGTTTCCATAATTATTTCCTCCTTAAAACTTTAAATTTTTAAATTATTTTATTTTTATCTTAATATAAGTTGATTTCTTAATCTAATTCTCCTGCACTTGATATAAACACCATTGTTAACATTATGAATATATATGCTTGTAACAATCCTGCAAATAAGTCAAAATACAAGTGCAATGGTACTGGTATTAATATCTGTCCAATTGGTATTGATAATCCTGGTATTAAACTGGATACAAAACCTAAAAGTTGATAAAACAGCCCCATTATAATTGTTCCACCTAAAATATTCCCAAATGGACGGAAACTTAACGATATTGGTCTAGCTAACTCACCTATAATATTGATTGGTAACATTATGGCAAGTGGTTGAGCCAATTCTTTAAAGTACGATAATCCCTTAAATTTAACTCCTGCAAAATAAATCATAAAAAATGTAATCATTGCCCATGCAGCAGTTGTATCCAGGTCGGTTGTTGGTGATCTTAATCCAAGTAATGGGCTTAAATTTGAGCATGCGAAAAATAAAAACAAACTTCCTATGTATGGTATCATATATGGCATTCTTTTTATTGTGTTTTTACCCATAACATTTGTAACCATTTTAGCAAGACCACCTATTGCAAATTCCAAAAATATTTGGATTTTACTAGTTGGAACTTTTTTTAAGTTTCTAGTCAAGAAATAAGATGCTATCGCTAAAAAGGCCATTATTCCCCAACTCACTAGTATTGTTTCACTAATTTTAAAGTTTCCTATGAGATAATAATGCGCTTGACTCATACTTATGCCTCCTTCCTCTTTAATTTATTTATAAAGTTTTTTGATAATATGACAAACTTTGTACTCAATAATCCTAATGCTGTTCCGATTATGTTTAAATGTGGTACTTTAGCTGAAGCAATTAGAACAACCGCCATTATAAATAACCTAATGGTATATTGTGCTGATGCATAAGCTTGTGCCTTTCCAGCAGAAAATGTCACCGATTTTTCCAGTGATATTGCCAATAATCTAAAATTTAACATAGCTATTATAGAGCCAAATATAAGTCCTAATAATACTGGCTTACTTAATGTTGATGTTATCAACATTAGCACAATTAAAATTACATCAAATATTACTATACCCTTTGTTACTGACCTTACTTGGTTAAGTAATTTTATATCCAATATATCACTTCCTTCGTGTATATACTATTAGAGTTTTATAAACACCACTGAAAGCTCCTCCAACACCTAACAATAAAAATATTATCGTCAGAACTGGACTAGTATTTAATTTACTATCTAAAAATTTTCCTAAGAAAGTACATCCTAATATTGATATTACAATCATCAATCCTATTTGACTTATTAAACTAAACAACTTTGCAATTTCCATATGTGTATTTCTTTTACTCATAAATAGTATCCCTCATTATTACAAAATAAATAACATTTAATTAATCTATATCATAAATTTATTTAATTATAAAATATATCTTACTACTAATCAGATGATTTTTCAAACACTTTCTTTTAATCATCCTATTCCATTGTCATAATTTAGCATTTATTGTCATGTCATTATCCTTTACTAAAATTTTATAAGCTCTATTCCTGCTTCTTTTAGCAATTCTGTAGACATGTCATCTGGATAATCACCTTCATAAACAATTTTTAATATACCTGCATTTATGCACATTTTTGCACACAAAACACAAGGCCTTGTAGTAACATACAAAGTTGCCCCATCTACACTAATACCATTATGGGCAGCTTGTATTATGGCATTTTGTTCAGCATGTAATGCTCTACATAATTCATGTCTTTCCCCTGAAGGAATATTTAGCTCCTCCCTTTTACATCCAATATTTTCACAGTGTTCAAGATTTCTTGGAGAGCCATTATATCCAGTTGTTAATATTTGTTTGTCCCTTACAATGACAGCACCTACTTGTCTTCTAATACAAGTTGAACGCTTTTTCACTACTTCTGCAATTTCCATGAAGTATTCATCCCATGATGGTCTCATAATTTACTTTTCTCCTCTTTGCTTATGTACTGGTCTTATATATTTATTAGATTTCAAGCTAAATAAATACTTATTTTTATATTATATACACATGTTAATTGAATGTCCAATAAAAAAAGAGCATTTTTACCATTTAAATTTTAAATACCCGTTATATGCTCTCTTTAATCTATTAAATTTATTATATCATCTTAATAAAATATTAATAGCCTTATCTAATATAAATTAATTTTTTGGATAGATTCCTTTGTTTAATATGGCTTCTAAAACCCCTCCAGCTATGCATCTAGCTTTATCTGATATTGTGAAAGCATTCTTAACTTCTTCTTTTCTAGGGTCTATGTCCAGTATTTTTAAATTTTTAGTTACCTTTGCTCCGTCTTTTAATAATCCTCTAAGCACTCCAGATATTGTTGCTCTAACTTCATGTTTTTTTTCATAATCACTAATATAACAAAGTAAGTCTCCCTTTTCAACTATGTCGCCTATCTTACATACATTTTCCATTATTCCAGTATACTGTGAATGCATTACCCTCTCTTTGGCAAAACCTTTTATTGCACCTGGTATTCCTGTATTTTTTTCTGCTCTACCATCAGTTATTATTCTTCCTAGGTTATGACCTCTCATTGTTTCTATCACAATATCTACGTCTTCTCCTGCACAAAACCCAGGACCTAACGCTATTGTAAGTGGTGCCATTTCTCTAGTTGTACCTAAGTTTTTCTTAGCTAATATTCCATCAACCAAAACAATCGGATTTATCTTAGATAGCATTTCTCCTTTTGGGTCTATAATCAGTGCTACTTTATCTTGAGACAAAGTTTCTTCTATTTCTTTTTCAGTATTACAAAGTATGCACTCCACACCTTCAACAACTACCTTTTTTTCATAAACAGCTTCACAAAAAGAAATTTGTCTTCTTATAGCTAACGGTTCTTCTATTTCTAGAGCAATCACTTTAAAACCACTATTGTGTAATTTATGAATAACTGCTGTTGCTAAATCTCCTGCTCCTCTTACCACTATACAATTTTTCATGTATTATCACTCCTAATAGTATCATTCATACTTTATTTTTAATTAAATTAATACATATCAATTTAATTGTAAGCAACTAACATGCCATATTAAAAAACACTAATATTTTGTAGATTCCTGTAAAATAGCCATTCTTTTTTAATTGGTAAAAACTTTTTATTCTCAGTTCGAGAAATTTATCAATTCAAGAATTACTATTTTGAGAAAAATACATAAAAAGGAACCTTCTTACATAAAATTATATACTACATAAGAAAGTCCCTAAGAAATATTTATGGTTATTTATTTTTATTTAGTTCCAAATAATCTATCGCCAGCATCACCAAGACCAGGAATTATATATCCATGTTCATTTAATCTTTCATCAACTGATGCAACATATATATCAACATCATCGTGATATTTTTGTACTTCTGCTATACCTTCTGGAGCAGCTACTAAATTAGCTAGTTTTATACTTTTAGCTCCTTTAGATTTAAGTAAATCTATAGCTGCTACAGCAGACCCTCCTGTTGCAAGCATAGGGTCAACTACTATTATATCTCTTTCTCCTATGTCTTGAGGAAGTTTACAATAATATTCAACTGGTTTTAATGTTTCTGGGTCTCTATATAACCCTACATGCCCAACTTTTGCTGCTGGCATTAAACTTACTAATCCATCTACCATTCCAAGACCTGCTCTTAAAATTGGAATTATTGCTAACTTTTTACCTGCAACTACTTTAGATGATGTTTTTTGAATAGGAGTTTCTATTTCGACATCTTTTAATGGTATATCTTTTGTTATTTCATATCCCATAAGCATTGCAATTTCAGTTAAAAGTTCTCTAAAATCCTTAGAACCAGTATTTTTATCTCTCATTAAAGTTAATTTATGTTGTATTAATGGATGGTTTGTCTCTACCACTTTACTCATTTTGATAATTCCTCCTGATAAAACTGTAATTTTTATTATTTATTGTGTTTTTCTTCTATTGATTTAATCATATTTACTCTTCTAGCATGTCTATCACCTTCAAAATCTGTATTAGTCCATGCCTCAACTATTTCAAGTGCTAGACCTTTTCCTAAAACTCTTTCACCTAATGACAACATATTTGCATCATTATGTGCTTTTGACATTTTTGCAGAAAATACATCTGATACAACTGCACATCTTATTCCAGGAACCTTATTTGCAGCTAGAGATATTCCTATACCTGTACCACAACATAATATTCCATAATCTACTTCTTTATCTATAACTGCATTTGCAACTACTTCTCCATAAACAGGATAATCAACAGAATCTGTCGCATTATTAGTTCCATAATCTACACATTCTATACCTCTACCTTCTAAATAGCTTATTATTTCTTTTTTTAAATTATATCCTCCATGGTCACAACCTAATCCTATCTTCATTTGTTTATCCTCCAATTCATATTTTTTTTACTATTTCGTTGACAGAATACATTATTTCTTCCATAGTATCTCTATAAGTATCTAAATTTCCACCAAATGGGTCAGATATATCTGCCTCATTTTCATTTACAAACCCTTTAAAAGTATACACTTTTTCTTTGCATTTTGGAACTGCTTGTACTAAAATTTCTTTATGATACTTGGTCATTGTTAGTATTATATCTGAGTTATCTATTAATTCCTTAGTAATTACTTTACTTCTATGATTCGACAAGTCTATCCCTAATTCTTTTAATACTTCTATAGAATTTTGGGAAGCATTCATACCATCTACTGTAGATATACCTGCTGATGATATGCAATATCCTTCAATATTTCTTCCTGATTTTTCAATTTCCTTCTTTAATATAGCCTCAGCCATAGGACTTCTACAAGTATTACCTGTACATACAATAAGTATATTCATATTTTACAACTCCCTTTTAAGCCTTTATTACTTTATATCCTGCTGACTTAAGTAGTCTATTCATAATTGCTTGTCCAACTCCAGTCTTAGGGAACTCCTCTGAATATATGACATCAATACCCTTTTTATCCATTTCTATAAGAGCATCAAACAGATTACTTGCAACTTCTTCAAGAGTGCTTCCTAAATCTATCACTTCTCCATCATAAAACTCTCTATTTCTACTAATACACATTACGCCTGTTTTTAGGCCTTTCTCTCTATTAGATTTTATCATATCATTTATCTTTGTTGCTACATTTTCTCTTTTTCCAGATATAATATATACATCTGCATTTGGAGAATAGTGTTTATACTTCATTCCAGGAGCCTTAGCTTTTTGATTATCCTCTTTTTTACTTAATGATGGGTCGAGCTTTACTTCTCCAAGAATTTCTTCTAAAACTTCTTTAGTTATACTCCCTGGTCTCAATATCATTGGAGTTTCTTCTGTTAAATCTAATACTGTTGACTCCAACCCAAAGTTACTATCTCCACCTAAAACTATCCCGTCTACTCTTCCATTCATTTCTTCATAGACATGTTTTGCTTTTGTTGGAGATGGTCTACCAGATATATTTGCAGAAGGCGCTGCAATAGGTACACCAGCTTCTTTTATTATTGCCCTGGCAATAACATTAGAAGGCATCCTTATTGCAACTGTATCAAGCCCCCCACTAGTTCTATATGGAATTATATCTTTCTTATTTAATATTATTGTTATAGGCCCTGGCCAAAGCTTTTCTATAACAAGTTTAGCTTTATCACTTATATCTTTAGCTAAATCATATACTTCTTCTTTTTCATAGATATGGACTATTAATGGATTATCACTAGGTCTTCCTTTAGCCTCATAAATCTTCTTTACTGCATTTTCATCTAACCCATTTGCACCTAGTCCATATACTGTCTCAGTTGGAAAGATAACTGTCTTACCTTCTCTAAGAAGTTTTGCTTGTATTTTTATTTCCTCATAATCAATATTATTTATATCAATACTACTTATAATAGTTTTCATCTTTTGTATGCCTGCTTTCATTTTAATTTTATATATAGTTTACAATTATTGTACCTACCAAAAAACCAATTATACAATACACACTTTTTGAATGCGGAAAAATTTCTTCCAATACAACATACATCATTGTACCTCCTGCTGTGGCAAGAAATACACCTATAAGAGACGTAAATGCTCCTCCAAAATAAACACCTAAAAAACTTCCTAGACCCATAGGTAGTCCAGCTATTACAGTAAATAAAATAACTTTACCTAGTTTCATTTTATTACAAACTAAACCCAATGCCATAGCCAATCCTTCTGGTATATTATGTAGACCTATAACTATAGCAAGAGTAATACCTAAGCTTTCAGTTGACATGAAAGAAGAACCTATAGCTAACCCTTCTGGCAAATTATGTAGTAATATACTTATGAATATAAGATACCCAGATGTCATACTTCCAGACACATCTAATTTTGTTTTTATGTACATAGTTATGAGAGCTCCAACAAATGTAAATATAACTGTATTGATTATCCCCATTTTATCCATTGATTCTTTCATCAAATCAAATACCACTACAGCTAACATTATTCCACCAGATAATCCCATAAAGAAATTTAGATATTTATCAACTTCCTTTTTAAAAATAGCTGATATTACTCCTCCTAATCCTGTCCCTATAACACCTGCCAAAAGTCCAATCATTGTTACTTTTAGTATCATATAACCCTCCTATACTTGTATATAACAATTATATACAGTAGAATATGATAACATGACCTAAAATGCAAAATAGCTGTTTCAAAATAGAAAATAATTTCTAGAAAGAAACAGCTTCTTTAAAACATTACTTATATTGCAGTCATTTTCTCTGTTTGGTCAACAGTAATTAAAGCATCTATCATTTCATCTATATCTCCATCTAAGAACGCATCTAACTTATATAAAGTTAAATTTATTCTATGGTCACTTATTCTACCTTGAGGGAAATTATATGTTCTTATTCTTTCTGATCTGTCTCCTGTTCCAACCTGGCTCTTTCTTTCTGCTGCTATATCTTTATGTTGCTCTGCCAATGCTTTATCGTAAAGTCTAGCTTTTAATATTTTTAAAGCTTGCTCTTTATTTTTTAATTGTGATTTTCCATCCTGACAAGATACTACTTCACCTGTAGGTATATGTGTTACCCTAACTGCAGAGTCAGTAGTGTTGACACTTTGTCCTCCATTACCTGAAGAACGGAAAACGTCTATTCTTAAATCATTTGGATTTATATCAACTTCTACATCTTCAACTTCTGGTAATACTGCAACCGTAGAAGTTGATGTGTGTATTCTTCCACCAGATTCAGTTGATGGTATTCTTTGGACTCTATGAACTCCAGACTCATACTTTAATCTTGAATATGCTCCCTTACCTTTTATCATAAAAGATACTTCTTTATATCCACCAACTCCAGTATCACTTGCACTTAATAATTCTATTTTCCATCTTCTTCTCTCAGCATATCTTGAATACATTCTAAATAAATCACCTGCAAATAGAGCTGCTTCATCGCCTCCAGCTCCACCTCTAATTTCAACTATAACATTTTTATCATCATTAGGGTCTTTAGGTAATAATAATATTTTTATTTCATCCTCTAAAGGTTCTACTTTTTCTTCCATCTCAGCTAATTCCATCTTAGCTAATTCTCTTAGTTCTTCATCTGACTCTTCTTGCAATATTTCTTTTGATTCTTTTATACTATCTAAAACATTTCTATACTCTCTGTATTTCATAACAATAGGTTCTAAGTCAGCATGTTCTTTTATATACTTTTGCCAAACTTTTTGATCATTTATTATATCAGGGTCACCTATTTTTTCACTTAAGTCTTTATATGTATCTTCCAATACCTCTAATTTTTTTAACATACTTTCACCTCGATTAAATGTAACATATCAATTGTTGATTATATCATATATTGTAACCTATAACAACTCTATCAATGCCTTGAATATCCTTCTTTGTATATATTTTTTTATATCCATTGCTTTTCATAATATTAATAACATCTTCAGCTTGATTATGACCAACTTCATATGCTAATATTCCACATCTATTTAAATATTTCTTACCTTGCTCTGTTATTTTTCTATAAAAATCTAATCCATCTTCTCCACCTTCAAGAGCATTATATGGCTCATAATCTTTTACTTGTGTATGCAAAGTTTCTATATCTTGCTTTTTAATATATGGTGGATTTGAAACTATGATATCAAATTTTATATTACTATCACTTATTGCTGTAAATAAATCAGAATTAATGTATTTTATCTTTTCATCAACTTCATTTATAATAGCATTTTTTTTAGCTATTTCTAAAGCTATTTCTGATACATCAAAAGACATTACTTTAGAATTTTCAATGTATTTTGCCAAACTAACTGTAATAGCACCAGAGCCAGTACCTATGTCTAGTATACTTACATCTTTTTTTCCCTTACATATTTCAATTATTTCTTCTACTAAAGTTTCTGTATCTGGTCTTGGTATTAATACACCTTCTTTAACAAAAAAATCTAATCCCATAAACTCTCTATTTTCAACTATATAGGCTATTGGTCTTCCATTTAATCTTTCTTTAGCAAAACCTATAAATTTTATTTCTTGTTCTTCAGTTAACTCTTTATTTAGATTTAAGTGAATATACAGTCTATCAACATCACCTAATGCTTTTTGCAATAATAACTCTGTGTCTAATCTTGGAGTATCACTTATATCTTTAAATGTATCTGAATATTTAATAATTATATCTTTTATCGTCATAATAAATATCCTTTTCTTTAATCTACCACTGCCTTTAACGCTTCTAAGGCTACCTCTAGTTGCTCATCATCAGGCTCTTTTGTTGTAAAATATTGCAACATCATTCCTGGGTATGCAACAATTTTAGTGAATCTATTATCATATTTTCCAAGAATTCTAATTACTTCATAGGATAAACCTGCTACTATAGGCACACATATGATTCTCATAAATATTCTAAGGATTGGATTTGGCCAACCAAAAAACGCAAACAGTATTATTGACACAGCCATAACTATAAATAAAAAATTCGTACCACATCTAGGATGTAATCTTTTAAATTTTCTTGCATTCTCTACTGTAAGTTCTAAATCATTTTCATAACAATATATAGATTTATGTTCTGCACCATGATATTGAAATACTCTTTCTATATCCTTGCTTCGTGAGATTAGTACTATATATGCAAACAATATCACTATTCTTATAATACCTTCTATTAAATTGAGCATAAAGTCATTAGGCATTACCTTAGAAAAAGCTCCTCCTACTAATGTAGGTATGAAAATAAATAATCCAGCAGAAAGTAGCATTGCTATGACCAATGAAAATATTATAATTATATCATTTGCCTTATCTTTAAAAATTTTCTTTATAAATAAATCAAATTTATCCTCTTCTGCTTCTTCCATAAAAAATTCTGAAGAAAAGTTTAAACTTTTTATCCCTTGAATCATTGTATCTATCATAACAAAAGAACCTCTAACAAAAGGTATCTTATCTATATTCTTATCTCTTACCCAACTTTTTATTCTATCTTCTTTTAGTGCTATTTCTCCGTCACTTTTTCTAACAGCTACTGCTCTTTTGTCTTTTGATTGCATCATTACACCTTCAATAACAGCTTGCCCACCTACAGCTTGTTTTGACATCCACTCACCTCATTTTATTGTATTTAGAATACTCAATTTTACATATTTATTATTATAATACAAAAAGACAATTTAAAGTAGAATATGAATGTTTTTTTGTAATAAAATAGGAGTTGGCTTCCTCCAACTCCATTTTTATAAAAATTAATCCATTTTGAATCTTTTCTTGAATTTGTCGATTCTTCCACCTTTTTCTATGTTCTTTTGTTTTCCTGTATAGAATGGATGGCACTCTGAACATATTTCAACTTTTATTTCGTCCTTAGTTGAACCAGCAGCAAATGTGTTCCCACAAGCACAACGCACTTCAACTGGATTGTATTTTGGTTGTATTTCCTTTTGCATTATAGTCACCTCTTCTCTTTATTTAAAAAAATTAATTATATTAACTTTCTTTTTACATTATCAACTACATTATTATAGCACAACTTATTATGCCATTCAAGTGATTTTTCCATTACTTTATATAATCTGTATTTACATTTATATTGCTGATATATTGCTGACTTTACAAATTCTTTATTGATTTTACAAACTCTTTATTGTCCTTAGTTCTTTTTATAAGTTCAATGACTTTATCTGTAATTTCCATTACTGAATTATTGCTCATTTCTCTTCTTAATCTCCAAAGAGCTGTCTTTTCTTCATCATCAAGCAATAAGTCATCTCTTCTTGTCCCAGATTTGTAAATATCTATTGCAGGGAATATTCTCTTTTCAGCTAACTTTCTATCTAGATGCAATTCCATATTTCCTGTACCTTTAAATTCCTCAAATATTACATCATCCATCCTAGAACCAGTTTCAACCAATGCTGTTCCTAGTATAGTTAAAGAGCCACCTTGTCTAATATTTCTGGCTGCCCCAAAGAACTTCTTAGGTCCATGAAGTGCACCAGGGTCAATACCTCCAGACAAAGTTCTACCTGTAGGAGATATTGTAAGGTTATATGCTCTTGCTAGTCTAGTTATACTATCTAATAAGATTACTACATCTTTCCCATGCTCAACTAGCCTTTGAGCTCTATTTAACACCATCTCTGCAACTTTAACATGATGACTTGATACTTGGTCAAAAGTAGAATATATAACATCTCCTTCAATAGATTCTTTCATGTCAGTAACTTCCTCTGGTCTTTCATCTATAAGAAGTACTATAAGTTCAACATTTGGATGATTTTTAGCTATGCTATTTGCAACACTTTTTAAAAGAACTGTTTTCCCAGCCTTTGGAGGTGCTACTATTAATCCCCTTTGTCCTTTTCCTATAGGAGAAATTAAATCTATAATTCTTGTTGCTATTTCATTTCTATTAGTCTCCAGTGTAAGTCGTTCTTCTGGGAATATTGGTGTTAATGTCTCAAATGCGTTTCTTTGTATAGCTGTATCAGGATTTTCATCATTTATTTTTTGAACGTATAAAAGTGCTCTAAATTTCTCTCCGCTTTTTGGATGTCTAGTTATCCCTTTAATTTTATCTCCTGTTTTCATATTAAATCTTCTTATTTGAGATGGTGAGACATAAACATCTCCTTCAGTAGATAAATAATTTGAACCTCTTAAAAAACCAAATCCATCTGGCAAAATTTCAAGTACACCTACTACTTCATCTTCTTTTGATGTGTTAAATTCATCAACTATCTTAGATTCATCGACTTGTTTAGGCATATAATAGTTTTTATTATTATTTCTGACCATTCTATTAGATATATTTGATGCCTTATTACAATCATTTACATTCGTTGTCTTATTATAATCATTTCTTTGGTTTCTGTTTTCTTGGTTTTGGGAAATATTTTGAGTATCTATTTCTTTCTTGTTGTATGATTTGGTAGGGCTCTTATATTCAACTTCTTTTTCTATACTCTCACGCTCTATATTTTCTTTTCTATTTTTTATGTCTTCTTTAATATCTTCATTTTTTTCTTTAATCTCTTCGTTTACTTTTTCCTCATTTTTACTTTTAGAATTTATAATCTCAATTAACTCATTTTTCTTATATGTAGTAATTGATTTTATTTTTAATTCTTTAGCTATCTCTCTTAGTTCAACTAAGGTTTTACTACCTAATCCTTCTAATACTTTATCATCTAAAATCAAAAAAATCCTCCTCATCTATATATTCATTTATATACATACTTATTTTGGAAATTGAAGGCATGAAAAAGAAAAGTCTTATTTAAACAGTTAAGTCTAATAATATCACTATTTATACATTATGGTCAATAAATAAAATTTAAAACACTGTTATCCATTATATTATTGTATCTCAAGTCCAATCTTAGCACGTTTTTATAAATTTATCACTATATTTATATCTTATAATAATATTTTCCCTTAAAATATGCAACTATTATAAAAATTTTTTTTTACATTTATAAATTCTAAAAACCATACATAACTAAAATGTTGTAAATTTTTAACTACATTAAGTTATATATGGTTTTTATATTTATGTATATTCACTGTAGTTATTTATCCTATTACATAGTTGCAATCATACTTAAAACAGCTGTTATGCTTGTTAATACAAGAATTCCCACAATCCCAACAGCTATTATTCTATTAATTTTTTTCTGACTTGATTTTGCCACAATACATCACCTTTCACTAATTATTTTTGAATTTCAAGTTCTCTAGCATCGCACACTTCAGATGAGTCCAATTCTGCATCTGTGCTATTGTATAACACATTTTTATCTTTATCAAACTCCTCACAAACATGTTTTAAGTACTTGATAAAATCTTTCTTAAGGTCTTCTTTTTTTAGAGCAAAATCAACAGTAGCTTCTAAAAATCCTAGTTTATCACCAACATCGTATCTCTTTCCTTCAAAGTTGTATGCATACATAGCTTCTTTCCTAGACAATATTTTTAAAGCATCTGTTAATTGAACCTCTCCACCTTTACCTGGTGGCAAATCTTTAAGAATATCAAATATTTCAGGAGTTATTATATATCTACCTAAGATAGCAATATTTGAAGGAGCTTTTCCTGGCTCTGGCTTTTCTACCATATCTTTTACCTTATAAACTCTACCTTCTATATTTTTTGCTTCTATTATACCATATTTATTAGTGTCTTCTAGATTCACTTTCTGAACACCTAATATTGTAGTTCTATACTCTTCATATGCATCTGTTAGCTGCTTTAGGCAAGGTACATCATTATCTACAATATCGTCACCTAACATTACTGCAAAAGGCTCATCACCTATAAAGTGTCTAGCACAATAAATTGCATCACCTAATCCTTTTGGCTCTTTCTGTCTTATATAATGTATATTAATCATGTTAGATATATTTTGGACTATCTCTAACAATTCCTTTTTGCCTTTTTTCTCTAAGTCAAGTTCCAATTCTACAGATTTATCAAAGTGGTCTTCAATAGACTTTTTATTTCTACCTGTTATTATTAGTATTTCCTCTATTCCTGAAGCCACAGCTTCTTCTATTATGTATTGTAGAGTTGGTTTATCAACTATTGGTAACATTTCTTTTGGTTGTGCCTTAGTAGCTGGCAAAAACCTAGTCCCTAAACCTGCTGCTGGTATTACGGCTTTTTTAACTTTAACTTGCATAGAATCATCTCCCACTAATTAATAAATAAAAAGCCCTATCTTGATAGGACTTTAAACTTTTAGTATATTTTATCATTAATTCGATATATTTACCATGTGGATTATAATAATCTTTTATAATAGCTTTTCAAGTTCTGCTACTAAGCTGTCAAATTTTTTGATTGTATTTTCTATAGGCTTTGTATTAGTTAAATTTATACCACTTGATTTTAACAAGTTTATTGGATAATCTGAGCTTCCCTTTTTAAGAAAATTTATATAGTTATCTGAACCATTTTTTAGTATGTCTTGGGCAAAACTTACTCCTGCACTACAACCTGTTGCATATTTATAGACATAGAAACTATTGTAAAAATGTGGGATTCTAGCCCATCCGACCTTAGATAATTGGTCTAATTCATAGCTTTGTCCATAATATTTTTTGAGAAGTTGTCCCCAAACATCATTTAATACTAACGCATTTACACTTTTTCCTTTTTCCACTAACTCATGTATAGTTTTTTCAAATTCAGCATACATCGTTTGTATATAAAGAGTATCTTTTATTAAGTCTAAATATTGTGTTATATAATAAGCTTTTTCATCATTACCTTTAGCTTCTCTTATAAGCATCTCATAAAGTAATGCTTCATTCGTTGTAGATGCAACCTCATGAGTAAATATAGATGGATTTGAATTAAAATAGTTTTGACTCTTAGAACTTAAATATTCATATACAGCATGACCAAGTTCATGAGATAAAGTTGAAACTGAGCCTAGCGAATTATTATAATTCAAAAGTATATATGGATGATTTTCATAAACAGATAAGCAATACCCACCACTTACTTTATTTTCATGTGAATAGACATCTATCCATTTTTCATTGAAAGCTTTATAGACTACATCATTATATTCTTTTCCTAAAGGTGATAATGCTGAATACACTATGCTCTGTGCTTTTTCATAATTAATATTATTATCAACAGCTTTAACTATAGGTACAAACATATCATATGAATGAACCTTATCTAATTTTAAGACTTTTTTCCTTAAATCTATATATTTGTGTAGACTGTCCATGTTTCCATTTACAGTTCTTATTAAATTATTGTATACTTTTTCATCTACATTATCAGACTCCAAATACATTTCTAAAGAAGACTCATAACCTCTCTCTTGAGAATAGAAAATATTCTTTTTAACTTGACCAGTAATCAAACCTGCAATTGTATTTACATTATCGTTGTAGGTTATAAGTTCATCTTGATAAGCTTTTTTTCTATTTTCTCTGTCTGATGATTCTAATTCACTAGCATATTGAGCTGGTGTCAAATTAGTTTTTCTATCCATATTCCTAAATAATTCATAAACTTGACTTGGAAGACTACTTATTGAAGACACTTTACTTAGGATGTCTTCTGACTTATCATCCAAATAATGTACTTTATTTCTTCTTATATCTCTTAAATATGCACCATATTTCCTATTTATATTTTTATTTGAAATAATTTTCTTATAATCTTTGTTTGATAATTTTAATATCTCTAATTCTAAATCCGAACAAATCCCCATATAGTTGCCATAAGATTTACTCATAGTATCATTCATATCTAAATATTTATATGAATTTTTATTAGTATCTTGTTTTAATTTTACATAGGCAGAAAGTCTATTTAATCTTATATCAAGCTTTTCCTTGATATTTAAGGCAAAAGACAAATGTGTTGGTGATTTTGTTACTTTACCTATGTAATTTTTTAATTCTTTAGTATCTTTATCAAAACTCTTAAGTTCTTTTTTCCATTGGTCATCACTTTTAAACAAAGATTGTAAGTTCCAACATGTTTTTTCATAATCTATTTCTTGTTTTTTTTCAGCATCATCTTCAGTATCATTATTCATGACAGTAACTGCTCTATCATTATTCTTTTGATATCCTTGGTCAGCTTTTATACTTATTATTAACATGCAAAAAATAGAAATAAATAAAGGTATTATTGCTTTGCACAATTTTCTATTCATAAAAAGCCATCCTTTCAATAAATTTACTTAATAATAGGATGGCTTTTTTTAGATATATTATTCAATTATTCATACTATATAAATAAATATCGAATTAATAGTTATCCACATAATAATCAACATATTCACAGGCTTTGTTTACCTAGAAATTTAGTTATTTCAACATGAATCTCTCTTGATAATAGCTTTTGTTTTTTCTTTTTTTACATTTTATTAACATTTATGCCATACTTATCAACAAATTTTGTTGATTTATATGTTTTTTTTGTTAATAACTATACTTTTTTCAAAAGTCTATTAACATATTATACACAAGTTATCCACATATTATACACAGAATTTTATAAATTTTATTTTGTACATATCTTAGTAACTAAAACAGTCATATCATCTTCGATTTGTAACGCTTGTAACTCTAATGCTCTATCTAATATCAAGTTTGAAATTTCTTTTGGATTTGTAGTCTCTATATTCTTTAAGAAGTATATTAACCAATTATCTCCTAAATTGTTATTTCTTCCTGCATCTACAATTCCATCAGAAACCATTATAACATAGTCTCCTTCCTTAACTTTTACATTTTTTCTATCAATTTTTACATCTGATAATATACCCACAGGTAATGATGATGACGATATTAAGTCGACTTCTCCATCACCTCTTTTTATATAGGTAGAACACGCTCCCATCTTTATAGTCTCTAAAGAGCCTCGTTTCAAATCTAAAATTCCCAAATCTAGAGTTGAAAACATCTCTTCTGAAGACTTTAATAGCAACATATTATTTATAGTATCTATAACTATTTCGTCTTTAATTTTTGCATCTATCATTTTTTCTAATATATCAATGGTAGCAGAAGATTCTTCATATGCTTTTTTACCTTTTCCCATACCATCACTTATAGCCATCATATATTTACCATCATTTATCTCCATATATGTGTAATTGTCTCCACAAAGAATATGCCCATCCCTTGACATTGCTGAAACTTCTGTAACAGCCTTATATTTTTGGGACTTAACGAATGTTGCCTTACATTTACCTCCTAAACAATGGCACCCTATTTTTCTAACAGACATATTTTCACCTACTAGGTCTGAAATTATGTTCACAATTTTATCTTCACACATACATCCATCATGACAAGTTTTCTTTTCTATTGATATTTCGAATTCACTGTTACTCTTCGTTAAGTAACTTACTTTATCGACTGTTATGTCATATCTCTCTAATTGCTCATATATATTTTTTTCTTTTTCTATATCAAGCATTATATCGCCCTCTAAATCTTGAGATAACGATTTAATTGACTTTGAAATACTTCTTATCTGATTTGCTATTAATTTTCTACTTTCTGAAAACTTCACACTCCAATCATAATCTAATACAAACATTTTGTAATAGTGATTTGATATTTTCACTATTGACTCTGGTTTCATACATTCCTTTCTAAAGTTTTTAGGTATATCGTTTAAACTTAATTCTCCCTTCTCCTCAATTTTTTCAAGAATGTTATATATCATAGTGTATGTATGATTAAATCTTGATTCCCAGCACATTCTTCTCATACTACAACTTTTACATTCATCATTATGAATCATATCTATTACATTGGCTATATCTCTTTGGTCTAGTACCTTATCCTTTTCTCTTATCTTGTCAAATGTATCTGCAAGGTCATCATAAGTTTTATAAATACTATTCAATCGACTATTAGTTAAGTTCTTGCTTCTCATAATATAATCGTATACGATTTCATTTGAAGCTACATTACTTTTTATTAATTTTTCAATCTTATTAAACAACCTCTCTGGCAACACCAGGACTATTAAGCAACCTAATAGTATATCTCTTAATTGCATCATATTAGAAGGAATACCAGAAGTATATAGGTATATTATTGTCCAACTTAGAATATATCCTAATATACAGAAATATTTATTTATTTTATTAAATGCACCACTTATTAATCCTGAAAAAGAATATATTCCCATATAAATAGCTGATGTCATGTTATTTAAAATGGATGCTACCCCAATAATTACACCACTAGATGCTCCCATGGTAGCTCCTCCTACTATGGAGGTCAGTAATATCAATACTGTTGATAAAATGGTCCTTATTGATATTCCAAACAAGGATATATCACCTATCCCCATTATGCTAAAGGTCAGCAGTAAACTTATTGAGATAGCTTCTTCTGTCCGTACAGACATCCTATTGTTGACATTGGCCATTAAACCTATCCCATAAGAAAACACATATATAGATATAAACATTATTATTGCTTCTACACCTGCTATAAGAAGATTGTACGTATACCTATTTGAAAAGAAAGCTTGTCCCATGGAAATTGGAAGTAATATCATTGCACCTATAAATGCTACCTTAGCAATTGAATCTGATAATTTTAATTTCTTATTCATCGCCATAAATATTGTAAGGCACACAGCATATTTTGCTACATTTCCAAAATCATTAGATGATAACAATATTCCTAATAATGTTGATATGAATACAGGTATCTTGTACTTGTCAATCTTTGATGCACATATAAAAAAGGCAATTCCTAAAGGGGCTACAGAGTCTACTATAATAGACCTACTAAGTAAAAATCCCATTACGGCGAATGCCGCCGTAGTAAAATCAATATATCCGCTTATTAATTTTATGACATTTGGTTTTACAGTCTTACTCTCCACAACTGCTACACTTCTTTGCATAAAAAAACCTCCTCTTTTGTTTATATTAAGAATTGTAACAAAGAGGAGTAATTTTTTTTGTCATAATCGGTTTTAAAAATCAAAAAATATTAATACATTTTTTTTGACTTTTGACATATTAAGCCTTCCAAATTATCGTATTCACTTACGGTTATTTCTTCTATTTCTAATTTTTCCATTATTATATTCAATATTTTTACACCAGCAGTTATAATATCCGCACGTTTTTCTTGTAGCCCTTTTAAGTTCTTTTTATCACTTAATGTCATGTTTATTAATTTTTGTAGAATTTCTTCTATTTCTTTTTTGTGTATTTTACTATTATGTATTTTTTCCATAGAGTAAACCTCTAATTCTTGATTCATTGCTGATAATGATGTAATCGTACCACCTATGCCTATAAGAGTTTTTAATCCCCTTTCTTTTATATAATTTAAAGTTTCATCAATCTCGTTATATATAAATGAACTCATATTTTCAAACTCTTCATCTTCAATGATATCATGCTTTAAAAATCTCTCTGTCATTCTAAGAGCACCTACATTTTCACTTTTATTAAATTTAATTCCATCTGAGTCGCCTATAATAAATTCTGTTGAACCTCCACCAATATCTATAACAATAATATTATCTTTACCTTGTATGCCTTCTAAGACACCCTTAAATCCCAAATTCGATTCTTCTATTCCTGTAACTATATCAACATCTATTCCAGTTTCTTCTTTTGCAAGTTTAACAAAGTAATCTCCATTTTTACTATCTCTAAGGGCAGATGTTCCCATACAATATACCTTCTCACACTTTTCACCATTACACTTTTCAGAGAATTCTTTTAAGGCATCTATATTTCTTTGAATAGCATCTTCTTTTATATATCCTTTACTATCTACACCATGCCCAATTCTAGTTGTATTAACAAACTTTTTTCTGTTTATGAGATTTCCATCTCTATAATCTGCTATTAATAATCTCATTGAGTTTGTCCCAATGTCTATAGCTCCTACTTTCATTATGAAATACCTCCTCAATAAAAATAAAAAGCCATCCTTAAACTGAATGACTTTTTTATCAAATCTTAAATTTTAAAATCAATACATCTGTAAACTTATTAGCAAGTTTTAATCAACGATTTATATCAACATAAACAGTTTCATTAGGCTTTACCATATTTAATCTTTTTCTTGCTATTTCTTCTAAGTCTCCTTCATATGATTTTTCATCTTTCTTTAAGCTGTTTATTTGTATTTCAGTCTTTTTTAATTGTTTATTTAGACTTGCTATTTCTTTTTTATATTCCTTGGCTTTTGTGTACTCAAATACAAACCCTGTTATCATACTAAAAACTGACATTCCTAAAAATAAACTGATAACAACAATTTGTCCTGAAAATTTTTTTCTTAAGTTCATTTTCTCTACACCCTTTTTTTAGTTTTATTTTTTTTCTTCTTAGGTTTTGTTTTTTTCTTGCTCTTTGATTTTTTATTTGATTTTCTTTTTATACCCTTCTTTGTTGCTATAAATATGTTTGGTATATAAAATATAATATCAAATAGTAGGTGTAGTGAATAGATTATAACGTAATACAAATTATTTAAAAAACTGACTATGTAGTGTATAACTTTTTTTAAAAAATTCCTCACAAAACAGATTATTTTATTGATAATTGATAAAACAATTTTACTTATGGTGTTATAGTATAAAATAAAACCAATAAACAAAGCCACAAAATGGTAATATCTTAAATCAAAAAATTCCGTAAGGTTTATTGTTAGAAATATTATAGCCGTTGCTAGAAACCAAAACAACACATCAAAGATTATTGCGAAATAATTGATAAATTTAAAGTTTCCTCTTAGACCTCTATAAAAATCAAACAATACTCCTATAAGTATTCCACCATAAATAGTAGCATAAAAAATACTTACATCTTGAGTGAAAGGTATCATCTATCTAAATACCTTTTTCAAGAAACTCTCTTGTGGCTTTTTAGGCTTTGCATACACCATAGAATTTATAGTTCCATCTATGCTAATTATATTTTCGTCTATACTTAGCTTGCTCATATCTAGGTTCTCGCCTTCAATCACCATCTCGCCTACAGAAGTTTTAAGCTCAACTCTTTTGTCATTAAAAGAATATATGTGCTCGACTCCTGAAATAACCAGCTTTGATCTATCTTTCAAAGTTATGTTCTGTTCCATAATATCCCCCCAGTAAATATTTCACTAATACTACTATTAATATACTAGAGGACTATCAATTTTATTCTAAAATTTCGTACATTTCTTTTGCATCATTTTTTAACACATGCTCTTTTACTTCATTTATCTTAAGCTTCATCTTTTTCTCTCCAAATTGTATTTCTAATGTGTCTCCAATATTCACTTCTGAAGAAGATTTAGCAACTTTTCCATTTATAGTGACAATTCCTTTATCACATGCCTCTTTAGCAACAGTTCTTCTCTTTATAATCCTAGATACTTTTAAAAACTTATCTAATCTCATAATTATCACCTTCCTTAGTTCTATAGAAAAAGTGTGGCAAATTTATCCACACTTTTTCACAAGATTTCTAATTATCCATTTATTATATCCTTTAATCCTTTTCCAGCTTTGAAAACTGGTGCTTTAGAAGCTGGTATATCTATAACTTGCTCTGGATCTCTTGGATTTCTTCCTTGTCTAGCAGCTCTTTCTCTTGTCTCAAATGTTCCAAATCCAACTAATTGAACTTTTTCATTATTTACTAGTGCATCTTGAACAGAACTCATAAATGCGTTTAATGCAGCCTCTGCTTCCTTCTTTGTTAATCCACTTTTTTCTGCCATCTTTGATACTAATTCAGCTTTATTCACGATATTTACCTCCTAAAAATGTTTATAATATAGACTTCTATCTTTGTGATAAAAGTTCTAGATTTTTGACAAATTTCCTTCCACAATTTTATTG
The DNA here is from genome assembly GCF_000449425.2 of Clostridioides difficile CD160. Taxonomy (GTDB): domain Bacteria; phylum Bacillota; class Clostridia; order Peptostreptococcales; family Peptostreptococcaceae; genus Clostridioides; species Clostridioides difficile_E. Next base: position 26,693 of record NZ_AVHW01000104.1, read on the forward strand.
TTTTTTAGCCTGATTCCAAAATTCATCCATCTCTTCAAGTGTCATGTCTTCTAATTTTTTATTTAAATTCATTGCACTTTTCTCTACAAACTCAAATCTATTTATGAATTTATCTGTAGTACAGTTCAAGGCTTCTCCTGAGTCTATGTCTAAAAATCTAGCTAGATTTACTACCGAAAATAATAAATCGCCTAGTTCTTCCTTTATGTATTTTATATTCCCGACCCTGTGTTCGTCAAGTAATTCCTGATATTCTTCTTCAATTTTTTTAAATACATCTTCTACATTGTCCCAATCAAAGCCAACAAGGGCTGCTTTATGTTGAACTTTACTAGCCTTCATAAGAGCTGGTAGATGTTTTGGTATCCTTCTAAGACCATCTGTTACAGTGCTTTCGCCCTTTTCTTCTTTCTTTAATTCTTCCCAAGTTTTTTCAAACTTAGACATATCTAGTTTTACACCACTAAATATATGAGGATGTCTATGAATTAATTTTTTACAGATTCCATTTACTACTTCTTTTAAATCAAAGTAGCCCTCCTCATTTCCTATCTGACAATGGAATATAACTTGTAAAAGAACATCTCCTAGTTCTTCTACCATTTCATCTATATCATTATTGTCAATTGCATTACAAAGCTCATATGCTTCCTCTATAACAGAATTTTTTAATGACTGATGCGTTTGTTTTTTATCCCATTCACATCCAGATGGACTTCTAAGTGTATTAACTATTATTTCTAAGTCATGTACTGTATTATACATCTTTTTAGAACTTTTGGGTATATATAAGCTAGTTAAATAGTCAAAAAAGTTTTCATTTCTGTCCAATTCGCACAGTTTTATAAACTTTTTACTTTCTAAATCTTTGACACCTGCTCCATTTACTATACATACTTCTTGATTATAGTCATAGTATTCCATAAGCTTTAACTTTACATTAGATGCTATAAATTTATCATATACTTGAGTTATTATCATACTAGTATCTAAGTCTATATATGAATTTTCTATTTCAAAAGCATCTATCAATTTAAAGCCTTCAGATGGGTCTATGCCCAAATAGTTAAACATAGCGTCTACAAAGCTCATAGAAGGCAATATTTCTACTGTTATGTGCTTTTCATTGGCTAGTCTTTCTATTATACTTACAGTCTTTTCTGCGACTCTTGGATGACCAGGAACAGCATATATTAAGTCACCCTTTGTAGCTTCTTCTATGATAAACTCAGATATTTTTAAATAGACATTTTCAAAATTTTCTTCATTTTCATAAAAATAGTCTAAAGAAGTGTATTGTATAGTTTCTTTAAGTTTATCAATTATTGGATGTTTCTCTGTTCTAAAAAAGACTCTAGGGCTATTTTTTAAAGATTCTAAAACACCTTGGCTTATAAGAGAATAATCTCCTGGTCCAAGACCTACAATACTTATCTTACCCATAACATCACTCCTATTAGCAAATTTCACTTTATTTTTGTATTATTATGCAAATAAGGAGCTTTACTATTTGTATAGTATTTCCTTTATTTACATATATATTCCTATATTATCTTATAAGTTTAACTTTTTTTAACAATTTATATAATTTATCACCTTTTGGCATAGTTAAAATCTCTTCTTTTTTAACTCCACCTATTCCAAGTATAACTACTACATATACAATTCCACCAATACATATTGCAATTATTGTAGATATGCTATTTCCTAAGAATCCAACTAAAGCACCGTAACTCAACTTAACCATTATAAACATTGTCATAACTGTTATAAATGGCTTTATTATAAATTCTTTTTTAGGGAAGTTTACATTCATGTGTTTTTTAACATATAATAAGTTAATCATAGCTGCTACAAAGTATGCTGTAACTGTCCCAAATGCAGAACCCAATACATTAATATCTGGTATCCCTGTCAAAGTATAACTTATCACAATCTTACATAACATACCAGCACATAGGGCAATTACAGGGACTATTGGTTTTCCCATTCCTTGAATTATACCAGTTAATGTTTGTATTAAACCTAAAAATAATACACATGGAGTAAGAGTAAACAAAATAGTTCCTACAGAAGATGGTTCATGTGGAAATAAAAGACCCATTATTGGTATTGCTAAAGAAGCCATACCAAACGCACAAGGTAACACTATAAGTAAAGTTACCTTAACTGCACTCTTAGTATCTTTTCTAGCTTTTGACTTATTTCCTAATGCATATGCTTTAGAAATTGCTGGCACTAAGCTCATACTCATTGCAGTTGTTATAACTGCTGGTAAATTTATTGTGGCCATTGCCATACCTGTTAACTGACCAAACATTGAATTTGCTACTTTGTATGTAAAGCCTGCTTCCATAAGTCTTCTTATCACGATAACATTATCTATCATATTTACAAGTGGCATTACTGATGCTCCTATTGTTATAGGGATAGCAACAATTAAAAGCTTTTTAAAAATATAAGAAACTCTCTCATCTTTAAATCTTTGACTTGCATCTATCTCTGCTCTACGCTCTTTTCTTCCTAGCATATAAGCAAACATCAAGTAAATCATAGATGCTACTGAACCTATTGTAGCTCCTGATATAGCACCAGCTGCTCCAAAAGTCTGACCTAGACTTTTCATAAGTAGGTAGGCCAAAGTAAGACCTAATACAACTCTAAAAAATTGCTCTGCAACTTGAGACACAGCAATCTTAGTCATATCTTGTCTCCCTTGAAAATATCCTCTATATGCAGACATTGCAGGGACAAATAATAATGCTGGAGCAATAGCTTTCATAGAGTATAATGCACCTGGATTTTTCATTATGTTTGTTACTATGTAGTCGGCACCAAAAAATAATATACAAAATGATATTATTCCGGTTATAAATAAAACTGTATGTGATACCTTAAATATCTTATTTGCACCTTTAAAATTTCCAATGGCAACTTTTTCCGAAACCAATTTTGCCACAGCCGTTGGGAATCCAGCAGTAGCTAATGTTAAAAATAGAGTATACACAGGATAAGCAGCCTGATAGTATCCCATTCCTTCTGAACCAATCATGTTCCCAAGAGGGATTCTAAAAAATCCTCCCATTATTTTTACGATTACACCTGCTAACCCAAGTATAAGGGCTCCCTTTAAAAAGGAGTCTTTATTTTTGTTATTGTTCATAACATAACCTCCATACTGTTTATATAACAAACTTTAATATACCATATTTTTGATGCTATATTCAATATTTTACACAAAAACTTCAAAAGACCTTCATTTAAAAGGTCTTTATGATAAAATTATTGAACTTGTTTTCCTAAAAAGTTAGCAGCAATTTTCAAAGATTTTTCTTCATTTTCTGCAATTGTATCTTTATCTTTTGAAACTACTACAATTGAACCTATACAGTCACCAGATGCACTAATTATAGGCATAATAACTTGACTAGTATATTCTTTTTGGTCTTCTTTAAATAAAGGTAAAAGGTTTTTATCTTTTGAATATTTTACTGTCCTTTCACTTATTATTGCTTCTAGCTCATCACTTATACTTTTTTCTTTATAATCTTTTTTAGGAAGTTTAGATACAGCTATTATAGAATCTAAGTCTGTTATCAATACACCATATCCTAGCACTTCAGCTAATGTTTCAGCATATTCTTGAGAGAATTCATTTAATTCTCCTATTGGAGAGTATTTTTTAAGTATGACTTCTCCATCTTTTGCTGTGAATATCTCTAAAGGGTCTCCTTCTCTAATTCTTAATGTCTTTCTTATCTCTTTTGGTATAACTACCCTTCCAAGATCATCTATTCTTCTAACTATACCTGTTGCTTTCATATTTTTTAATCCCTCCATAAATTACTTTAAGTTTATTTTTACCATTGTTAAGAAAAATATACAAAAAAAGCTATATCTTATCTAGATATAGCTTTTTTAAGCATATTACTCTTTTTTTAGTTTTTAGATTGTGATTTTATTTATTACTTTTTCATCTTTTTCCACTTTAGCTTCTTTAGTTAATTTTTCTATTTGCTCTTGATACTTATTTTTTAACAATTGGTCTTTTATAGTTTCTTTTGCATCTTCAAATGATGTTTGCTCATTTACTTTGTCTGTTACTTTAATTATATGATATCCATATTGAGTTTCAACTAAATTAGATACTTCACCCTTTTTCATAGAAAAAGCAGCTTCTTCAAACTCAGCAACCATTTGTCCTCTTGAGAAGAAACCTAATTTACCACCATCACTTGCTGTAGAGTCTTGTGAATATTTTTTTGCTACTTTTGCAAAATCTTCACCTGATTTAACTTCTTTAAGAGCTTCTTCAGCCTTTTTCTTAGCTTCTGCTTTTTTCTCATCTGAAAGTGGCTTGTTATTCTCATCTACTGTTTTTAATAAAATATGAGAAGCTTCTACCTCATCTTTTTTAAATTCATCTTTGTGCTCATCATAGTATTTTTTCATTTCTTCATCTGATATTTTAGTCTTTTTAGCGAAACTACTTTGATAGTTTTGCATAGCTAAATCTTTCTCTTGTTGGTCTTTTAAAAATGCATCATCTATTCCTAACTTTTTAAGCTGTTCTTTATATTTTTCGTCCTTACTCATAGCATCTTTTAAATCTTTAAGACTTTTTTCAACATCTTCTTTCTTAGGAAGTAAGTTATCTTTTTTAGCTTGAGAATATATTACTTCTGTAGTTATAAGTTGGTCAAGAATTAAATCCTTAAACTTGTCCTTATACTTTACACCTTTTTCAACTTCCTTATCCCATATATCTTTTCCATAAGTTTGTTCCATAGAATCTTTATAAAGAGCTATAGTTTTTTTAAATTCATCTGATGATATCTTTGCTCCTTCAACTGTCGCTACAGTTTCTTCTTTACTAGAACTACAGGCAGTCATAGATACTACCAAAATCATAGCTATTGCCAATGTTATTACTTTTTTCAAATTTAAAACATCCCTTCTTAAATTTACAAGTTATTTCACCTTGCACATTTTTTCTAATAATTCTTCTAATTCTGTAACTATATTATAACCTATTTTCTGTTTAGTTCTATACTTTGTTATTGGAACTAATAATATTTCATCTTTTAATTGTCTTATTTTTTCTATTTTCAATACCTTACACAATGATTTTATATAAGCTATTGTAAGTAGTGTCTGAACTGGTTTAGGTATATCAGAGAATCTGTCCTCAAGTTCTTCTTGTATCTCCAACATATCTTCTTTATTTTCAATAGAAGCTATTTTTTTGTACATTTCAATCTTAATCAATTCATCTTTTATATAATTATCTGGAATGTATGCATTTACACTTAAATCTATTTCAACATCAATTTCTTCCACAATAGGCTCACCTTTAACCTTTTTAATTGCATCATTAAGCATTTTAACATACAAATCATAACCTATGACTGCCATATGACCATGTTGCTGAGAGCCTAAAATATTTCCAGCACCTCTTATTTCAAGGTCTCTCATTGCTATTTTAAAACCTGAGCCAAACTCTGTAAATTCCCTAATAGCTTTTAATCTCTTCTCTGCTATCTCACTCAGAGTTTTGTCTTTTTCATATAAAAGATACGCATATCCTTGTCTGGAGCTTCTTCCAACTCTACCTCTCAATTGGTAAAGTTGAGCTAATCCCATTTTATCTGCATCATATATAATCATTGTATTTGCATTGGATATGTCCATACCCGTTTCGATTATTGTAGTACAAACTAGTACATCATATTCTTTATTTAAAAATCCTAGGATTATATTTTCTAATGATTTAGAAGTCATTCTTCCATGTGCAACAGCTACTCTAGCATCTGGTACGAGCTTTTGAATCATACTTGCCATTTCTTCAATATGCTCAACTCTATTGTATACGAAAAATACCTGTCCACCTCTACTTAATTCTCTCTCTATTTCATCTTGAATTACGCTTTCCTTACTCTCTGTAACATATGTTATTACAGGGTGTCTTTCTTGTGGAGGTTCTTCTATAACACTCATGTCTCTTATTCCACTTAAAGACATATGTAAGGTTCTTGGTATAGGAGTTGCTGAAAGTGTAAGTACATCTACTGTAGATTTAATTTTCTTTAAAGCTTCCTTATGTTTTACCCCAAATCTTTGTTCCTCATCAATAACTACAAGACCTAAATTTGGTAAATTTATATCTTTGGATATTATTCTATGTGTTCCAATCAAAATATCTACTAATCCTTTTTTGGCATCTTCAATAATTTGTTTTTGTTGTTTTGGCGTTTTAAATCTGCTTAAAACTTCCACTCTCAAAGGATAATTTTCAAATCTCTCTTTAAATGTATTATAGTGTTGTTGAGCTAGTATGGTTGTTGGAACTAGTACAGCAACTTGTTTTTGGTCCATACAAGCTTTAAAAATACTTCTAATCGCCACTTCTGTTTTTCCATAACCAACGTCTCCACATACAAGTCTGTCCATTACCTTACTTGATTCCATATCTTTTTTAGTTTCTTCTATTGCCTTTAATTGGTCTTCTGTCTCTTGATATGGAAATAATGACTCAAACTCTGCCTGCCAAGGTGTATCTTTTGAAAACTTATATCCTTGTATTTTTTCACGTTTTGCATAAAGTTCAATTAAGTCCTTTGTCATGTCCTCAATTTCTTTTTTGACTTTTGCTTTTGCCTTTGTCCATTCATTGGTTCCAAGCTTATTTAACTTAACTTTTTCTACCTCTGCACCAATATATTTCTGTACTTTATCCATCTGGTCTATTGGCACATATAGATTATCTCCACCTTGATAAACTATTTTCATATAATCTTTTTTAATAGCATTGACTGTAATCTGTTCAATCCCTGTGTATCTACCTACACCACTATTTTCATGTACTACATAATCACCAACACTTAAATCTAAAAATGATTCTATCTTTTTCCCTTTTTTAGCTTTTTTATTGCTAGCTTTAGATGCTCTTTTATAAACACCTATCATTTCATTATCTGTTATAACAACAAACTTTATTGATTTATACTGGAAACCACTGTTTATATGTGCAGGTACGATTACAATTTGAGAAGATTTAATTTCAATATCTCTATCTTTAGAAACAGTTGTTTCTAAGCCTTTATCCAATAAATCTTTTCTTAATTTAGTTGCTCTTTCCAATGTATTTGTTGCTAAAATTATTTTGTATCCATTATATTTCAGTCGATTTAATTCTTCTATAAGCAAATCTACTTTTCCATTGAATGTAGGAACTTCTCTACTTTCAAAGTTGATTATAGATTTTATAGAAAAATTATTTATAGACTTTGGCAATAGTGAGTTTAAAACTACAGACTTGTCTTTTACTAGATATTCTAAGTCTGTATAATGATATAATAATTTTCCTTGGTTTTTAATAGCCAAGCCTCTTTCAAGATTAAGTTTGTAATTTTCTCTAAACTCATTTATATAATTTTCGCATCTTTCTTTAAGCCTTGTTATATCATTGATAAATACTATTGCATCATCTGCTAGATAGGTAAATATACTTTTGTTTTCTTCTGGATAAATATAGTCTATATAGTTTTCTACACCTTCAAAATAAGTCTTGCTTGATATATAGTCTATATTTTGAAATGTACCTTCATCAGTAATCTTAGTTGTTTCTTTTTTTAGTTTAACTAATGCATCTGTAGTTTTCTCTGGATAAATAAATTCTCTAGATGGCGTTATAGAAAACTGTTGTAATTTATCAATTGATTTTTGCGAATATACGTCAAAAGTTCGTATGGAATCTATCTCATCATCAAATAATTCCATACGAATTGGATTTGTATATTCAAGCGAAAACACGTCAATAATTCCACCTCTTATACTAAACTGACCAAACCCCTCTATTTTTGAAACTCTTTCATATCCTAATGAAACTAGTTTCTCAGTTAGTTTTTCTAAATCTAAACTGTCTCCCACCTTATAATGAGATACACTATCAAGTAAAACTTGTTTTGGTATGTATTTTCTTAAAACTGCTTCAATAGAAGTTACTAAAATTATTTTTTCCCTATTTGCTAGTTTTAACAATACCTTTAATTTCTTTGCCTCTTCGTTTCTGTCCTTTGCATCTAAGTGATAAAAATAAATATCTTGAAATCTTAAATATTCAACTTTATCTTCAATATAAAAACTTAAATCTTCATATACTTTCTTGGCTTCTAAATCACTACTAGTTATAAAAATCATTTGTCGTGACAAATCATTAAACATAGAATAAGATATATGAGGTTTTTGTACTGGCAAAAGTCCATTAACCAATAATGAGCCTTTTGTATTTTTTATACAGTTTATTATATCTTTATACTCTTTTGAATTTTGCAAAGGATATAAAAAAACATCATTCATTTAAATCTCCCTCTCACTATCCATTGTATTTGTTCATAGACATATCTATGTTTTCTCTTATTATAGAGTCAATAGCACATGCCGCTTTTTCTAATGCTTCATTTATATTATCAGATTCTTCTTTTCTAAATCTAGAAAGTACAAAATCAGCTAAATCTTGACCAATTGCTGGCTTAGATACACCTACTCTTACTCTTGGAAAATCATTTGAACCTAGGCATTTTGTTATAGACTTCATACCATTATGAGTTCCTCCACTTCCCTTTTTTCTTATACGTATCTTTCCAACCTCTAAATCTATATCATCATATACTACTACTATATTACTTAAATCAACCTTGTAATATTTATATATATCTATTAATGTTTCCCCACTTAAATTCATATAAGTTTGTGGTTTTACTAATAATACTTTTTCAGTACCTACTCTACCTTCTCCAATTAAAGCCTTATGCTTTATTTTAGTAACACTAATGTTGTATTCTTTTGCAAGAATATCTATGACATCAAATCCAACGTTATGTCTAGTCTTCTCATACTTCTTTCCTGGATTACCTAACCCTACTACTACGTACATTTCTTACCTCCTGTTATATAAATTTGTATAACAAACTATAATAAAAATCAAATATATTATACTCTGTAAATATTATTATAATTGTCGATAGGGAAATAAAAGGTGTAAAAGGAATTTGCTTTTTTACATTTATACCTTTAAATATTTTAGTTATGTATAAAACAATAAAAAACAAAAACGCTAAAATAAATGATAAAACTATCACATAAAATACATAATTATTTCCCAATGCAAAGCAACATAAGCTATAGAGACCTACATCTCCATAGCCTAATCCTTTTGTTAATTTAGCAATAATATAAGGTATAATAAAGCCTATCGCTAGTCCAATTATATGATTTATATAGTCAAATTGCACAATATTACAAAAGACCAAAAAAATTATACCTTGAACTATTATACCACTAACTATTGTTATATCATATACATATATTGTGTAGTAATCTATAATGGATATAATTATTAGAAATGGAATTAATACCATATATTGTACACATTCTACACTAATTCCAAATTTTATATATATTAATAAAGATAAAACTACAGTTATTATGTAAATAAAAAACATATTATATAGATTTTTCTTTGCTCTATCACAAAAAATACATAGAGATTTATTTATCAAATGTGCAAAAAATAAGGAAATTATTATTATATACTCCATAGCCTATAGCACTTTAGTAATAGGGTTAATAATAATATTGTCCTTATCGAATACTTTAATTCACTTTTATAAAAATTAAAACTTGATTAAATTTAACTATTGTCTACATAATCATAGAAAAATAAAGTTCAAGTAATTGTTTACCACATAAGATTGTTATTAATGCTCCAATTGATATAAATGGACCATAAGGTATAACAGAATTGTATTCCTTTTTCTTTATCTTACTTAAGATTATCACACAAATTCCATATACTGCTCCCACATAAACACTTAATAGAGCGGTCAAAAGTCCATTTTTAACACCCATATAAAGACCTATCATTGCAAATAGTTTAATGTCTCCTCCACCCATACACTCTTTTTTTACTATAAATTCAATCAAAATCACAACAAGCCAAACGCTTCCTCCACAAATAAAAGCTCCTATAATTGAACTTTTAATTGGTATTTCTTTAAAAATGAGATTAAAAATTATAGCGAATATAGCTCCAAAAATCAGTATTTTATCTGGGATTATAAAGTGGTCAATATCTATAAATGTTATTATAATCAGCAAAGATACAAGAATGAAATAATAAATAGTTGTTGTAGATATTCCATATATCATGAATACTGTTAAAAATAAAATTCCTGTAATTAATTCTACTATAGCATATCTACTAGAAATTTTCTCACAACAATATCTACATTTTCTACCACTAATTAAATAGCTTAGTACTGGTATTAAGTCTATAGGTTTTAGTCTAGTGTTGCAACTCATACAATGTGATGGAGGTCTAGAAATAGAAATTCCCTCTGGAATCCTAAAAATACAAACATTAAAGAAACTTCCAAATACTAGACCCACTATAAATACATATAAATTAACGATTATAATGTCCATTATAATTTACTCCACCTATCATTCTTGTCAGAAATTCTTGGTCAGTACATCTACTAAGTGCCATATCTTTTGTAATTTTTCCGTTTTTATAAAGTTCCATTAAATCTTGGTCCATAGTCTTCATACCTGCTTTGACGCCAGTTTGTATCATGTTTGGAATTTGATATGTTTTACCTTCTCTTATTAAGTTTTTTATTGCTGGAGTAGCAAACATCAATTCAATTGCAGCTATTCTACCTTTTCCATCTGCTGTAGGAAGTAATTGCTGTGATACTACCCCTTCACAAACTGTAGATAGTTGAGTTTTTATTTGTTGCTGTTGAGATGGTTGGAACATATCCACTATTCTATCGATTGTCTTAGCTGCTCCAACTGTATGTAGTGTTGAAAATACTAAATGACCTGTTTCAGCTGCTGTTAATGCTATTGATACAGTTTCAGGGTCTCTCATCTCTCCTATTAGTATTACATCTGGGTCTTGACGCAAGATAGCTCTAAGAGCTGAGTGAAAACTTTCAGTATCAGTTCCTACTTCTCTTTGATTTACTAAGCTTTGTTTATGGCGATGTACATATTCTATTGGGTCTTCAAGTGTAATTATATGTTTTTGTTGTGTTTCATTTATTATATTTATCATACTTGCAAGTGTTGTACTTTTACCACTTCCTGTTGGACCTGTAACTAAAACTAGTCCTTTATGTCTGTCAGTAAATGATTTTATATTTTCTGGAAGACCTAATTTCTCAAAAGTTGGTATCTCCGCTGTTATAGTTCTTATTGCTATTGCGTAATTTCCTTTTTGTCTATATGAGTTTACCCTAAATCTCTCACCTGTTTTTAGAGAAGCTGAAAAATCAGCTTCTCCATGTTCTTCTATTACTTTAAACATAGATTCCCCTGCTATGTCTTTTGCCATTTGCATTGTTATTTCTGGTGTAAGTATCTGTTCACTTAGTTTTACAAATCCACCTTTTACTCTAGCTACAGGATTTGTTCCAACTGTTATGTGTATGTCTGATGCATTTAGTCTTATACCTTGCTCCAATAAATCATAAATATACATAATATTTAATCTCCATATCTTCCATTAGTTTACTTATTTTTTTAGCAATAAATATATAAAGTTATTTTATTACTTGTTTGTTTATACTAAGTTATATTTTTATGTTTAGTTTACTTTTTTGTATGAACTTATGTCATGACTAATTGAAATTTTATCTTTTATGTCATAATTATCTAATATATTTGAATCTACATTTATATTAAATTTAACTTTAGCTTCAACTTCATATTTTGAATTTGAGTTTTCTTCAACGCCTAATCCAAGAATATTTTTTTGCCCATCTTTAACTTCTACCTCTTTTATTCCATTTTTATCACCAGTTACTATTAAACTTAACTCTGCACCTGAGCCATTTTCTTTTAATTCTGGCCAGTTTTCCTTTGTCATGTCATAGTCAGCTTTATAAAAAGGTATTTTTATAGTGGCATCTTCTGTTTTATCAACTTCTTGAGGTTTTAATTCTTTCAGTCTACATTTTATCTCTGCTAAAAGCTCATTCTGTATATAGTCAAAAGTTGTTATCAAGGCCATATTATCATATTCTACTGGTATCTTCTCATAAGACAAACTTTTTAATTGATTGCATTGCTCTGATATCTCATATAGTAAATCTTTATATTCCAGAAAATTTTCTGCTGTATTTTTATTTCCATTAGAGATATTATCACTTAATTTTTCAAATTTTTTTACATTATTTCTCAAGTGAACTCTCAAAGCATTAAACCCTTCATTTTGATTTGGTAAAACCCTTAACATATCTTCTAATGTCTCCCATTTACTATTCCAATATCTATTCCCATTTATTATAGGATTTTGTATTAAGTCATGATACTGTTGATAATTTGGAATTCCATCAGATACTTCTACTTTTTGCTCATCAATATGAAATGTATGTCTGTACTCAATCATATTTTGCATTGCCAAGGAAATATTATCTAAAGCTTTATAAGTGTACGAAAAGGTCGCATTTAAATGTTCATTTTCAACTTTATTTCCTTCTAAAAACATTTTTAAAAGAATATCATTATTTACTAACTTTGTCTGAAGTAATGTAGTTGAATCTATATCTCCAACCAAAATACTTTCATTTATTTTACTGATATCTCCAGAAGTATAAGTCTTACAAATTTTTAATGTAGAATCTCTATGTGAAAGAATAGTTTCAGCTATATCTTCAATATCCCTATCATCAAATATATTTAAACCCTGTAATTTTTTTAACTCTATACTAGCTTTTTCTAAATCTGGAGCAGCCTTATTTAAATAGAACTTTATATTATTCATATACCCAAGTCTCTCCACTGGAAGATTTTCCTCATCTTGATTATTAACATCTGTATCTGATATATTCCTTAATGTTGACCTAGATATAGATTTTTCTTTATTTTCATTTTTAAACTCATTATCTATTTTTTCAAGCTCATCATATAATTTTGTATATGCTTTATCAACACTATTTTCCACACATGTTTCTGCCAAATACTTTGCTTGTATACCCTCATTAGTAGTCTTTGTAGATTTTATTCTATTAGCTATCTGATTTGAAAACGTCAACCCAACAATAGAAAGCAATGCTACTACAACCAAAACTAAAACTAAAGCTGCCCCTCTTTCACTTTTAGATTTATTCCACTTCCTCAAAATCTCACCCCCAAGTAAAATTATTTATCTTTAAATACTTCAGTTACAATTTTAACTTCTTTTTTACTTGAATAATCACTCATACTTTTCCCAGTTGCAGTTATTTTATATATTTGACCATTTTTATCTTCTACAGTAATCTTTATCTTATTTACAATACTTTCCTTGTCAATTAAATCTCCATCTTTATTTTCTATTGTTGTAATCTTTTCATACGGAGTATCATATAAACTCACATCATCCTTACTAAGTACTTTATCATACACAACTTTTTTTGACTTATCTATGAGTTTTTCATACACGGCAGTTCCGTCTTCTCGTTTTTCTAAACTATCAAAATCAAATTCTCCACTCTTTATTTTTCCTCTCAGATTTTCTATTTCACTTTGAACATAGTTTAAGGAACTTATATCTGTATCATTTTTAGTGTTAGCTTTGTTGTTAGTATTGATAATATTAAAAAATGCAAATAGTATAATTCCCATAATAGCCATAGCTACTAATACTTCCATTAAAGAAAATCCTTTTTCATTACTCTTTTTACGCATATTTTATCAACCTACTTATTTTTAAATAAATTCTTATTACCCAATTCTAGACATAACATCAAATGTATAAGTCTTATTATTTAAATCACTATCTTTCTGACTTTCTTGTGTTGATTCATTATAGTATATACTTACAGTATAAATAGATTTATCAGCTTGCTTCTCTATTTTAAATGGTGTTTCCTTCATTTCTTTATTATTTTGAACTAGTGGTTGATTAGATATTATTTCTTCTCTAACCGCATTTTCGGCATCAGGAGTATCTTTTTGAATTCTCGTTACAGAATATACTCCTGTATTATTTTTAGTTTCTATAGAAACTTCATACCTTACGATATTATCTGGTGTCTCTATATTATATTCATAATTACTACCTGAACTAGCTTTTCTTACCTCTTTGCAGTTTTCTAAATCCCTATTTAGATATTTATTAATCAAATTAACATTTACTTGAGCATCTGTAATGATTTGTTGTTTCTTTACTGCTGATGTTATACCATTAAACACTTTATAAGAAATACTTAAAACTACAGTTAATATAAATACTGCTACTATTATTTCTAATAAGGTAAGACCCTTTTCATTATTTTTGTACAAGTTCATCACCTATCTTTAAAGCCTATTTAGCTTTATTTTGCACTAGACTTAAATGGATTATATTTTCCTGGTCTCCATGAAGATGGATTATCTGTATCAAGTATCATAGTAGTATTATCCTTAGTGTACATTATAAATTTAAATGTAGCATCTACTACACCTTCTGCTTCTGGAGCCACAACTTCTTTTTGTGTTTCTTTCTCTGTAGCTGCTCTAAGTACACAAGTATTACATAGATAACTAGTAGACCTATCTAAAAGCTTATCATTTTTTAAAATTTCGCCTTCTTTTATCAATGGACAATCATTATATAAGTGCCATTTGTCTTCGCCTTCTACCCAATATATTTTTGTATCTTTATTTATGTTCACATTTTTAATTAAATCCTTATTGCTTGTCGTTTCTTTTTCTTCTTTTTCTGGCTCTATGTATGAAGTCATTGTATAATCTAATATCTGAGTAACATTTTTTTGTTCTTCTAAATAAGCCATTAATTTTTTGACATTTCTATAATCCCCTCTAACACTTATTGTTGTTGATACACCATAAAAATGCTCATATTCTCTAACACTTCCAACATCGTAACTAGTTAAGTCAATATTATATACTTTCATTTTCTTATCTAAGCCTATTAAAAAAAGTCCATCTTGCATATCATATAAAAGATTTTTGCTTTTTTCTTTCAGCTCACTTTCAACTTCTTTAAGTTGTTTTTCATATTTTGGCATAAGAGCTGTTTTCTCTTTATATGTATTTAATTTTTCTGTAGATTGTTTTACAGAATTTTTTGTAGCAACATATTTTTGGTATTGAGGATAAAGCCCAAAGTATCCATATGATAAAATAGCTAATAAAATTATGACTTTTATAAGAATTCCTTTTAAGCTAACTTCCATTTTGAATATATCTTTTATATCTTTTTTAAATATATCTTTATTCATTAGTTAATACACCTTCTTTCAGGTATAATGTCATACTAAATGTATAGTTAGAATCTTCTTCATTATTTTTTATGCTATGTAATTTAACATCTTCAAAATAATACAAGCCCTTTAATTTATATAAAAATTGACCTACATAAGAAGAATCTTTAGCGTTTCCTTCTATGTTTATAACATTTGGTATCTTATCATATAATGGTGTTTTATCATCTTTTTCTGTATCAGCACTATCAGTTTCACTATCTCCAGTTAATGCTTCTGATACATTTGTAGTCTTATCTTCATTTAAATCACTGCTGGTTTTATCTCCATCATTATTACTTTTCGTATTTGATTTTGTTTCATTGCTACTTGATTTATTTGTGGTAGTTTTATTGTTATTTGAGTTCTCAGTTTTATTAGTAGTCCCAAGATTTTGATAAGTCGTTGATAGGTTCGTTAGTTCAACTCTACTTGGAGTATTTTTATCTATATCATCCAATAAATTTTCCCATTTTACCTTTTTCCCAATTAACATATCATATACCTTTATTTCTTCAGTTTTGCTTTGTATCATTTTTTCTATGTTTCCAATCTGATAATATGCAGATTCAATATTTCTTATTTCATCATTAACATTTTCAAGCTCTTTATTGGCTAGATTATTAAAAAAAATCAAACATAAATATGGAATAGCAAGAACTAATATAACTATTGGTGCTATTTTCAGTATGTTTTTCATTTGTTTGGCTTTCATCTGTTTTTTGAGTATATCCATTGGTAAAAAGTTTATATTTTCAAAATCTTTTTTACCTTTAGGTTCTATCATACTTCCTAGAATCTCTACGATTGAATTTATATCGTCTTCGTCTATATCTCCAGTTATCATATCAGATATATCCATTATTTCAGTAAGACCTTGAGAAACATAATTTGAAAATGCAGAACTAAAAGCCTCGTAAATTAATTTATTGGAATATCTTTTTCCTAATATTAATATAGTGTCTGTAACTTTACCAAAGTTTCTTGATGAATAGTAATTCATAAGACCTTTTGATTCTTCTACTACATTTAATAACTGCATTTCCATGTCTTTTGCAGTTATTCTTATAGGTATATTATCACTAATAAATAAAGTATCTTTCTTATATATATTTATAATTGTACTATTGTCACTTATATTAGTTACCATTATGTCACTGTAATCTAAATTTTTAAGAATTCTTAAATAAGCTGTTGATAGTGTATCTACTCTATCTAATATTAAATCAAACTCATGCATTATCTCTACAATTGCATTTATTTCTTCCTTTTTTATAGCTCCAATGATAAGATTCAAACTTGACTCCTCACCAGTTGAACTATCTGATGTTTCACTAGATACTTCATATGAAAACACATATTCATCTGATTCCAAAGCCATCATCTCATCCATTTCTAGCTTCATAAATCCATCTAAATCCTTTTTATCCATCTTAGGGAGTTTTTGGGGTTTTAGAATTACATCTCTTGTATTTAAACAAAAAACTACGTGTCTTGATTTTAACTTCACATTTTCTAATGCGTATCTCAATAGAGCATACTTTTCCTTAGAAAAATCTTGTGCAATATCCTCTATTGAAAACGCATTAAAACTTTTTATATAAAACTTATCTTTATCATGTTTATATCTGCCCTCAACTATGGAAATAGAATCGCCATAATATGATACATAAACCTTGTTCATTTGTCCTTTCCCTCCTACATAGCATCATATATACTAAGCATTGGCATAAATATTGATACAACCAGTACCGCAACTATAATACCAACTGCAATTATTAAAACAGGTTCTATCATTGATGCCATCCTATTTAAATAAATTTCGGATTCATACTCATAGAATTCGGCCATCTGTCTACTTATATTCTCTAACTCCCCTGTCTGCTCCCCTATAGCTATCATCTGTACTAGCACAGAATCAAAATATGTATATCTTTCTAAGTTCTCTGCTAAGCCCTCACCTCTTGTTATTCCATCTTTGGCTGATGCCAAAATCTTTTCTGCCATGGTATTATTTACACTATCTATAATATAATCAAGCCCCTGAACTAAAGGGTATCCTGTTGATACAAATAGATACAATGCT
This sequence comes from Clostridioides difficile CD160, assembly GCF_000449425.2. Taxonomy (GTDB): domain Bacteria; phylum Bacillota; class Clostridia; order Peptostreptococcales; family Peptostreptococcaceae; genus Clostridioides; species Clostridioides difficile_E. The sequence continues at coordinate 44,075 of NZ_AVHW01000104.1, forward strand.
CTTGAAAACCGTGTAGCCACCATACAGTTTATTCCTTTTCCTAAAATAGGAATCTTATTTATGACTCTATCTTTATGTGCTCTACCAATGGGTGTTTTTAGATACTTCTTAAATTGGTAAATAGACAATATAATAGCTAGAAGTACTATTATCCAAAAATTCTTCATAAACACACCAAACCCCATAACAATTCTTGTTATAAGTGGAAGAGATGCTCCTACTGTTGTAATTGAATTAACCATCTTAGGCACCATAAATGCTGTAAATATAAAAATCATTACAAAGGAAGAAATCAAAACTATTAATGGATATGTTGCCGCATTTCTAAGCTTTTGCTTAACCCTGTGTTCACTATCATAAAATGAAGCCATACTTTTTAGTACTTCATCTAATTTACCAGTAGCCTCACCTGTAGCTATCATAGCCCCAAGTAATTTTGGAAACTTTGATTTTGATGAAAGCATTGAATCTGCAATAGTAGAACCTATTTTTATTTCTGCTACTATACGATTAATCTCTTCTCTCAAGGTAACATTAGTTGACCTTCTAGCTAATGTTTCTAGACCTGAGATACTATTTATACCAGAAGATACTATAATAGCAAACTGTCTACAGAAGTGGCTTATCTGGTCAGCTCCTAAGTCTTTTTTTCTCTTTCTATTAAAGACGCTTATGTTTTTACTTTTGCTCTCTTTAATTTCGAGAACTCTAAGATTTCTTTTTCTAAGTAGACTTCTAGCTTCATTAAAATCATTGGCTTCAATTACATCAGTTTGTTTTTTTCCATCCTCTTTTATTACTGTATACTTAAAACTTTTCATAATATCATCCTTTAATCAGTCATCAAAATTATTCTAATCATTTCTTCTACTGTTGTCTTTCCATTTAAAACCTTTTTAACTATATCCTCTTTTAGACTAATCATACCTTGTTTTCTAGCTACCTTTAAAATTTCTCTTTGATTGGCAGATGAATCTATTAACTCTTTTATTTCTGGTGTAATTTCAAGCATTTCAAATATACCTAGACGCCCCTTATATCCTGTATTATTGCATCTTTCACAGCCTTCTCCTTTATAAATAGTTACTGATTCATTTACATCAATACCAAGAGCCTTTTTTTCTCCAATGTCTGCTTCATATGAAACCCTACAATGCTCACATATTTTTCTTGTAAGTCTTTGAGATATTACCCCTAAAACGGATGATGTTATCAAGAAACTTTCTACATCCATATCTAAAAGACGTGAAATTGCTCCAACTGCTGTATTTGCATGTAGTGTACTTAAAACTAAATGTCCTGTAAGAGAAGCTCTAATTGCTATTTCTGCAGTTTCAGTATCTCTTATCTCCCCAACCATTATTATATCTGGGTCTTGACGCATAAAAGCTCTAAGTCCACTGGCAAAGGTAAGACCTGCTTTTTCATTTATTTGAGATTGATTTACACCAGGTAATTCATACTCTATAGGGTCTTCTATTGTTAGGAGGTTCCTATTTTCTGTATTTAATTGATTTAACATTGAATATAGTGTAGTTGTCTTTCCACTTCCAGTAGGTCCAACCACCAATATAAGTCCATAAGGAGTGTTTATCAACTCGTCATATATCTTAGAGCCATGTTCATCTATTCCTAGTACTTCTTTACTAACCATAAAATTACTTTTATCAAGAACCCTCATGGCTATCTTTTCATCCCTATTAGTTGGCATTGTAGAAACCCTAAAATCTATAGGTTTGTTATCCACTTTTAAATAGATTCTGCCATCTTGTGGGATTCTCTTTTCAGATATATTTATATCTGACATTATTTTGATACGACTTACTACTGCTTTGTATGGCGCTGAGTTCATTCTCATATATTCCCTTAGCATTCCATCTATCCTAAATCTAACACGCATGTAATTTTCACTTTGTTCTATATGTATATCACTTGCTTCCATTCTAACAGCATTTTCTAGTATGTTGTTTACTAATCTTACTATTGGAGCTGCATTTACATCTTCTTCAAGTATTACTGTTTCTCTTACTCCACCAGTTCTGTTTTTGTTGTACTCAGTCATAGCTTTATTTATTTCTGAATGTGCATAAGCATGACCTATTGCTTTGTTTATATCTTCTGCACTCGATATAAATATCTCTACATCTTTACCTGACATACGTCTTACATCTTGAACTGCTTCTCTATCTTGTGGGTCTGACATGGCTAGACATATCTTGTCTCCATCGATTTTGAATGGAAATACAGCATATCTTTTACATATATTTTCTGGAACCATCTTTGTAGCTAATGTGTCTATTTCTGTTCCTTCTAAAAATACACTTTCTATATCCAAAAGTTCTTTTAATACACTTATTAATAAGTTACTATCTATAAGACCTTCTTGTACTAGAAATTCTCCTAGTCTTTTTCCACTGTTTTTTTGTTCTGATAATGCCCATTTAAGCTGGTCTTCTGTTATGTATCCTTTTTCAACCAGTTTGTCTCCTATTCTAACTTTTTTAGCCACAGATTTCACTCCTTTACTATCTCAATTATATCATCATTTGTGATTGGATATTAAAGAAAATAGTATAAAAGACAGGAAGATTTTCTTCCTGTCTTTTTTATCATATTTTTCATTGAATTTATAATATTTCTTGTAAAAATATTACTTTAATTATTTGTTGAATCCATTTCAGCATTATCTATAAGTACTATATATAGAGTCCCATCTTTTAATGTTGAATTTTTTTGTAACTCAGTTTTTAGTGTATTCTCTGTGTATATCTTCTTTGGTCCTATATCACTTAATAATTTCTCTATTTGTGCTTTTGTTAATGTAACTCCATCAGCAGCAGTACCATCACCTATCTTTAATGCTAATTTATTATTAACTAAAAGTAATTTATATCCTCCTCCTATGTCTGCTTTGTCTGGAAGAGTATCCATGTAAGTCTCTAATGCATCTAATTCACCACTAGGTGGCATTGTGTTCTTATCTGAATAATAAGATAATGCTGCACTTTTAACTGAACTATAATCAGACTCAACACTTGCTACCTTAGCCTTATTTATATTACTAAATAAAGCTGGAACTGCTACTACTGCTAATATACCTATAATTGCAATTACTACCAATAATTCCACTAAAGTGAAACCTTTTTTATTCTTTCTTAACTTCATTTTTATTCCCCCTCAAATTTTTTAATTAATACTTCCTTATAATATATCTGGTTAAAAATCTAAGTAAAATTATTTACACGTACTAACCAGATTTATTTCTAGCATATAACCATTTTAAAACAAAAAATGCTATGAAAATAAAAGTATCCATAAATAAATACAATTCCATAGCCGGTTGCACCACTAACTCCATATGTTCTAAGGCGCCCAAATCACAGAACATATATCAACGTTTCTATTTTTATTAAATTCAGGGTAATGCATAATTATATATACATATCCACTTATATTATATAATAGTTACCAAATTTTATCAACTAAGTTTATATTATTTATATATACCAATTTTTTACATATTAAAACACAGTTCATACAAATAATTATACTATACAAAAAAAGAAACATCTCCCTACAATTATCATATATCGTAAGGAGATATTTATAAATTATCATTTAGTTTTATCATTGTCATTTCCATCCTTTGCTAATATTTATTTGAAAGCTAGAAGCTATTACAATATAGTATTTTATTAAAATCATCTATTATAAACATTCTATCTCTTTTAATTATGATTCAGCCACAATCACTATATAAATGAAACTCTTCATTTACAGATATGCTCATTGTGCAAAATTACTTTCTTTACAGTAACTTTATATAATCCAGAACCCTCTCACAAACATCAAAGATATAGAATAGATACTATTTTCAATTCTTATAAATAAACTTTCAATAGACTTTTATATTCCTTCTAGATTGTGACTGAATCATTTAAGTATTAGGGGTTCATCTTCTGACCTTCCCATTGGAAACACCTCTTTCTTTGTTTATATTTACATAATACTACATAATCTGAAATTTTTCAATACTTTTTCCAAATATTTTTTATATTCATAATATTCATATTTTTATGTGCTTTTCCAGATTTCTTTTACGTATCTATACATAAATTTTAAACCATAATATTTTTCTAAAATCACATACACTCTTATAATAAATAAAAAACAGCTATATAAATTAAAATATCAAAAAAGAGCTGTTCAAAAGTTTTACATCCTTTTAAACAACTCTTATAAATCTAATAAATTAGAATAATTTACTTACTGATTCGTTAGAGAATATCATTCTTATAGCATCTCCAAATAAAGGAGCTACAGTTTTTATCTTTATCTTATCTATTCTTTTTTCTTCAGGAAGTTGTATAGTATCAAGAACTATTAACTCACTTATCTCTGAATTAGAAATTCTCTCAATAGCTGGTCCTGATAATACACCATGAGTACAACAAGCATAAACATCTTTTGCACCAAACTCTTTAAGTGCATTTGCCGCATTAACTATTGTTCCAGCTGTATCTATCATATCATCTAATAGTATAACATTTTTACCTTTAACATCACCTATTAAGTTCATAACTTCACATACGTTAGCTTTTGGTCTTCTCTTATCTATTATAGCTATTGGCACTTCTCCATTTAAAGAATTAGCAAATTTTCTTGATCTAGTAACACTTCCTAAGTCAGGAGATACTACTACTAAATCTTCTATTTTCTTTTCATTGAAATAATCTGCTAATATTGTTCCACCTAATAAGTGGTCTAGTGGTATATCAAAGTATCCTTGTATTTGAGCTGCATGTAAATCCATTGTTAATACTCTGTCTGCTCCAGCAGCAGTTATTAAGTTTGCAACTAATTTAGCAGTGATTGGATCTCTTGCCTTAGCTTTTCTGTCTTGTCTTGCATATCCATAGTAAGGAATAACAGCTGTTATTCTTCCTGCTGATGCTCTCTTTAATGCATCAATTAAGATTAATAACTCCATTAAGTTATCATTTACTGGGCTATTAGTAGATTGTACTACAAACACATCACAACCTCTTACTGTCTCGTTCATGTTTACACATATTTCACCATCACTGAATGTACCTACTTCACAGTCTAGCACTGATACACCTATATAGTCAGCTATTTTCTGTGCTAACTCTTTCGATGAATTACCTGCAATAATTTTAATCTCGCTTCCGCTAGTATTCATTTATGTAACCCTCCTGAAAATTTTAAAATCCTAATGAATATAATTTATAATAATTTCGAGCTAAATTTATTAGCCAAAATAATAAACTAATACTTACTTACCTTCTTCATCTTTTTGGTTCTTCTTCTCTACCCAACCTTCTTTAATAACTTGTCTTTCTCTAGCTATTGCCAAAGCTCCATCTGGAACATCATGTGTTATTGTTGAACCAGTTGCTATGTATCCTTTTTCTTCTACAACTACTGGTGCAACTAGGTTGGAATTTGAACCTATAAATGCATTATCTTTTACTACTGATTTAAACTTATTTTTACCATCATAGTTTACAAAGACTACTCCACATCCTATATTTACATTTTTACCAACATGTGCGTCTCCTATGTAAGAAAGATGAGATGCTTTTGAACCATCTTCTATAATAGCATTTTTTACTTCAACAAAATCACCTATTTTTACATTGTTTCCTAAGTTACTCTTTGGTCTTAAATATGCATATGGACCAATAGTAGTATTTTCTCCAACTTTACTATCAATTATAGTTGAATTTTTTACTTCTGTACCATCACCTATTTCTGAGTTTGTTATAGATGAATTCATTCCAATTATACAATCTGAACCTATCTTTGTTTTTCCTTGTAACATAACACCTGGATATATTATAGTATCATTACCTATCTCAACATCAGATTCTATATAGGTAGAGTTAGTGTTTATTATAGTCACTCCATTTACCATATGAGATTCATTTATTCTTCTTCTCATAATCTCTTCTGCTTTTGATAATTCTACTCTTGAATTAACACCCATAAGCTCTTCAATAGTTGAACCTGCAAATGCACCAACTTTAAGACCTTTATCTCTCATTATTTTAGCAGTATCAGTTAAATAATATTCGCCTTGTGCATTGTTATTATTTAACAAATCCAATGCTTCTCTAAGGCTCTTACCATTGAAACAATAAATTCCAGAGTTTATCTCACTTATCATTTTTTCTTCTGAATTTGCATCTTTTTGTTCCACTATTCTAAGAAGGTCGCCCTTCTTATCTCTTATTATTCTACCATAACCTGTTGGATTTCCAACTCTTGTTGTAAGAACTGTGGCATGATATTTATTTTCTATATGATATTCAAATAATTTTTTTAGTGTCTCTTCCTTTATAAGTGGAGTATCTCCACAAAGTACAACTATTATATCTTCATCATTAATATATTCTTTAGCCATCTTTACAGCATGTCCTGTTCCAAGCTGTTCTGTTTGCATAGCTATTATAGTTTCTTCTGCTAGTTTTTCCTTTACTACATCAGCTTCATGCCCCAAAATCACAACAGTATCTTTCACACCTGATTTTTTTGAAACATCTATAATATGGTTAACCATTTCTTTTCCACATACTTTATGAATAACTTTTGGGTATTTAGACTTCATTCTTGTTCCTTTGCCTGCGGCAAGGATTATAGCTTTAAAGTTCATTGATACACTCCATTCAATCTAATTTAATTTTATTCGTATTATTCTCTCAATCAATATACATTATAATACATTTATTTGACAATTTGTATACAACATATACATTATCACTAATAATATAGCACTTTTTTACTAAAAAGTACATATTTTAATACAAATTCTACATTTAAAAAGAGCCTAAATGTTCGGGCTCTCTCCATTTTATATATTTATTATTATTCAGCAGCTACTTCCCATTGAACTAATGCTTCATGATATGCTTGTAAAACTGCATCTTCTAAAACTTGTCTCATTTCTGCATTTATTGGATGAGCTATATCTCTGAAATTTCCTTCGCCTACTTTTCTGCTAGGCATTGCTATAAATAGGCCATTATGGCCTTCTATAACTTTTATATCATGTACTACAAACAAATTATCGAAAGTTATTGAAACTATGCATTTCATCTTACCTTCTTCTGTTAATTTTCTTACTCTTACGTCAGTTATCTTCATACCAAAATATCCCCCTTTGATTTTGACAGAAATTAATTTATATTAAAATTATTATCGCTGGAATAAATTAATATAAACTGTTTTTTAAGTAATTCTATGAACAACTAGGGATATCCTCTTTTTATTTTTACATATTTTTCTAAATATTTTTTTTATTAATCTTCATCTATCTCAAATTCAAATTCTGAATCTTCTTCATCTAAATCTTCATTTCTATATTCATCTTTAAAAGTCTTTAAATTTGGCTCTACTACTATTTTATCTCCATTGACATCCAACTGAATTAATGAGATATAATCTTTTACCATCTTTTCTGAAGGATTTGTTGTAGATATGAATACTCCAGTACCTATAACTTCTGCACCAAATTCATTCATAAGGTCTACCATTCCTTTTATAGTACCTCCACCCCTCATGAAATCATCTATAATTATAACTTTACTGTCTGGCTTAAGGGCTTTTCTTGGCAAACTCATACTCTCAACCTTAGAGCTTCTATTTCCACTCACATATGTCATACTAAGAGTAGGACCTTCTGATACTTTTATATCTTTTCTTATTATAACTAGAGGTAAATTCATAGCTTTTGCAGTCATAAGTGCCATAGGTATACCTTTTGTCTCCATTGTCACAACATAATCTGCATCTACATACTCAATATTTGAGGCAAATATCTTTCCTATTTTAGCAGCTATTGTAGGGTCATAAATTAAATCAATCAAGTATAAAAAACCACCAGATAATATTCTAGACTTGTCGCATATTTTCTCACATAATTCCATTAAGAACTCTGCATTTTCTGCTATAGAAGTTTTAGGTATATATTTTACTCCTCCTGCTGCTCCTGAGATAGTTATAACTTTACCTAAATGCAGTTTTTCAAATACATTCTTTACGACTAATAAATCTTCACTTATTGTTGATTTTGCTGCATTAAATTGATTTGTAAAATAACTTAATGTATATATTTTATTTGGATTGTCAGATAGTATTTTAACTATCGCTCCAATTCTCTCTGTTCTTTTAAATTTCATTACTATTTCCTCCTACAAGTACCTTTATATAACGTTAAACTAACTAATGCATAACAATTCTTATTGTGGTATAATATTACTTATGTTTTATTATATTCAAAAATAAAATACATATAATATTATATGCATATTAATTATAAAATATTGAACATTATATTATTATACCACAAAAATAGTTCATATTGTAGGACTTAATTAAAAAGAAAGGTGGTTTTATTATGAATATACACTTTATAGGAATTGGCGGTATCAGCATGAGTGCATTAGCTGAAATATGTATCAATAAAGGTTACCAAGTTTCAGGTTCGGATTCAAACGAATCATACCTATTAGACAAACTTAGAGACCAAGGGGCAACTATCTATATTGGTCAGAAAAAAGAGAACATATCAGATAATGTAAATATGGTTGTTTATACAGCAGCAGTTCATCCAGACAATGAAGAACTTATAGCTGCTAAAGAAAAAAATAAATTAGTAATGAACAGAGCTACTTTTTTAGGTCAAATCATGAGGGAATATAAGAATTCTATAGCAGTTTCTGGAACACATGGAAAGACTTCTACAACATCTATGTTATCCACAATCTTTGAATATGCAGACTTAGACCCAACTATACTAGTTGGTGGTAACTTAAGTATGATAGGTGGTAATGTTAAGATAGGTAATTCTGACCACTTTATAACTGAAGCATGTGAATATGTAGATAGCTTCCTTAATTTTAACCCTAAAATATCTATAGTCCTAAATGTTGAGGAAGACCATCTTGATTATTTCTCTGGTATAGATGAAATCAAGGCTTCTTTTAACAAATTTGGTAAGCTCTTACCTCCAGATGGCTATTTCATAATAAATGGTGATGATGAAAATGTCGATGACATATTGTATGATGTTAAAGCTACTATTATAAAATACGGTAGAGACTCTGATAATGATGCTGTAATAAAAGATATTCACTTTGACAATGGTGGTCATGGAATATTTAAAATAGAATATCAAGGAAAAGACTTAGGAGAATTTGAACTTTCTGTATATGGTCTTCATAACATATACAATGCATCTTCTGCTATAATAGCAGCTCTTGTTTCTGGTATTGATTTAGAGACTATAAGAAAAAATATAAAAATTTATAAAGGTGTAGGAAGAAGATTTGAAGCTAAAGGATATTATAAGAATGCTTTAGTAATAGATGATTATGCACATCATCCAACTGAATTAAAAGCTACTTTAGCTGCTGCTAAAAAATTAAAAAAATCTACTTTATGGTGTATCTTCCAGCCACATACTTATACTAGAACAAAATCTCTTTTAGGCGAATTCTCAGAGGCATTCTATGCTGCTGATAAAGTTATAATAACAGATATATATGCTGCTAGAGAAAATGACCCAGGAGATATACATTCTAAAGATTTAGTTGAAAAATTATATCAAAACAATGTAGATGCTATCTACATAAAAGAATTTGAAGATATAGTAAAATATTTACATGAAAATGTTAACGATAATGATTTAGTAATAACTGCTGGTGCTGGTCCAATTTATAAAGTTGCAGACTTGTTGGTTGAAAAATAATATATAAAAAATAATTTAGGCTATCAAATATCTCATTTGATAGCCTTCTTAAAGTCCTATTTCTTTCCAATCTCAAATATCTCATTTTTAAGGTAATCAAACAAACTTGTATGAACTTCATAATAAGATACAGTTTTCTTAGAAGTAACTTTCACATAATCTTTTCCCATTGTTTCAACTTTTACAGCAAAATTATCGCCTTTTATGTCTATAGTAAAGTTATATTCACTTCTTTCCTTACTTTTCTCAGGCTGAACTTTTCCTACAACCCTCTTTGAAATCATCTTATGTGCTAAATCATCAAACTTCCATCTATGAACTTTTTTAATTTCTTTTCCATGAGATATAGTCACTTCTTTCCAATCTTTATAGTGACTTAAAAGGTCAAATGAGGTATATATACTCTCATCTAAAAGCTTCTTAAAAGCATTCTTAGAATCAACTGGAACTTTATAATACTCTTCCTTGTTTACAGTATATACTCTAAAAAAATTAAGGTCTGTAGAAAATTTAACGCCATCATCAGAATATCCTTCATAAACTGCTTCATAAGAAGATGTAGTATTTCTTACTTTCTTAAAATCTGAGAAAAAGAACTTTATGTCATTCCACATATCTTCTTCAATTTTTATGTTTTCTATATTTTTGTCTGATATATAAATCTTCTTCTTCTCTTTTATTTGAGTCATTAAAGACCTAGTATCTTCTTCTTCTCTTTCTACCTTCTTTGGAACTTCACTTTTATCCTTTTCCATATTCAATCCTATTTTGAAGGATATAAAGTATATTATAAAGAAAACAACTACTCCTATTAATATCGCAGCTTTTTTCTTTAGTTTTCTTTTCTTACTCATTTAACCACCCCTAGAGTTTATAATCATAAAACAATTATATAACTTTTTACACTTTTTTTTAAGGTTTAATTATTTATTACACTTATTTCCTTGACAATTAGTACATGGTTCAACGTGAACCGTTATACCTTTTACAAATTCCATATGTTTTATTATATGTTTTTCCAGTTTAGTAGCAATGTCATGACCTTGTTTAACTGTCAAATTCTCATCAACGCATATAGTTAAATCAACATATGCCATAGCCCCATGTTTTCTAGTCTTTATATCCCCTAGATTCTTAACACCTTCTGTATCAGCTACGATATAATTTAATTCTTTTATTTCTTTTTCATCAACTGAAACATCCATCAATTCATTAACAGAGCTTATAAGTATATTGATTCCTACCTTAGCTACAAATATAGCTACTACAACTGATGCAATTGGGTCTAAAGGCTTAAATCCTAAAATAGAACCTCCTATACCTATAAAAGCAGCTACTGAAGATAATGCATCCGACCTATGATGCCAAGCATCAGCTTTTAAGGCTGGAGAATTTATCTTTTTAGCAACTTTTATTGTTATTCTATATTGATACTCTTTTATCAAGATTGAAATAACTGATACCACTAATGGTAATATTGATGGGACATGTAATGCATCTAGGTTAAATAAAGATTTAATTGCTTCTATACCTATTGTTATAGAAACAAATATAAGTAATATTGATAATACGAATGATACCAATGTTTCTGCTTTCTCATGCCCATAATTATGCTCTCTATCTCCTGGTCTAGAAGATACATAGTTACCTATTAATACTCCTACAGAACTTATGATATCTGATGCTGAGTGTAATCCATCTGCAATCATTGCACTAGAATTACCAATAACCCCAGCTATCATCTTAATTATTGTTAATACTATATTCCAAAGTATCGACTGTATGGTTATTTTATTTGCTTCCTCATACCTTGTTTCCATTTTTATTCCTCCTTATAAAACAACTCTAACTATTCTGAACCTCCCATGACTAAAGTCACAGGGTTCCTGCTTCATAGAATTTTGCATACTAAAATATGTCTTACAAACTCTCCACAGGCTATCCCCGTAGTTCCTACGGCTCTTACATAAGTTATCTATTTTAAACTCTTATTAGTCTTAATCCTTCTTTTAGTATATTTATACTTGCATTTATATCTCTATCGTGAGTTACATTACAACAAGGACAAATCCATTCTCTTATATTTAAATTCTTCATTTCCTCGTTTTTGTACCCACATTTATTGCATATTTGTGAACTTGCAAAGAATTTACCTACCTTTACAATTTGTCTACCATACCAATTAGCCTTGTATTCTAATTGACGAACAAATTCTGACCATGACACATCAGAAATTAAGCGAGATAGTTTACTATTTCTAGTCATATTCTTTACTTGTAAATCTTCTATGCAAATAATATCATTCTCTCGTATTAATTTAGTAGATAGTTTTTGTAGAAAATCCTTCCTTTGATTAGCTATATGTTCTTGAAGTCTTGCAACTTTTAACTTGCTTATTTCTATTTAAACTACCAATTGTTTTTCTCGATAGTTCTCTTTGTAATTTAGCAAGTTTATTTAACGACTTCTGAAGATACTTAGGATTTTCTATAAATTGTCCACAACTTGAGATACAAAATTCTTTAATTCCTAAATCTAAACCTATCTGATTATT
>NZ_AVHW01000105.1 GCF_000449425.2 Clostridioides difficile CD160
TTTTTGAGGTTGTCGTTCACATAAGTTCGCTACTACCTATGCAGTTCTCTTATGAACTTCTTACATTTCATGAAGCACAGACTATATCTTATCCTTCGCTTATCGTTAAGGTCTACCCACTTCCACTACCAATAGCTTGTAGTGTACTTCCCTCAAGAGGAATAGTCGTTGAAGTTTCTCCTACTTAGGAGCTTACCTGCTGATTGCCCATTTTAAAGTACTTAGGGTTTAACCCTATACCATCTAACCAATTTTTTCTACTTTCGTAACTTTCACACTTAGGTTTATTTCATCCTTATGTTTTAGTTTGGTTAGCTTTAGGGGTTTCCAGCAATTCAAGTAGTATTGGATAGGTTATATCCTATCTCCACATATAAGTTTCCCTATATGCTGACTATTTTAGCTACTAACTCAAGACTTAAAGTCACGAGTATGCGTAGCTATTTTTTAATCAAAATATACATCTGGACATAGATTAAATCTACTATTACATGCAAATGTATACTCTTTACTTTCAATAAAGATTATCAATCTTCTATAAAATGAAAAATCACCTAGCTTAAGCTAGGCGATATATATATTATACACTATTATTTAAATTTATGCTTCTTTTATTATCTCTACTACCATCTTAGCAGAATCATATAAGTCTTTTATAGCTATATGTTCACTTAATGTATGAGCATTTTTCATACCTATTCCTAAAGTTATAGCTTCGATACCATTTTTACTTAATATATTTGTATCACTGCCTCCTCCTGTAGATTCAGTATGACCCTCTATACCTAAGTTTGAAAAAGCTTTCTTTGCAAGTTTTATTATTTCAGAATCTTCGTTAACATCTATTGGAGTATATGCTCTGTTTACATCTATCTCAATTTGAGCTCCAAAATCTTTAGCAGCTTTTTCAAAAGTATCTACCATATGTTTAGTTTGAACATCCAATTTATCTTCTTTTAAACTTCTAGCTTCTGCAACTATATTAACTTCACCTGTTACTATATTTGTAGCTGTTCCACCGTTTATAATTCCTATGTTAGCAGTTGTTTCCTCATCTATTCTAAGTAAATTCATATTTTCTATTGCTCTAGCTGCTACCATTATAGCACTTATACCAGCCTCAGGCTCAAGACCTGCATGAGCAGTCTTTCCTAATATCTTAACATTTATTACATCTTGTGCAGGAGCTTTTACTATTATTTCTCCAGGAGAACCACCACTATCTAATACAAAAGCATATTTAGAATCTATTTTTCCATAGTCTAAATTTTTAGCTCCAACTAATCCACATTCTTCACATATAGAGAATACAACCTGTATATCAGTATGTTCTATGTTATTTTCCTTTATATATCTTAAGCCTTCTAATATAGCTGCTATACCTGCTTTATCATCAGAACCTAATATTGTAGTACCATCACTTTTTATTATTCCATTTGCTTCATCCACTATAGGCTTTACTCCTATACCTGGAGTTACTGTGTCCATATGTGAACTAAATAATATTTTCTTACCTTCTTTATTTCCTTTTAATGTAGCTATTATATTGCCAGTTTCTCCATTTGTTTTTTCACCAGCATTATCTACTACAACTGAACAACCTATTTCTTCTAATTTTTCAACTAATACTTTAGCAACATTCCCCTCTTTTAAAGATAAACTGTCTATCTGTATTAATTCAAGGAACTCGTTTAAAATTCTTTGCTCGTTTATCATAATCTTCCTCCATAATATAATAGGTATTTCAACATATATTGTAGTGTAATATTTAAATATTATCAATAGTTTTTAAGTTTTTATATTACTTTCCTTAATTTTTTTTAGTAAAGTGAAAGTCAAGGCTAAATTCTTGCATTTTTATTATTTCTATCTAACTATATTTCTTTGTCTAGAATCTATAAAACATAACCAATATCCTAAGCTATTTGTTCTATTGTCACAAGCTTGATATCTTAAGAACCCTGTGCTTCCATTGTCTGGCTGTTCACTTCTATTTCCTGGAATAGCATAGATATAATGTTTTCTTTTATTATATTCATCATATTGAACTCCAAATAAGTAATGTCTATATTTATATGAATGCAATACTGCATCACTATACATCGTATAATTCAACACATTTAAATATCCTAAATGTGGCATTGTATATCCACATAGAGTTGTAGGATTTATCTCTATTTTCCACCATCTTGTCTTATCTATATAATCTGTTGCAAAAGGTTTTACTTCTCTAAATAATTTCAAACCTTTCTTTATTTGTCTAGGCATAAGTAATGTACTAGCTTGTTTATTTCCACTATCCCCCTGACTTACTCCATTGGCTCTTTTTATTTTTTCAATATTATTCTGCTCTTTCTGAGCTTTCTTTGATTTAGTAGGTTTTAAAGAAACAACAGATTCCTCTTCTCTGTTTATTTCAAAATCTTCTTCATCATCTTCGTCACATTCATCATCATATTCCATATCTCTATATTCTTCTTGCGCCTTAACCTTATTGTAGTTTTCTATTTCCTTATAATTATTAAATTCTTCTATTTCCTCATCACTAGAATCTTCTATGTCCGTTCTTGCTTTTAATTCTCCATCTTCAACGTCTTCATCATCTTCCCAATAATCTTCGTACTCATCTTCATCATATTCTTCTATAATATATTCTTCTTCATCGTCGCTACCTTCTTCTCTATCACCATCTTCCTCATTGTCTATCTCTTCATATTCTTCGTCTTCTTCCAGCTCTTCATATTCTTCATCTTCTACCTCTTGGAATAATATGTCCTCATAATTTTCAATCTTATTTCCTTTAAATCCAATTAATGGTATATTTCTTCCATACAATAATGCAATACCTTTTATTTCATCATCATAATCCTCTAAGTCTAAAACAAATTCACCTCTTCCTTGTTCATTTAAAATTATATTTCCTAGGTCTATTAACCCATGGTCACCTTTTATTGCCACTGCTTTATACCCATCTTTAACATATTTTAGATTTTCTACATATAATGCAATAATTGCTTTTTCATCATTTACTTCAACTTTTGCAAAAGCTTTTGGCAGTACTCGTTCTTTGTATCTAAAGTTTATGTCTTTAGCTTCTAGTATTATATAGTCTCTTTTAAACTTTCTTTTAGAACCCACTGCAATCCCCCCTTAACACAGTTTCTCTAAACAATATATGTTAATAAAATAAAAAAAAGTACCTTCTATTTAGAAGATACTTTTGTATTTATTATATTTGAAAGAACTGCAAACTCTTCTATACTAAGAGTTTCACCCCTTCTTTTTTCATCTATATTAGCTTCTTTTAATATTTCTCTTATTTCGTCTTTATTAAGAAAACCAAGACCTCCCAACGAATTGAGAAGAGTTTTTCTTCTTTGCCCAAAAGATGCTTTTACTGTTTTAAAGAATAGTTCTTCGTTATGAACATCATATTTTCTTTCAGCTCTTACATGTAGACCTATAACTGTAGAATCTACATTTGGTTGTGGTATAAACATATGTCTTGGAGCTTTTGCTACAATCTCTGTTTCACAATAATATTGAACAGCTATAGATAATGCTCCATAATCTTTAGTACTTGGTATAGCATTCATTCTATCTGCAACTTCTTTTTGAACCATGACTACTATGTCTGTTACAGGTATATCTTCTTCTAAAAACTTCATAACTATTGGCGTAGTTATATAATATGGAAGATTTGCCACAAGCTTAACTGGCCCACCATTTAATTTATCTTTTATTAGTTCTTGTATATCTACTTTTAATATATCTTTATTTACTACTTCTGTGTTATCTAAATCTGACAATGTATCTTTCAGTATAGGTATTAGATTTCTGTCAATTTCTATAGCCACTACTTTTTCTGCTACTTTACCCATTTCACGAGTAAGAGTACCTATTCCAGGTCCTACTTCTATTATGTTGTCGCCTTCTTTAATCCTAGCTCCAACTAATATTTTATCAATTATATTACTATCTATTAAAAAATTCTGACCTAGAGACTTTGAAAATTTAAAATTATATTTTTGTACTACTTCTTTTGTTGCACTATGTGAAGATAGTCTATCCATTATTTACTCCTTTTAACTTATTTTAAGATTTAATTTTTTTAATTATACATATTTGTATGTGTTTAAAACAAAGTATTTATTAGAAATAATTTGTCTTAAATTAACCTGTGATTTCACATCTATTTTATATAATATTTTTCATATACTAAATATTACATTTAGAGTTGTTTTAATGCATCTATAAATTCTTCTCTTTCAACTCCATAATTATTCAATCTATTTAAAAATTGTTTTGCGTTTCCATATCCAATTCCAAGTATTTTACCAAGTGCATCTCTTCTATGTGATGCATCTTCGTTACCTATAAGACCATTTCTAATTAGGTCAACTTGTTTAAATTCATTTCTTTTTTCTGTATTTTCAGTTCTAACTTTATTCAAAGCTGCTATTATACTTTTAGGAGTAGCATTTTCAATTCCTATGTCTCCATCTTTTTTAGCTTCTTCTCTTGGTAGAAATGCATGTTTACATCCTGGAACTTCTGATGCTATTTTTTTTCTTATTTTTTCACCTGCAAAGTCTGGGTCTGTAAATATTATGACACCACGTCTTTCATTAGCAGCTTTTATACGCTCCATTACACCTTTTGGAAATCCAAATCCCCCTGTAGTTATAAGTTCTGCATCTATTGCTCTCTTAACTGCTGTAACATCATCTCTACCCTCTACTACGATTATTTCTTTTATCATATAAATTCACCTTTTATTCGTTTTTAGTTTTTCTTTACATCTATTTATTTTAAGGTTTTTATTTGATTTAATCAAGGTACTAAGCTATTTATTTTTATTTGAAAACATATCTTATTAAAAAATCATTTTTATTAAATGAATACTACCTTGTTTTTTATAACCTTATTTACAAATAGTAGTAGAGATACTTTTCTTTATATTTAATATGTTAATATCTTTTATTAATATTAAGTATATTATGCCATCTATAGAACATTTGTATATGTCAAAAGGCGAATTCTATATATCAGAATCCACCTTTTTATACACATAAATTATCATTTCATTTTGATACATTCTATTTTAAATTACTTTTCTATAAGTTTAACTCTCTTTTTCTGTCTTTCCATCATATTTTGATGTCCATTTATTTAGTATAGCTTCTCTATTTCTAGCTGATGATTTTAAATCATTGTCTATCATTTGTTCTAATGGCTTTTTAGGGAATCCTTCTGGTATTGGATTTCCTGTATCAATTGTAGTAACTGCAAAATTCTTAGAATACTCATTCATTACATCTTTACTTATAGCCCAATCTAAAAATACTTTTGAAGCTTCCTTCATATTGTCTTTTTTCACAAGAGCATTTGATTCTAACTCCCATCCAGAACCCTCTTTGGGAAATACAACTTCTACTGGATATCCTTCCTCTTTTAATTTTATACCTCTATTTCCAAAAGATATACCTATAGGGTATTCTCCAGAAGCTGCTGATATTGCTGGTGCTGAACCAGATTGAGTATATACCCCAATATTTTTATGTAGCTTATCCATGTATTGCCATGCTTTTTCTTCACCCATAATTTGTATAAGTGCTGATACTGTTAAATATCCTGTTCCTGCAGAAGATGGGTTAGGCATAGATATAAGACCTTTATATTCTGGTTTTATTAAATCTTCATAAGAGCTAGGAACTGGTATGTTTTTATCTTTTAATTCTTTAGTATTTACTGTTATACCTGTCATCCAAGCATCTATTCCAACCCAAGAAGGAACTTCCTTATCATCTTTAAAAGCAGGCTCTATTTCCTCAGAACCTTTTGGGGCATATGGTTCTAACATTCCTTGCTCATCTGCAACTAATAAGCTTGTAGCTGCAACTCCCCATACAACATCTGCTTGAGGATTATCCTTTTCAGCCAGTAGTCTTGCTGTTATGTCTCCTGTTGATGCTCTAACAATATTTAATTTAATATCTGGATATTTTTCTTTAAATGTAGCTAAATATGGTTCTATACTATCTTCTTCAATTGCTGTATAAACTGTTAAATCTCCTTTTGTCTTACTATCAGTCTTTGAATCTGAACCTGATGAGGCAGTACTGCACCCTGTTATTACACTCAATAAAAGTGTTGATAATACTCCTAAAGAAACTAGCTTCTTAAATTTCATTTTTTCCCCCCTAGGCAACATCTTTTTGTTGCCATTTTTGTGTGTTATTTTTTAGTTTTTTTGTTACAAATTCGTACAAAAGCCTTACTATTATATTTGTTAAAAGCACTAATACTGCCATAGCAGCCGATGGCCCTATATATCCTATCTCATCTAACTTTAGTATTGATATTGATGCTGTTTGAGTTTGAGGAGTATATAAGAATATTAATGCTGAAACAGTAACCATTGAATT
>NZ_AVHW01000106.1 GCF_000449425.2 Clostridioides difficile CD160
ATCATCTATAAAATTAATTGTTCCTATAAAGTCAGCTACAAAAGGTGTGTTGGGATTTTTATATACTTCTCTTGGTGTTCCAACCTGTATTATTTCTCCATTATTCATAACAACCATCTTATCAGATAAACAAAGTGCTTCATCTTGGTCATGTGTTACCATTATAGTTGTAATTCCTAGTTTTCTATGTAAGCTTCTAATTTGCTCTCTAAGTTTTAACCTTACTTTTGCATCTAATGCAGATAAAGGTTCATCAAGAAATAAAAAGTTTGGTTCTAAAGCAATTGCACGAGCTAATGCTACTCTTTGTTGTTGACCTCCGGATAATTGTGATGGATATTTTTTCTCATATCCACTCAATTCTACAATTTCTAGAACTTCTTTAACCTTTTTTTTGATATTAGATTTACTTATATTTTTATTTTCTAATCCAAAAGCTATGTTTTTGTAAACATTCATATTTGGAAATAATGCATATGACTGGAAAACTATACCAAAATTTCTACTTTCAGGCGGTGAATTAGTCATATCCTTATCGTTTATTATTATTTTTCCATCATGTTTATCTTCAAGACCTGCAATTATCCTAAGTAATGTACTTTTACCACAACCACTTGGACCTAATAAACAGATAAACTCTCCTTTTTCAATGTCAATAGATATATCTTTTAGTACTTTGACTTGTCCATAACTTTTACTTACATTTTTTACTTGTAAAAAAGACATTTATAAAACCCCTCCCAAAGCCAACCTGAACTTAAATAGGTCTTCTCTATTTAAGCTCTTGCTTCCAAGTTCATAGTTATGCTGAGAATAATCCCCATGGTAATCTGAACCTCCTGTAACTACCAAGTTGTACTTCTTAGCATAAAAAAGTGATTCTTTTTCCAATTCTTTATTGTGTGAAGGATGATATGCTTCTATGCCATCTAATCCTACTTTTACCATATCTTCAATAGCACTAAAATTGTCCATTTGACCTGGATGGGCTAATACACAAATTCCACCAGAATTTTTTATAGCTTTTATTGCATCTCTATAATCCACATACTTTAAGGATACATATGCCTTACCATTTCCTCTGTGAAACAATTCTTTATATAGACTGGAATATATATTATCTGTATATCCTTTATCTATAAGAGCTTTCATTATGTGCTGTTTAAATATTCCAGTTTTTGATGAGTATTTCTTTACATCTTCTAGAGATATTTTGTATCCTAAATCTATAATTTTATTTACCATCTTAACGGATGCTTTATGTCTATCACATACCATTGGATTACATAGACTTTTTATTTCTTGACTATTTAAATCTATGTTATATCCTAGAATATGAACTCTTTTTCTATTTTTGTAATCATAAGCCGAGATTTCTATACCTGGTATTATTGTTATTCCATAATGTTCTCCAAGTACAAGAGCTTCATCTAATCCAGATAAAGTATCATGATTTGTTATTGCTAGTACATTTATATTCTTTTCTGATGCTTTTTTTATTATTTCTTCTGTAGTTAAATTATTATCTGATATACTTGTATGGCAATGTAAATCTGTTAACAATCTTTATACCTCCCTTTTATAAACTGTATTTCCATTTACAATAGTATTTACAATCTTTGGATATTCACTATCAATATCTACTAAAACTAAATCTGCCTTTTTATTTTCTTCTATGCTACCTCTTTCATCGTATATACCAACTGCTTTAGCTGGATTTGAAGTAAATAAATTGACTGCTCTATTTAAATTTTTAGTTTTTTCTGCAACTATACACATAGACTTTATCATAGCTGATGGAAGATAATCCGAACAAACAATGTCACAACAGTCTTCCAATATAGCATCCATTGCTGTTAAGTTGTTATTGTGAGATTTTCCCCTTACAATATTTGGTGCACCCAGACAAGTTAAGACACCTAGCTTCTTTGAATACTTTGCAACCTCAAGAGTTATAGGAAATTCAGATACATTGACTCCTATATTTTTTATAAAATCCATCTTTTCTAATGTATCATCATCATGTGAAGCAATATTTATATTTTTATTTTTTGCTTTTCCTATAACATTAGCTATTTTGTTCCAATCCAAATTATCATGTAAATCTACTAAACCATCTAGCCATGTATCAACATAATTTTCTGTAACTCCCCATACTTTAGTAGCATATTCTCTATAAAATTTTGGATTTGTATACTGACCTTGACCTGGAGAATGGTCCATTATTGATAAATAATCTATTTTATTTTCCTCTAATAATTCTGAAACCTTATCTAAACCTTCATGATATAATACTTCGTATCTTAGATGAACCTTATGATTTATACTCTTACTATCTACATTTTTGTATGAATCAATATTTTCAATCATCTTTAAAGAATTATCAATACTTCTAACCCCTATTCCATCACCTAAAGATATAGAATGATAAACTGTAGTTATTCCATTTGCAGGTAATTTTTTATCAAGTTCATAAAATGCCATATTAAATGGTAATAATGTACTTGGTCTTGGCTCTATTTCTTTTTCAATAGCATCACTATGAATATCTATGATACCAGGTATGACATACAAGTTTTTTGCATCTATTATTTCATCTATCTCATTAAAACCAAATGCATAGTCAATCTTATCATTTGATACTTTTTTTATTGTATCTCCTTCTATAATTAAATGAGCATTTTCAAGTATTGCATCTTCTAATACAATATTTGCATTATGAATTAGTTTTATCATCTAGGCTACCCCACTTTCACTCATAGTCCCTTTTGCCATAGTAAAGGTCTTATCTATAACAGTTTCCATAAATTCTATATCATGAAAAATTCCTATCATTGTAGTTCCTTGACTTTTAAGTTCCAACATTTTTTCTTTTACATATATTTTAGATTGATTATCAAGCGATGCAGTTGGTTCATCAAGTAACAAGAGTCTAGGTTTTTTAACCATAGCTTGAGCAAGATTTAATCTTAACTTTTCTCCACCAGAAAAATTATTTGGATAAGCATCCCATAAATTTTCCTTTATTTCAAATTGATTAAGTATATC
The DNA here is from genome assembly GCF_000449425.2 of Clostridioides difficile CD160. Lineage (GTDB taxonomy): Bacteria > Bacillota > Clostridia > Peptostreptococcales > Peptostreptococcaceae > Clostridioides > Clostridioides difficile_E. The sequence goes on from NZ_AVHW01000106.1 coordinate 3,049, forward strand.
TTTTGCCATATCATATGCACAAATTTTTTCAAACCCACTCTCAATTAATGAATGTATTACTAGTTCAATTGCAGTTATTCGTGGAAGTGTCTTTAAAAACTGTGATACATACCCTATTTCCTTTTTTCTAAGGTTTATCATTTCTCTGTCTCCAATTTTAGCCAAGTCTATATTCCCATATGTTTCTGAGTTAAAGATTATTTCTCCAGTTGTTGGTATGTATGTTTTGTAAATACTTTTTAATATAGTGGATTTACCTGCTCCAGATTTACCTATTATTCCTAAGAATTCCCCTTTTGAAACTTCAAAGCTTATATTATTACATGCCTTTATAGTTTTGTTCAATGCATGTAGTTCAAAATCTTTACTAAAATTATTTACTTCAAGTATAGTTTCTTTCATTTTATTCAAAGCCCCCATTTTACTTATTTACAAACAATATTTATAACAGTGAATTTATAAGTTGCTGAGTATATGGGTGTTGTGGGTCTTCCATTATTTGGTCTGTAAGACCAGACTCAATAACACTTCCATTTTTCATTACAATTGTCCTATCAGCAAGCATTTTGATAACATCAAAGTCATGAGATACAACTACCATAGAAATCTTCAGTTCTCTTTGAATTTCTCTTATTAAATCCAAAACTTCGGCTTGTACAGATACATCTAAACCTGTTGTAACTTCATCTAGTAGCAATATTGGAGGATTATTTGAAAGAGCTTTTGCTATTTGAACTCGTTGTTGCATTCCCCCACTAAAGTATTTTGGTTTATGGTCTATTCTCTCTACAGGTATGTTAGTTTTTATTAGAAGTTCTTTGGCTCTATCTCTTATTTTTTCAACGTTATATAAATTTGCCATTAATAATTTTTCTGCTATGTTACCACCACTGCTAAAATCCAAGTTTAAACCAAGATGAGGATTTTGATATACAATACCCATAAAATGATTCTTTATATACCTCTTTTTCTGGTCTGAAAGTTCTAATATATTTTCATCTTTATTGTAATGTGATATATATACCTCTCCACTGTTGGCATGTTCTTGAAAAAATAGTATTTTTAATAATGTACTTTTTCCTGAACCAGATTCACCTACAATACCAAGGACTTCCCCTTCATAAAGTTCTAGATTTACATTATTACATGCAACTATAGAGCCACAATATTTGCATATATTGTTACTTTCATATCCTGTGCTTTCAAAACACTTTTCACATCCATCTCCATAAATAAGATTGATATTTCTTCCTATTAATACTTGTTTATCTACATTTTCTATTCTTTTAGTTTTATTTATATTACTCATTCCAAGCACCTCCAATTGTCACATCTACACCGTTATTTCTTAACCTAACCTTTTCACAATAACTTGTATCTGAGCAACTATAGTACTTTTCATTAGTGTCACTATCATACACTTCATCCAAAAATGTGTTTGTACTTTTACATAAACTACAATACTTTCCTTCAAATTTTTCCTCTTCAAATTTATAATCTTCAAATTCTAAAGGTTCCACTTTTGTATATGGAGGAATTGCATATATCCTTTTTTCTCTTCCTGCACCAAATAAGAATAAATTGTCTGACATGTTTAATTTTTTTATGTCAAACCTTGGTATTGGAGATGGATTCATTAAATATCTATCATTTACTTTACATGGATATTCGGCTGCTATTGATATATCATCAAATCTAACTATATCTTCATAAAGATATACCCACATCCTGCTATAATCTTCTTCTGAATGCATTCTTCTCGTTTCAACTTCACTAGGTTCCACTATTCTAAGTGTTTCTGGTATTGGTACTTGAAATATCAGTATTTGGTTAGATTTTAGTTTTTCTTCTGGTATTCTATGTCTTGTTTGAATCAATGTAGCATCTAATGTATCTTTTGTGGTTTCTACATTACTTACATCTGCGACAAAGCTTCTTATATTACAAGCATTTGTAGAATCATCACTTCCTTGGTCAATTACTTTTACTACATCACTTTTACCAATTAATGATAGTGTCAGTTGTAGACCTCCAGTACCCCATCCTTTAGCTATAGGCAATTCTCTTGAACCAAAAGGAACTTGATAACCAGGTATTGATACTGCTTTTAATATTTTTCTTCTTATTTCCTTCTTCGTGTTTTCATCTAAAAAACCATAGTTATATATCACCTAAACTTACCTCCATAAACTATTTTATTCTTTCTACATCCGCTTTAAAATCTACATAATGAGGAAGCTTAAAGTGAGATATAAATCCTAATGAATCTATTCCATCTATATGAAGCAATACAAATTCTTCATCTTGTGCTAGTTTTTCACTATTTGGTTCTAGAGATTTATCTAGTATAGCCATAGATATAGCCTTATTCTCGTTGTTCCCCATACAAAGACCATATCCTAAAGACATTTTATTTCTATCTTCTGAACTTTTTTTAGAATTTTCAGTCTTGTTTTGTGATGCATTGGAAACTATTTCACATTCAGTAACCAACATGTCACCAACTGTTATTTGCTCATCTTCATAGATAGGATGTTTTATTTTTATAGATACATTACCTGTTCTAAGTTCACTTATATATGGATGTTCATCACCAAAACCTCTTACAATAGCATAAGCAAAACCTGATACCACTCCACTTTCACCTCTGGTTAAAGCCTGTAATTTTGCCGACCTAGAAACTGGAAATCTTAGACTATTTCTTGTGATATCATCTATCACTTCCTCTGATTTATCTTCACACACTTCCTCTTGTAATAAATTTTCTTCTCTAAATATATTAGATATCTTTGTAAACTTAGGTATTTCATCCACTTTTTCTAATTCATTTATGAAACTATCTTTAAAGTCTCTATTCTTTTTTTCGTCTTCTTTTAATAATTCTACATTTAGTATTCTATTCTCATAATCTCTTGTTGCTCCAAGATATTGACCTCCTGGTATATCTTTAAATGTAGCTGATATTCTCCTCTTTATTCTCATTTCTTCTGTGTTTATAGGTTCTGAATATGTAACTCTAGGCATTGTTGACCTTAAAGCTCTTATATAGAAAGATGCTTCTAATATATCACCTTGAGCTTGTTTTATAGCTAATGCAGATAGTTCCTTGTTGTATAAACTACCTTCAGACATTACTTTATCTACAGCATAAGACATCTGCTCTTTAATCTGCTTTACATCTATAGGCAAACTCTCTCCTTTTACTCTATAAAATTCAAGTATATTTTTAGCCTGTAATATAGCTTCTTCTCCACCTTTAACTGCTACATAAGCCATTTTTATAGTACCTCCCAACTTAATTTTGACGACCTTGGTATAAAAACAAGTTCTCCTTTTTTATCCACTAAAATCAAATCTACTCCTATTGGATAATCTTTATTTATAGTAGATAATCTTTCTAGAAATTCTTTTTTAACTCCATCTATATATAAACTATTTTTAGATTTTATACCAGGACCACTTAAATCAAGTTTTATATACTTAATTTGATAATCTATTGATAAATCATTTACTTGATGTATTATAGTTGCACTCTCATCTGGATATTCAAAAGAACCTATTCTAACTTGCAGTATATCTATTTCTGAATTAATATCTAAAAATAGATAATCTGACTTTTTATAATCTACTTGATTTGACATTGTAAGTGCTCTTATGTTTTTTATATCTTCTTGAGTATGATTTTCTACATAGAAGGTAACCTCTTGGTCTAATAGAGTAATTGCTATACCAATTGCTCCATTTGATAGTTTTGTATTATTTTCTATATTTATATTATCTATGTTATTTAATTTCCCAGGAAATGAAGCACTATCTAGCAGTTTTCTATATATTTCTTGTGTATAATTTACCATGATTCTCCTCCTATTTAATCCATAGTATTGAATTGAACTTTTGTTTTATTAATCAAACTAAACTCGTCAATAATCTCTTGCTCATATCTTAAGCTCTCTTCATATACACTTTTATTTATATAATTTTTTAACTCATCAAATTTAGTGTTATTGCTATGTAAAACTGCATCTATAGCTGCTAAATAAACAACTTTCTTATCATCATTTTCTGCAACTATTCCATAACCTAAACTTTCATCCACCTTTACACTACATTCTGTCACTAATATCTCTCCTAAATTAAATGTTGCATTATTTACACTTTCATTAGCTCTTACCATCACTGTAGCTAAGTTAGGTTCTTTGATTATAGAAATACTTGATATGTTTTTTATCATTGAATATATTTTTTCTAGTTTCCCTAAATCCATATTTATCAATATCTTAGTACTATCAACTGTATACAAGATTTTGCCTCCTTAATTTACTTTTCGTTTACTTACCTAAGAATATAATAAACAACTTAAGTTAAATAGATATTATGTTTCAGTTAATTCTAATGGATATCTTGTAAATTCTTTTTTAACAATGTTAAGAAATTATATATTGAAAATGTAAATTAAATCACTAGAAATAAAAAAGTAGGTTTTCCCAAAATAGATATAATCACCTTTTTCATTGTTAAAATGATGAAAATATATTTGATTTCATAAAAAAAAGAGTGCCTCATGAACTAAAAAGTTCGTCTTGAGACACTCCCTCATTTTGTACTTATAATGATTTATTTTAATATATCATTATAAGTTTTAATTGTTTATTTTATATTAAAAAACTTTTTTGCATTTTCTTTTGTAGCTCTACATACTTCTTCATATGATATACCTTTTTCTTGAGCTATTTTATCAGCAACAAAAGCTACTTGAGAAGGGTTATTTCTCTTTCCTCTGTGTGGCTCTGGTGACATATATGGTGAATCAGTCTCTATAAACAGCCTTTCCAGAGGAATTTCTCTTACTACTTCTCTAGTTTTCTTATTATTCTTAAAAGTAACTGTTCCTGGAATTGATATATAACAACCCATTTTAACATATTCTCTAGCTAATTCCACATTGCCACTATAACAATGGAGTACACACCCTATTTCAGGACTTTTAGTACTTTTTATTATCTCAAAAGTATCTCCATGTGCATCTCTATCATGTATTATTATTGGAAGTTTTAACTCATTAGCTAACTCAATTTGCTTCTTAAACCACTCTTTTTGCTCTTCTCTTGGAGAATAATCATAATAATAATCTAACCCAATTTCTCCAATAGCTACAACTTTTTCATTTTCAGTTGCAAGTTTTCTTAAAGTATCTATTGCTGTATCATCTAGCTTTGATACATCATGTGGATGTACTCCAACTGCTGAATATATAAAATCATACTTTTTTGCTAGTTCAATTGCTGTTATTGATGTTTCTATATCTGCACCTGGATTTACAACTAAATCTACACCTTTTTCTTTTAATGAACCAATAAGTTCATCTCTATCTTCATCAAAACTTTCATCGTTTAAATGTGCATGTGAGTCAAATAACATTTTTAATCTCCTTACTGTTTAATTGCCTATTAACGAACCTCGCATCCATCTTTAGCCCCTTGTGTAAATGGTAGAACATATGGGTCTCCATCATCACCTGCTGCTAGTATCATACCTTGAGATTCTACACCTCTTAATTTGACTGGTTTTAAGTTACATACTACTGTAACTTCCTTACCTACCAAGTCTTCTGGCTTATAGTATTCAGCTATTCCTGATACTATTTGTCTTGTTTCTGGTCCAATTTTAACTTGTGATACTAATAATTTATTTGCTTTTGGATGCTTTTCACAGCTTATTATTTTTCCTACTCTAAGCTCTATTTTATCTAAGTCATCAATAGTAATTTCTTCTTTATGCTCTAATGGCTTTTCTTCTACTGGAGGTTTCCCAGAAAACATCTTAGTTAATTCTTCTATTTCCTTTTCTACATCTAATCTTGGGAATAAAGGTTCACCTTTAAATACCTTTACATTTTCGCCAATAAGACCAAATGTTTTTGTACTTTCCCATGTAGTTATATCATCTTGACCTTTTATTCCTATATGCTCATATATCTTATTTGCTGTTTCATTCATTATAGGATTTATTAATGTTGCAATTATTCTTATAGATTCACATAAATTATATAAAACTGTGTCTAATTCATCTTTCTTAGTTTCATCTTTAGCTAGTGCCCAAGGCATAGTCTCATCTATATATTTATTAGTTCTTCTAACTAATTTCCATACACTCTCTAATGCTTCATGGAATTGCATTTTGTCCATTTCAGCTTCAAAGTTTTCTCTAGTTGATACAGCTTGCTCTTTTAAATCTGCATCAAAGTCAGTTGAAACTTTTACTGTTGGTATTATACCATTATTATACTTTTCAACCATGGCTACTGTTCTGCTTATTAAGTTTCCTAAATCATTTGCTAGGTCATAATTTATTCTTGTTACAAAATTTCTATGAGTATAACTTCCATCTTGTCCAAATGCAAACTCTCTTAATAAGAAATATTTAAGTGTATCTATTCCATATCTTTCTATTATAGGTTCTGGATAAACCACATTACCTTTTGATTTACTCATCTTATCATCAGCAAATAATATCCATCCATGTCCAAATACTTGCTTTGGAACTTCTAAACCTAAAGCCATTAAAAGTGCTGGCCATATTATTGTATGGAATCTCACTATTTCTTTACCTACTATTTGAACATTTGCAGGCCAATATTTTTTGAATTCTTCATCATTGTCAGTCATATATCCTAATGCTGTTATGTAATTACATAAAGCATCTACCCATACATAAATTACATGTTTTTCATCAAAAGGAACTTTTATACCCCAGTCAAAAGTCGTTCTTGTTACGCTTAAGTCCTCTAATCCTTTATCTAAAAAGTTTGCTACCATTTCGTTTTTTCTAGCAGCAGGGAAACAGAAGCTATCATCTTTAAATAACTCTTTTAATCTATCTTCATATTTAGATAGTCTAAAGAAATAAGATTCTTCTTTCACTAAATATGTTTCTCTTCCACAGTCAGGGCATTTATTTCCTTCCAATAATTGAGATTCTGTCCAGAAACTTTCACAAGGAGTACAATATCTACCTTCATATTCTCCTTTATATATATCACCTTGCTCATATAATTTAGTAAATATTTTTTGTATTATGTCTGTATGTCTTTTTTCTGTTGTTCTTATAAAATCATCATAAGATATATCCATAGTATTCCATAAAGCCTTTATATCTTTTATCATTCCATCAAGATATTCTATCTCTGACATTCCTTGTTCTATAGCTTTCTTTTGGATTTTTTCACCATGCTCATCTGTTCCTGTTAAGAACTTTACATCGTATCCACAAAAACGCTTAAATCTAGCTATCGTATCTGCTGCTACTGTTGAATAAGTATGACCTATGTGTAATCCTCCACTTGGATAGTATATTGGTGTTGTTACATAAAAACTCGGTTTGCTCATATTATTTACCTCCTAATTTTTTTATCGTTCTAGTTTTATAAATATTTCATTGAAATAATAAAAAATCGCCTCCTATGAGCTAACATAGGGGCGAGATTATTCACGGTACCACCCTAATTCATCTATAATAATTATGTTTCACATGAAATGTAGAAATTCACTTTATAGACATCTTAGTAGACTATAACGTGCCCAACCGTTTTATCCTAGCATATATGCTCAGATAAAAAGCTCCAAGACCATCTTCAATAAAGCTTTTGACACTAGCTTTCACCTAACCTAGCTCTCTGATAGAAAAAACCTTTATTTACTCTTCTTTTCATAGCTTATAATTTATATTACTATTTATTTCTATATAATCACTATATTATAAAATTTTTCCCACATTGTCAACAAATTATACAAATATTACATAGCAAATAAAAACAGCTGCTATAACACCAGCGACATGACTAATCATAGCACATGACAATGTATGCCTAGTATTTTTTATCTTTAGACTTCCATAGTATATTGCCATTGTATAAAAGATAGTTTCAGAAGAACCTACAATTGTAGCACCCATTTTTTCTACTAAACTACCTATTCCAACCCTATTTGCAAGTTCACTATACATACCTAAAGCACCACTTCCAGATAAAGGTTTTACACTTATCAGACCTATTAATTCTTTTGGTATACTCATCATATTAGCTATTGGTGTAAATAACCATTCTAACATATCAAGACCTTTACCTGTTTTGAATATTCCTATTGCCAGGAATATTCCTATTATATATGGTAATATGTCCCATGCTGCCTTTAGCCCATCAATTGCCCCTTTTACAAAACTATCATACACATCTATTTTTTTATATTTACCATAAACTACTATGTACAAAATTATTATTGGTATAAGTAAGTTTGAAAACACTTCCATGTATCTACATCCCCTTTATCTATATCTTCTTTGAAAAAATTTACATGTTATTATCGCTATTGCTGTAGATATAATGGTTGCAAATAAGGTTGTAAAAATTATTTCACTTGGATTTTGAGCTCCCATATCCATCCTTAATTTAATTATGGTAAATGGAATTATTTGTATAGATGATATATTTATTACCATAAACATAATCATATCATTAGTTGCTGTATCTTTTTTGTTGTTTAAAGTTTGAAGCTCACTCATTGCCTTTAAACCAAATGCTGTTGCGCCATTTCCAGCACCCAGCATATTTAAAGCAATGTTCATAACTATATAAGACATTGCTTTGTGACCTTTTGGAATAGAAGGAAATAATCTTCTCATTATAGGATTTAATTTCTGGCCTATCTTTTCGATTAGACCTGATTCTTTTGCAATATTCATTACACCCATCCAAAGTGCCATTATACCAGCTAGACTTATTGCAAATTCTATACCTTTTGATGTTTCACTTAATATAACTTTATTTAATTCACCCATATTTTTAGAAATCAAACTTCCTATTATTCCTATTGATACCATATAAAACCATATTTTTCCTATCCTAATCATCCTCCTCTTTAAATAATTTTATGATAGTTAGGTAATACTTTATACTTGAAAGTTGTACTATATTATGTTTTAGTATAAGTGTGGGAGTTTTTATAATTTTTAATATTTAATAATAATTAAGGAGAGAAATAATGAGAAATCTAACACTTCTTACTGATTTATATCAGCTGACTATGTTAAATGGCTATTTTGAAAAAAATATTCACGAAGACATTGTTGTATTCGATATGTTTTTTAGAAAAAACGCTTGTGATGGAGGGTATACTATAGTTTGTGGTATTGATCAGGTTGTTGAATACATAGATAATCTTCATTTCTCAGATGAAGATTTAGAGTACTTAAAAAGCTTAAATTTATTTTCTGATAAGTTTCTAAAGTTTTTAAAAGAATTTAAGTTCACAGGAGATATATATGCTGTTGAAGAAGGAACTATCATGTTTCCTAATGAGCCATTGATTACTGTTAAGGCACCTTTATATCAAGCTCAACTTATTGAAACAGCATTGTTGACAATAGTCAATTTTCAATCTCTTATTGCTACTAAAGCCTCTAGAGTTTGTTTTGCAGCTCAAGGAGACCCTGTATTTGAATTTGGATTACGCCGTGCACAAGGTGCAGATGCAGGTATATATGGTGCTAGAGCTGCTGTAGTTGGTGGTTGTACTGGAACTGCAAATGTATTAGCTGGGAAAATGTTTGATATACCTATAATTGGTACACATGCTCATAGTTGGGTACAAAAATTTGATACTGAACTTGATGCATTCCAAGCATATGCTGATGTTTATCCAGACAAATGCTTACTACTTGTAGATACTTATGATGTATTAAACAGTGGTGTACCTAATGCAATAAAAGTATTTAAAAATATTTCCGAAAAAGGATACAAACCTATGGGTATAAGACTAGATTCTGGAGATTTAGCTTATTTATCTAAAGAAGCAAAAAAACAATTAGATAGTGCTGGTTTTTCAGATATTAGCATTACTGCATCTAATGACCTTGATGAATACACTATATCATCACTTAAAGCAGAAGGAGCTACTATAAATTCATGGGGAGTAGGCACAAAGCTCATTACATCTTTCGATTCACCTTCTCTTGGAGGAGTTTACAAATTAGCTGCATCTTGTGAAAATGGAACTCTTGAACCTAAGATAAAAATTTCTGAAAATCCAGAGAAAATAAATAATCCTGGTTACAAGAAAGTTATAAGAATATATAACGAAGACAATAAAGCAGAGGCAGATTTAATTATGTTACATGATGAAGTTATAGATGAATCTAAACCTTTAGAAATCTTCCATCCTACATATACATGGAAAACGAAGATATTTACAAACTATAAAGTTAAAGAGCTTCTTAAACCATTGTATATAAAAGGAATATGCAAATATAATAAAAAACCTGTTCTTGAAATAAAAAATCATGTACAATATGAATTAAGTACTATCTGGGAACAATACAAAAGACTTTCAAAACCACACATTTATAAGGTTGATTTATCTAGAAATCTTTGGTATTTAAAAACAAAAATGATAGATTCTAAAAAAGTTTTATAGCATTAATTATTTTTATTTAAGGGGGACTGTTTATTTATGGATGTTACAGATTATAGAATCATAGAAATTTTACAGGATGATGGGAGAATTTCTATGAAGGACTTAGGAAAAATAGTTGGTTTAACTTCTCCTGCAGTTTCAGAAAGAGTCAAAAGATTAGAAGAATCTGGTGTTATAGAAGGGTATAAGGCTATTGTTAACCCAGATTCATTAGGTAGAGTTATAAAGGCATTTATTCATATTTCTCTTCCAAGTAATGGATATACAGAGTTCATTGAATCAGCTGGAAAGGACCCTAGAATTGTAGAATGTCACCATATAACAGGTGATGATTGCTTACTTTTAAAAGTCATTGTAAAAGATATGTACGAATTAGAAAATGTGATTGATACTATAAAGAAAATAGGCTCTACTAAGACCTCTGTTATACTATCAACACCAATACAAGCAAAATCAATATTGTAATATAAGTTAAATACTAATGGTTTATTGACTAATAGACCATTAAGTATTCTTAATGAGATTCCAATTTTTGATATAAAAAAAGTTGTCTTTCATAATTTTATAACAAAGACAACTTCTTTTATGTTTTTGAAATCTACATATTTTAAACTTTATCTAACCATTTAAAATTCAATTATGTTAACTAAATTTATACATGCGTATAATTACTCTTATACAAGTAATTTGTTAGAATGTATTCCATATATGTCTTTAATACACTCACTTCTTCACTTTTATCTAATAGTTTTATTGTAGAAACTATATCTGCATATCCAAGAAGTATTATGCCTATAGTATCTTCATCCACTAGATTAAATACATTAATTAATTCTTTTCTACTCAAATCATTTTTCTTATACAAGGACAGCAGTATCATGTGATATCTTACATATTTGCTTATAAGTTTATATGTCTCTGTTGATAAATCTAACTTTATCCCCATATTGTCTATTATTTGAGCACCTATTTTTTCATGATTTGTAAAATGAACTCTTCCTGTTTCATCTAAAGTCATACTATCAGGCTTACCTATATCATGTAGAAATATTCCTAACTTTAGTGCATGTAACTTATTTATACCATCCCCAATACATACATTTAAATAATTTGATACATGTTCTCTTAAATGTATTGGGAAAAAATCTTTATCATTTAACACTATTTCTAATTCTCTTAATGCATTTATAGAGTGTTCAAAGCAATTAACAACATGATACTTACATTCTCCTACAGACTTCATACATTTTACTTTAGGTATTATTTTTTCTAGTTCTTCCTTTTCATCTAGCTCTACAAACGTTTTGTGTGTATATTTTCTCTTTAAACTCTCTATTATAATTTTTTCTATTTCCATAAAATCACCTCAGATTCAGGTTTTATAAATCCAGGACTTGTTTATAAACTACATCCTTTTTTAATTTTCTATCTTTACAAACTATTTTTATTGCATCTTTTTTGTTCATACCACTTTCAATTAGTTTTAAAACATATTCCCTGTCTGTAAGAGCATCATAATCTTCTTTTTTTGACTTTTCACCATGAAATCCTTCTACGATTAATACAAACTCTCCTCTTACTTCTTTTTCATCAAATATTTTTATAACAGTTTCTATGTCTTCTCTGATTATCTCTTGATATTTTTTTGTAAGTTCTCTATTTATGGAAATTTTTCTATTTCCAAGAATCTTAAACATATCTTTTAGTGTATCCTTCAATCTATGTGGTGATTCATAAAAAATTATAGTTCTACTTTCTTCTTTTATTTCTTCTAGTTGCCCTTTTCTAACTTTTTTATCTCTATCTAAAAAGCCCTCAAAAACGAATTTATGTGTATCCATACCAGAACCAACCAAAGCAGTTACAAATGCTGTTGCACCTGGTAAAACTTCTATTTCTATATTGTTTTGTATAGCTTGTTTTATTATTTCTTCTCCTGGGTCAGATATCCCAGGCATACCTGCATCGCTTATCAAGGCTATATTTTCGCCATCAATTAGTTTATTTATTAAATAATCACCCTTTGAATCTTTATTGTGTTCATGATAACTAGTCAAAGGTTTTGAGATTTCAAAATGATTTAAAAGCTTTATACTATGTCTTGTATCTTCTGCTGCAATTAAATCCACTTCTTTTAATACTCTTAAAGTTCTATATGTTATATCCTCTAAGTTTCCTATTGGTGTTGGACATATGTACAATTTCCCACTCATCTATAACTCTCCTATATCTTCATTATTATATATTGCTTTTAATTCTTTTGTATAATTCCCATCTTCTCCATAAACATACAATGGGTCTAATATTTTAAGCTCTGGTCTTCCATCTTTTACAAATTGAACTAAAACCAAATTAGGTGCTTTTTTAGGTCTTGGATGTACAAATTGGATAACTTTTGGCTCTAGTTTATATTTTCGCCCTAAAGTTATTATATCAACCAACCTTGTTGGCCTATGTATCATGAAAAACTTTCCTCTAGGCATAACTAATCTAGATGCAGCTTTGATTACATCTTCTAAATTACACTTTACTTCATGTCTTGATATTGCTTTTTTATCATTTGGATTTTTTATTCCATCGATATGCATATATGGAGGATTTGATGTAACTACATGATAACCATTTATATCTAAAACTTTATCTATAGATTTTATATCCTCATTTATAATCTCAACTCTTTCTTCCAAATTATTTAATTTTACAGAACGAGTTGCCATTTCATATACATCTTCTTGTATTTCTACACCAATAATTTTTTTAGCTTCACTTTTTCCTGCTATTAAAATAGGTATGATTCCTGTTCCTGTACCTAGGTCTACAACTTTAGCATCTTTTTTTATTTTAGTAAAATTAGCTAATAAAACTGCATCTATACCAAAACAAAATCCATTAGTATCTTGTATAAGTCTAAGACCTTTTAATTGTAAATCATCTATTCTTTCTGAATCTTTTAATTGCATATTCATAAACGCTCCTCAAATATTAATAACTTCAAGTATTATTTGCTTTAAAAAAGGTAGGAAAAGCCCTACCTTAAATTTAATCTTCTAATTTCTTTAACTCTCTTAGTGTGGCTTCATCTAATCCATCATTATCTTTGCATTTACCGCCACAGCCATCACATTTTTTAGGCTCTCTAAGTATTTTTATCTCTTCTCTTGTATATATCTTTACTGTTTTATCCTGAAACTCTACTTTAATTTGCTCTAATAGAGGATTTACTTCTACAACTTTTCCTTTTCCATCATCTGATTGCACTAGTGCACCTACAATAGGCATTTTTTCTATTGCCTCACTATATACATCATGCTCATATTTTAAACAGCAGAACAATCTTCCACATATTCCAGATATTTTTGTTGGATTTAAAGATAAGCTTTGATCTTTTGCCATCTTTATTGAAACTGGTTGAAAATCACCTAACCACGATGAACAGCAAAGTTTTCTACCACAAGGTCCTAGACCTCCTATGGATTTTGCTTCATCTCTAACACCAATTTGTCTAAGCTCTATTCTCGTTTTAAATATAGCAGCTAAATCTTTTACAAGTTCTCTAAAGTCTATTCTTCCTTCTGCTGTAAAGTAAAAAATCAATTTATTTCTATCAAAAGTATATTCACAATCTATTAGAAACATTGTTAACTCATGTTCTTTTATTTTTTGTTGGCATAATTCAAAGGTTTCTTTTGCCTTTTCCTTATTTTCTAGATATATTTTTTTATCTTCTTCTGTAGCTATTCTTATAATTGGTTTTAAAGGGGAAACTAGTTCGCTCTCATCCATTTCTTTTGGCCCTACTACTACTTTTCCATACTCTAAACCTCTTGCAGTTTCTACAACTACATCCATTTCTTGCTCTATATTAAAATCAACAGGGTCAAAATAATATATTTTTCCTGCACTTTTAAACCTTATACCTACTATTTTTATCATTTAATCACCTCGTATATATTTAAAGACATAACTTGTATGCTTATATTGAAATTGCAATTGCTCTTTATTTTACTCTTTGCATCTTCTATTATATCAATAATCTTAGACAATTGAGAATAACTAATTTTTCCACTCATATTTTGAATAAAAACTAGCTTATCTACATTTATTAGCATATTTTTATTAACATTTTCTTTTAATAGGATAATATCTCGAAAATAGTTTATCATAATATCCAATAAACTTATAATCTTACCTCTGTATTTTTCCATATTATTTGGTATGTTTAGAATCTCTACTATGTTTTTATCTAACATTACTTGAATATACTGTTGTATATCTTCTCTCATCACTGAAAACTCAGTAGACTGAGATAGATTTAAAGCATTCTCAATACTTCCCCTTGAAAAAGTAGCCAACAGTTGAGCTCTTTCTTCCTCTATACCTGCATTTATCAAATAATTTTTTAAATCTTGCATTGGTATAGGTGAGAACTTTATTATATCACATCTAGATTTTATAGTTTCTAATAAAGATTCTTTGTTGTTTGTGACTAAGATTATTATAGCATAATTTGGAGGTTCCTCCAGTGTCTTTAAAAGTGCATTTTGGGCTTCTACAGTCATTTTTTCAGCATTGTTAATTATATATATTTTATAGTCCTTATGAGGTCTTATTACTATGTCTGATTGTAAACTTCTGATTTGAGCTATTTTTATGCTATTTCCATCTGGCTTTATGAGTACATAGTCTGGACTGTTTTCTAGATTTACATAGTCAAGCAACAGCTTGGATAGTTCATCAGCAAACTTCTTTTTCCCTATCCCATCTATTCCCTCAAACATATACGCATTATTAAGTTTATTTTTCTTTATAGAATTTGTTAAATATTTCTTTGCAAAACTTTGCCCTATAATATTTTCAAAATACATATTTATCTCTCCATAGATTTTATTGAATCAAGAACTATTTCATAAACTTCATTATGTATACTTTCAATACTTCTCAATTCGTTATCTGAAACACAATTTATTTTTTTCCAATTATATTTATCTGCTATGTATAAAGCATTATTATAAGATTTCTTTAAATACTCTATATCACTTTCATGAATATCTTTTTCTTCTTCTCCTGTAATCTTATTTTTTCTATTTTCCATAAGTTTCTCACTAAACTCAATAGGGACATCTAGAAATATAACACAATCAGGTTGTGGTATCTTAAATAAATTAAATTCATAATCAGCTAACCAGTTCAAATATTCTTCTCTATCAGAAGCATCCATTTTAGAAGCCTGGTGTACCATATTAGAAGTTGTATATCTATCTGCGATAATTATTCCACCTTCATTGTAAAACTTCTCCCAATCGGTTTTAAATGAAGCATATCTATCTGCAGTAAAAAAAGTTGATGCTATATATGGGTCTACATCTGAGGCATTTTTACCAAAATCTCCTTTTAAATACATTTTTACCAAAGCAGATGATGGAGACTCATAATTTGGATATTCTACCTTCTTAATCATATAGCCTTCTTTTTCTAATCTTTCATATAATCTTTTTGTCTGAGTTGCTTTTCCACTTGCATCTGAACCACTTTCTATAATTATTAACTTACCTTTCATTTTCATATCCTCCATACAAACACTTTTTACTTTTTAATATAATTTTTATTTAGACAACTTTATATAAATATTCTATACATTACTTATTACAACTATAAGTTTTTTACTTCGCATTATAATTCTAAACTTTGTATTATAAATTTAAATATTTTCTAAATCTATTACTTCTATAAAATTTAAATCTACATCTTTTAATCCACTTACAACCATACCTTTAGAATTACAGAATATTAAATAATCTATTATTTCTTTGCTGATAATTTCTCCAGGCGATATTATGCTTATTCCAGGTGGATATGGTACTATACACTCACCACAGACTTTACCTATGCTGTCATATATTTTAACATTTTTTTTAGTTTTATAAAATGCTTCTCTAGGTGTTAATATTTTCTTTGGAATAAGAGTGGGATATTTTTTATTTTCTAACTTTGTAAATTTAAAGTCTTCTTTTACAATATTGTTCAATGCTGTTTCTAAACTATTGAAATCATTAGTACTATTTCCTATCGTGCATATTAAAAGAACTCCATAATAATTAGATAATTCTACTTGTATATTATATTTATTTCTTAGAATATTTTCTAGTTCATAACCTGTTAGACCTATATTTTTAGAAGATATAAATATTTTTGTTTTATCATTTGTATCGTATATCTCAATATTTTTGTTAATATTATTCTTAAAAACTCTAATTTTATTTAAAAGCTCTTTCATTAGTTCTTGTCCCCTATTTTCATATATATCTACTGCTAATTCCAAAGAAGATAACAATATATATGAAGGACTTGAAGATTCTGTAATTCTCAACATATTTAAGAGTTTATCTATGTCAATTCTATTTCCTTTTATATGTATCATTGATGATTGGGTAAATGATGGAAGTGTTTTATGAGTACTCTGCACAACTATATCTGCACCTTGCTCAAGAGCTGTTTTAGGAAGTCTATCACTAAGACCTAAATGAGCACCATGTGCTTCATCTATTATCACCACCATTTTTTTATCATGTGCATAATTACAAATATATTCTAAATCATATGTCATTCCATAATATGTAGGATATGTAAGAAGCACTGCTTTTGCATCTAAATTTTTATCTATTACATCAATTACATTATTTATGGATATTCCCTTTAAGACATTCGTATCTTCACTTATCTCACAAGAAATATACTCTATATCTATATCTCCCAAAATACATGCATTTATAACAGACTGATGACAATCTCTATTTACAATTATTTTACTTTTAGGAGTACACACTGACATTATCGCGGACTGTATTCCACAACTACTTCCATTCACTAGATAATATGTATAATCGCTTTTAAATACTCTTGAGGCTTTCTTCTGAGAACTCTTTATAATCCCTTCTGGCGAATGCAAGTTATCTGTTCCTAATATTTCAGTAGTATCCATTTTATACAAATTTTCTAATACATTTCTATATCCTAATTTCTCATAAATTCTGCCCTTTTTATGACCAGGCATATGAAAAGATATCACTTCTTCATCTACAATCTTACTTAATTCATTAATTATAAACATATATTATATAATACTCCTTTTTTCACATAGTATTTTTTTTTTCATAATACATCTTTTTAAAAACTTCAATTCTTATCTATTTTACCATTAAAAAAGATACAAATTAAGATTTTTATAAAATTAAATACCCCATCCTAAATATTTAGAATGAGGTATTTAATATAAAAGTATAAATTAAATTATTCTCTATCATCAGACATTAAGCTTGGTATTAAGTATAATCCAGCTAAACCTACAATGAAGTATATTATTCTACTTACCATTTCATATGTTCCACCAAAAATACTACCTATTAAATCTGTACCTAGGATACCAATTCCTCCCCAGTTAAGAGCACCGATTATAGCTAAAATTAAAGCAACTTTTTTCATTTCTATCACTCCTCAAGAATTAAATTTTTATAATAGTCCATAATTCCTGTGTTTAGTTTTCCCGAAATGAAAAAAGAAATACATATTTTTTGTTTTTTTTTACAAAAAATAAAAAAATTACGTGGCTACGTCCTACTCTCCCAGGCAGTTTCCCACCAAGTACCATCAGCGCTAGAGAGCTTAACTTCTGTGTTCGGAATGGGAACAGGTGTATCCTCTCTGCTATTGTAACCACATAATCTTTATGCTTAATATTTCTATTAAGTTATTAGAATCTAGTAATACTAGTTTCTTTAGAGTTAGCACTCTAAAAACTACATATATATTTTACTGAATGGACATCAAATAATTTGGTCAAGTCCTCGACCTATTAGTATCGATAAGCTAAATACATTGCTGCACTTACACCTTCGACCTATCAACCAGATAGTCTTTCTGGGGTCTTACCCTTGCGGTGGGAAATCTTATCTTGAAGTTGGCTTCGCGCTTAGATGCTTTCAGCGCTTATCCATTCCGTACATAGCTACCCAGCCATGCCTTGGCAGAACAACTGGTACACCAGAGGTACGTCCATCCCGGTCCTCTCGTACTAAGGACAGGTCTTCTCAAATTTC
>NZ_AVHW01000107.1 GCF_000449425.2 Clostridioides difficile CD160
AGCGTTCATCCTGAGCCAGGATCAAACTCTCAAATAAAAGTTTATCAGGCTCAGATACTATTGTTATCAAAATATCTGGCTTTATGGTTTGTTTCTTGTTTTATAAATTAACCTACTGTTTAATTTTCAAAGTTCATTTTTCATGTTTGCCCTTTTCTTAAGGACAAGTAATACTATATCATCTTAAAAATGATTCGTCAACACTTTTTCAATATTTTTTTATTTTTTATTTTTAAAAAGGTTATAGCTCTTTGTTTTTTTTAATCAATTTAATTAAAACTAATAGATATAACCCTTGATATTACAAGCAATACCTGCATATATAGTTTTACCTATTTTGCAATTTTATTTTCATAAGAATATGAATTAGCTCTGACTCTATCTGCCCAAACATTTATACTCTTAACTTTATTAACCTTAGTTGTACCTTCAAAAATATCCATTGCATCTTTACAAAAATATACCATAACATCAAGAACTAAAAATCCAACACAAAATAAACATAAAAAATCAATTACTTGAAACATCATACATTCCCCCAATAATTTTTTATATATAGTATTCTCAGAAATTATTCCATTTCCCTTCCCAAAAATTATTCTAAATATTTTCATAATAAATTACTTTCAATCATATTTTCTAAATATAAAATCTCAATCAACAAAAATTAATATCATTTTGTAATATTTGTTGGTAATTTATAAATTAAATATCTAAAAATTTATTTGTAATATATAAAAAGCATTCTACATTGACATTTTAAATAAAATAAAGCTATTTATTGCTAATTTAACAGCTATACTTTATTTAAAACTTGGTAGAATGCTTATATTTTTTAGTTCTCTTCTTCTTTATTTGAATTATTATCAATAGGTTTCATAGTAGGGAATAATAATACATCTCTTATAGATGGAGAGTTAGTCAATAACATAATTACTCTATCTATACCGATTCCTAATCCTCCTGTAGGAGGTAAACCTATTCTAATGCTTTTAAGAAGTCTTCATCCATTTCAAAAGCTTCATCATCACCTAATTCTCTTTTTCTCAATTGATCCATGAATCTTCCTTTTTGGTCAATTGGGTCATTAAGCTCAGAAAACGCATTAGCTAATTCCCACTTATTAGCAAATGCTTCAAATCTATCAGTCCTTCTTGGGTCTTCATTATTTCTCTTAGATAATGGAGATACTTCAACTGGATGATGAGTTATAAATGTTGGTTGGATTAATTTATCTTCTCCAAATTCTTCAAAGAAAGCATTTATTACTTCTCCTCTTCTCATTCCAGGTTTTATTTCTATACCTTTTTCTTTAGCAACTTCTAACGCTTCTTCGTCTGTATCTATAGTAGAAAAATCTACCCCAGAATACTCTTTAACACATTCTTCCATACTCATTCTTTTCCAAGGAGGTGTAAAGTTTATTTCTGTTCCTTGATAGTTAATTATCATACTTCCTGTAGCAACTTCAGCCATATGTGCGATAACATTTTCTGTTATTTCCATCATATCAGTATAATCAGCATATGCTTGATATAGTTCTATTGCAGTATATTCAGGATTGTGTTTTAAATCCATACCTTCATTTCTAAACATTCTTCCCATTTCATAAACTTTATCAAATCCACCAACAATAAGTCTCTTTAAGTATAATTCATTAGCTATTCTTAAATACATTGGTATATGTAAAGTATTATGATTAGTTATAAATGGTCTAGCATTTGCTCCACCTGCTATAGTGTTTAATATTGGAGTCTCAACTTCTAAAAATCCTCTATCATCTAAGTATGTTCTCAATGCTTTTAATGCTTTTGTTCTAGTTAAAAAAGCATTTTTTACTTCTGGGTTTACTATTAAATCAACATATCTTTGTCTATATCTTAATTCTTGGTCTTTTAATCCATGATATTTTTCTGGTAGTACTTGTAAAGATTTACATAGTAATACTACAGATTTAGCCTTTACAGATATTTCTCCCCTTTTAGTTTTAAAGATTTCCCCTTCAATTCCAACTATATCTCCAATATCATATGTTGAAAATACACTATACTCTTCTTCCCCTATAGCATCTAATCTTACATAAGATTGAATTCTTCCTTCTTGGTCTTGAATATCTATAAAACCAGCCTTACCTTGTATTCTCTTACTCATTATACGTCCTGCTATTTTTGTAGTTTCACCTTCAAGAGAATCAAAATTATCTTTTATCTCAGCAGAATAATGAGTTCTATCATATCTACTCTCTTTAAAAGGGTCTCTATTTGATTCTTGTAATTTTTTTAGTTTATCTCTTCTTACTTGAAGTACTTCACTAAGGTCTTCTTGAATTTGTGCTTCTTCATTGCTTTGTTGATTATTTTTCATTTTTTTCCTCCAGATTATCTTCTTATTTCTAATATTTCAAACTTAGCAACTCCATCAGGAACTTGCACTTCTACAACCTCTTTTACAGCTCTTCCTAAAAGTGCTTTCCCTACAGGAGATTCGTTTGATATTTTTCCATCATATGGGTCTGCTTCTGTCGAACCAACTATAGTATATTCAACATCTTCGTCAAATTCTAAATCCTTAACTTTAACTATTGATCCTATTGTAACAACATTAAGGTCTATTTTGCTTTCATCTATGATAACAGCTTTTCTAACCATATTTTCTAATTTTAGAATTCTTTCTTCAACTTGTGCTTGTTCCTTTTTAGCTTCATCATACTCAGCATTTTCAGATAAATCACCAAAAGATATAGCAACCTTTATTCTCTCTGCAACTTCTTTTCTCTTTACAACCTTTAAGTTTTCTAATTCTTCTTCTAATTTATCATATCCCTCTTGTGTCAATAAAAACTCTTTATTTTCTTCCATTATAAATACAACTCCTTCACAAATTTCTTAGGAATTTTCCTAATTATATTTTAAAAATTTTATAATCTTTTTTTAATTTATGCGCTATATTATAAGTCACTATTATTTTTATGTCAAGGAGTCTTCCATATAGTACTCCAATTTCGACACAACTTCTTGATAGTCTTCTATTTTGTTAATTTCATCTCTTAATCTTGCAGAATTTCTAAGTCCTTTTAAATACCAAGCGATGTGTTTCCTCATTTCCCTTACAGCTACATACTCTCCATGTTCTTCTACTGCAAGTTTTAAATGCTTAATGGCAGTACCTATTTTTTCGTTAAGAGTTGGCTCTGGCAAAACCTCGCCTGTATTCATATAATGGTTTATTCTTTTGAATATCCACGGGTTACCTTGAGCACCCCTACCTATCATTATAGCATCACAACCAGTTTTGTCTAACATATTTATTGAATCTTCTATTGTAAATACATCACCATTTCCTATGACAGGTATGTTTAAACTATTCTTAATTTCTGCAATTATATTCCAATCTGCTTTGCCTGTATAAAACTGTTCTCTAGTCCTTCCATGTATTGCTAGAGCACTTATTCCACAAGCTTCTGCTATCTTTGCTATTTCAACAGCATTTACACTATTATCATCCCATCCTTTCCTTATCTTTAAAGTTACTGGTTTTTTTGAATTCTTCACTACTGCCTTTAATACCTTCTCCGTAAGCTTAGGATTTTTCATAAGTGCTGACCCATCTCCATTTTTAACTACTTTTGGAGCTGGACATCCCATATTTATATCAAGAATCTCATTTGAATAATCATTCATTATCTCTGCTGCTCTTCCCATAAAATCTGGCTCTGAACCAAATATCTGAACAGCTACTGGATGTTCTTCCTCTTCTATCTTAAGCATTTTTTTAGTATTTTCATCATCATAGCAAAGTGCCTTACCATTTATCATTTCTGTATATAAAAGTCCACAACCTTGTTCTTTACAAATTAATCTAAATGGAAGGTCTGTTACCCCTGCCATAGGTGATAGAAAAACTTTATTTTTCAATTCTAAATTTCCTATTTTCATTGCTTTTCTCCTATTTTTTCCTTTATTTTATGATTTGATTTTAAAGTTCATATTTCCTCATTATAATATACCACATAAAGCTAGGAAACTATCATAAAAAGGGAATTGGATATATAACCCAATTCCCTGTATATTAATTATTCTTGGTTTTTTTCATATATTATTCTCAATCCTTCTAGTGTTAAAAAACCATCTACATAATCTATACTTTTTGTCTCTGAAGCAATCAGTTTAGCTAATCCACCTGTAGCTATAACTTTAACATCATCACAATTTAATTCTTTCTTCATCATGCTTATTATTTTATCCACTAAACCAACATATCCATAAATTATTCCAGATTGCATAGCTGATACAGTACTCTTACAAATAGTCATACCTGGTTTAGTTAATTCTACCCTAGGTAATTTAGACGCACTTTGAAATAATGCCTCACTAGATATTTTTATTCCTGGTGCTATTGTCCCACCTAGATATTCACCTTTTTCAGAGATAGCGCAAAACGTAGTTGCTGTTCCAAAGTCAACAAGTATACTTGGTGCTCCATACTTTTCTATGCCTGCTACAGCATTAACTATTCTGTCTGCTCCAACTTGTTTTGGATTATCATATTTTATATTTAGACCTGTTTTTATGCCTGGACCTACTATTAATGGATGTTTTTTACAGTATTTTATACAAAAGTTTTCAAGAGAATGCATAACATTTGGTACTACAGATGATATTATCACATCATTAATAGAATTTATATCAACATTATCATACTCAAATAAACTACTTATTAGAATTCCATATTCATCAGATGTTTTTTCTCTATCTGTTTTAATTCTCCAATAATTAACTAATTTATCACCTTTATATATACCTAAAACCATATTAGTATTTCCAACATCAAATACTAGAAGCATATGTCATTAACCTTCTTTCTATTTTTTGCTTTTCTTAAGTACAGTGGCAACGGCAGCTACTACTAAAGCTCCTACTATTGCTTCTGGTACCCCATTTGCTGCGGCAAGAGCCATTATTACTTTTCCTGCTGAACCACTTTGACCCATTGCATGAAGATATTTGTCAGCATATAAGACATATATCATTCCTAAAACTCCAGCTGTATTTAACAAGGAACCTATAGCTCCTGTAATTAAACCTGATATGTATACCTTATTTGTAGCCTTAATTATTAACTGATATACATAATAAGCCAATATACCTATCATAACTCTTGGTAATATTGAAACTAACGGATTTATAAAAACAAAGGATGTTATGGTTGGATTTATTATAGCATTTAGGAGACTTGATACTCCAAATATAAATCCTATTGCACCCCCAACTATTGGACCCTCTATAATAGCTCCAATAATAACTGGTATATGCATTATAGTTGCTTTTGTAGGTCCAACTGGAATAAATCCCAATGGAGTCATAGATAGCATAATAGAAATAGCTGATAGTACTCCTATTATAGTCATTTTTCTTACATTTACTTTTCTTACTGATGCACTTGTGTTCATCATAAAAAATACACCTCCGTTCCAGCTCATAACGATGCCGGACTACTTAATTTTTTCGTTTTTTGGTCTTTTTTCTTATATTTCTGAGTCAGGCTACCATTCTAGGATGCCCGCTCTAACAAGAATAATTTTATCAAGATGAGTTGCTATTGTCAACAATTTGACAAGAAAAATATGCTAATTTCATCATATTTCTCGTTTTTTTACTATATCTTTATACGCTATTATATTTTCTATACTATCCGCTTTTTTTACTGCATTTATTATACTTTTTTCCACAACCTCTACAGCTAATGAACCCAATAATGTTATATCTGCTTCTATTTCTCCTGCTGATATTGTGAATATTGTATCTCCATCATGAGGTGTGTGAATAGGAAAAATAGCTTTAGCATATCCATCATGTCCCATTTGAGATATCTTTTTACATTCAGCTTTAGTTAACTTAGCATTTGTTGCAATTACTCCAATTGTAGTATTATCTATACTAAATCCACCTTTACTTTCGCCTTGTTTCATTAGCTTATATGTATCAATGGTCTCTGTCTTTTTATCATTTAAAGCACCTGCTATAACCTCACCATTTTCATAAACATCTCCAAGAGCATTTACAGCAACCAATGCAGATACAATTAGACCATTATCCAATTTTATGGAATAACTTCCTATACCACCTTTCATGGCATACTCCTGACCTCTTATCTTTCCAACAGTGGCTCCACATCCCGCTCCATAATTTCCTTGATTTAAAATATCCTTGCTTGCAACTTCACAAGCTCTATAACCCATTTGTAAATCTGGTCTACACTTAAAATCTCCTGCGCCCAAATCAAATAACACTGCTCCAACAACTATAGGTACTTTTCCTACACCTACATCAAACCCAATTCCTTTTTCCTCCAAGTATCTACTTACACCACAAGTAGATTCAAGACCATATGCAGAACCTCCAGCTAAAACTACTGCATGAACTTTTTGAACCATATTCACAGGGTCCAATAAATCGGTTTCTCTAGTCCCTGGAGCAGAACCTCTTACATCAACACCACAAGTAGCTCCTTCTTCACATATTACTACTGTACATCCAGTAAGACCATCTCTATCCTCAACTTGCCCAACCTTTAGTCCTTCTATATCCAAAATATTATTATACATATCCTTTTTCTCCTCTTATAGAAACTTCACCCGAAATGATTTCTTTTACAATTCCATCACTACTTTGAACTAATAGATTCCCATCCTCATTTATGTCTAAACATTTCACTAATTCCTTATCAGTGCCTTTTAATACATATATATTTTTATCTATAATTGCAGAATAATCTCTACATATCTTTAGAGTTTTTTCTTTAGAGTTATTTACGATATAATCTAAATATAGCTTTTCAAATTCAGTCAACACATTTCTAACAATATCTACTCTAGATAATTTGTATCCTTCTTTATACAATGATGTAGCTTTCTCGGCTATTTCTGGCTCAAAATCCATTATCTTAACATTTATTCCAATTCCAAGAACAATATAATTTGTTCTCTCAATTTCAGCAGACAACTCTGTTAATATACCACATATTTTTTTACCATTTAAAATAACATCGTTTGGCCATTTTATTAAGGTGTTTGCCCCTAAATTATTTAAAGCCTTCGTTACACTTGCTCCTGCTCTGAACCTCCCATGACTAAAGTCACAGGGTTCCTGTTTCATAGAATTTCGCATACTAAAATATGTCTTACCAATTCTCCACAGGCTATCCCCGTAGTTCCTACGGTTCTTACATAAGTTATCTATTTTAAACTGCTATTAGTCTTAATCCTTCTTTTAGTATATTTATACTTGCATTTATATCTCTATCGTGAGTTACATTACAACAAGGACAAATCCATTCTCTTATATTTAAATTCTTCATTCCCTCGTTTTTGTACCCACATTTATTGCATATTTGTGAACTTGCAAAGAATTTACCTACCTTTACAATTTGTCTACCATACCAATTAGCCTTTATTCTAATTGACGAACAAATTCTGACCATGACACATCAGAAATAGAAAGAGATAATTTACGATTTCTAGTCATATTCTTTACTTGTAAATCTTCTATGCAAAAATATCATTCTCTCGTATTAATTTGTAGATAGTTTTTGTAGAAAATCCTTCCTTTGATTAGCTATATGTTCTTGAAGTCTTGCAACTTTTAACTTGCTTATTTCTATTTAAACTACCAATTGTTTTTCTCGATAGTTCTCTTTGTAATTTAGCAAGTTTATTTAACGACTTCTGAAGATACTTAGGATTTTCTATAAATTGTCCACAACTTGAGATACAAAATTCTTTAATTCCTAAATCTAAACCTATCTGATTATT
>NZ_AVHW01000108.1 GCF_000449425.2 Clostridioides difficile CD160
TCCGTTAAGGTCTACCCACTTCCACTACCAATAGCTTGTAGTGTACTTCCCTCAAGAGGAATAGTCGTTGAAGTTTCTCCTATTCGGAGCTTACCTGCTGATTGCCCATTTTAAAGTACTTAGGGTTTAACCTTATACCATCTAACCAATTTTTTCTACTTTCGTAACTTTCACACTTAGGTTTATTTCATCCTTATGTTTTAGTTTAGTTAGCTTTAGGGGTTTCCAGCAATTCAAGTAGTATTGGATAGGTTCTATCCTATCTCTACATATAAGTTTCCCTATATGCTGACTATTTTAGCTACTAACTCATGACTAAAGTCACAAGTGTGCGTAGCTATTTTTTAATCAAAGTTATAAAGGGTGCCTTAAATGGCTCCATATCTGGTTTTAAAATAATACTCATCCAAACTCCTTCATGAGGTTTGGAATCCCATGTTCTTCCCAATCGACCTTTTCCCATATCTTGATGTTCACTTAAAATCACAGTTCCATCTATATTATTTGTAGCTATTCGTTTTGCATATTCATTAGTTGAATCTACAGTTTCAAGGTGTATTATATTCTTTCCAATAAACTCCGTATTTAATTTATAGTAAATATTCTGTGGACTTAATAAATCCGTTGGATTTTCTGATAATCTATAACCTTTTTTATTTACAGATTCTATATTGTATCCTTCTTCTTTTAGGGCTTTCATGTGCTTCCATATAGCTGCACGTGATACCCCTAATTGTTTTGATAATTCTTCTCCTGAAATAAATTCAGATTTTTTATTTAATATAATTTCTATTATCTTATCTCGCATATTTCACCTCTAATATGACATAATTTCATGACTTATTTTCTTCTAATAAATAATTATACATTATTAATAGACTTTTAATACTATTAATTTTAAATTTCCTTTTCAATATCTTATCACAATAATATTTATATTTTATGTGGAGGATTTATTATTTTACTTAAATCTTCGTAAAATAATAAAAAACTGAAAGTATCAATCAAATTAACACTTGCAAATATACTTTGCTCATTAATTTAATATTATACTTTCAGTTTTAGTATTTAATCTATAACAGATAATAACCTTAAAATAATCAATATTTTAAAACTATTTATCCTCATCAGATTTATTATCTAAATTTTTATTTATATCAATAACATTGTTTCTTTCTACTTCATCTTTTTCTAATTTTATAGTTAGTTGTTCTTCAACTTCTTTAGGAGAATTTTCCTCTGTAATTGCATTTTCAATATCATTTAATGGTAATTCTTTATTAAATGCTTTTACAAATTGCTCTGCATCTAAAGTTTCATATATAAGTAAAGCTTGTGCTACATACTCTAATCTATCCATATTTTCTTGCAGTATACTTCTTGTCTTATCGTATGCACCATCAACTATACGTTTTGTTTCTTGGTCTATCTCAAAAGCAACTTCTTCAGAATAATTTCTCTTACTTGAAAAACTATTGCCTAAGAATACTTCATCATCACTATCAAATGACATTGGGCCAAGCTTAGAACTCATTCCATATTTTGTTACCATACTTCTTGCAGTAGCTGTAACTCTTTCTAAGTCATTTGAAGCACCTGTAGATACATCTTTAAGTACTAACTCTTCTGCTACTCTACCTCCAAGTAAAACTACAATGTTTTCTTTCATTTCATTTTTCGTAGCATAGAATTTATCTTCAACAGGAAGTTGCATTGTAAATCCTCCAGCTCTTCCTCTTGGTACTATTGTAACTTGATGAACAGGGCTTACTTCCTCAAGTACATGAGCACAAACTGCATGCCCACCTTCATGATATGCTGTAAGTCTTCTTTCTTTTTCACTTATTACTTTTGATTTTTTAGCCACACCTGCTATAACCTTAGTTATAGCTTCTTCTATAGTATCCATCTTAATTTTCTTTTCTCTTTTTCTAGCTGTCAATATTGCAGCTTCATTCATTAAGTTCTCTATATCAGCAGGAGTAAATCCTGGTGTTCTCCTAGCTAACACATCCATTTTCACATCATCACTTAGTGGCTTATTTCTTGAATGAACTTTAAATATAGCCTCTCTACCTTTTACATCTGGCGTACCAACAACAACTTGTCTGTCAAATCTTCCTGGTCTAAGTAAAGCTGGGTCAAGTATATCTGGTCTATTTGTAGCTGCCATGATTATTATACCTTGGTTTACTCCAAATCCATCCATTTCAACTAGAAGTTGATTAAGAGTTTGTTCTCTTTCATCATGACCTCCACCAAGACCTGCACCTCTTTTTCTACCAACTGCATCAATCTCGTCTATAAATATTATAGCTGGAGCACTTTTCTTAGCTTGTTCAAATAAGTCTCTTACTCTAGAAGCACCAACCCCAACAAACATCTCAACGAAATCAGAACCACTTATACTGAAAAATGGAACTCCTGCTTCTCCTGCAACAGCTCTTGATAGATATGTTTTACCAGTTCCAGGAGGACCTACCATAAGCATACCTTTTGGTATCCTTGCACCCAATTCAATATATTTCTTAGGATTCTTTAAGAAGTCTACTACTTCTTGTAAATCTTCTTTTTCTTCATCCAATCCAGCTACATCCTTAAATGTAACTCTAGTCTTTTCATCATCTTTATGAACCTTAGCCTTTGACTTACCAAAGCTCATAACCTTTCCGCCTCCACCTTGAGACTGATTCATAAATACAAACCAAAGAATTACCATAAAGAATATTAATAGTAATGTAGGCAACATTTCAACAAACCAAGGTGTAGATGGTTTAGCTTCACCACCAAAAGTTAGTTTACCAGCCTTAGCTTGGTCTAACACCTCATCTGCAAGTTTATTTCCCATTACTTCTGTTGGAACATATGACTTAAACTTTGTATTTGTATCTTTTATAGTACCTTCTACGGAAGTTTGATTTACAAAGTATAATCTTGATATATTCTCATCAGTTAATTCTCTATACACTTCGGAGAATTTTAAATCTTTTATTTTTTCTGTAGGCTTACCTGAGAATTGAACTATACCCACTATAATTATAAAAACAAGTAGATAAAAACCTGCCCCTTTTAGCAACTTATTCAATATAGAAGCCCTCCTTTCATACATTGCTTTGCTCTATAATTTGTTAAAATTAATTTTTAATACTTCTTTTGTGCTTTCGTCAATTTTATAATTCTCACTGATTTTATAATCTCCAACACATATTATTCCCTCACTATCTGTGATTATAGGAATTTTACACCTTTCTTCTCTTGGGATTTTTAAATCTATGAATAAATCTTTCACTTTTTTACTTCCCATAGCAAGCTTTATCTTATCACCTTGCCTTCTGCTTCTTATTACTATACCCCCTTTTACCTTATTAAAATCAAACCCTTTAGATGAATTGTCTAATTTCATACTCTTATACCTATCTATACTCATTATTTGGGTCTCAATAATTTGTTTTAATTCTTTTATTTTAATAAACCCATTACTAGGTACATTGTAATAAAATTCAATCTCCTCATTAACAATTTCCTCATTGGTTAATATTATACTGTCTTTTTTTCTATAAACAAATATATTTCTTGGAAGAGTTAACATTTTATTTACTTTCGAATTATCCTCTAAAGACATTATATCCTCTATATGTCTTTGGTCAACAAAATTAGTATCTCCTAGTATATGTTTTATAGAATTTCTAAGAACCCTAACTTTGATAGCATCATGCAAGCAAATAAAATCGTCTAAATTTATCTCTACAAAGCCCTTTTCTTTTACACTTGAAACTTCTCTAAATTTAGCTTCTGCCTCTTTCTCAATATAATCGTTATCAATTTTTAAACTATTGCTCATCCTCACTATAGATTCTATTACATTTGAATTAAAATTATCCTTCATATATGGTAAAAGGTCTAACCTTATTTTATTTCTAGTGTATATATTTTCTAAGTTGGTTTTATCTATTCTAGGATTTAAATTATAAGCTTCACAATAATCCTCTATATCACTTCTTTCCACATCTAATATTGGTCTAATTATACAATTATCTCTAATATAATCAATTCCCTTTAGACCTGTTAGACCTGTTCCTCTCATGATACGCATCATAACAGTTTCAGCTTGGTCATTAAGATTATGACCTATAGCTATCTTATTAGCTTTAATCTTATCCTTAATTTCATAAAACATTTCATATCTTAACTTCCTTGCTCCTTCTTCTAATGATAACCCCTCATTTTCACAATATTTTGGTACATTAATAGACTTTACAAAGAATACTATTCCCATATCCTCACAAAGTTTAGATACATATAATGCATCTTTTTGAGCTTCTATCCCTCTTATCTGATGATTTAAATGTGCTGCATATATTTCTATATTAAAATCTTTTTTTAATCTATTTAGTACATGCAATAAACAAACTGAATCAGGTCCTCCAGAGAGACCTAAAACTATTTTATCGCCTTTTTGTATTAAATTATGTTTATTTATAGTACTTAGTACCTTATCAAATATCATATTTATCCCTCTTACACTTAGTTTTATTCACTTTTAAGTATACTTTCTATAAAAAAACGCTAAACCCTTGTATCAATTTTAAGAAATTAAAGTTTAATATAAATATAATAATACCAAATAAATTAAATAAAAGGTAGTTTTTTCACTACCTTTATAAAATTTCTAGAAAATAGCTATAGTTATTATTTAATACCTATGTATATATCTATTTTATTCCTACCTAAAAATAAATCTTGTATCTTTATATTATAGTCTATTTTCAATTTTATGTGTTCCCCTTCTTGTATATTTATATCCAATTCTCTTGTATCAATATCAATTAATAGAGTACCTTGTGGGGTCACATATTTTGTAGCGCTACTTTCTCCACACTTAAACAGCATTGTTGAGTTAATAGCACCAAATTTTTTGATACTAACTTCATCTTTAAGTATCTTTATAGTATTAGTTATTTCTATATTTTCTTCTTTTTCTTTGTAAATAACATATATTCCATCATTTTTATAAAAAATTTTACCAAAGGCAGTCATCTCTATGGTGTCCATATTTCCTTTTTCATCATATTGTCTAGTATTTATACTTATTTTTACACTCAACGATTTTTCCTCCATAGATTCCTCATATACGCTAATATTTTTGTATTTCTACTTTTTGAATCTTATCAATTTTTTTCTTTAAGAATTCTCTTGCTATATCCGAAAACTTCTCATGTATGTCTGATACATAATATTGATATGTTCCATGAACTTCTGTATCGTTTATAATATTTTGTACCTCTAAAATCGTTTTTAAATCCTTAGCAGTCTCTTTAGCTGGATTAACTAATCTTATATGTTCTCCAACTTCTTCGCCTATTGTTCTCTTCAAGATAGGATAATGAGTACACCCTAATACTAAAGAGTCTATGTTTTTTTCTTTCAATTCTTGTAAATATATCTTTGCCGTCAATTTAGCTACTTCTGTATTTGCCCAACCTTCTTCAACAATAGGCACAAATAAAGGGCATGCTTTGTTAACAATTTCTATACTTTCATCTATTTTAGATATTTCTAAATTATATGCTTTTGAACTTATAGTTCCTTCAGTTCCTATTATACCTACAATTTTATTTTTTGTAGAACTTACAGCTGTTCTAGCTCCTGCCTCTATAACACCAATTATAGGTATATCATATTTTTCTTGAGCTTCTTTTAAACTTCTTGCAGTAGCAGTATTACATGCTATAACTATGGCTTTTACATCTTTAGTTTTTAGAAAGTTTATAGCTTGAAAAGTATATTTAATTATAGTTTCTTTAGATCTTGAACCATATGGTATTCTGGCAGTATCTCCAAAGTATATTATATCCTCATTTGGTAATATCTTCATTATCTCTTTTAGAACAGTTAATCCGCCTAATCCCGAATCAAAAACTCCTATTGGCTTATTACTCATTTTTATACAACACCTACTTTACAATTTTGTGTTTAACAACAACTTATTTATCGCTAAAATTTATATTTATATTCACAGTTAATATATTATTACCTAAATGATTATTATAGTTTATTTTAAACAAAAAATAAAGGAGCTATCTTAAATTAGAAAATAATTTCTAGAAAAAGACAACTCCTTTCGATATTTCAAAAATTTATATTTATTTTGCAAACACATGATTCCCTATTTTCATATATGGACTTAGTCTATTTATCCATTTGCAAGTGGCTATTTCTGGATTCCAAAAATATACTGCTTTATTAGTTGGGTCAGTTCCATAAAGTGCTTCTTGAGCTGCTTTACATGCTGAATCTGTTGGTGTCATATTTATTGACCCATCAAGCACAACTGAGAAAGCATTTTTTTGATATATGACTTCTTCTATTGTGTCTGGAAATCTAGGGTCCAATATCCTATTTATTACTACAGCTGCCACAGCTACCTGTCCCTCATAGCTTTCTCCTCTAGCTTCTCCTGCAACCAACCTAGATAATAGCATCAAGTCATCATTAGATAAATTTATGACTTCTTTCTTTGCTATATTTTTTTCTTGTTTATTTATTTTATTAACTTTCTCTGTTGGTTCATATGCAAATACCTCTTTAATAGGCATAAATATACAAGTCAAAGCTAATAGTATAGCCATCAGTTTACTCCACCTGTCCATGATTAAAACCACTCCTTACAATCTTATTTTTAAAATTTTTTCTCTAAATCCTTTACTACTTCAAGTACTTTAAACTTAATTTTTACTCTACTTGTTTTCTTTGGTGTATCTTGTTTTATTAACTTATATTCTTTATCAGTTAATACTTCTTTCAACTTATCATCTGTGGATTTATCTATTACTCCATTAGATTCATCAACAAAGCATAATGGTGGAAACATAACACACCACCAATTTTTTCCTTCGCCTTTTCCAATGATAATTTTTAAAGCTTTATATTCACCAGCTGGAAGAACTATATTAGAATATTGTTTAGTAGGGAAATTACTGTATTGTATACCTACCTTTACACTGTAATTATATCCATTTTCAAGAATAATATTTTTACTTATTTCTTCCAAATTACTATATTCCCTTTTTATAATTGCTTCACTTTCTTCTATGCTTTTTGAATTTTGAAGCTTTGGCTGTAGGTATTTTATTACTTCATCTCTAACTTTTAACTTAAGTTCTTGGTCTTCATCTGTATTACTATTTGCTATAACATGAAATCTTATTAATTTATCTTTATAGTCTTTTGATATACTATCGACCTTTTTTACTTCACCATTTATTACTATTGTCATTATTGATATAACTGATATAAGACTTAATATTAATATTCCCAATCTAATCTTAACTTTTCTCACTGAAAATCCCCCTTAAGATAAATTTATATCATCAATTATGTCCAATTTAATTTAATTTATTCATAATATTTTTTAATATTAATAAAAAAAGCTATTTTAAAACGATTATAATCATTTTAAAATAGCTTTTTTCACTTTATATTTTATAAGTCTTTATTAATCATAGCCTTATCTATCATAAACTGTTCTGCTTTTTCTATATGTTCTGTAGCGTACTTCTTAGATAGCTCACTATCTCCCTTAATTATAGCATCAAGTAAGTATCTGTGTTCTTCAACAATATTATGTGATGTGTCATAATCAGACATATAAGTAACTCTAAACCTATATACTTGTTCCCATAATGAGTTTATCAATTGGATTAATTTTTTATTGTTTGTTGCTTTAAATATACATTCATGAAACTCTACATCAAGTTTTAATAATGAATCTACATCACATTCTAAAGTGCTTTTTTTAAAGTCTTCTGATATATCTTTAAGCTTTTTAATATCTTCATCACTGATTCTTTCAGCAGCAAGATATGCTGCTAAACCTTCTAAGCTCGCTCTTACTTCTAATACATCCATAATATCTTTTAATGACATATTTGCCACATAAGCACCTTTTCTAGGCAACATAACAACTAAACCTTCTAATTCAAGCTTTCTTATTGCCTCTCTTACTGGAGTTCTACTTACTCCCAATTGTTCTGCTAGCTGTACTTCCATTAGCCTTTGACCAGGCTTTAATTTTCCTTCTAAGATTGCTTCTCTCAAATTTTCAAAAACTACATCTCTTAATGGCTTGTAATTATCCAAGTTCAGTTTAGTTAAATTCTCCACAAATTTCAACCCCTTTTTGACTGCTATTAACAACATATACCTGTTTATATTTTTTTAATAATTCTTTTTTTCCAATTAGAGCATCTTCTTTACTTTCAAATAATCCAAAAACTGTAGGACCACTTCCACTCATCATAGAACCTAAAGCATTATTTTTCATCATGATTTGCTTTATATTATCTATTTCTTTGTGCTTACTTATAGTAACATTTTCAAGAACATTTACCATATTTTCTGATAAAGCTTTTATATCTTCAGATTTTAAACATTCTATCAAATATTTATTATTTGGCCTTTTTTTAATATTATTCAAATCTAATCCTTGATAAACTTCCTTAGTAGAAACAAATAAGTCTGGTTTACATATTAATATATTTATATCACGTGGCAAACCTTTGATATCAGTTAGCTTTTCTCCAACTCCTTGAGCTAAAGCAGGCTTTCCTGATATGCAAAATGGAATATCTGCTCCTAAATTAAATCCTATGTCTTTTAATTCATCTTCAGATAATTCAAGCTTCCACAATTGATTTAAACCTACTAATACTGCGGCTGCGTTAGAACTTCCTCCAGCCATTCCCGCTGCTACAGGGATATTTTTTTCTATGAATATTTCTACACCTTTTTTTATATCAAATTTATTCTTAAGTATTTTTGCGGCTTTATAAACAATATTATCTTCATCTAAAGGAATATCTAAACTAGTGCTTTTTACCTTTATTTCATCTTCATCTAATTCTTTTACTTTTACTATATCGTATAAATCTATCGTTTGCATTATCATTTCAACAAAATGATAACCATCTTGCCTTTTTCCTAAGACATCAATGGATAAATTTATTTTTGCCTTACTTTTTAGTTTTATAAAATCCATTCTATCCTCCTTGTTTAAAGAATAATGCATCACTAACAATAATATTATACTACAAAAAATAAAATAATAGGGTATTATAATACCCTATTATACTTAATTACTTTAAATTTTTTAATATTAATCTACTAATACGACTTTTTTTTCTAAAATAAGACACTTGCCAGGCTTAATTGGTTCATCAAGTTTTATATCATTAAGCTCTGCAATTTCATTTTCTGTTGTATTGTATTTTTTTGCGATGTTCCAGAAAGTATCTCCCTCTTTACATATATATACAATTATACTAGGAGCCTTAGACAAATCATATACACCTTGGTCTTCACCTTTGATGATAAAGTTTTCTGCCTTTTTATCTAGTGCTTCAGTAAATCGCTTAATTTTTATAACTAAGTCTATTTGGTCTCTATTCAAATCAACTTCAATTTTATCAATGCATGCTGTATTAAATACAGATGCTGTATCAGTTAAATTATCCATCTCTATATCATGTTCAAATGGAATTTCTTCACTAATTTTGTAAACTAATTTTAGACCCTCAACTGGAACAAATAAAATCTCAACTTTTATAATCCCTTGTATAATACTTTTATTTTCTTCAATATAACTATTTTCTATAGACATAGTTGGACAAACGCTTACAATATCTTTTATTTGTATATCATCATTATCATTTCTTATGCCTTCTCTAACCATAAATGTCTCTTCACTATTTCTTAAAGTCTTGTTTAATTGAATAGGCTTATGGTCAAATTTTATTATTTTCTGAGGAGAATATGCATCTTGTAATACTTCTCTCGTCACCTCATCTGTAACTTTCACTTTACAACAAGCCATACAATCTATTTCTAAAAGACCTGTATTACTTTCACTATTTTGTTTGAAAATATGATTGAAGTCTGACATGGACAATAAGACTTCCTCAATCATACCATCACTAACTCCAGGTACTTCTACAAATTGAGTAAACTCAATACCTACTCTATCTAACTCTACAAGTTCACCCTCATATGTACAAGCTAATGGATTTATTTCTAATACTCCACCAATAATAACCTTATTGTCAGTCACTCTGCTTTCTTTTACTTTAACAGATGGATTCAAACTTATTATAGACTGAATTTCTTCTGTGTTTATAGTTATAGTATCTCTTATAGAACTTTCTGCTTTTTCTATTCCAACTATATCTTGAAAACAAATTTCTTTTCTATGCTTTTGTATTCCTTCTACTTGTGATACATCCTTTACTATATCTAATCTTTGCTTTTCAAATAAACTTCCTCTTATATTCATAAGAGCTCCTACTTTGATTTTTCTCTCATTCATTATAGTACAATCCATATGCTCTACTTCTGAAAATAACATGTATTCCATATCTTGAACAACATTATCTTTTTCTATAACTTCGTTTATATCTACTTTTCCATCTACATTAGAAATAGTATTTTTATCATCTGCAATATAGATTACATTATAATTAAAGCTTCCCCTACAAAGTATCTTCCCATCTGCCATTTCAATTTTTTTAAGTGATATGTACCCTTCTGTCTTTACAATTTCATATACATCTAATTTTTTGTCTGGTACTACCGCCTCCGCCTCAATAAATGTTTGAAATTTTCCAAAGTCTATTCTATTGTCAATCTTAATTACATCTTTAATTAATTCCATACTTTACCTCCTTAAGTATTATAAAAGTATCACACTATATTTATATTTAAGGAGCAAAAAAAAAATTACACCTATTTTTAATAGGTATAATTTTAACTTATCTGTAATTTATCTTGATCTCTAAAAACTTGCAATTTTACATTAGATGTTAATAAATCTGAGTAACTATAAGATACTCTAGGGTATCCATTACTTTCATCATCTAATTTTATAACGAACACGCTTGGATAAACTTTTTCTAGTATACCCTCTTTTGTAATAATCTGCTTTCTTCCTTTATTAGCTTTCAACAATATTTTCTTTCCTATATGTCTCTCTAAGCTTACTCTTATCTTATCCAGAGTTTGAACAGTAGCCACAATATCACCTTCTTTAACGTTTATATGTTTACATAATATCACATATAAACATTTTTGTCAAATGTTTAAACTAATTATTTTATATATTTTTTGCAAAAATGTCAATACTATTTTTGAAGATATACAGTATAATTATGCTAATTTTTGTTAATGTAATATTGTTTTTGGCATTGCCCATCTAAATTTCCCTCTTGTTTCAGAACCGCCGATACCCTTAACACCTGTAATAGTCTGCTCTATGACCTCGTCAATAGGCACTACTACATCAATTCTTGAACAAGCAATTTTCTCCACTACAAAAACAGGGTCTAAAGCATGTATCATTATTCTTCCAGGTGAACTTGCATAATTTGCTCCTGCACTTATTATTTTTTCATAATTTGATTGGCATGCTCCTGCAAATATAACAAGATTATCCAAATTTGGTTGCCATTTACGTGCTTCTTTTACCGTTTTCATAAAGTTTAAAGAGTTTCTATAGTTGCTCATATCTTCTATATCTCCTCTTTTTATTGTCATTGCATCATGACCTGTTATTACTAGTATATCCGGATTATATTTTTCTAGTAGTGCTCTTACTTCTTTATACTGGTTTTGCTCTGAAACTGCTACTCCTACAGCAGGTATTCCAAGTTGAGCGTATACATCCAAACAAATTTTTAGATATTCTTTATCTCCATCTATCTGTAATACTTTTCCAGGCATTCCATATGTGTTAGGATTTAATTGAAGTTTTGGAACTGCTCTTGTCATTCTCTTTTGTCTTTCTTTAGCTTTTCTCACTGACTTATATAATAAATTTTCTACATTTTTATCTATTAATATATCTTTTATATCAGGTGCTTTTACTAATTCTAAATCATCAATATAAGCATCTGCTATTACTCTAAATGCAATACCCTTTAGTATAGCTATTTTTTCATTATTTTCATCTACACCAAAAGAGACTATTTTAAATACTATATCTTTGTTATGTGACTTTCTAGCTACAATGTCTCCTACCTTCATAGTTAAACCTCCAATAAATTTTTATCTTAGTTTATACTATGTTCGATATAAAACTTTGTTTCCTAATGTCAAAAAAACATTTCTTATAATACATCTCTTATTACTCTTAAAGCATTTTTATAGTATATCTTTTCTATTTCATCTTCACTAAATCCTTCTTTTTTTAGGGGTTCGTATAATTTACCCATTTGAGATATATCCTCAATCTCAACCTTTGAATCTATCCCATCAAAATCTGAGCCTAGAGCCACAACATCTATTCCTCCAACATTTACAATATGTTTTATATGTCTAAGCATATCTTCAAGCTTACTTTCGCTTTTATCACTTAAAAACATATGGAAAAAGTTTATACCTGTAACTCCGCCTTTATTTGCCAATACTCTAATCATATCATCAGTTAGATTTCTAGAATGATTCATCATTGCTCTTGAATTAGAATGTGTAGCAATTATTGGCTTAGAAGAAATCTTCGCAATTTCATAAAATCCTCCATCTGAAATATGTGAAACATCAACTAACATTCCCAATTCATTCATTTTATGTACTACTTCTCTTCCAAAATCAGTAAGACCTTTTTCTCTATACTCTACTTTATTATGAGGAAAACTCAATTCATTCACATGATTCCAACTTATTGTCATCATTCTAACCCCTAAGTTGTAAAATTTAGTTAAATTTTCTATCTTACCTTCAAGTACTGCACCTTCCTCAATAGATAAAAGTGCTGTAAGTTTTCCTTCTGATTGATTTTTCATAATTTCTTCATAGTTAGTAGCTAAAGCTATCACATCACTATTTTTTTTCATTTCCTCATGAAATTTATTTGCCATGCTCATAAAATAATCAAAAGGATGCTTTACTTCTTCAGTATCAACAAAAAGGGCAAATGTTTGAGCTAATGAATCCCCTTTTTTCAATCTGTCTATATCAACAGAATACTTGTTAGACTTAAGTTCGCTTGTTTCTACAT
This sequence comes from Clostridioides difficile CD160, assembly GCF_000449425.2. Classification (GTDB taxonomy): domain Bacteria; phylum Bacillota; class Clostridia; order Peptostreptococcales; family Peptostreptococcaceae; genus Clostridioides; species Clostridioides difficile_E. The sequence continues at coordinate 13,046 of NZ_AVHW01000108.1, forward strand.
TTTCCATTAGCTTTGCTATAGTATCACAATGTAAATCAATAAATTTCATATTTATACCCCCTGTATATTTTATATTTATATCCAAAAATAGAAATAGTTGTCCTTATAGACAACTATTGACAACTATTTTTTAATATTCTTTTTGATATTACTTTATCTTATTCCTCTTTTAAGTTAGGTATTACTCTTTTAACCTCTTCAATTTGATGCCATGTCTTATCTATATTATTTTCACTAATATATTTTTTTAAATCAGTTAAAGATGTAAAATCTTTAACTGATAAATTGTCATCATCATCTGCAAATCTTAAAATAAACATAAGACTACCTTACTTTCCACAACATTTCTTATATTTTTTTCCACTTCCACATGGGCATGAATCATTTCTTCCTATTTTTGCTTCTTTAACTATAGTTTTAGATTTTTTGTACGCTTTTATTATTTCTTTTCTTTGGTCTGCTGGTAATATTTCTTCCCAACCTTGTAGATTATATAACCAATGAGCTTCAACAGTTACCATATTGTTATATAATTTTTCCCAATCTATTTTTATAGAAACTTCTTTATCAGCTTCTACACCTTCTAAAACTATATCTTCTTTTAAACTTTCACTTATTCCATCTATGAATCCCATGAAAAATTCATTAGTAGTTCCAAATTTTTCAGCTAATTCACTTACTTTACCTTCAACAACATCCATTTTATTGTTTAATATTTCATTGTATATTCCAGCTTCAATTTTTAAATATGCTTCCCAGAATTTTACCTCTGCTTCTTGACTTTCATGATTATCACTTAAATTTCTCCATTCAGTATATAAACTCATACTTTTTTCCTCCTAAGTACATCTATATTTTTATAGTTTTTATAGTATAAAATCTTTTAGTTAGATTGGAAGTTTCTTCTTTTTGATTATACCATATTCTATTTAAAGTTAACTCTTATATTATATCATAATTAAACAATTCTTTTAACACTTTTATAGCATACTCTTGGTTTATAAAGTAAGGGCTTGTAGCAATTGTTATTACTTTAGCTTTTTTAATTAAGTTTTTTATCTTATCCAGTTTGAAATCAAACGGTATGTAGTCCATATCACTTGAAAATATATCCAAGTCTATATCAAGAACAAACTCTGGCTCTATCTCTAAATCAAATCCATATAAACTGTCTATTATTATTAATTCTGAAAATATTTTATGTTTTAGTGCTGGTTTTATAAAACTTCCTACATTTAGAACCTCATTTGTATACCTAAATACATCTTCTATATTGTTTACATCTACATCATAGCTTTCAGGCTCTCTAGTGTCCTTATGTTGGTCTACATGTACTAACTTACATCCTCTTGTAAATTCATCATTCATCATAGATTTTAACCAAAAATAAAATGCATGATTATGATTATCAAACACGTATATTGTTTTATTTCCCAGGACATATTCGACCATATTCTCCAATCCTATTGCTTTTATTTCCTCATTTTCGTCTATTTCATTAAAAACTACCTCATTACCCAGCTTTACATCATTCAATGTACCACTTATAAGTTTTGGTACATATATACTTTTATTGTCTCTCTTATCATATGAGAATACATTGTTCCCCACTGGTTTTTCTATATAAAATCCATTATATTCATAACTTTCCATAAGACTTAATTTCCTCCATTTTTATAATCTATAAAATCTAAAATGCACTTATTGCAAATCATATTATCTACTATAGAAGACATATTATATAGCTAAATATAACATCTTCTCTTAATATGTATTATACAATAAGTGCAAAATATATTACATTCCTATAACAAAGCCATCAGCTTCAATTGGAAGATAACTAACTCTTGTATTCAATTCCACTTTTCCAAAAAATACTACCCAATATGGTCTAAAAATACTTTCAATTTTAACTATTTCAATTTCTGGAATTCCTCCCATAAACCTATGAGTTAACCTCATAGCCATCTTGTTTGCTTTTGCTTTTACTCTTCTTTCATCTTTATCACTATACTGTACAATATTACAATCTACATTTTTTACTATTTCATGTACTGGCAACTCTTGCACTATACTACCAGCACCTGTAGAACCATTCACCAAGATTTTTAATTCATTTGTATAATTAGAATGTTTTTTTTTCATAAAAATAGATTTATTTTTATGAATTTTAAGTGTGACAACTTTAAACTCTATATAGTGAAGTCTAACTTCATGAGTATCTTTGTTCTTTAATATAAATTTGCTAATCAAAGAGTTTTTTCCATTTTTGGCTATATCTATAGCTTCATCTTTTGTAATTTTTATAGGTAAGGCTCTTATATCCATAAAATCATTCTCTTTCTTATTTTTTTCTTGTCATTTTTACAACTCTATATAGATAGTCAAAAAATATTATAACTACAACTGTCATAACTCCATATGGAATTATCTTTCCAACTATAATATCATTTCTAGTCACTATACCATAAAATATAAATCCTGTTATTAAAAAGTACAATAGTACTAGAAAACCATCTATTCCAAGCCATTTTATTTCTAAATCTTTTTTTACCTTAGACACTAATTTAGACATAGCAGTTTCTCCTTTTATAGATTATTTTGTGTATTTAAATTTTCACCTATTCTGTTTCCAATTATCCATGCAATAAATGAAAGAGGTATAGCCACTACAAGAGGTTCTAGCTCAAAACTTTGAACTGGGAATATTTTAAAATAACCAAAAGTAACCCCCCCTACAATCATTCCTAGAATTCCACCCATAGATGTTCTCCTTCCATTTCCAAGAAGTCCACCTACTATAGGTACAAATGCTGAACCCATCCAGATACTTCCTACAAATATACATGCATCATATACATTTTCAAATCTAAATGCTACACTAAGTCCCATAACTGCTGCTAAACATACACCTATTCTAGTAAACTTTACTAATTGTTTCTGAGATAACTCTTTTTTCGTAATTCTTCCATATATATCATTTGCTAATGTAGCTCCTGCCGCTAAATAATAACTATCTAATGTTGATACTATAGAACCTAAGATTCCTATTATAAATATTACTCTTATTCCTTGTGGTAATGTCTCCAAAACTAAAGTTATGTACCCAGCAGCTGGTGCCATTTCTGGATAAGTGGCTCTTACTATAAGACCTGTCATAGTTAAAACCATATCAAAACATATCCATAAAGAAAAACAAGTTAATAAGGCCCTTCTACCAACTTTAGGGGAGTCTGCTGCTGAAAATCTTTGATAAAAAGTTGGGTCTGAATAAGCTCCAAAAGAATATACAATTAACATCAGTGCTTTCATCGCTGACATACCTTTGGTAGGATGCATAAGCTGAGGTGCATCTTTAAGTGCTTCTGTAAGACCTTGAAAACCTCCTATTTGTTCAAATTGACCTGGCATAACCATAGTTAGACCAAATACCATGCAAAAAAATAATACCATATCTGTAATGGCAACTCCCATAAGCCCACCAAGTACTGTAAGTACAACGACTACAACTACCATTATTAAACCAATCAATTCTTTATCTATTCCCCAAGCTACATTACCTATAGTTCCCATAGCTGTTATTTCTCCAAGCTGTGCACAATATATAAACATCAAGATTGCTCCAATTATAGCAACCTGTTTACCATAAAAACTTTCCAATAGGTCAGGAACTGTTATATTGGTTCTTATATGAATTCTCGGCCCAACCCATAATGCTAAAGGCATCCTTCCAATATGTGCAGCTATTGACCAAACTGCCCATGCAGATATTCCATATATAGCCGCATATTCTACACTACCTACCGTACCAACGCCCCCATACCATGAAGCAACCAAAGTACCTACTATCAATGACCATGGTAAGCTTCGATTTCCTAGGTAATAGCTCTCCATATCTTTTACATTTCTAGAAAAATAATAACCTATCCCTAATAATATAAATGCAAATATAACTATAATTCCATTTTCCCACAATGCTAACATATCTAATCTCCACGTTCTTATATTTTAAATTTTTACTTTAATATGTAAATATGAACAACTCTACCCATTTCCATAAAAATAGGTAGAGTTATATAATAATTATAAGTATTTAATCAATCTCGTTATTAAGCAATCTTGTTATTCAAATTGTTATTTTCTCTTTTATTTATCTTATTTAGAGCATAAGTGGCAAATATACCTATAACTGCACATACTACAGATAAAATGAATATATATGTATATCCTGTTTGTCCATATTTATCTAACCAATTACCTGCTATAGTGTAATAAAATGCGTCTGGAGAAAATCCTATAAATGAGGCAAATCCAACTACTGCTCCTGTAGTTTCTAAAGATATATTAGATTCTGAAACAGATGCAAAGTATATTCCTCTAAATCCAAACAAGATTACACTTAGTATTATCATATTTATTACAGCTATCCATATAAACCCTGCACCTTTAGGAATTACCAAGTAGGCAGCTGTACTTACTGTCATTAGTATAAATCCTACAAACATTACTCTTATAGATGAGCCAACTTTATCTGTTATGACACCAGCAACAGGAGATGCTCCCATTTTTATAACATAAGTTCTAATTATTGATAGAGCTGAAACTAAAGTCATTGGCATTACATAAACTTCTGATAAATATGGGCTTAAGTAAGTTAAACTTGAGAATACTAGGTAAGTTGAAAATATTATAAGACCAATTAACCAAGCCTTTGGCATTGTAACTACTTTTAATAGTGATTTAATGCTTAAGCCTTCATCTGATGCTCCAGTATCTTTTTTCTCTTCTACTAAGAAGAATAAAAGTATACCACATATTATAGATGCTGCAGAATATAACCATACTACATATTTGAATCCTATTGTTATTTCAGCAAATTTACCAAAGAAATAAAGACCTATAAAAGAAATTAATGTACCTGATACACCTGATAATCCTTCATAAAAACCAAATATTCTTCCTTGCTCTGATTCACTACCTTGCATTCTAACAACTTTAACAGATGCTGAGAAGAAAGTTAATATTGTTGTAAATCCCCACAATACAAATATTAAAAGAATCATATTATATGATGGGAATGTTGAGAAGTAAAACCCAAGTAACCCTGAAGCAATTAAAGAAAAAGTTATCAGCTTTCTAACTGAGAATCTATCTGCAAACCATCCTCCTATAAAATAAGATACCATTCCTACTAATCCATATAAACTCAATAAGTTCCCTATTTGTGTATGACTTAATGCTAAAGCTTGTTGCATTGGGTCATAAAATGATGATTTCATATATGGTAAACTATACATAGCTGTTGTTCCAAATGCCAATATGAATATTATCAAAAATCTTTTAACATTACTTTTGTTTTCCATTGATTTTCTCTCCTTAAAATTTTGTTATTTGTAATTTTATTCATATAATTTTATTTTAATTTTTCTATCGCTTGTTTAAAATCGTTTATTATATCATTTGAAGATTCTAATCCTACAGCTATTCTTATTAGATTTTCTCCATTCATTTGAACTAATGTATGCTCTTCTCCTAAACTTGTTGCTATTGTTGCAAGTTCTAAAGAGTTCATTAATCTTCTACTAGCTTGGTCTCTTGTCAAACCATTGATACCATCTTTTAGTTTAAATGAAACTACACCTCCACCTAAACCATTCATTTGAGTTTTACAAAGCTCATATTGAGGATGAGATTTTAGTGCTGGATATTTTACTAATTCCACGCTTTCTTCTTGTTCCAAGAACTCTGCTACTGCTAATCCATTCTCACAATGCTTTTTCATTCTCATATCTAACGTTTTCATACCTCTTAAAATCATCCATGCACTCATTGGTGGTAAAGATGCTCCTGTAAAACAACATAAACTTGGCCATCTAACTAAGTCTATTAATTCCTTCGAACCTGCTACTGATCCCCCTAAAGTATCCCCATGTCCATTTATAAATTTAGTAAGACTATGTATTACTAAATCTGCACCTAAATCTATCGGTCTTTGTATAATTGGTGTACCAAAAGTACTGTCAACTATTGCTAAGCTTTTATTTTCATGAGCAATTTCAGCTATTGTTTTTATATCTACCAAATCCAATGAAGGGTTTAAAGGACTTTCTATATAAACAATCTAGTATTTGGCTTCATTGCATCTTTTATATTTTGCGGATTTACTGCATCTACAAATGTAACTTCAACTCCAAATTTAGATAATAATTCAGACATAAATAATTTAGTGTGCGAGAATATCCCATCTGAACTAACTATATGGTCTCCACTTTTTACTAATGCTAATATAGTAGATGTTATTGCCCCCATGCCTGATGTACTAGATATTGCACTTTCTGCATTTTCAAGCATAGC
>NZ_AVHW01000109.1 GCF_000449425.2 Clostridioides difficile CD160
ATGACACCAGCAACAGGAGATGCTCCCATTTTTATAACATAAGTTCTAATTATTGATAGAGCTGAAACTAAAGTCATTGGCATTACATAAACTTCTGATAAATATGGGCTTAAGTAAGTTAAACTTGAGAATACTAGGTAAGTTGAAAATATTATAAGACCAATTAACCAAGCCTTTGGCATTGTAACTACTTTTAATAGTGATTTAATGCTTAAGCCTTCATCTGATGCTCCAGTATCTTTTTTCTCTTCTACTAAGAAGAATAAAAGTATACCACATATTATAGATGCTGCAGAATATAACCATACTACATATTTGAATCCTATTGTTATTTCAGCAAATTTACCAAAGAAATAAAGACCTATAAAAGAAATTAATGTACCTGATACACCTGATAATCCTTCATAAAAACCAAATATTCTTCCTTGCTCTGATTCACTACCTTGCATTCTAACAACTTTAACAGATGCTGAGAAGAAAGTTAATATTGTTGTAAATCCCCACAATACAAATATTAAAAGAATCATATTATATGATGGGAATGTTGAGAAGTAAAACCCAAGTAACCCTGAAGCAATTAAAGAAAAAGTTATCAGCTTTCTAACTGAGAATCTATCTGCAAACCATCCTCCTATAAAATAAGATACCATTCCTACTAATCCATATAAACTCAATAAGTTCCCTATTTGTGTATGACTTAATGCTAAAGCTTGTTGCATTGGGTCATAAAATGATGATTTCATATATGGTAAACTATACATAGCTGTTGTTCCAAATGCCAATATGAATATTATCAAAAATCTTTTAACATTACTTTTGTTTTCCATTGATTTTCTCTCCTTAAAATTTTGTTATTTGTAATTTTATTCATATAATTTTATTTTAATTTTTCTATCGCTTGTTTAAAATCGTTTATTATATCATTTGAAGATTCTAATCCTACAGCTATTCTTATTAGATTTTCTCCATTCATTTGAACTAATGTATGCTCTTCTCCTAAACTTGTTGCTATTGTTGCAAGTTCTAAAGAGTTCATTAATCTTCTACTAGCTTGGTCTCTTGTCAAACCATTGATACCATCTTTTAGTTTAAATGAAACTACACCTCCACCTAAACCATTCATTTGAGTTTTACAAAGCTCATATTGAGGATGAGATTTTAGTGCTGGATATTTTACTAATTCCACGCTTTCTTCTTGTTCCAAGAACTCTGCTACTGCTAATCCATTCTCACAATGCTTTTTCATTCTCATATCTAACGTTTTCATACCTCTTAAAATCATCCATGCACTCATTGGTGGTAAAGATGCTCCTGTAAAACAACATAAACTTGGCCATCTAACTAAGTCTATTAATTCCTTCGAACCTGCTACTGATCCCCCTAAAGTATCCCCATGTCCATTTATAAATTTAGTAAGACTATGTATTACTAAATCTGCACCTAAATCTATCGGTCTTTGTATAATTGGTGTACCAAAAGTACTGTCAACTATTGCTAAGCTTTTATTTTCATGAGCAATTTCAGCTATTGTTTTTATATCTACCAAATCCAATGAAGGGTTTAAAGGACTTTCTATATAAACAATCTTAGTATTTGGCTTCATTGCATCTTTTATATTTTGCGGATTTACTGCATCTACAAATGTAACTTCAACTCCAAATTTAGATAATAATTCAGACATAAATAATTTAGTGTGCGAGAATATCCCATCTGAACTAACTATATGGTCTCCACTTTTTACTAATGCTAATATAGTAGATGTTATTGCCCCCATGCCTGATGTACTAGATATTGCACTTTCTGCATTTTCAAGCATAGCTAATTTATCCTCTAATTCTGTAAGTGTAGGATTACACTCTCTTGTATATACATATCCCCATGTCATACATAACTCTTCAAAATGTTCTACTGTCTTTGCTGCAAATGTTGCTGTTTGGCATATTGGTGTAGCTAATGCACCTGTCGTTGGGTCTGCACTATGTCCCCAATGTATTATTTTTGTCTCTAAATCTTGATTAATATTATTACTCATTTTAATTCCCTCCTGGTTTGACTTATTTATACAACGTTTTCCCTGCCAAATTTCACCAATTTAGCTTAATCTTAATACAAATTTTTTAAGTATACTTTTATATTTGTTATAATTCCTAAAAATCTTACACTTATTTTGTCTTTTTACAGTTCTAATTATAAACTCTATAGTAACTATAGAGTCAATATATTTTTGATATTTTTTTTACAATGTTTAAAATATTTAGCACAAAAATAGGTATACCTTAGAATAACTAATGTCACTCTAAGATATACCTATTTTTATGTTGTTCCTTAAATAATTACATAAATCATTAATTTTTTATGTAACACATAAATTTTTAAAGATTTATTATCTCTTTATAGATATACTATAGTTAAATATTTTAATATTACTTAATATCTTTAATCAGACATACTCTAAAAGTAAAATTATATAATATAAAAAATATTTTACAAAACCTTTAAGAATTTTTTATGCATTATAATTTAAAATAAGATTAGTTAGAGATATAAATATCTTTAGTTTATTTATACCTCTAATTTTTCATAAATTATCTCTCTATTATATTGATTTTTTTGCACGAATAAGTGTGCTTTTAGAGATTCCAGTCATCTTCACAACCTCTCTATATGGTTTAGAGTTTAATAATCCTAATGCATATTGTATCTGTTGATTACTGTATTTCTTTGGTCTACCATCTTTAAAATCCTTTTTCTTTCTAGCAAATTCCTTGCCTAATTGAGTACGCTCTATTATCATATTTCTTTCAAGCTCTGCAACTGCAAGCAATGTAGTTAGAAAAAATTTACCCATTGAAGTATTTTCTAAGAGTCCTATATTTAAAATATGAACACTTACTTCTTTAGCAAATAATCCTTCTATTAATTGTATTCCTTCTGATGTACTTCTAGCTAGCCTATCTAATTTAGTTGCAACAAGTAAGTCGCCCTTTTTCAGAGATGATATAACTTTTTCAAATTTAGGTCTATTTGTAGTAGTACCTGTATAAGTTTCTTTTATTATCTTAGCATCGTTATATTTGCTCAATATTTCCTGTTGTTGCTGATACAGACTATTGTTATCTGTTTGATTTTTTGTACTTACACGACAATATCCATATATAATAATAATCACTTCCTAACATAAAGATTTAGTACAGAAGTTGCCTAGAGGCTTGTATCTAATCATCTTTATCCATTTTACTAAAATGGTTTTTTAGTGTCAATACTGTTAACTTTTGACACCATAATAATTCCTTTATAATTTGTTTGACTATGTCAAAAATTACCAATATAATGAAATTAATGAGTTTACACAAATTGGAGGAAATAATATGAATAGTCTGTTAAAAGAAGCAATAGATGAATTAAAAAACATCAATTGTGGCGAAGTTTTTTTATTAAAAGAATTGTTCAAAGGCTATGAATGGAACAGGTTGGAGATGAATATCAGATTAAAATTAGGAAAACTCTTTTTATATGAAGTGGTAAGTAATCCCAATTTGAATGTAGAGGTTATTAATAAAAACTCTGCTTATCAGCAAATGTATAAAAAAAAATAGTGACTTAAATGTATATGATAATATAATCCTCTTGTTGATTCAAAAGTTAAAACTTTTAATACAAAACAATCGTGCTATTTTAAATATTTATCAATATGTCTAAATTTATATAATTAACACATATAAATAGTACTATTTAAATCACATTATTTAAGATAGATAAATCTTAACCCTACTCCAGTATAAATACTAAAATAGGGCTTAGAATTATCTATATTTTTATCCTATAAAATGCTTCGATTTTCCTCTTGATTGAACATATATATCTGGAGAGATACAATAGAAACGTGAATTTATGAAATTTCCAAAATCAGAAAACTTAAGCTTGAACTTAGGTATTCCAAAACTTTCAGGTGCTATCTCATCAACACCAAAATAAACAACAATTCCATCATCTGTAAGATAAAAAGCTTGGTCCTCAGGTATAACTAGTTCCACATTAGAATAATACATATCTCTATTTTCATTTATTTGAGATTTTATATAATCAGTTATTATATTTATATAATCAACCCCATCTCTAAAAACGTCATCAAGCAAAAGTTCTTTTCCAGTTGTCAAATCTATATTGTAATTATTCAATGTATTATATTTAGGTCCAGAGTTACTAGTAAACGCCATAAGACTTAATATCATACTTAGCACATAATTTTTATTAAAAGTAACTGCATAATTTGTAGATACCCAGTAGCTTTGCTTTGGAAGTGAATTTTGAGAAGCTGCATTATTATATTCTTGTTCTTCTTCCTGTAAACCATTTTTAAAATTGTTTACAGTCATTTTTACAGCATTGTTTATGTTATTTAAAATCGCTGGATTTACATAAGTAGATTGATTTCTAATATTGTATATTATAGGATATTTTACATCGTATGAAAAATACTTACTTCTTTCAAAGTCTTCATTAAATTGCACATATAATATGTTATATGTACAAGTATTTGTAGATTGATAATTTTCCATTAAAATCCTCCCCCTTTTATTAAAAAAATCAGATACAATATAATATGCTTAAAACAGTAATAATGTTAATAGTAAATGCAAAGAATAGAAAGTATCTAAAACAGCAAAAAATGACTGATTTTGTGGTATAATACATAGGATTGAGAGTTATTTTATAGGAGGAAAGATATGTTATTATTAGCAGATAAATGGAAAGAATATGAACTTATAGATATGGGAAATGGAGAAAAATTAGAACGTTGGGGTAATTATGTACTTAGAAGACCAGACCCACAAGTTGTATGGCCAATGGAATCTGAATGGGCTCTATGGAAAAATCCTCATGGACATTATCATAGAAGTAATAAAGGTGGAGGTCAATGGGAACATAAAAAAAGATACCCTGAACAATGGACTATAAATTATAAAAACTTAAAGTTTCACATTAAACCAACTGGATTCAAACATACTGGATTGTTCCCAGAGCAAGCAGCCAATTGGGATTGGATGATAGACAAAATAAAGAAAGCTAACAGACCTATAAAAGTGTTAAATCTGTTTGCATATACAGGAGGAGCTACAGTAGCTTGTGCATCTGCTGGTGCAGAAGTATGCCATGTTGATGCAGCAAAAGGTATGGTTAATTGGGCAAAAGAAAACATAGAGTTATCAGGTCTTAAAAATCAAACAGTAAGATTTATAGTAGATGATGTTGTAAAGTTTGTTGAGAGAGAAATAAGAAGGGGTAAAAAATATGATGCAATAATAATGGACCCACCTTCTTACGGAAGGGGACCTAAGGGAGAAGTATGGCAAATAGAAGAAAAACTATATAGTTTTGTAGACTTATGTATGGGAGTTTTATCAGATGACCCATTATTTTTCTTGATTAATTCTTATACAACAGGCTTTTCTCCAATAGTTCTTGAAAATGTACTTTCTACAACAATAGGCAAAAAAACAAATGCAGGAGATATATATGGAGGAGAGTTAGGAATACCAGCTTCTAGAGATGGTAAGATTCTTCCTTGTGGTATATTTGGAAGATGGGAGAAAAAATAATGATAAAAGTCATATATGAAGATAACCATTTATTAGTTGTAGAAAAACCAGTTAATATATTGTCTCAAGGAGATGATACTAATGATAAAGATATGGTAAATCTTTTAAAAGACTATATAAAAAAAAAGTATAACAAACCTGGAAATGTATATATCGGTTTAATACATAGATTGGATAGACCAGTAGGTGGAGTTATGGTTTTTGCAAAAACATCAAAAGCAGCATCAAGACTGTCTGAACAAGTAAGAAATAAGACTTTCAACAAAACTTACCTAGCCATTGTACATGGAAAAATGAAATCTTATGAAGATACATTAAAAGATTTTTTATATAAGAATAAAAAGACCAATATGGTAACTGTAGTGAAAAAAAATCATAAAGATGCTAAAGAAGCCGAGCTTGACTATAAGATATTAGACTTTAAAGAAAATCTAAGTTTAGTTCAAGTTAACCTGAAAACTGGTCGTTCTCATCAAATAAGGGTTCAGTTTGCAAGCAGAAAACATCCATTATATGGAGACCAAAGATATGGTAAAGAAGTAAATAAAGTTGGACAACAAATATCTCTTTGGTCTAATAAAATAGAAATCTATCATCCTACTACAAAAGAAAAAATGGAATTTACATGTCATCCACCTGATAAATATCCATGGAATATATTTTAAATCTCAAATGAGGTGATTGTATGAGTAAAAAGTTTTCAATAGGAGAAATGTCAAAACTTCATAAAATAAGTATACAGACACTAAGATACTATGACCAAATAGATTTATTTAAACCCGTTCATGTTGATCAAGAAAGCAATTACAGATATTACTCAATTGACCAATTTTCACAATTAGATATTATAAAATACTTAAAATATCTAGGTATGCCTCTAAAGGAAATTAAATCTAAACTTGATGAAAACAATGAAGAAATTCTAAAACTACTAACTAATAAAATTAACATAGTTGACGAAAAAATTAAAGAATTAGAACTTATAAAAAAGGTACTAAGTACTAAGAAAGAAACAATGGAAAAGGGTATGAAAGTAGATGATGTTAATAAAATAGTAAGAAAGCATATTCCACGAAGAAGTATCTTATCTATAGAATATGAAGAAGGATTAAGTAGTGAAGAAACTATGGAACTTTCGAGAAGACAAATAGCAAATATATTAGAAGATAATATATCTGTGTTTTATGGTGGTGTGAGTGGACTTGTATCTATAGATAGATTTTTAAAGGAAGATAAAGTCATTTATGACAATAGTTTTGTTACAGTTGAAAGAGATTTATTTGACACAAAATCACAAAAATATATAACAGAAATTTCAGCTGGCGACTTTATCTGTATGACATATAAGGGACCTTACAAAGAAAATTATACTGCTTTTAAGAAGCTGGTCGATTATGTTGAGTATAAAAGAATACCTATTGAAAATTATATATATGAAATACCTATAATAGACCCTTTGTCTACAAACAATGAAGAAGAGCTTCTAACTGAAATTCAGATACAAGTTAAAAAGAGAGAAATTGATTTAAGATGTTTAGTGTAATTGCCTTCTCTCAGTAAAATTTTTAAGAAAACAGGTGGGAAAATAGCTAATGCCAATTCCCACCTGTTTTTAGTATAAATTAATATTCTTTTCTTGCACCATCTTTCAAGAAGAGTTTTTCATAAAATTAATATATGTCTTAAATTAAGCCATCTCATCTCTAAGTGCATCAATAATATTTTCTTTTTTTATCTTATTAATAGTATACAGCATTGTAATGAATACGATAAAGAGAACGCCAAACACGCTGATTCCGATACTTACCCATGGAAACGTAAAGTTAATATCATCTGTGACCATTCCTTTATGAATTAGCCAAGAAGAAATTACTGCTATAGGGAGCCCGAAAAGTAGAGCCCTCATACCATAAAAAACACACTCAAAATTCATCATTTTTTGAAAATCACGCTCAGACATTCCAACAGAGCGAAGCATGGCAAGCTCTCTACGGCGTAACTTGATATTCGTAGAAATTGTATTGAACACATTAGCAACAGAAATAAGAGAAATCATAATGATGAAAGTATAGGCGAATACGTTAACAATGAAGATGTAATTGCGGTTCTCATCCATCATTCCATACATATTGTACAGATTATGCTCAACTGTAATCCCCTCGCTCTCGATAATCTTTTCCATTTCTTCAACTGACTTAGTTGGATTCTTTGATTGAAATCCCATGCTTTTAATTCCTGTAGAAGCATCGAGAGTCTCAAACTTATCTTTGGCTGAATAAGGAGCCAATACTCTAAAGCTTGCTTGTTTATGATTGGAGTTTCTTACACCTGGAGGAGAATCAGGTGGTACTATTTTTACAAATGTAATGTTTACATTTTGCTTTTCAACTTTCTTCAACTCACCATTGGTTTCAGGAATAAGATTAACATCCATGGAAGAATTTTTGAAAATATCAATAGTATGGTCATCCTCAACAACCATAGAAACAGCAATCATTTTTGCATTTTTCCCAGTATATTCTTTTGTGTTTAATCCAAGACCTTTGATAATATTCAGATAAGTACTATCATCAAGAAACTGCATATCTACTGGTAGATTAACTGTTTTATTCTTTGAATGTAAACCCTCATGGTGCAAATAGTTATCTGTAAGCTTATTTTCTTTAACAACACATGAATAGGTCATAATTTCTTGATACAAGCCTTCGTAAACACCATTGGCACTCTTCATCTTATCATAAAGCTTTAGCATTTCACTGTCTCTCATACCTTGTGTAGAAAAAATAATGTCATGGTCAGTAACCTCTGACTTCTGACTTGACATCTGTTTCAAATCCTCTACCAAAGCACTAGTTGATATGAATAGCACTATACTTAGAGCTAATGATAGAACTATACTGCGATAGCGTTTCTTATTTCTTTTAAAATTTTTCAGTGCAAGGGTTCCCTCCAAACCATAAATGCGTTGCGCAAGATTTGATGTCTTCACAGCTTTAGATTCGACTTTTACTTCGTTTGTCTGGCGTATACACTCCATTACTGGTGTACTTGCTGCTTTTCTAGCTGGAATATAGGCTGAGATTAAGATGGTAACCATGCTGACTACTACTGCAACGATGATTGCAGGGATAGACAACGTCAAGGTCAGAGGGACGTTAGTGTATAGAACATTTGCAAAGTTTTTGGCAATAACAGAAATTACAAGCTCAATACTGACTATACCAACTGCAACACCAATTGGTATCCCAATAGCACCAATACAAAGCCCCTCAAACAACACTGAATTCCGTAACTGCTTTGCTGTAGCTCCAACAGATGAAAGGATTCCAAACTGCTGTGTGCGTTCATTCAGTGACATATTAAACGAATTATAGATTAGAAAAATTGATCCAATCATTATGATAGCAAGTACAATTCCGCCAACTGAATATAAAAACACATTGAACAGATTGTTGTCAGAAGCTCCCATGAAACGCAACACATTATCATTTAAAATGTAAGCATTCTCTCCAGTGCTACTTGCATAGGAATGAACTTGGCGCGGATTTTTCAATGTTGCAAACAAACTAAAGCTATCCACTTTGAATTGCGCATCTGCTTTGGTTATCAAAGTATATCCTGGTGCAGAAGATTTCTCAAACACGGGTTTTCGACATATACCAACAACTTTATATGTTCTCTTGTCTTGTGATACAAAGGTTTCACTTCCAGCAGTGTATGGGTTCCCTTGACCAAGTCTATTATTTCCATTTATACGTTTACCTACATTCAAGGAAATAGTATCACCTACTGAGAATTTGACACCACCATCTGTTGCAACCTTACTCGAAACAATAATTTCCCCACTGTTTTTAGGTAATCTGCCAGATATCAAATCTATAGGCACAGTATCAAAAGTTTCTTCGTTAAATCCAGCTATAAAAAGATACGGTTTATCTGGGTTTCTATTGCCACTAAGCGTTGCATATCCAACATTTTCAAATACTGTAGTATTTGAAACTTTATCATTACCTTTCTGTTTCTGGACGAAAGATGAATCAACATCTAAAAAATCAATGTGCCAATCACCATATTTCGAAATAGCACCCTTTGTCATATAGTCTATCAAAGAAACTCCAAAAGTCGTGACTGCTGTAATCATGGCAGCAGATAGCACAACTCCTATAATCGTTACAAGAGTTCGTGTACGATTTTTTTTCAGTCCTTGCAGGGCAACTTTGTTGAAAATATTCATGGACGATTCACCTGTCTTTCATCACGCACTACTTTTCCATCTGCAATACATATAATTCTATCTGCCTGCAGAGCAATATTTTCATCATGTGTGACAATTATAAGTGTCTGGTGATATTTATTATGGCTTTCTTTCAGTAACTGTATAATGTCCTGTCCATTTTTACTGTCTAGACTTCCAGTAGGTTCATCAGCAAGCATAACTGCTGGTGCATTCATCAAAGCACGACCGATAGCTACACGTTGTTGCTGACCTCCAGAAAGCTGGTTTGGTAAATGCGTTTTTCGTTCTTTTAGTCCAAGTAACTCTAAAAGGTCATTTAGTCGTTCTTGGTTAACCCTTCGCTTGTCCATAAGTATAGGTAGGGTAATATTTTCCACTACATTTAGTGTTGGTATCAGATTGTGAAACTGATAAATCAATCCAACCTGTCGTCTGCGGAAAATAGCGAGTTTTTCATTACTCTGACCATATACATCCTGCCCCTCCAAATATATCTTTCCACTTGTTGGCACGTCTACACCTGCAATGGCGTGTAACAGCGTAGATTTACCAGACCCAGATGAGCCGATAATTGCTGTAAATTCTCCCTTTTGGATAGTAAGTGAAACATGGTCGAGTGCAGTGACCTGATTTTCACCCTTTCCGTAAATCTTGCATAGATTTTGAATTTTTAAAAACTCCATTATGTGAGTCTCCTTTCTTATGGTTTACCCATATAATAGAACTTTCAACTTACATCTCTGTGACTTTCAGGTGAGAGATTAGTCACTTTGGGAAACGAATAGCAAATATAGCACCACCCTGCGGATGATTTTTTGCAGTAATTGTCCCTCCTTGACGCATTATAATCATCTTACAGAGAGATAATCCAATCCCATATCCTACCATATTTGTATTTTTTCCACGATAGAACCTGTCAAACAAAAATGGTAAATCTTCTTTCTCAAAACCCATTCCGCTATCATGAATAGTAATCTCAGTAAACAATATGTTATCCTCACAAACAATCTCAATCTTACCATTATCACCTGCCTTTTCCATACAATTTTTAAGGATATTTTGAATTGCTTCTGAAAGCCAACTTGAATCTCCCTGAATACTCATCCCTTTAGGTACGTCTACTTGTAAAGCAATATTGTGCAGTTCCATTGGAATCATAAACGGTCTAAATGCAGTGTATATCAAGTCATTTACATCTATCTGTTCGCTTTTGAACTCTACAATACCCGCATCCAATCGGGATAATTTTAATAGAGAGGTAATCAACCAATCCACCTGTACAAGCAATTCTTCTGTCTCCCGTATCAAATCTTTTCTCTCATCTTCATCAGGATTAGTCTCTAATAACGACAGGATAATAGTTACCGATGTAAGAGGAGTGCGTAGCTGATGAGCTATATCAGCTAAAGAATCAGCTAGATGTTTTTTTTCTTTTTTTAGTGCGTCATTTTGCTCCCTAATACGCAATGTCATTTTGGTTATCTCACTTTGCAGAATAGAAAGTTCTCCTTCGTCTACCTCGGCAATATACAGATGGTCAGCATTATGAAGCACAATATCAATTTGTTCTGAAATATGTGCAATACTTTTGTATCGGGATTTAGTAAATATTAGAAATACTATTCCAAAAACGGCATCAGAAGCAATAACAAGTATTCCAGCTGCCGTATTGATTGAAAATCCCAGAGTTACAGTAACAACAGTTATTAATAAGAACAAAATAGTAAATTTACGAAACTCCCTATTCCGAAGCATACCCTCCCCCCAATCTATACCCTGTTCCACGAACAGTCAGAATTATTTGCGGACTTGAGGGGTCATTCTCTATCTTCTCTCTCAAGCGTTTGATATACACAGTCAATGTATTGTCATTGACAAATTCACCCGCTGCATCCCATAATTCGTCAAGCAGCCTACCCCTCGTAATAACACTTTTGGGATTGCTAATAAATACCAGCAATAAGCGGTATTCTAAAGCTGAAAGAAAGACTTCGTTGCCATTTTTTTTCACAATGCCACTTGCTGTATCAACAGAAAGCCCACAGATTTCAAAAGTTGACCCAAAACGCTCACTTTTTCTTAGTGCTGTTTTGATTCGTGCAATCAATTCACGTGGACGAAAAGGTTTTGTGATATAGTCGTCTGCACCCATGTTCAGCCCAGTAACAACACTTGATTCATCTCCAGAAGCTGTCAGAAAGATAACAGGAATATCTTTTGTTTCTTTAATTTCTGTGCAAATCGTAAATCCATTTCCGTCAGGCAAGGAAATATCAATTAGTGCCAAGTCAAATTTATTGCCAACAATCTCGCCAAGTGCTTCACTTCTTGTGGGAGCGTGGGTTACCATAAATCCTTCTGCATTTAGCAAAAGAATAAGGTTCTTGGCAATTGCCTTATCATCCTCAACCAAAAATATCCGTTTCATTTATTTCATCCCCCTTTATTTTACTGGTTTTATACTTTCTATCTGTTAGTTTTGCGAGTAAGCTAAAATAAACCATGTATTTCCTATTTTTTAGCCCCTTTAATCCGCTTAAAAGAATAATCATGCACTGCCATTCTATCTTTAGTTTTCCAAAGTTTAGCAGTATATTTTGTTGTTATATAATCATAAATAACCCTTCATTGCTTTATTATATTTCTTTTGACACAAAGATACAAGTTGAGTCATAAAACACGATATAGGTAAAAACATTTTCACATAATTAGTTTATAATCATACTCCATAATCTTCACTACATCCACAGTAGTATAGCTATTAATCTTAATATTTACTAATTTTTTCTATTAGTTCTAACGTAAGTGTACATTTTATAATTTATACTTGAAAAATTAATCTAGAAGTCTTATTATATAGTTATATATACCTCATATTATAAGGTATATGATAAAACAAAGTAGGTGAATTTATGGACTTGAATAAAGAAGTACTTAAGGGGCATATTGATACTTTAATATTATCAATACTAGACAAAGGAGATTCATATGGCTACGAAATAGCAAAAGTAGTTAGAGATGAAACAAGTTTTGAATTAAAGGAAAGTACTCTCTATGTATCTCTTAAAAGATTAGAATCCAAATGTCTAATAAAATCATATTGGGGAAATGACCAAGGTCTTGGAAGTAGAAGAAAGTATTACAATATAACTGATGAAGGAAAAGAAAATTTAGAAGTAAAAATTCAAGAGTGGAACTTTATACAAAGCGTTATGAACAAATTTCTAAAGAGGGGTGAATAGATTTATGAAAATAATAGAAGAGTATTTAGGAACACTATATAAAAATGATACTAGCAAAGAAATTCAAGACTTAAAAGAAGAATTGAGAGAGCATCTAATGAATTCTACAAACGAGTTTATTGAGAATGGATATGATATAGATGAAGCACAAAATAAAGCAATAGAAAGATTTGATGGTAATAATGAAGTGTCAGTAGAACTACGTTCAATATTCAAACAAAAAATAGAACCTAAAAAAGTTTTATTACGAAAATTATCAAATTTAAGGATTGTATTTTTAAATTTATTTGGATGGCTTTTTGCTGCTACTGCATTCACAATAAATAGAAGTTTTGGTCATATAACTCCACCATGGCTGATTATAGTTTTAATAATATCAATTATTGTATTAATAATTTTAAGTATCTTAATTAAGAAATTAAAAAAAGAAATAGAAAATGATTACAATACGTAACCTTATAACTATATTTTAATTTCTTATTTATTCCTAATAAATAAAGATTATGAAGGGAGCTTTTATATGGATAAAAAAATGTTATTAGAAAAATTTCTTGATACACCAGGAGTTTCCTATATCAATGAAAAAATGAATTTATTTAAAGACACTAAATGGATTTCATTTGGCACTTATATAATGACTGTCGATAGTTTTTGTTATAAAGAAGATTCAAAACACTATAATCCAATAATGGGTACATTTGATTATGAATCAGAAATTTTTATAGTTAATGCCTTATACAAAGATGTTGTCTATTCTATCAAGAACAAAAAACTTTATAGCAATGTATCTAAGGGAGATAAGATAGTTGTTACAATTAAATATTCTTATGATAAATATGAAAATCTTATACATGAAGAAATTCATGATTATCATCTTTATCCTTTATCTATTGATTAAAATAAAAGGCGAAAGCCTCTAGAGCTAACGCCTTTAAAATAGTTTAAAATAAATATAAACTATACAATTAACATATATGACTGTAAATAAACTTGTATAAAATATATAACTTATCTACAGTCTTTTTATTATACAAAATTTATAGCCTCTTATATAAGAATTTTATTCTACTCTGCTATATTATAAACTTTTAACTTGTCTTTATTTAAATGTTTCTTCTTAACCTCTACTAAGGCTTTTAATGTATCTAAAGATGTCATTATTTCAGTAGAAAATTCAATAGCTGTTCTTCTCATCTTAAATCCATCTCTTGTAGAGTCATTACCTTTAGTTGGTGTATTTATTACTATATCAACTTGCTTATTTCTTATAGCGTCTAATATGTTTGGTCTAGGCTCTTCAATTCTGTTTACTATATCGGCTTCTATTCCATTTTCTCTTAAGCTTTTAGCTGTTCCTTCTGTAGCAACAAAAGTATATCCTAACTCTTTCATATCTTTTGCTATCTCTATAAACTCATCTTTATCAAGATTATTAACAGTAGCAAGGACTACTCCTCTTTCATCAGACATATGTCTACCTGCTGCTAAGAATCCTTTGTATAAAGCTTCTTCTAAGTTTTCTCCTACACCTAGAACCTCTCCTGTAGACTTCATCTCAGGTCCTAGACTTACCTCAACCTTAGCTAATTTAGACATTGAGAATACTGGCACTTTTACTGATACTAGTTTTGGCTCTTTGTAAACTCCTGTACCATATCCTAAATCCTTTAATTTAGCCCCTAACATACATTTAGTCGCTAAGTCAACTATTGGTACTCCACTAACTTTACTTATATATGGAACTGTTCTACTAGCTCTAGGATTAACCTCAATTATATATAATTCATTTTGGAATTCTATAAATTGTATATTAACCATGCCAAGTACATTAAGCTCTAAAGCTATTTTTTTAGTGTATTCTACTATCTTTTCTTTTATCTCATCAGATATATTTTGACTTGGATACATTGTTGTACTATCTCCTGAGTGAACTCCAGCTCTTTCAAATGCTCCATTATACCAGGTATTAATATATCTTCTTTATCACATATAGCATCTACTTCTATTTCTCTACCAGTTAGATATTTATCTATAAGTACTGGATTCTTATGGTCTCTATCAAACGCATC
>NZ_AVHW01000110.1 GCF_000449425.2 Clostridioides difficile CD160
TCTTAAATCCATCTCTTGTAGAGTCATTACCTTTAGTTGGTGTATTTATTACTATATCAACTTGCTTATTTCTTATAGCGTCTAATATGTTTGGTCTAGGCTCTTCAATTCTGTTTACTATATCGGCTTCTATTCCATTTTCTCTTAAGCTTTTAGCTGTTCCTTCTGTAGCAACAAAAGTATATCCTAACTCTTTCATATCTTTTGCTATCTCTATAAACTCATCTTTATCAAGATTATTAACAGTGCAAGGACTACTCCTCTTTCATCAGACATATGTCTACCTGCTGCTAAGAATCCTTTGTATAAAGCTTCTTCTAAGTTTTCTCCTACACCTAGAACCTCTCCTGTAGACTTCATCTCAGGTCCTAGACTTACCTCAACCTTAGCTAATTTAGACATTGAGAATACTGGCACTTTTACTGATACTAGTTTTGGCTCTTTGTAAACTCCTGTACCATATCCTAAATCCTTTAATTTAGCCCCTAACATACATTTAGTCGCTAAGTCAACTATTGGTACTCCACTAACTTTACTTATATATGGAACTGTTCTACTAGCTCTAGGATTAACCTCAATTATATATAGTTCATTTTGGAATTCTATGAATTGTATATTAACCATACCAAGTACATTAAGCTCTAAAGCCATTTTTTTAGTGTATTCTACTATCTTTTCTTTTATATCATCAGATATATTTTGACTTGGATACATTGTTGTACTATCTCCTGAGTGAACTCCAGCTCTTTCTAAATGCTCCATTATACCAGGTATTAATATATCTTCTTTATCACATATAGCATCTACTTCTATTTCTCTACCAGTTAGATATTTATCTATAAGTACTGGATTCTTATGGTCTCTATCAAACGCATCATCCAAATACTGAATTAATTTTTCTTCGTTATAAGTTATTTCCATACCTTGACCACCAAGTACATAAGATGGTCTAACCAATACTGGGTAACCTAACTGCTTAGCAATTTCAACACCCTCATTAGTTGTCCATACACCTTTTCCTTTTGGTCTATTTATGTCTAGCTTTTCTAGTAAATCATCAAACTTTTCTCTATCTTCTGCTGCATCTATATCTCTAAAGTCTGTTCCCAATATAGTTATATTTTTTTCATGTAAAAACTTAGCCAATTTTATAGCTGTTTGTCCACCAAACTGTAGTATTACACCTTCTGGTTTTTCTTTCTCTATTATATTTAAAACTTCTTCTTCTGTTAATGGTTCAAAATATAACTTATCTGACGTATCAAAATCTGTACTTACTGTCTCAGGGTTATTGTTTACAATTATAGTCTCAATGCCCATTTTTCTTAAAGATTTTACACAGTGAACTGAGCAATAGTCAAATTCTATACCTTGACCTATTCTTATCGGTCCAGAACCCAATACAATTACCTTTCTCTTATCACTAACAACTACCTCATCATATTGCTCATAAGTTGAATAATAGTAAGGTGATAGAGCTTCGAATTCTCCCCCACATGTATCAACCATTTTATAAACTGGCTGTATATTATATAAACTTCTCAATTCGTATAATTTCTCTGGGCTTATTTTCATTAAGTCAGATATACCTTTATCAGAGAATCCCTTTTTCTTCAATTCATGTAAATACTCTTTGTCTAAGTTTTCTATTTTTAGAACTTTTAATTTTTCTTCTTGTTCTACTATCCATTTAAATTTATTTATAAACCACTTATCAACACCAGTTATTTCTGAAATCATTTCTACTTTATAGCCTCTTCTTATCATTTCAGCTAAATCAAACAGTCTCTCATCATCAGGTACTACTACTCTAGCCTTTAATTCTTCTAATGTTCTACCTTCTGATGGAGCATGAACCAATGAATATTTTCCTGTTTCAAGTGATCTTATCCCTTTAAGAATTGCAGCTTCAAAGTTACTTCCTATACTCATTATTTCACCAGTTGCCATCATCTTAGTTCCCAATTTTCTATTGGCATGTCTAAATTTATCAAATGGCCATTTTGGTATTTTTACTACTACATAATCTAATGTTGGCTCAAAACAAGCATAAGTTTTTTTAGTTACTGCATTTTCTATCTCATCTAAAGTGTATCCTAAAGCTATCTTAGCCGCTACTTTTGCTATTGGATAGCCTGTAGCTTTTGATGCTAGAGCTGATGATCTACTAACTCTTGGATTTATTTCTATTATCGCATATTCTAAACTATGCGATTTAAAGCTATTTGAACATTACAACCACCTTGAACTTCTATTGCATTTATTATATCTATTGATGCTTTTCTAAGTAATTGATACTCTTCATCACTTAAAGTTTGACTTGGGGCAACAACTATACTATCTCCTGTATGAACTCCAACTGGGTCTACATTTTCCATATTACATACAGTTATACAGTTACCATTTCCATCTCTCATTACTTCATATTCTATTTCTTTCCAGCCTTTTATACTCTTTTCAAGAAGAACTTGACCTACTGGACTTAATTGTAAACCATGTGTAAGAGTTTCTCTTAATTCTTCCTCAGTATCGGCTATACCTCCACCAGTTCCACCTAATGTATATGCTGGTCTTACAACTACTGGATATCCTATTTTATTGGCAAACTCAAGACCTGCTTCTAAGTTTGTAACTATATCACTAACTATTACAGGTTGATTTATTTCTTTCATTACCTCTCTAAATAAATCTCTGTCCTCGCCCTTTTTTATAGAATTTATAGATGTTCCTATAACTTTTACATTGTATTTATCTAATATACCAGCATCATGTAATTCTACAGCCAAGTTTAGTCCTGTCTGACCACCCATACCTGCAAGCAAACTATCTGGTCTTTCTTTTTCTATTATTTTTTCTATAAATTCTATTGTTAGTGGTTCTATATATATTTTATCAGCAATCTCTTTATCAGTCATTATAGTAGCTGGATTACTATTAACTAATACAACTTCTATTCCCTCTTCTTTTAGTGCTTGGCAGGCCTGTGTTCCTGAATAGTCAAACTCTGCCGCTTGACCTATTATTATTGGTCCTGACCCTAATACTAAAGTTTTCTTTATACTATCTAATTTAGGCATAACTCTTTCTCCTTATCTAAACAATTTTTACAGCTCTTATCTTTATCATCTATATAATCAATTTTAATTACTTTATTTCATCTTAAATTTGAGTTTTATCATTATACATATCTATGTTAATTAAATCAATCTATTTTTTGATTTAAGTTATTCTTATTTTTTAGCTATATATCCTCGTATTATTATTTTACTAACTCTAAAAACTTATCGAAAATATAATCATTATCTTTTGGTCCTGGGCAAGCTTCAGGATGGTATTGGACACTGTATACATCTAGATTCTCATGTCTCATTCCTTCAACAGTATTATCATTTAAATTTATATGTGTAACTTTCATTTGTTCAGGAACTTCTGAAACATAATATCCATGATTTTGAGAAGTTATAAATACTTTTCCTTCTTCTAAATCTTTAACTGGGTGATTTCCACCTCTATGTCCAAATTTAAGCTTAGCAGTCTTTCCGCCAAGAGCTAAAGCTAAAAGTTGATGCCCTAGGCATATACCAACTATAGGCTTTTTACCAATAAGGGCTTTTATATTTTCTATAACATCTTCTAGGTCTTCTGGGTCTCCAGGTCCGTTTGATAAGAATATTAAATCAGGATTTATGCTTAATACATCTTCTGGAGATGTTGTAGCTGGAAATATTGTTACATCACATCCACGAGCTACAAATGATCTTAATATGTTTCTCTTAACTCCAAAATCCATAACAGCTACTTTTGGACCATTTCCTTTTATATGCTCTACTTCTTTTCTTGTAACTGTTCTAACTGCTTCTGTATTTGAGAATTTATCCAATTTATGTTTTACATCTTCTAATTTACTCTCTTCTAATGTAATTATACCTTTCATTGTTCCATTATTTCTAAGTATCTTAGTCAAAGCTCTTGTATCTATTCCTTCAAGTCCAATAACTTTATTTTGCTTTAAATATTGGTCTATATCAATTTCACATCTAAAATTACTTGGAGAATCACTTTTTTCTCTTACTATAAATCCCTTTACTTGCACTTTTTCAGATTCTGCTGATGATAAATTTATACCATAATTTCCTACAAGAGGATAAGTCATAGTAACTATTTGACCATAGTAAGAAGGGTCTGTTAAAACTTCACCATATCCTATCATAGAAGTATTAAACACTACTTCTCCTACACTTTCTTCTAAATATCCAAATGCCTTTCCTATAAAAATTGTCCCATCTTCTAATATTAACCTTGCTTTCATATTACAGTACCTCCTATAATTCTCTTTAGGCAAGCTAAAGAACATTAACTAAATATAAGCTTTTAAATATCTATATATATTTTTCACTTTTACATTCTAGTTTTATACTTATTTACAGTTATTTTTTATCTTTTTCTATTATACTACAAATTTCTTAAAAAAAAGAAGTTATCTCAAAAGTAAAAACTCATAGAAAAAATAACTTCTTCTTTATTAATTTAATAATTAAATTCTTAAACTATACAATCAACTCAATTTCTATTCAGCTATATTGTAAACTTTTAACTTATCTTTATTTAAATGTTTCTTCTTAACCTCTACTAAGGCTTTTAATGTATCTAAAGATGTCATTATTTCAGTAGAGAACTCAATCGCTGTTCTTCTTATCTTAAATCCATCTCTTGTAGAGTCATTACCTTTAGTTGGTGTATTTATTACTATATCAACTTGCTTATTTCTTATAGCATCTAATATGTTTGGTCTAGATTCTTCTACTCTATTTACTGTATCAGCCTCTATTCCATTTTCACTTAGACTCTTAGCTGTTCCTTCTGTAGCGACAAAAGTATATCCTAACTCTTTCATATCTTTTGCTATCTCTATAAACTCATCTTTATCAAGATTATTAACAGTGGCAA
>NZ_AVHW01000111.1 GCF_000449425.2 Clostridioides difficile CD160
ATATATCTTCTTTATCGCATATAGCATCTACTTCTATTTCTCTACCAGTTAGATATTTATCTATAAGTACTGGATTCTTATGGTCTCTATCAAATGCATCCTGTAAGTATTGAGATAATTTTTCTTCATTATAAGTTATTTCCATACCTTGACCACCAAGTACATAAGATGGTCTAACCAATACTGGGTAACCTAATTCATTGGCAACTTCAATACCTTCACTAAGTGACCATACACCTTTTCCTTTTGGTCTATTTATGTCTAGCTTTTCTAGTAAATCATCAAACTTTTCTCTATCTTCTGCTGCATCTATATCATCAAAATCAGTCCCTAATATAGGTATATTTTTCTCATGTAAGAACTTAGCTAATTTTATAGCTGTTTGTCCACCAAACTGTAGTATTACACCTTCTGGTTTTTCTTTTTCAATTATACTTAGAACTTCTTCTTCTGTTAATGGTTCAAAATACAACTTGTCTGATGTATCAAAATCTGTACTTACTGTCTCAGGGTTATTGTTTATGATTATAGTTTCTATATCCATTTTTCTTAGAGATTTTACACAGTGAACTGAACAATAGTCAAACTCTATACCTTGACCTATTCTTATTGGTCCAGAACCCAATACTATTACCTTTTTCTTATCACTAACAACTACTTCATCATATTGCTCATAAGTTGAATAATAGTAAGGAGATATAGCATCTATCTCACCTGCACAAGTATCAACCATCTTATATGCTGGTTTTATATTATATAGACTTCTCAATTCATATAATTTTTCTGGGCTTATCTTCATCAAGTCAGATATCCCTTTATCAGAGAATCCTTTTTTCTTTAATTCAAGAAGATAATCTTTAGTTAAATCTTCAATTCTCATAACTTTTAGTTTTTCTTCTTGCTCTACTATCCACTTAAATTTATTTATAAACCATTTATCTATACCTGTAATTTGCTCTATCATTTCTAACTTATAGCCTCTTCTTATCATTTCAGCTAAGTCAAACAATCTCTCATCATCAGGTGCTACAACTCTTTTCTTTAATTCTTCAATACTTCTCTCTTCAGATGGCACATGCACTAATGAATATTTTCCTATTTCAAGCGATCTTATACCTTTAAGAATGGCAGCTTCAAAGTTACTTCCTATACTCATTATTTCACCAGTTGCCATCATCTTAGTTCCTAATTTTCTATTTGCTTTTTTAAATTTATCAAATGGCCATTTTGGTATTTTTGCTACTACATAATCTATAGTTGGCTCAAAACAAGCATAAGTTTTTTTAGTTACTGCATTTTCTATCTCATCTAAAGTATAACCTAGAGCTATTTTTGATGAAACTTTAGCTATTGGATATCCTGTAGCTTTTGATGCTAGAGCTGATGATCTACTAACTCTTGGGTTTATCTCAATAACTGCATATTCAAAACTGTGCGGATTTAATGCAAACTGAACATTACATCCACCTTGAACTTCTACTGCATTTAATATATCTAAAGATGCTTTTTTAAGCATTGCACATTCTTTATTACTTAAAGTTTGAGTTGGGGCAACAACTATACTATCTCCTGTATGAACTCCAACTGGGTCTATATTCTCCATATTACATACAACAATACAGTTTCCTTTTGAATCTCTTATTACTTCATATTCTATTTCTTTCCAGCCTTTTATACTTTTCTCAATTAATACTTGTCCAACTGGGCTTAATTGTAATCCATGTGAAAGTATCTCTCTTAATTCTTCTTCATTATCAGCTATACCTCCACCAGTTCCACCTAATGTGTATGCTGGTCTTACAACTACTGGATAACCTATTGTAAGTGCATAGTCAAGACCTGCTTGTAAATCTGTAACTATATCACTAACTATTACTGGCTGATTTATTTCTTTCATTACATCTCTAAATATATCTCTATCTTCACCTTTTTTGATAGATTCTACTGAAGTTCCTATTATCTTTACTCCGTATTTATCTAGTATGCCTTTTTCATAAAGTTCAACTGCTAAGTTTAATCCTGTTTGTCCACCCATACCTGCAAGTAAACTATCTGGTCTTTCTTTTTCTATTATTTTTTCTATAAATTCTATTGTTAATGGTTCTATATATATTTTATCTGCCACTTCTTTATCAGTCATTATAGTAGCTGGATTACTGTTTATTAATACAACCTCAATTCCTTCTTCTTTTAAAGATTGGCAAGCTTGTGTACCTGAATAGTCAAATTCCGCTGCTTGACCTATTATTATTGGTCCTGACCCTAATACTAAAGTTTTCTTTATACTATCTAATTTAGGCATAAATTTTTCTCCTTATCTAAATGGTTTTTACTATCTGTAAATAATACTAAATCTATATTAATGCTAAGAATTTGTTAAATATACAATCTAAATCTTCTCTTGTTGTGTATTCTGGAATGTACTGAACACTATATATTGGTAATTCTTTATGTCTTATTCCTTCTATAGTATTGTCATTTAAATTTATATGAGTTACTTCTGTATTTTCTGGCATTTCTGAAACATTATATCCATGATTTTGAGAAGTTATAAACACTTTTCCAGTTTCTAAACATTTAACTGGATGATTCCCTCCTCTATGTCCAAATGTAAGTTTTGAAGTCTTTCCTCCTAATGCCAATGCCAAAATTTGATGTCCTAAACCGATTCCTGTCAGTGGCTTTTTACCTACTAAATTTTTTATATTTTCAACTATATCATTTACATCTTCTGGATTCCCTGGTCCATTAGATAATAATATTAAGTCAGGATTTATATTTAAAATTTCTTCTGATGTAGTCATCGCTGGTACTATAGTTATATCACAGTTACAAGCTTTAAGAGACTCTAGTATGCTATTTTTAACACCAAAGTCTATAACTACAACTTTTGAACCAACACCTTTAATATTTTCAATTTCTTTTCTTGTAACATTTTTTACTGAATCCTTGTTACAATGCTCTGCTAACTTAGACTTAACATCTTGTAATGATGCATTTTCTAAAGTTATAATACCTCTCTTTGTTCCATTGTTTCTAATAATTTTAGTTAGTGCTCTTGTATCTATTCCTTCAAGTCCTATTACCTTATTTTGCTTTAGATATGTGTCTATATCCATTTCACATCTAAAATTATTTGGGTTATCACTTTTTTCTCTTACAATAAGTCCTTTTACTTGTACTTTATTTGATTCAACATCTTCTAAATTTATTCCATAGTTACCTATAAGTGGATAAGTCATAGTAACTATTTGTCCATAATAAGTTGCATCTGTTAATAGTTCTCCATATCCAGCCATTGAAGTGTTAAATACAACTTCTCCAACAGTTTCTTTTAGATATCCAAATGCTTTTCCTTCAAATACTGTTCCATCTTCTAAAATTAATTTCCCCTTCATATAAGCTACCTCCCAAATATTTTATCTAAGCATTTTCTATTTCTTTTACAATGTTAATCGCTGATTCTCTTGGATTTTCTGCTTTTGTTATAGGTCTTCCAACAACTAAATAATGAGCTCCTCTTTTTATTGCATCTGACGGAGTTACAACTCTTTTTTGGTCTCCAACCTCTGCTGATTTAGGTCTTATTCCTGGACAAACTGTTATAAAATCAGTTCCACATGCTTCTACTATCTTATCTACTTCCTGTGCTGAACAAACAACTCCATCTATTCCTGATTCTTTTGCCAGTTTAGCTCTCTTTATAGCTAACTCTTCTGTTGTCATATTGCATCCTATATCCTGTAAGTCTTGGTTGCTTAATGAAGTTAGAACTGTTACTCCAACTACTAAAGGTTTTTCTATGTTTAATCTTTCTGCTTCTTCTTTAGCAACTAGTGCACACTGTCTCATTCCTTCCATATCTGATACATGTATTGTCATTAACCAAACATTATCTCTAACTGCAGCTCTTACTGCACTTTTCATAGTATTTGGAATATCATGAAATTTCAGGTCTAAAAATATTTTTTTGCCTTTTTCTTTAAGATAATCTATTGTTTTTCCTTTTGTAGCAACATACTGCTCTAGTCCTACTTTAAATATATCTACACTATCTTCTAATCTGTCTATTAATTCTTTAGCTTTATCAAATTCGTCAGTATCAATTGCAACTATCAATTTTTCTTTACCATTTATCATTTTTACATCTCCTTTTTAATAAAGCCTAAATTTTCATAAAAAAATCCTCACACCAAAAGAGGCACAAGGATTTTATCTATACATAACTCAATTCTCAGCTATGAGATATCTTTCCCAGTCTCTCTGGACTAGTTTAAAAGACTTTATTATATTTAAATTTTTATTTTATACTCATCAAAAACCTCTAGAAGATTTACTAGAGGTTATATATTAACACTATCTATAACCCTTTAGTCTCTCTGGACTAATTTAAGGAATTTAGCTGTAATATTTTTCTTTATTAATATAACTTTATGTATCTCTAAGATAATTTAAAGTTTTATCTTTTTTTATAATTAAACCACTAATTGCTTTTTATGTCAATAAGTCTTTGAATTATTCTTCATCTTTATCAAACAATTTTTTTTCAAAATATGACTCTGCATTATATATCGCAGCAGCTGGATTATGCCCAGTTACTCTATCCTTGACAATTAGAGTTGTTATCGGAGCTTCCATATATTTCATGGCTAATGTATCATGTCCAACACATAATCCAAGAATTACATTGACGTCAACTTTAGCTTCATTTAAAAACAAAGCCTGTCCTATTGGATTACACATTATTTCATCTGCACACTTTGATATTGTTTGAGATGCTTCTAAGCCAACTGTACTCTTAGGCATTGCTCCATTTTTACATATAACCGAAAATACTTCAAATCCATGGTGTTCAAATATTTTTTGTACTGTTTGCATTTCTCTTTTTAATCCAATACAAAATGCTATACCTATTTTTTTATAATCACATTTCTTAGCAAACTCTATTATCTCTTTTAATCTAGTATATTGACAATACCCTTCTGTCTCAACTAGTCCAGCATTATAAGCTATTTTCCTATTTTCCTCTTCCTCATAAAGCTGTTTTGCTTTTTGTTGTAGTTCAACTTCTCTAGTAGGACATATCTTCATCAGCTTATCCATATTTCCATCAGAACAGCCCCTAAGATTACACTTTCCACACTTGTACATATCCAATATCCCCTTCCAAAATTTTATTCTTCTTGTGATTCTTCTTTCTCTGGAGTTACACTTTCTTCTGGTATTTCTTCTTCTGGTTTCACATGTTCAACTACGGTTATAAAATATGATTTTCCTATTTTATTTCTTATAGGAAGTTTTTCATATGAAACATCTATTTTATTTTTTATACAAGCTATATCAAAATGCCTTAATCCTGCACCTAAGCTAACTTTATTCATATCTTCACAATGTTTCTTAGGTTTTTTTTCAAATAAATGAAGACCTCGTTCATCCTTATGGAAATACCATGGCTGAGAATTTTTTACAGATGGAGCTCTTCTTGTAAATTCTAATACTTCTTTCCACTTTCTATTCCTATTTATTTTATTTATCATATCTTTTACTGGTTTTCTATCAGGTCTAGCATATCTTGTCCTAAATAAATCCTCATTTCTCGCTGGATATCCAAAAGCTATTATTATATAAGGATACTCTATTTCTTCTTCCTTATCTTCTTCTGTTTTTATTCCAGCTAAATAATCTAAATCGTCTTCTTCATCTTCTTCAGAGCTTTTGTTTCCAATATCCACAAATTCTAAAATATCTTCTCTCTTTAAGTTTCCTTCCAGCCAACAGGTAGCTACACCCAATGTTGTAAGACGTAAAACTACACCTTCTGTAGCAAAACCTATATTTTGTAAATAGTCTTCACCTTTATTTGATGTGACTACTATATAATGAGGTGCTTTTACTTTACATTCCTTACCCATTAAAAAATGTATTATATGACCTCTATCAACAACATGCGCCTTAATATTTAAATCTTCATTTAAATATTCTAAATTTTTACAACTTCTCTTTATTTCTTCCATTAATGGCTTTTTTATCTTATTACTGGAAAAATTTCTTACAGATTTTCTATAAAAAATGGCTTCATAAAGCTCCATTTATGCCCTCCTAACTGAAATCTTCTGTTCATAATATATAAACTACTATATTTAAACATATATAAGCTTTGCCAGAAAATTTTTTATTTCATTATTTATATTTATCTCATTATTATATTATAAGTTTTTTTCGGTATTCTTGTATAGCTTTTCACTAAAAAAGTATTTTTATTTCTACTTTAATACTAATATCAACAAAAAATATTCTTCCACTTAAGTTTGTACATCTAAACAATCTATTTTAATTAAAATAGATATTTTTTATTTCTCAGTTTACAGAGTATAAATATTTTAAATATGACCCAAAATCTAAGTAATGTTATAATACTTTATAAGTTATTCAATATTAAAAATATAGGAGGATGGATATGAATTTAAATAGAAATTTAGAAAAATATGCTGAATTGGCAATCAAAGTCGGAATTAACATACAGCCAGGTCAAACTTTACTTATAAAATCACCAATAGAATGTGCCAATTTTGCAAGAAATGCACTTAAAGAGGCATATAAATGTGGTGCTAAAAATGTATATATAGAATGGTCTGATGAAGAAAGTTCTCTCATTAAGTATTTGTATGCTCCAGATGAAGCGTTTCATGAGTTTCCAAAATGGACAGCAGAACAATATGTAGATATAGCAAAAGAAGGTGGAGCGTTTTTATCAGTATATGCTCAAAACCCTGACTTACTAAAAGATGTTGACCCTGAAAGAGTTGCAAATTTTCAAAAAGCATCTGGTAAAGCTTTAAAAGAATGGCGTTCTTATACTCTAACTGATAAGTGTAAGTGGAGCATAGTTTCTGTACCAACAAAAGCGTGGGCAAAAAAAGTATTTCCAAATTTATCAGAAGATAAAGCAATAGAAAAACTATGGGATACTATATTTAAGTGTTCAAGAGTAGATGGTCAAGACCCTATAAAGGCATGGGAAGAACATAATGAAAATCTTAAATCTAAAATGGAGTTTTTAAATAAAAATAATTTTAAAACTCTAAGATATAAATCTTCAAAAACTGATTTGACTCTAGATTTGCCAAAAGGCCATATTTGGTTAAGTGGAGCATCTAAAGACCCTAATGGAATAAGTTTTAATCCTAATATCCCAACTGAAGAAATTTTTGGAATGCCACATAAATTTAAAGTAAATGGAACTGTTTATAGTACTAAACCCCTTGTTTATGGTGGAAATATAATCGATAATTTCTTCTTAACTTTTAAAGATGGTAAAATAATAGATTTCTCTGCTGAAAAAGGATTAGATACTTTAAAGAACCTTATTGAAACAGATGAAGGGTCTCATTATTTAGGAGAAGTTGCTCTTGTTCCATACAATTCACCAATATCCAATACAGATATAATTTTTTATAATACTCTATACGATGAAAATGCTTCTTGCCACTTTGCAATTGGTTCTGCTTATAAAACTTGTCTAGAGGGTGGAAACAATTTAAAAGATGAAGAATTAGATGAATACGGTGTAAATGACAGCTTAACACATGTGGACTTTATGATTGGTTCTGCGGATATGGATATTATCGGAGAAACTTATGATGGAAAACAAATACAGATTTTTAAAAACGGCAACTGGGCTTTTTAATCTATATTTTTAACTAAAAAGGGCTGATGGAAGTTATACCAGACTTCCCAGCCCTTTTTAATGTTGATGATAAATATTTTTTTATATTAATTAATCTCATTTTTATAGATTAATTCCTATTGTTTCAAACATAAGTATCTAAAACTTATATTTATATTATATATAAAATATCCTATTTAGCACAACCTTTATTTTAATTTACATGCTAAAAATTTAACTTTGCTATTTCAACAGCAGATTTTGCATCCTTTGAATAATAGTCAGCACCCATTTCTTCAGCATATTCTTCTGTTAAAACTGCACCACCTACAAATACTTTTGCATTTATATCATTATCTCTTAATGCCTGAATTGTATCTTTCATACTTTGGACAGTTGTAGTCATAAGCGCACTTAAGCCTACTAACTTTATATCTCTTTTTTTAGCAACTTCTACTACCTCTTCAATTGGAACATCTTTCCCTAAGTCAATAACCTCATATCCATAATTTTCTAACATTATTTTTACTATATTTTTTCCAATATCATGAATATCACCTTTTACTGTAGCAACTATTATTTTTCCTTTAGATACATTATTACTACTTTTACTTAATAAAGTTTCCTTTATTGTATTTAATGAAGCTTTTACTGTTTCTGCTGATTGAATCAATTGTGGTAAAAATATATCTCCACTATCATATCTCTTTCCTACTTTATCAAGGGCAGGAATTAGAATCTCATCCAATATATAATTTTCATCCTTTTCCTTCAAAAGATTCAGCGTTACATTTTTTGCGTCATCTTTTAAGCCCCTTTCAACTAAAACATCTAGAGACAACTCTTTGTTAGCTTTAGTAGTAGAATCTGATTTTTTTGAGTTATTTATATTACTGTATTGATTTATATAGTTAATACATCCTTTATCTGTATTATTTAAGATTTTAAAAGAATTAATAGCCTCCATCATACTATATTCATTTGGGTTTATAATTGCTAAATCAAGTCCCGCCCCTAGAGCTAATGTTAGAAAAGAAGCATTAAGTGCCTTTCTATTTGGAAGTCCAAAGGAAATATTTGAAACACCTAATATAGTTTTTACTCCCAATGCCTTTACCATTGTTATAGCCTTTATAGTCTCTATTGCTTCTTCTTGTTGTGCTGACACAGTTAATGATAAACAATCTATAAATATATCTTTTGGCTTTATTCCATAAGAAACTGCTCTATCTACTATCCTTTTTGCTATTTCAAATCTTTCTTCGGCTTTTTTAGGTATCCCTTTCTCATCAAGTGTAAGTCCAACCACACATGAACCATACTTTTTGACTATTGGTAATATGCTTTCTAAAGACTCCTCTTTGCCATTTACAGAGTTTACTATTGTTCTACCATTATAATATCTAAGTCCTTGCTCAAGTGCCTCTACATTGGAAGAATCGACTTGTAAAGGAGTATCTACTACTGCCTGTATTTCTTTTATTAGTTTTGGCATTAATTTTTTTTCATCTATCTCTGGTAAGCCAACATTTACTCCTAATATTTGTGCTCCAGCGTTCACTTGTTCTAACCCTAAATTTATTGCATAATCTACGTTTTCATTTTTCAATGCTTCTTGTAGAGATTTTCTGCCTGTAGGATTCAATCTTTCTCCAACAACTATAGGTGATTCTACTTCTACAAATTTTGATGGTGAGCAAACAACACATTTATCAATCTTCTCTATACTTCCTTTAGTAACAGAATTTATATTATCAGATATTTCTTTTATAAAACTTGGGTTTGTACCACAACATCCGCCTATTATAGTAGCACCAACCTCAACGAATTTCTTGACACCTTCAAAAAACTCTTTTGCATCAACATCATATATAGCCTCTCCATCAACTATATTTGGTAAACCAGCATTTGCTTGAACCATCACAGGTATTGTAGCTCTTGATACTATTTTTTTAACTATCGGTAAAAGTTGTTTAGGCCCTAATGAACAATTAACTCCTATTGCATCAACACCCAATCCTTCTATAGTAGCCACCATACTCTCTGGCATACATCCAGTAAAACTTCTTCCACCTTCATCAAATGTCATAGTACAGAAAACAGGTAAATCAGAATTTTCTTTAGCTGCTAATACAGCTGCTTTAGCTTCATATAAGTCCATCATAGTCTCTATTACTATTACATCAACACCAGACTTAGCCCCCTGTAACACTTGTCTTTTAAATATTTCATATGCTCTATCAAAGCTTAAAGTTCCCATAGGCTCTAGCATTTCTCCTATAGGACCAATATCTAATGCTACATATCTTGGTTTAGTATTATCTACATTTTCTATAGCTTTTCTAGCCACTGAAACAGCATTATCAATAACTTCTTCTACTGTATACTTACTATCTAATTTTAGCTCATTACATCCAAAAGTATTTGTAAGAATTACGTTTGAGCCTGCCTCTAAATATGAGGTATGTATTTCTATAAGTTTTTCTGGATTTTGAATACCAAACACTTCTGGGTTTTCACCTAACCTTAAACCTTTTTGTTGAAGCATTGTTCCCATTGCGCCATCAAATATTAGTATATTATTCTTTAGATATTGTCTTATTTCCACAAGAATTCGCTCCTTTTCTATATGTACAGTTTCTATAGTTTTTACAATTTTCACACGATTTTTCTTTTTTAGATTCACCTATTTTTATATTAGAAATGCCTATGATAGCCACTACAGACTTTCTCGGTATCATAATTCCATTGGAGGTAATTGTTAGACCTATTTGTTTCTGAGCATTTAAAACATTTAATATGTCTATATTTTTCTCTATTGGTAAATCTCCATATCCTGGGCTATATCGCATAGTTATAAATTTATTTTGTTCTGAAAAAACCTTTTCTACATTATCTTGAACGATGTCACATACTTCTTCTATTGCTGTTGTTCCACATGAATCTATTATTAGTCCTTTTGTTAAATCTGAATAAGAATGTCTTTTTATTTCTTTTTCTATCTCTAATCCTAGGGTAGCTGCCATAATTACACATTCATTACATTCTTTTAAAAGTTCATATATGTCTTTACTTTTTAATGTTAAATTTGTTCCCTCTAACTCTACAACATTATCTTTATTTATTTTAATAGGATAAATCCTAGATAAATATCTAGGATTTATTTTATTTTTAGTTATATCTACACATTCATCAATAGTATCTTTAAGGTCTTTATCTATCTCTTGACCTCTGTATTGTAAGTATCTTAAAACTTCACTTTGATTTATGTTTATATTTCCTTTTTCAATAAAATTATTCTCCATATATATTTAAAGAAAATCCTTTATCCAAAACATCTTTTGCATATTCTTTTGCTCCAAATAAAGATAAATCTCTGTAGTTTCCACATTCTATTGCTGTAGCTGCTGGCATTTCATCTGATTCAACCACTTTTTTTAACGCTTCTTCTAAACCAACCTTAACTGTATTGGCATCTACGTCTCCCCACAGTATTAAATAAAATCCTGTTCTACATCCCATTGGAGATAAATCTATTACACCCTCTAGTGTGTCTCTTAAATAAGTTGCTAAAAGATGCTCTAAACCGTGCATAGCAGCAGTTCCAAAGCTTTCTACATTTGGTTGTAAAAATCTTAGGTCAAATTTACTTACTTTATCTCCCTTTACTCCATCAAGTACACTACACTTTCTTACAAAAGGGGCCTTTACTTTTGTATGATCTAACTTAAAACTTTCCACTTTTTCCATTATTTAATCCTCCATTATCATTTAAAATTTATTATATTAATTCTAAAAAAAACTCCCCCTATCCATTATTGATAAGAAGAGTATATTATTTCAAATCGTCTCATCGTTGTTAGCAGGACCACCTGATAAAAGGTTGGTATAGGATCACCGAGCTAACTCTCTCCCCTAACTCTTGATAAGTATCTTATTAAACTGACTTAAATTATATATTACTTTTTTATTTTTGTAAACACTTTATTGCTATATTATTTATACATATAAATATGCTTTTATTTTATAACTCAACTGATTGTATTAGTGGTAGTTGTACCTCAAATACAGTTTGATGTTTATCACTTAAAACGGTGATTTGTCCATCATGTAAGTTCACAATATTTTTTGTAATTGCAAGACCCAGTCCAGACCCTCCAGCATTTCTATTTCTTGATTTTTCAACTCTATAAAATCTATCAAATATGTTTGGTAAATCTAATACTGGAATTGGTTCTCCATAATTTATGACCTTTACAACTGCCATATCTCCTTTTTTCTCTGTAACTATGTCTACATAAAGTCCATCTTTTCCATACTTCATAGCATTAGTCATAAGATTCTCAAATACTCTTACCAATTTATTCGGGTCAGCTTTTACAATTAATTTTTCTTCATTAAAATTAGCTCTACTAACCATGAATTCCTGTTTAAAATAAATTTCAAATTGAGATACTATCTGACTTAATAATTCTACTAAATTTATTTCTATTTTATTTAATCTTATTGTGTTATTTTGCATTTTTGTCAACTCAAACAAATCATTTATAAGCACATTTAAACTTTTTGATTTTTCATATGCAATATTAATATAATACATCATCTGTACTTCATCTTTATACTTACCTTCTTCTATCAATCCTAAATAACCCATTATTGATGTCAAAGGGGTTCTTAAATCATGCGACACATTTGTTATTAAATCTGTTTTGGTTTGCTGAGCTTGTCTCTCTTCAACAGTTATGTTTCTAAGTTGATGAATAATACTATTAATTTTATGTGCTAGTTCATCAATATCATCAACTTCTTTATCCTTTAATCCTTCTAAGTCATACTCAATATCTATATTTTTTTGTAAATCGCCTTCATCCATTGAGTTTACAGCATCTACAATGATTTCTAACTTCTGATTTTTTTTATTATTTTTTCTTATAAAATCGACAATTTGTTTATTTCTCTTGTATGATATTAAAGAATAAATTGCTAATGATGAGAGTACGAATAAAGATGGATAAAATAATCCCTCACCTATAAACGCTCTTAAATCTCTTAAATTATATACAAGATAATTAATTGTAGATAAACCAGTATTAACATATAACACTTTTATTATATAAATGCTTGTTAGCATAATTATTAAGGTAATAATGCAACTTATCGTAAAATCTATTATAGGACGAAACATATGATTTAATAAGCTTTTATTTTTCAATTTTATATCCTACTCCCCATACAGTATGAATTATTTTTTCTCCATCTGTATATTTTTCAATTTTATCCCTTATTCTACTCATATGAACCATTACAGTATTGTTAGATTGATAATATTTCTCTTTCCATACTTTTTCAAATATTTCTTCTGTACTGTATACTCTTCCCTTATTATTTGCCAATAAATACAGTATATCAAATTCTCTTGACGTTAAAGTTATGTCCTTTCCAGCTACTGTTACACTATGCTTTTCCTTATCTATTAATACCACTCCAACTTCTATGATATTTTTATTGTCATTATTAGCTCCACTAAAATAATATGCTCTTCTAATCAATGATTTCACTCTCACAGTAAGTTCAAGTGGATTAAATGGTTTTGTAAGATAATCATCTGCACCAGTCATTATTCCTTGTATTTTATCCATGTCTTCTGATTTTGCACTCAACATAAGTATTGGTATATTCAAACTTTCTCTAACTCTTCTGCAAACTTCTATCCCATCCATTTTTGGCATCATTATATCCAACACCATTAAATGAATATTTTCTTTTTTTAAAATATCCAGAGCTTCTTCTCCATTTTCAGCTTTAATTACATTATATCCACCATTTAAAAGGTATATCTCTATAAGGTCTCTTATTTCTTTTTCATCATCAACAACAAGAATTGTATTCTCCACTTTTACACATCCCAACTTAACTTTTGTATATAGTTTTTATTCATATAAAATTATACTATACTTTAGCTAGTGTAATCCATTAAATTTACCCACTTCTTAACTTCCAATATTATACAATTTACTTTGAATATTTATATTATTTATTTTGTAAATATTCTTCTAAAGTTAAACCTTTTGAATAAATTTCCTCGGCAATATCCTTGCCAACATATCTAATATGCCATGGTTCATATGCTGTACCTGTTATATCTTCTTTACCCTTAGGATATCTTATTATAAATCCAAACTTATGGGCATTTTCTGCCAACCATATAGCTTCTTTTGTACTCCCAACAAACCATCTTTCTGGGTTTGTTAAGTCAATACAAAGTCCAGTTTGATGCTCACTATAACCAGGCTTTGCCACATATGCATCTGCTTTTTCCTGTCCCTGAGATTTCACCCTTTTTGTATAAGTCTCTTGCTGAGTATCATAAGATCTATATGCTGAAGACCCTAAAAACTGTATGCTTTCTTCATTAGCTTGCTTAACTAAATCTTCAACTGCTTTTGCAGGTACTCCTGCCATTTGTTTTTCCTCTTCTGTTGCTTCTTCAACAAAAGGTATATTTACTTTAGTAATATTTTCGGGAGTATAATCTTTGCTAATTCCATTTGTCTTGTTTACCAGTAATATATTTGCTATACTATTTGAGTGATTTTTATTTTGGGAATTTGATTCGACATCTTCTTCTGAAGAAAATTGAGCAGTTCCTGCTGGCTTTTTATCTTTTATAAGAAATTTATCTTTAGATATAAATACACTTATAAATACTACTATAATAATGGCTAATATTAATTTAAATTTTTTCATGGTTACATCGTCTCCTTTTTGTATGTTTGTCTATAATGTTAATTTTAGAGTATAAATTTTAAGTATTTTATAAGTAAATCTTAAGTAAATCTTAAATTTAATATTTTTGA
This sequence comes from Clostridioides difficile CD160, assembly GCF_000449425.2. Classification (GTDB taxonomy): domain Bacteria; phylum Bacillota; class Clostridia; order Peptostreptococcales; family Peptostreptococcaceae; genus Clostridioides; species Clostridioides difficile_E. The sequence goes on from NZ_AVHW01000111.1 coordinate 14,524, forward strand.
AAGGTGGTGCTAAAAATGTCTATACAAAAACTTCTTAGTAAAGCTCGCAAGGCTATACAAGACTTCGATATGATACAAGAAAATGATAAAATTGCTGTTGGGCTCTCTGGTGGAAAAGATAGTTTAACATTGCTTCATATACTTAAAAGTTATCAAAGATTTTCTCCTCAAAACTTTGAATTGATAGCTATAACATTAAATACTGGTGGTATTGATAATTCTCCACTAGATAAGTTGTGTCAGGAAATAGATGTGCCTTTTTATGAGTTTCAAACTGATATAAAGGAAATTGTATTTGATATAAGACAAGAAAAAAATCCTTGTGCATTATGTGCTAATTTAAGAAGAGGTGCCTTAAATGATAATGCTAAAAAGCTTGGATGTAACAAGGTAGCTCTTGGACATCATAAAGATGATGCAATTGAAACATTTTTAATGTCTATGTTTTATGAAGGCAGAGTAAATTGTTTTTCTCCAAAAACATATTTAGATAGACAAGATTTAACTGTCATAAGACCTATGATTTACATAGAAGAGTATATGACTAAAAAGATTTCAAAAGATTCTAACTATCCTATTATAACAAATCCATGCCCTGCAAATGGTCATACTAGAAGAGAATACATAAAAAATCTTATTGCTGATTTAAACAAAGAAATGCCAGATTTTAAAAGAAATATATTTGGTGCTTTAAATAATTCAGAAAAATTATTTATATGGGATAAAGAAAAAATAAAAAACTTTAAATAGTAATTAATATTTTTACACACAAAAAAGCAAGATTGTATTAATTATAAATAATCAGTATATAAGCTACACAATCTTGCTGTATTTTTATTTTTTATCTTATATTGTTTTAATGTATATTTTAACAGTTATTAATAATATCTATATTATCTAATACACTAATTATAATAACTTGAATATTTTGTATCTTAACTCAATCTATTCTTACAGTTTCTACATATTCTAATAAATAAAATAATATTTCATATTAAATTAGAATGTTAAATTCTACTATCTCTGGTATATTAAGAAATCTAAATGGTAGCTTTGTACTTCCAAGTCCTGAGCTTACATATAAATGATTTCCATTTATCTCATAAAACCCTTTAGTATATTTTCTCCCATATGGAGGAGTAACTAGAGCTCCTTTAAAAGGTACTCTTATTTGACCACCATGGCTATGCCCAGATAAAACTAAATTCATCGCATCCTTACTGAGCATATCAACTAAATCTGGTTCATGTGCCAACAATAAATTAAAATTTTTCTTATCAGTTTTATTCTCCAGATATTTTATATTAGGATTTCCATTTAATATTTCATCAACACCTAATATGTTAATATATTTGTCCTCAGCTAATTTTATTTTTTTATTTTCATTTATCAAAAGATTGAAGTTGGAATTTTTCATAATCTGTCTATAATACCTAGGAAGTTTATACATATAATCATGATTGCCGAATACTGAAAATTTTCCCAACCTAGCATTCATACTTGATAAAATAGTTGTAATTTCATCTATATCTGGATTTTTATTGGAATAATCAATTAAATCACCAGTAAATACTATTATATCTGGATTTAAAGCATTAATCTTATTAGCTACTTTCTTAAGGTTCTTAGTTGAGTAAAAACTTCCTATTTGAGTATCTGTAATTTGAACTACTTTTATACTTTCAGATTTGGGCTTCACTGTATCATTTTTTACCAAATCTCCACTTTCACTTATACTATATTTTTTCACAATTAATAGACTCGGTTCTATCGCAACTGAGTATATAAAAATCAAAATAACTATCAGTATAAAAATTTTTAAAAAAGACTTAACTTTTAAATTCAAAGCATCTACCTACTTATTTACTTTCTTAAACTATTTGCATTACAGATTCAACTTTGTCCATTTTTCTGTCATGCATTTTTGGCTTATTAGCTAAAAACCATTTATATGTCGCTGTAAGCCCTTCTTTTAATAATACATTTGGTATATAAAGCCCATGTTCAATAAGCTTATTTATATCAAGATTGAAGTCTATATTTCTAAATGGGAAATAGGTTCTTTCTCTAAACTCCACTTTTTCCATATCTACATACTTTATAATAGGTTCTTTACCAATAACTTCTCCACATGTATGTATAAGTTCATCCCAAGAAATTAACTGTGGATTTGTTACATTATAAGCCTCTCTTACATGAGGATTTTTTATTATACTTTCTAATACCTTTACCAAATCACCAATATATATAAATTGATTACTCACTTGTTTTCCTTTTGGCACTGGTATTTTTTCATTTTTTTCTATTTTTTCGAAGAAATAATATTCTCTATATAAATTATTATTTTCGCCATATATATAAGTTGGTCTAATAATTATATATGGTATAGAGCTACTTATAACAAAATCCTCTGCTTCTTTTTTATTTAGACCATATTTTCCCCAGTTTTCATTTTCACCCTTCTCATTTTCTTCTTTAACATTTCTCCCACTATCTTTGTATACTGCTCCTGCTGACAATACTATATATTTCTTTAGGCTATCTATGCTTACAAAATCAATAAGATTACTTACATCGTCTTTTGTATATGCCGTCATATCATATATGTAATCATACTTTCTTCCCCTGATAATGTTTTCCATATCTTTGCGAACTTTTCTATCACAAATTAGATGTTCTTTAAAACCTGTATAATCTATTTCCTTTTTACCATTTGTAAGTATATCAATTTGATACCCACATTTAATTAAACGCTTAGCAAGTGCAGAACCTATGAAGTCGCTTCCACCCATAATTAAAATAGATTTCATTTTAAGTGCATCCTCCTCTTTTTTAAATGACTTCCTTAATTATAATATCATATTTTTAAATATGCTACAGTATTTTGTATTATTTTTGTTTATAAAAGATGTTTATAGCAAAATATCTTTTATAGAATCTACACTTTCTACAATATAAGTAGGTTCACTTTCACTAATCTCTTCAAACGAACCATATCCATACAACACTCCAATAGAATCTATGCCTATTTTTTTTGCACCAATTACATCATATTTTCTATCTCCAACCATGATAACTTTATCTTTATCTTCCACATTACATAAATCTAATACATATTGTATAACTTCATTTTTATTTACTCTTGTCCCATCAAGATTACTACCTGCTATATATTTGAAATATCTATCTATCTCAAAATATTTAAGTATAGTTTCTGCAAAAACTGTTGGTTTAGAAGTAGCTACTAATAATATTTTACCCTTTTTATATAACATTTCTAATATTTCTTTTACATTCTTGTAAATTTTATTTTCAAATATTCCTTTATCTGAAAAATATTCTCTATATTTTTCAACAGCTTTTTTAGCTTTTTCATCCTCAAATTTATAATATTCTTTAAAAGTATCATATAAGGGTGGTCCTATAAATTGTTCCAAGTTATCTAAATCTTCTTTTATACCAAAACTATCCAAAGAATATTGAATAGACTTTGTTATTCCTTCTTTAGGGTCTGTAAGCGTTCCATCCAAATCAAACAATACTATTTCATAGTTTTTTTTCATATTTAAATCCTCCATATTTATAAAAAGTAATATCTTATATTTTATATTTATATATTTTAAAAAGCTATAGTAATAGAATTTTCTAATACTATAGCTTAAATAACAATTAAATCTTACATATTTAGTTTTAAAATAAATTTGAATAGCTTTATTTAACTGTTATAGCTGAAACTGGACATCCTTCTTCTGCTTCTTTACATAAATCTTGTAAATCTGCTGGTATTTCTCCTTCAATTGCAACTGAATGTCCTTCATCACTCATACTAAAAACGTCTGGACATGTTCCTATACACGCTCCACAAGCTACACATACATCCTTATCAACAAATGCTTTCATACTAAAATACCTCCCCTAAAATTATCATTTTTTAATTATTGTTTCCTTAAGATATTTATCCAATATATGCCAATTTAAACATATATTTATTATTTTATCACTATTGCTCAGTTTATTATAGTATCTTCATATCCATGTCTATAAACTTCGCTACTTTTCATCCATGATTTTACGGTATATTGTAAACTTAACTTTCTATTTAAAGTGAGTTCATTATCATTATAGTCTTTTATAATATCGTTGCCCTTTTCCATTGTAAATATAGTAAAATCACCTTCTCCACCAACCTTTATTCTACCTTTACTTCCATGTAAATCGAAAATCTTTGTTGGATATTCAGTTACTTTTTCTATACATTTTTCTAAAGATATTCCAAGTTCCATAATTTTATTTATAACATTTAAAAGAGAATAATTTATGTCTTTCATATTTTTTATATGCATATCAGTGCTTATTAAATCTGGTTCTAATCCTTGATTTACTGCTTTTTTAAAAACTTTAAAATCAAACTGGTCTAATCCATGGCACACGTCAAATAGTACGCCTCGATTCTTTGCATTTATTACTGACTCTCTCAGTGTGCCAAATTCATTAAATATTCCATGTGTGCTATTTCCATATACAGGTGTAACCACATCTCCTTTTCCCAAAATATTCATTACTTCATCTATATATGATGGATGCTCACCTATATATACCACTAATGGTAAATTTAATTTTTTAGCAACTTGCTTTGATTTTTTAACTATATCTATCCCATTTTCATTAGATTGAAACCTACTTGCTTTTACTTTTATCCCTTTTATCTTTTCCATATTTCTTTCTACAATAGACTCAACATTATCAAAGTTTATAACATCTAAAGAGGTTGATTCGTTCAATATATTTAGTCCCTCATTTGTTACGTTTAGAAATGAATACACTTCAGTTTTACACTCATCCATATACTTTTTCTTAAAATCATAGTAATTTAAAGGACCTGCTGTACCTGCATCAAATATGACTGTTGAACCTTTTTCAATTCCAATTGAATCAGAGTCCATACCTGTAGGTAATTTTCTCTTATAACAATGGGTGTGAACATCTATAAATCCAGGAGAAATATACATATTATCAGCATTTATTATCTCAAATTCTTTATTTGTAAGTAATTTCTCTTTTCTTATCTTTTCTTTGAGATTCAATCCAATAGCATATATTTTCCCATGCAAAACCAAGATATCTTTTTTTTCAAACTTGATACCATCTTTTGGAGATATTATTGTCCCATTTCTTATAAGTAAATTTTTCATTTATTCCACATCCTAATTACAGTATAATTTCTCTAATAGTTTTTCTTACATAAAGAAAATAAGTCTAAAAATAGAAATAATTTAGACTTATTCATTATATTATACTATATTCATTATGTTAAATTAAATAAAAACTTCAATTTACTTTAAGAAACAATTAAGTATTTGTTGTTCAGCTTCTTCTTCAGTAAGACCTAATGTCATCATCTTTAGTATTTGGTCTCCTGCAATTTTTCCAATAGCCGCCTCGTGTACTAAGAGAGCATCTGGATGATTTGCAGCAATCTCAGGTATGGCACTAATTTGAGAATTTCCCATGATTATTGAGTCACATTGAACATGTGCAGAACAAAGAGAATCCCCAATAACACAAGGATTGAATTTTTGTTTAGAATTATCTTGCCCAACTGTACGAGAAATTACTTGAGCAGAGGAATTTTCTCCCTCTAATACAACCTTCATATTAGACTCAGCAACTTGATTTCCATGAGTCAATAATTTTTCAAATACTACTATTTTAGCTCCTTTACCTAGGTTTGCATCCATTTCCCTTTTAGTCGAATCTACACCCTTAATTTGAATTGTTTCCATCTCACAATATGAATCTTCATCCATATTAACAATAGTAACTGGATTTAAAATTTTCTTTCCTTCTCCATCACCTTCACCATAATGTTTTTCTACATATTTTAAGCGAGCTCCTTTACGTAAGAAAAATCTATGTATTCCATTATGTTCACTATCATCACAACCACAATTATGTATTCCACATCCAGCAATTATAACAACATCTGCATTTTCTCCAATTTCAAAATCATTATAAACCATATCCTGTACGCCAGCTTCTGTTACTATTACTGGTATATGGACATTTTCGCCTTTTGTATTTGGCTTTACTATAATATCAATTCCAGGTTTATCCTTTTTAGGAACTATAGTTACATTTTCAGTTGAATGTCTCTCTATTCCTTGCCCATTTTTACGTATATTGTATGCTCCTAATGGAGTTCCACGAAGTTCAGCAACTTTTTCTAAAAGATTTAAATCTGTTTTATTCATTTAATTTGCCTTCCTTTCTAATTAATTCATATCTTTCATTAATTCACAACTTGAATTAACTTGGCACATGATTTCAGGTAATATAGCATCTTTTGTTCCATGACTTTTTACTGAACCATCTTGTAAAACGATTATTTCATCAGCTAACTCTAATATTCTTTCTTGGTGAGAAATTATGATTATAGTCTGGTCAGACTCTTCGTGGATTTTCTTAAAACTTTCATTAAGCTTTCCAAAACTCCAAAGGTCTATCCCTGCTTCAGGTTCATCAAATATAGAAACCTTTAAATCTCTAGCAAAAAGAGTTGCTATCTCAATTCTTTTCATTTCTCCTCCAGAGAGAGAGTTATCAACTTCACGGTTTAAATAGTCTTTTGAACACAATCCAACATCCGTAAGATATTGACAACATACATCTGTAGACAATGGTTTTCCATGAGCAAGTGTAAGTAGATTTTCAACTGTCATACCTTTTATTCTTGGTGGTTGTTGAAATGCATATCCTATCCCCTTCTTTGCTCTTTCTGTAATACTAAGATTTGTTATATCTTCTCCATCTAAAATTATCTGACCACTAGTGGCTTTTTCAATTCCCATGATAAGTTTAGCAATTGTAGATTTTCCTCCACCATTTGGCCCTGTGATAACAATAAGTTTTCCTCTCTCAAATGAAAGGCTAACATCATTTATTATTCCTAGTTCCTCATTGTTAGACTCAACATTAAAGGAAAGATTTTTTATTTCAAGCATAATACCCCTCTTTTCTGTAAAATATTACATTGATATCCATTCTTTTATTATATCAGTAATTTTTATATACCAGCAACTCCAAAGAGACAAAATATGTATTAAATAATAAAACAGACTTATTAAAAAACAAAAAAGATGAGTCTTATACTGACTCATCTTAAAAAGTTCTTATTATAAAGTTATATGTATTTGAAAAATTAACCTTCTATATACTCTAGTATTATTTTTTGATTATCTTTTAACATAATCTCTTCTTTTTTAGATTCTATTCCATTCTTTTTTATCTTTACCTCAGCTACAAAAGCATCATTACCTTCAACCATTTCTAATAACTCATAAGCTTTTTTACGTCCTATTTTAGTTGCTATATCTTTTAACACTGCCATTTTCTTAAACATTTTATCACCTCTACTCAAAATTTACAATTGATTTTTAATTATATAAACCTAGTCTTAGACTAACTTATAATAATTATTGTCTCTAATTATATCAGATATAGAGTAAATTTAATACTTTGTAAAATTATTTATCCTCTCTAACCAAATAATCATTTCCATCTTGGTCTTTAAATGAAAACATCCTTCCATAAGGCATTTCCATTAGTTCACCAACCTCAACTTCATTATTAGCCATTTGTTCATAAGTTCCATTAATATCTCTTGTACTTAAAATTATTGACGGATGAGATAAATCTATCTCTTTATTTTGTTTCATCATTAGATTTTTATCATACAGTACAAATGTCGTAAACTCATTTTTGCTTGGTGCTATTTCTAACCATTTCACATTTGGGCCCATTTCCTTTTCATAAGTTACTACAAAGTTTAATTTTTCTGTCCAAAACAATTTTGCATCCTCTTGATTGTTTACATAGAGGCTTATCTTTCCTATTTTATTTATCATAACAATACCCACCTTTATTATTAAATAAATATCTAATATTTTTTATATTTAATAATATACCCATATATATTATTTTCTATAGATATATATTTCTAATATTTATCCCATATTATATAATTCTAAACTATAATGTAATTTATTTATCCCATATTATTATAGACTTTATTTATATGATTTAATCATTCTGTATCATACTTATAATTATGAAAATATGTACACTAAAAATCACTCTTAAATAGTGTTTTATATCTAAAAGTGATTTTATATATCCTATGCAATTTTATGTTTTAGCCATTTTGTTCCTCTTAATCTTAAACAGTATAACGTTCCTCTAACAAGCCAATCTGTGTACATACCTATCCAAATACCAAGTACTCCAAATTCTAACACAACTCCCAATACATAACCTGTAAAAATTCTAAAAATCCACATGCCTATTATAGCTGTCATCATTGTATATCTTGTATCTCCAGCCCCTTTTAACCCTGCTGACAATACAAATGATATAGGCCATATTACCATAGCTAAACAATCACTTCGAATCAGTTGTGTTGATACAGCAATTACACTAGTATTTTGAGTATACATACTTGAAATCCAAGGTGCAATTGGTATAAATATAGCTCCTACTACAAATAAACAAATTGTTGCAAATTTAGTTAGGTATAAGAGAGTACTTTTAGCCCCTTTAATATCTCCACGCCCTATATACTGACCTACCAATGTCGTTGCAGATAAGGCCAAAGCATTTCCTATTACATTTATGATAGATGCAATTGACATTCCTATTGCATTGGATGCAATTGCTGAGGTACCCATAGTAACTATAAACACTTGAACAATTAATTTCCCTGCGTTAAAAAGTAATTGTTCAACGCCTGCTGGTATTCCTATATTAAATATAGATTTTTGAGTTTCAATATCAATCTTAAATGGAAATATTTTACCTATAGATATAAATTCATTTCCTTTAAATAAAGCTCTTATAATAACTATACATCCAATTATTCTAGCTATAGCAATAGACATAGCTGCACCTGTTATTCCATAAGATGGTGTTTGTAGATTTATACCTAGAGGGTTTAAATCAATGCCATATATAAGTATATATCCTAATGTTACATTTACTATATTCATAAACATAGTAACATACATAGGTTTCTTTACATCTCCACATCCTCTTAAAATACCATTTGCTATTTGTTGTGTTGCAATAAATGGATACGTAAATAATGTAAATTCTATGTATAATTTTGCATTTGATTTTACCAATTCTTCTGCTGAACCATAAAATAAATTGATTACACCCGTTCTAAAAACCCACATTAATATTGTTATTGTAAATGATAGTATTACTCCAGATACTAGAGCTTGCTTTATAGTTTCATTCACTTTTTCACTATCCCTTTTACCTATCTGTTGAGCTACAACAACAGTTGCACCAACAGATAGTGCAGCGAATACAGATATAAATATATTATTTATTGAGTCAACCATTCCAACTGCAGATACAGCCTCTTCTCCAATATGACCTGCCATCATCGTATTAAATACTCCTAGAAGCATGACAAATGTCTGCTCTATCATTATAGGAATTGCTAATTTTATAACATTTTTCCTTATAAACATACTTCTCCCTCTTTTCCCCATTTATGTAAATTTAAATTTTAGTTAACTTATCAAACTTTAAGTTGGTTTTTAAAGTTAAAATTATATTGTTGACATCATAATATACTGTGTCCAAATAATATTATTCTTATTTAATATCATTTGAACACAGTACATCTTTATAATTATTTTATGTTTATTATTTTTTATGGATACTAGAATTTAAATATTTATATATTTAAATTAGACAATTAGTATAATTAACTATTATAAAAGATAGCTATATTTCGTTAATATTGTATCATTATTGTGTAATAATCACAATAAATACATGTCACACATTTATCCATATTTATCCATGTTTTGATTACTCCAATTTATATAAAAGATAAGCTAAAATATAAAATCTTACAATATAAATGTAACAAAACTGACTCAATTTAATATTGTATTTTATAGACTATTTTTAGGATGTGATACTTTGGTTAATTTGAATGCAAATAATTTAAATGTAAATATGGTTTATCCTGTTTCTGCTACAGCTCCTATACGTTTTAGAAGATACACTGTTTCATACTCAGAAAATATGAGCAATATTTATTTAACTATAGCAACCTACTTCGATACACTTGGTTTAGGAACAGTAAGTATTGATAAAGTTTATGGTCAATGGGCTTGGGTTGTTGGTGACATATATGATTTAAATCTATTCGTTTTTGTTGGAAACTACCCTTATGAAATTGCTAGAAATAGATATGATGCTTTTGTTAATATTCTTCCAATTGCAATTACTTCTATTGCAATTGGAGATAGAATATTCTTCATTTCTAACTCTTGTTTATTAAACTCAAAAATTACAGTTAGATTTATATCCAGTCATCCTACACTTAATAGAACTGTTGATTATGGCAGTATTAGAAATTTTATTTTGTAACATTACAACATGATGTACTATTTGAAACAATATCATAAACTAAATCATATTATTAAATTATAGTAACATTATTAATCAGTACATCATGTTTATCTGTTACAATTTTATCACATTTTATTATTTAAGATAATTTTTAGTACTTAATATTTCTATTTACTTATTTTTTCTGTTCTAAATCCTATCTCTTTGTTTGCTAATTTATAGCCTTCTTGTATCATTTCTTCTCTTGTCAACGCATTCCCTAATAAATTATCAATACTAAGTTGTTTTCTATCACTAAAATACTTATCCAATAATGATTCTTCTATATCTTCTTGAGTTGCTAAATGTCCCTCATGCATTATATATTTTACATCAAAACCTTCTTTATTCAGTACCTTACCTAGCAAAATGCTTCTATGACATCGTATAGGCTCTTGCATTGCTCCTAATAAAACTATTTTATATCCCATCTGACATCCCTTTTTTAATCTTTCTATCCCTTTTAAAAAAATCTCTTCCTCAATTACCTTTTCAAAATCTGCATAACCTTCTTCTGTATATACATCTTTGTTAGTCCTTTTTGCTCCAAACTCCTTACCCATGTATATATATACAAATCCAGATTCTCTAAGAGATTCGTTAAATGCCTCTTTATTATATTGAATATTATATTTAGAATATGGAGTTTCTCTAATATCAACTACACAGTTTATATTGTACTTTTTTATCATATCAATAAGTTTACTAAAGGGATAATTTGAATGTCCTATCGCAAATATTTCCATATAATCACCTACTATTCTTAAAAATCAATATTCGAAATACAATTGATTATCCTACATATAAACCTTCTATGTTACAAATGTATTTAACAACTTCTATATTTTCATTTTGACAAGTATATACATTACTAAATAAATCGTTTATTTCTAATGCTATTTCTAAATAAAGCATATATATAGATATATATTCTTTCTCTTAGTGCCAGCTTCATAAGAATATCAATTATATAATAATTATACCCTTATTTCTCCAAAATCAAATAAAATATCATTTATTTGTTCTAAATACTTACACTCTTTTTTACTTATAACTTTCTGTATGTATTTTTTATTTTCCTGCTTAAAATGCTTATCTTTAGATTTATCTAAACCCCAAAATAAACCAAAAAATAATCTCAAAAAATGAGGGTGTCTCAAAATGAACTGTTTAGTTAATGAGGCACTCTTTTTTGTATTAAATCAAATATATTTTTATCATTTCAACAACGAAAAAGAGGCTTATCTCTATTCTGAGACAGCCCCATTTAATAGCTTTATCTTGATTAATTTTAACCTCTTATAAAACTCGTTTCACTGGTATCTGAACTTCTGTTAACCAATCATCCTCATTCTCTTTATTCCATATGCCATCTATATAAGACTCTCTAGGATTTCCAATTACTTCATATTTGTTGTCCTCTATCCATTTAAATGCATCTGCATAAGTCTTTCCTAATGTTGAATATGAACCATTGTGTAATATACAAACTGCATTTTCAACTTCATCTAGTTCTTTAAACTTTAATATATCTGTATCTTTCTTTAAATCATTTATAGCTTGACACATCTCAACATCCATATCAGACTCTCTATATTCACCATCATGATATATATTGAAACAATAATCAGGAACCGCACATGTACACCCTGTATTTCTCATTTCTTCAGCCATTACGTTTGGAAATAGATTGAAAAGTTCATCATACCCCTTTAATACCTTTCTCATAGAGGCAATTTTAACTTTTGGTAAAGACTTAATAATTACATCATTCATATTGACTTCTCCTTTCAAATTCACAAGATAATTACGCAGTTTAATGAGTTTATATTCTTCACTTTTGATTACATCCAACATTTCTTTTTCTTTATTCATTAAAATATTTTCAACCTCTTCAGGATTTTCCACAGCTTCTTTTATCTCAGCTAATGATAAGCCCATTTGTTTTAAAGTTATTATCTGATGTAATTTAGGTAATTGCTCTGTTGTATAGTACCTATATTTTGTAAACTCATCTACATATTCTGGCTTTAATAAGCCTATATCTTCATAATACCTTAATGTCTTTGTAGTTATTTTATTTATTTTAGAAAACATTCCTATAGAAAACATCTCATCACCTGCGCATTAGATTTGATTAATTTAAGTTTAAACCTTCCCCTTAGGTTAAAGTCAATACAAAATAAATTATAATTGTATTAATTCTTCAATTCTATCTCCACTTAATACCAATGTATCTCCTGTTTTTATAACAGTTGAACCTTTAGGTACTAAAACCTGTTCCTTTCGTTTTATCATAACTATTAATATATCCTCTGGTATATTAGAATCCATTATACTCTTATTTGCCCACTTACTACTATCATCAACATTTACTTCTATAAGTTTAGAGCTAATCTCTCCATCATAATCATTAAATGTTTTTAATACTGGTGTGTTATCATCAACCAAATCGAGCTTTTTAGCTACAGTTGGTATTAATGTTCCTTGTATTCCTACTGAAAGTAACGCTATAAAAAATATTATATGGAATATGTCATTCTCTATGATTACACCCTGAGTAACTGCATAAATCGCAAAAACTACTGAAGCAGCACCTCTAAGACCTACCCATGATATGAATAATTTTTCTTTATTTGAAAATTTAAACTTTGCTAGAACTATAAATGTTGCTAATGGTCTTGCAATAACTATCATAAATATAGATATTGCCATTGCTATACCAAATACATTTGGTAGCTTGGAAGGGAAAGATAACAACCCTAACATAAAGAATAACATTATTTGCATAATCCATGAGATTCCGTCAAAGAAATGAACCAAACTTTTTTTATGAGGTATCTTACTGTTTCCTAGAATAATACCTGAAATATACACACTTAAATATCCATTTCCTCCAAGATACTCACTAAATGCATAAGAAAGAATTGCAATAGCTGTTATAAATATAGTATAAAATCCTTCTATCTCGAAGTTTGAATTTCTTAAGATATAAACAGACAGTCTTGCTAGTACAAATCCTATAGCTAAACCAAAAAATATTTGCTTTATTACCATTGGCACAATAAGTTCTACTCCAGAATTATTCATCAATGTCAAAAGAATTAGTGTCAACATATACGCTATTGGGTCATTACTTCCACTTTCGACTTCCAATAAGGAGGCAAGAGAACCTTTTAAATTTAGTTTTCGAGAACGCAACACGGCAAACACAGATGCAGCATCTGTTGAAGCTGCAATTGCTCCAATTAATAAGCCTTCAAGTAAACTAGTTCCTACTACCATATGACAAAATATACCTGTTACTCCTGCTGTAATTATTACACCCAGTGATGACATCAGTATAGAAGGTATTGCAACAGGCTTAGCCATATTCCAGTTTGTTCCAAATCCTCCAAAGAACATTATAAATATTAGTCCTATAGAACATAATTGTTTTGTTAATTCATAGTTGTCAAAATAAATTCCTACCATACCATCAGACCCAAATAACATCCCTAATAAGATAAAAATTAATAATATTGGTACTCCAAATTTATATAAGACCTTGCTAGAGGTTATACAAATCAATAGCACTAAACCACTTATAATCATCAATTCTGTCATAGCATCAACTCCATTTCATATAAATTTTGTAGATTAAAATATATCTACAATTTTATTATTTATTCAAATATAACATGACATAAGTTTTATAAGTTGTGGTGCATAAAGTACAATTAAAATTTAATAATACACTAAAACATGAGTATTCTACTCAAATTTATATATTTATTTTAATTATATTCATTTAATATTCAAAATTTGAATTATTTTTTATTAATATTTCATTTTTCAGTTGATTATTTAATATATTTCATGCTCTTATAGTAGTTTTATATATACTATGAAATATATAATATTTAGATAAGTAATAAGAAACTAACATACAATGTTAGATACTTTAGATATGAAATCTTCAAAATTTCATACATTGAAATATTTCTTTATATATATTATTTTATATTTGTTACAAATTATTGTCAAATTATTTTTCTTAAAAATAGAAAAATTGCATAATTTTTTTCAAATTATGCAACCCATAATATTTATTCCCAAAATTCTTTTATCCCTTCTATTATCTCACTATAAGGCAATAAAGTAGCTTCTACTATTGATTTATTTGTTTTTTCTAGATAATATTTAATCATATGATATCCACAAGCATATCCTGCACAGTAAGGTAAGCCAACTGGAAAGTATCCTTGCATTTTAGCTATATCATCACCATAAAGATAGGATGTTATGTTTTGAAATCCAGTCTCTTTTAAAGCATCTTTAATTATTGGTTTTATACATGTGTTTAACGTCTGGATGTCTGTTTTACTAACCCAAGGTCCTACCATATCCTCGCCAAACATCCATGTCGCAAAATTTTCTGCAAGCCCCTCATTTATCATCATTTCTTCTAATGTTATACTATTACTCCAATCTATAAACTGGAATCTGATATTATGATTACATTCATGTGCTAGTGCTACTTGTAATCTATTAGTTGTGTATTCATTAGGAACCAATGATATGAACATATATCCAGGTATTCCACCATCGCCCCAATATCCATCACTTAAAATTGTATAAGGGCTATTTGGATTAGCCAATAAGATTGAATATTTATAGTCCTTAATATTCAAATCGTATCCTTCTCTTATAAATGAGTTTATAGACTCTTCTATGGTTTCTTTGCAAGTGTTCCAAAGTTTATCATCAGATAGTGCATTTATATTATTTTTTTGATTTTCATCAATATCCTTAGGTGATAAAAACCCCATCATTTCACTTGCCATAATTACATCATATCCACCTTCTTGTCTAGCAACCATTGGAACATTTATGCACTTCCACTTAAATTCAAAAGGCTTCATAAGTTCATATCTGTATATATCTTCTTTCTTGTTTAATGGTGCATTCATTATCTTCTTGTATATCTTATCTGAGCGAACTTCTATAATGTTCATCTTTATCATCTCCTTCAAAATAGAGTATATAGAATTATGTCGCGTCAATGTCAATATACATTTTATATAATCTAGCTTTCTTCAATTATAGTTTCGTCTATAGTTTTGTCAGAATCATCACCAAACAAGTAATAAGATACTCTATTAACAAATCCATTCTGTTGCCAGTAAATTACATCATCTAATAAAAATGGATTATCAGTAATTATACTATCTACATTTAAATTAATCATTTTTTTCATTAATTTGCTGTTATTGATAGTCCACACAAAAACTTGCTTTCCTTTTTGGTGTATATTATCCACAACGTTTTCAGTTATAAATGTAGACTCTATTCCATATATATCAACATAATCCCAGTTGTAAAAATTTCCATATGCAACCGCAGTTAAATAACATGTTATTATATCTGGATTTAATCTTTTGACATTTTTTAATACATCTTTATTCATAGATGCTACAACACATTGGTTCTCTAACCTGTTTGATTTAATTAATTCTAAAACCTTTTTTTCTACATTAGTTTTTTCATGACCATTAAGTTTTATTTCTATTAAAAGTTTTATTTTCCCTTTCGAATACTTCATAGCCTCATCAAGAGTTGGTATTTTTTCACCTGCAAAACCTGAACTAAAGTGACTACCTGCATCATAGTTCTTAATTTCATCATAATTTACTTCCCAAACATTTCTATTTACACCAGTTACTCTCTCAAAGTTAGAATCATGAAATAAAATCAATTCCCCATCCTTAGTTTCTTGTACATCAATTTCGGCATACTCAGCTTGAGTTATAAAAGTCTCTTTAAAAGCAGCTAGTGTATTTTCCGGAGCAATTAATGAAGAAACTCTATGAGCAGTTGCTGTTGTATTATAAAAAAATGAAGAGTTAAATAAAATATCATTATTTAAAGAATACGCTATAGATTCAATATGTAGGATAAATAAAATTATGGATATTTTTAGAGTTATTCTTAATAGTTGAATTACTGAGTTTTTTTGTTTCTCAGATTTTTTTTCATAAATCCTAATATCATTATATTCATAATAAAATGTAGAAATAAAACCTGTACTAATTATAAATATAGCTATTGATGAAATAAATGTAGCATAGTCATTGAATAATATACACCTATTAATAAATATATCTTTCAAAAAATTTGCATCAGTATAATTTTTTGTCCATATCCCTATCAATATAACAATAATATGATATATTATATATCCTATAATACTGACTATTAAAGATATTCCTAATGAATAAAAAATCAACTTTATAGCTTTTCCTTTTGTAAGGTTATTACTTATATTTCTTGCCTCTTTAAAAGCATCTGTATTTAGAGTTATTTCATGTATACTAAAAATCCATCTAATAACTGATATATATAATATTAAAATTAAAAACATATAAATTATATTTAAAACTATATTAGAATTTATATACTCTAATATGTATTCTGGAAGCTTTATTTTTCCAATAAACCCTGAGGTTAAGGCTATGTTTGTAAGTGGAACTATCAGTAGCACAAATACAAATAACAATATATTTTTAGGATACAATATTTTCATAGATTTTTTTAAAGACAATTTAATAAGTTTATACAATGTAATTTTTTCAGAAATTCTTGATTTATCAAAACAAATAATTACTGAAGTAAATTCAAAAAACATATAAAATGTTAATATCACAATTGAAAGTATGGCTAATAATATTGATAAAGGATTAGTTAATATTTTTCCTATATTATCAGTGCTTAAATAAACTATATTTGCACTTTTCATAGAGCTACTTAATACAAATTTAATTGATGGCAATATAATTATCAAAGCCAATCCCTTATGAAACAGTTCAAATGTAATTAATGTGGTCCAGTTATATTTTATTAATTTTACAAAAGTATCTAAGATATTCTTATTCATGATGTCCCCTTAATCTTTTTATTGTATTTTATCCTGTAAACCTCATAAATATATACTATTTTTTTAAATTAATAATTTTATTTAAGCTAATACAAAGAATTATATTTCCCCAAATATATTATTATAACTGCAGTTTTATTTAAGTTAATTTCATATGTAATATTGGAAATGGATTGCCTTGCCCATCTATTTCAGACATATCAAATTCTTTAAATCTTAAATGAAGATAAAATCCCACTGCTTTTTTATTTTGTTCATTCACATCAACATATTTTATATTATATTTATCTATAGCATATGTTATTAACTTTTTACCAATACCATGACCTCTATATTCATCTTTTATAAATAGCATCTCAATTTTGTCTTTATCTATTCCCATAAAGGCTTTTATTATATTTTTTTCTTTAACACAGACTATATTTTCTACTTCTTTAAGCCCAGTTTTAACTAATGGTCTTAAAGATTCAATATCTTTCTCTATTAAAAAATCATGAGTGGCTCTTACTGATGATTCCCAGACTTTCAACATTTCCTCATATTCGTTTGAATTTATTTGTCTCATTTCAAAAATTATTTCAGAGTTCATAAAAACTTCCTTTCTGTTCTATGTGATTTTTAATTGTTCCTGATTATTTATATAAAATTTAGAAAGGGCTATGAAAGTTAATAT
The DNA here is from genome assembly GCF_000449425.2 of Clostridioides difficile CD160. GTDB lineage: Bacteria > Bacillota > Clostridia > Peptostreptococcales > Peptostreptococcaceae > Clostridioides > Clostridioides difficile_E. The sequence goes on from NZ_AVHW01000111.1 coordinate 32,580, forward strand.
CATAGCCCTAATTAAATTTAAATATAATCCATTATATTTTTATAATTATATACTAAAGTCTAACAAATTTACTACAAGAATTCATATTAGCTATACTAATGGAGCTTCTATCTGAGTAGTAAAAAGGAATTTATGGCAGTGACCATCATTAACAGTAGTATTTCCACATACCAAATGAACATGTTTGTTAGTTCCTGGTATCTTAATAGCTGGACCTGTTGTAACACATATCTTATGGAAATGGTCAAGGAAATCCACATTATCATTTATTTTATGAACATGATTTGTACCACCATTTATTGGTATAACTTCACCAGTAACTCCTGCTGCACGATGGTTATGTCTATCGTCGCATTCTTCTGCTAACTTAACACTTTGTGAGTATTCATGAACATGTGTCATTTCCTCATAATCATTATAGCACTTATTACATTCATTATATTTATAATCATCATATACATAATCTCTTTCACATTTATAATTTTGATAACTCATTTTTATATCTCTCCTTGTTATATTATATATTTAGAAATTCCTCTAAAGAATCTCTAATATATAGTATGAATCAGAGTCAAAAAAGTTCATATTTTGTAAAATTATGTATTAATTTAATTATTCATTCCAATGTTTAGGATGTACTAGTGAAGCTGGTAATTTTGTATTAGAATCTCCTTTTGCAGCATTAACTTGCAATTGTGTTAAAAATATACTATTTTTAAGATTAGCTCCTCTAATATTGCAATCTCTTAAATCTGCTCCTATTAAATTTGCTCCACTTAAATCTGCGTCTTTTAAATTTGCTGCTATCATGAATCTTCCTTTTAAATCTGCTCCTATTAGATTTGTTTTTCTAAGGTCTGCTCCTATTAAATCTATACTTTTACTTAATTTTTTCTTGTTTTTAGGATTAGAAGTTTTAAGAAAAGATTTGACTTTTTCCATTACAGATTCACTAGCTTGTGCTAATAATGAATTTACCTTTACTCTATGTGATGTGATATCTAAATCAATTAGCTGTTCTGGATTCATATTAGTTATCTTTTCAGTTTCTTCAATTATTGAGTCAATTTTTACTTTTATTGCATCTGCTATATCTAATATAGATGCTTCTTTAAGATACCATAGCATTTCATGTAACTGTCTCATAATTAAAAATACTTCAGACATTTGACTTGCTAATTCTGATGATTTCATCCAGTCTCTACCTTTATATGTTACTTGTGCTACTTTCTGACCTGAACCAAAACAATCATATGCAGTACAGCCTTTAAAACCTCGCTTTATAAGATTGCTATGTACAGAACATTTAAAATCTGATTGCAAATTAATACATGGATTTCCTGATTCCTTATCAACAGGAAATCCATCTGAAGCAGAAAAATAAAGAGCTAGACAACAAAGTCCAAAACACTTTTCACAATCAATTTTTAACTCATCAAATAATTTATTATTATATATTTTTTTATGTATATTTATCATATCTATTCTCCTTCTCAGTATGGTTTTTAATAAGCTACTATTTTACACTTCAACCTCTTATGTAACATTTCTTATTCTTAATTATAATTTAATATGTTTCTTATTCCAATAGTATATACATTGATTTCTTGATATTTGTAACAACACTTTTTATACTAGAACTTATTTTAACTATAACATTATACTAATAAGTTTTCATCCAATCATAATATAGCTCATGAGCTATAAATATTTTTAGAAGTTGAAAATTTCAATGTTTTTAGAATCCATGATATAATAGCCATAGATACAACCTATAAAATTAAAAATATGCAAATTAACTATACAAAGCTAAGTATCTCATTTAACTTTACAATTCTAGTATAAATAAGCCTAACAACTATATTACTATTTTAAGTAAATACGATTAACTTATTTGCAGAGGAGAGAATATTTATGGAACTATTGCTACATAAAGAGAAAAAGTATAATTTTTTTGTTTCAGATACTTTCACAAGTAACATGCTAGTACCAGTTATTAAAAACCTTTTATATAAAGCAGAAAATGAATGGGATGATTATGACGAGATATATCATTGTTGCCATTTAATTGAAACAGTAAAACAGAATCCAAATATTATAATGGACTTTCACTATATAAAAAAAGATGATGACATAATTGGAGTTGGATTAATGTCACATGGAATACTTGACATACCACTTTTTTTCCCAGACACGATACATATTTCAGAACCTACAGATAATATTTTGGTATTCAATTATTTTCATATTTCTCCAGAAGACCGAGGTAATGGTGGATATTGGTTAAGAGATATCATTATTCCATATTACTATGGTAAAAAATTCAAAAGTATTTATGTAAAATCAAGCCATCCTAGAGTTTTCAATCTATATAATAGATTAGGTAAATGTATTGGTGAATATATCAGTAAGAGTGATAATGGACTTTATGAGCGATTAGGCAAAATGTTCAGAATATCTCTTGAAAAATAAACTTATTACAACTGCATATTAATAAAACCACAAGAGAATATAAAGATAAATAAGCTTTAATTCTGTAATAAACTCTTGTGGTTTATACTGTACTATAAAATCATAAATAAAATACTTTATTCATGATTTTACGCTTTTTTAACTACCGAAGACTTCAACTTCATAGCTCCGAATCCATCTATTTTGCATTCTATATCATGCCCATCTGATGGGTCATGTACTAAACGTATATTTTTTACTTTTGTTCCAATCTTTATAGATGATGAACTCCCTTTTACTTTAAGATCTCTAATTACTGTAACAGAGTCTCCATCATTTAATATATTTCCATTTATGTCTTTAATAATATTTGAATTTTCTTCTGTTCCCAATTCTAAGGCCCATTCATGAGAGCATTCTGGGCAAACTAAAAGAGTTCCATCTTCATAAGTATATTCTGAATTACATTTCGGGCAATTTGGTAAACTTTCCATATTTATATGTCCTCCACTTGTTATTTTTAAATTTTTTTACAACATAAAATTTCTTTTGAGCCTATATGATATCATATTATACTTATATTTACAAACTACTCTTTTTCCTAAGGTTTAAATTCTTCCATTACACCATATCAATACATAGGTATGCTTCTTTTTGATTCCACATAATGGATGTACTATGAATATCTATAGAATCAAGATAACAAGGTTGTCCAATTTGGAATCCAGAATGTGTATTTTTAAATTTTTTATTTAAATACAACAAAATATTATTTTCCTTATCAATCACATAAATACATTGTTCAATATTATCTAAAATATACTTATATTGGTTCATATGTTGACTTACTTTCTTTTCTTTTTTACGTTGTAGAAATATTGATATAATTTGAGAAATCAAAGATAATGTGCTGACTTCTTCCTGTGTCCATAGACGTAGTCCTGTACACTCATCAAATCCAACAAATCCACTGAAAACTTGACCATCTCTATATGCACATTGAAGTGTAGAATGGATACCCTGACTAGAGAACAGCTCTTCTAACTTAGGAGGTAGTGTATGAATGTCACGACAATAGAAAACTAAATCTTCTCCAAAAAGCTTTTCATAATCATTATACTCTTGATAATCACTATTTTGTAAATTAGCCATTTGAGAAGAAACTCCAGTATTACACCATTCATAAGTGTTCGATGTATATTGACTATCTTCTGTATTTTCAAAAATATAAACACGACTCACATTAAACTGTTTCCCAACAACTTCAAGTATCATATTAATTGTCTTATCTATATCATCAGACTGATAAAGCATACGGAATATATAACGTGTAAGGTTATCAGGACATTCAGCATATTTCTTTTCTGAATCAATAGCTGTTCCAAGAGAAGAGTAATTAAATTCTTCCAAATCTTCAAAGTAACCTTGATCATAGATGACATAATTGTTTTTGCCCAGAGTTTTTGCTTGATATAAAGCCTTATCCGCTCTTTTATACATCTCCTTAAATGTGTCACCATCTTTTGGATATATAGCTATTCCAATACTACATGTCACTTTTATGGAACTTTTCTCTTTATGAAATAGATGACGAAACATATATAAAAGTTCTTCTGCTTTCTTTTCTGCATCTTTTAATGAAGAAATATTCTTCATTAAAATAGTAAACTCATCTCCACCAATCCTGCCAACAATATCATTATCTCGCATTATTTTTTTCATACCTGCTGCTATTTCAGTGAGCACTATGTCTCCAATCATATGTCCTTCTGTATCATTAATCTGTTTAAAATTATCTGTATCAATCATAAACAATGCACCCATAACATCTAAATTCTCTTCAAAATATTTCTTAATCTGCCTCTCGGTTTCAGCACGATTATAAATTCCTGTTAATGAATCTTTCTCTGATATGTACTGTAATTTCTCAATCTGCTTTCTTTCTTTAGTAATGTCAAGTCCTATACTGTAAAAAGATGGTATTCCATCCCAACTATCTTCTCCACTAACATAACACAACGTGACAGTCCATACGCGTTCTTGCTTTGAACGTGTATATATTCTTGTTTCAAATACAACATTATCTCCAGACTCTTTTAAATCTAGTGCCAATTCCTTACTGCGTTTATAATCCTCAGAAAATAAATATCTACATTGATTATCAAGTTCTTTTTCAAACTGTTCCTTTGTATATTCAATCATGTTCAAGAATATGTTATTATGCCAAAGTATTGTACGAAAATCTCTTGCATCTATTCTAACCATACCTGCTGGAATAGTTTTCAAGATTGATTCTCTTTCCTGGTCTTTTTTCGCTAGCTTATACTCAGCACTATACATATCATAAGATAACTCTATACGAGCTCTTCGACCTTTCCAATCTATCATGCGATTTTTAATCATAAATGTTCTTTTCAGTTTTTTATTGTAAAACTCCCATTCATATATATCATCTTTCTTTAAATATGAATTCGTACAAAATGGACATGGAGAAGTTCTTCCTTGAATTACCTCATAACATTTCCTTCCAATCAGCTCACTTGGTGATGCTTGTAAGGTATTACACGATTGTTTATTTAAATATAACAACTCATACGTATTCATATCGCTAATATAAACGTTTCCAGCATACTCTGACATCATCCATTCAAAATTCTCTTTACTTTCTTTGTCCTTCTCACACAGTTCATCTTGCTTTATTTTTAATTCATTGATATTTGAATACAATATATAGATTATTGCTTTTTCATGTTCCTGTGATTCGATTAATATGCCATTCATTATTACCCAAAGATTACTTCCATAATTTATTGGAATGCAAGTTTTATGCTCTCCACTCTTCTTACCATTATGGTAAACATCGAAAAAATAATCTCTCATAGATTCAAAATCATCATAATCATCTTCATAATAATCTCTTAGATTAGAAAATTCATTCAAAAACTCTTTTTCTGTATATCCTAACAACTGATAAAAAGCTGCATTTCCCCAGATAACTGTAAATGAATCATCTAAAAAATGCTTACTAACTCCAATACCCATAGATTTTAATATTTCTTCTGAAATAACTTCATTATTTATTGTTTGTTCTTTTTCAAATACTTTATCTAACCCAGCATTATCTCGTATCATTTTTTGTTATCCTCCTATCCTTATCACCCTTTTTCAATACATTATGCTTTTTATAACATAATGCTAAAAGTGAATCATCAATGTGTGTTAACCTATCTTATTTACAGCTTCTTCTTAACTTAAATCCATATTTAAATTTCCCTCTGAAAATATATAAGTTCTCTTTCCCTGTTTCTTTTTACTTAATATTAAATCTTTTGTAATTATAATTAATCTTTTTCCAAATTTAAAGACGAAAGTTTTATTTATTTGACTTTGATAATCTACTTAAGACTATTTTAAAAAATTTAGTTTGTAAGGTTTGTTTATTGTCATTTAAATGATAAGTTTGATTTGTTGTAAACAAAGCTTGATTTATTTAATATATAGAACTAAATTTATTTCTACTTCAATCATAATTTTTTCATACATATCTCAAGTTTGCCTTCTTTTAATGAAATTATATCATAACTTGATTTTTAAATCAGTTCTTTTCTAAGTCAAAGAGACAATACAAAACAACTGAAGTTACTTCACTAAAAATAACCATATAAGTAATTATCTTATATGGTCTTGATTATTCATTAATATAAAGTTTTATTTCAAGATATTATACAATAAATATGCTTAAGGTAGATTTCCTTTTTTAATGCTAGTAATTGTTACTTCTATACTATACAATATATTTACTAGATAATACTCTATATACATGTATTGCTCACTTATAACCAAACTATATATTCTTATTTATAATGTATTTCCATGTTGCACTTTTATTGAAAGTTTTTTTATTTAGTTTATCTTGTCTTTTTTATTTAAATATTCTATTAGATAACTAATTCCCATACCTATAAAACTACCAACTATTCCCCACATAAAATTCTCTGTAATAAATCCAATTGATATTCCTACTATAAAGCCACCTATCATGAAGCTATCTGACAGTTCATCTTCTGACTCATTTTCATCATAATTTATACTATTTGTAGGCAATTTGCTTGACTCAATCATGTCTTCAATTTTATCTGTATTTTCCTGAACCTCCCATGACTAAAGTCACAGGGTTCCTGCTTCATAGAATTTTGCATACTAAAATATGTCTTACCAATTCTCCACAGGCTATCCCCGTAGTTCCTACGGTTCTTACATAAGTTATCTATTTTAAACTGTTATTAGTCTTAATCCTTCTTTTAGTATATTTATACTTGCATTTATATCTCTATCGTGAGTTACATTACAACAAGGACAAATCCATTCTCTTATACTTAAATTCTTCATTTCCTCGTTTTTGTACCCACATTTATTGCATATTTGTGAACTTGCAAAGAATTTACCTATCTTTACAATTTGTCTACCATACCAATTAGCCTTTATTCTAATTGACGAACAAATTCTGACCATGACACATCAGAAATAGAAAGAGATAATTTACGATTTCTAGTCATATTCTTTACTTGTAAATCTTCTATGCAAAAATATCATTCTCTCGTATTAATTTGTAGATAGTTTTTGTAGAAAATCCTTCCTTTGATTAGCTATATGTTCTTGAAGTCTTGCAACTTTTAACTTGCTTATTTCTATTTAAACTACCAATTGTTTTTCTCGATAGTTCTCTTTGTAATTTAGCAAGTTTATTTAACGACTTCTGAAGATACTTAGGATTTTCTATAAATTGTCCACAACTTGAGATACAAAATTCTTTAATTCCTAAATCTAAACCTATCTGATTATT
>NZ_AVHW01000112.1 GCF_000449425.2 Clostridioides difficile CD160
TTTTTGAGGTTGTCGTTCACATAAGTTCGCTACTACCTATGCAGTTCTCTTATGAACTTCTTACATTTCATGAAGCACAGACTATATCTTATCCTTCGCTTATCGTTAAGGTCTACCCACTTCCACTACCATACTTTTGTACTTCCCTCAAGAGGAATAGTCGTTGAAGTTTCTCCTATTCGGAGCTTACCTGCTGATTGCCCATTTTAAAGTACTTAGGGTTTAACCTTATACCATCTAACCAATTTTTTCTACTTTCGTAACTTTCACACTTAGGTTTATTTCATCCTTATGTTTTAGTTTAGTTAGCTTTAGGGGTTTCCAGCAATTCAAGTAGTATTGGATAGGTTCTTTCCTATCTCTACATATAAGTTTCCCTATATGCTGACTACTTTAGCTACTAACTCACGACTAAAGTCACGAGTGTGCGTAGCTATTTTTTAATCAAATAACAAATCATCTAATGTTGTATTAAATATATTTCTTAGTAACATTAAATTCTCTATATCTGGATATGTTTTATTGGATTCCCATTTTGATATAGCTTGCCTAGATACGTTTAGCATTTCAGAAAGTTGTTCTTGTGATAAATTTCTTTCTTTTCTTAGTCGCTTTAAATTTTCTCCAAAGTTCAATATTATCACCTCATCTCAACTTAATTATATTTATATATTGATTGATTCACAATCCTTATATAGTTGCATTTTGTTAACTAATAGTTGCATTACTAATTTTATCTATAGTTTAGATTAAAATATAGCAAATATTAAAGAGGCTATATCATAATAATTATAAACTACTATGATATAGCCTGAATATTAAACTTCTCTTGTATTTTTAATGATTTCACGAATCTTTTTAGCATTTTCAGCAATATCCTCAACATTACCTTTAGTTAATAAACCACCAAAACCACATACATCAACACCGTTTCCAAGCCATACATGCAGGTTATCAAAGTTAATTCCACCACTTGCCAAAACTGGCATATCAGGTATCGGTGTTTTAAATACCTTTACTAGTTTAGGTCCATAGAAATCTGATATTGGAAAAGCCTTGATAAAGGCAGCTCCTAAGCTCAATGCATCTACTGCTTCAGTCAATGATGTACATCCTGGAGCATAAGGAATTTGATATCTATTGCAAAGCCTTGCTACATCTTCATTGTAATTTGGTGCAATAATAAATTGAGCTCCATGTAAGATAGCATGGCAAGCTGTTTCACTATCCAAAATGGTTCCTGCTCCTACACAAAGGGATTCACCATATTTTTTATTAAGCCCTTGAATTATTTCTCCAGCATTATTCAAAGTATAGCTCATTTCCATAACCGTTATTCCACCTTTTATACAACCTTCAGCAATTTCACATGCACGATTAAGTGTTTCTTCTCTTACAATTGCAAGAGCCCCACATTCTGCCATTCTTTTGGTTATATTCATCTTTTTCATATCATCACCTCTATATTTATCAAACCATTTTACTTTTCCATTAAGTTAACTTCATTTTCATAAGACATATATTAGTCATATGCAAATGTGATTCCCTTATCTATGTTATCTATTATCACTATATTGATTAAGTACTCCTCTATAATTTTTAACCACTTGCTTAATTTCTTCAAGTGCTTTTCCAGTTGGTTCAGTTACAGGAAGTCGTGCAGTTCCAACGTTAATTCCATTAAATACAACAGCTTTTTTAATAACAGATGGAATTGTTCCCAGCTTTAGGATACGACGAAGCTCCTCTATACTACTTTGAGCTTTTTGAGCTTCTTCCAAATCCCCCTTCATGAAATTTTCATAAATAGCAATATCAATCTCTGTAAGAAAGTTTGCTGTTGCAGCAACAGCACCTTGTCCACCAGCCTTCAAACTATCAAGAATAAGTGAATCTGAACCTGAAAATATACTAAAATCCTCACTCTTAGTTACTTCAATATAAGCTTTCATGTTGTCAAGTTTACCACTACTATCTTTAATACCAACGATATTCTTTATCTTTGCCAATTCACGCACTGATTCAGGCTCAATATTAATCCCTGTCTTACCTGGCATGTTATACATCATAATGGGTAAATTAACTGAATTAGCAATAGTTTTATAATGTAAAATTAATTCCTCCTGTGTTGGTGTCACAAAGTATGGTGTAATAATAGATAAAGCGCTTGCTCCAATAGATTCCATTCTCTTAGATAAACTTATAACTTCACGAGTTGAATTACCACCTGTTCCAACAAAAACAGGTACACGATTATTAGTGTGATTAACAACAATTTTTGCAAATTCAACCTTTTCATCATCTGTTAGCACATGACATTCACCATTAGTTCCCAAAATAAATAACCCATAAACTCCCTTACCTACTAGATAGTCAATTAACTCACATGTTGCCTGTGGATTTATATTTTGATTTTCATCAAAAGGTGTTATCATTGCACATATAATACCTTTATATTTCATAAAATTACATTTCCTCTCTAATAGACTTTCCAAGACTTCCTCCTGGATGCCACTTCAAATACTGTTGTACATCAAGTTCTTTAGCATATTGTAATGCAACACTTAAGGACTGTAAGACTATAGTTTCAGCAAGAATCGAAGCACGAGGGGCTTTATTAAGGCAATCACCTTCCTGTTTAACACCTGCAAACAAGAATATATCAGAAACATCCTTTAAGAATGAATTTGTATTACCACTTACACCAATTATCTTTGCTCCATTTACTTTTAATGTCTCAATAGTTGCTTTTAATTCTTGAGTCTCACCACTATTTGATATTGCAATAACAACATCCCCAGCTACTACTTGACCACTTGAGCCATGTACTGCTTCTGTACCATGTAATATATATGCTGGCGTTCCAGTAGATGAAAGTAATGATGAAATATACCCTGATACATGTCCTGGTTTACCAATACCAGTCACGTGTACACGTCCATGATTCCTTTCAACTTCAAAAATTAAATCACATGCTTTATTTATAGATATTTCATCTATTGATGCAATAAACTCTGATACTTCATTAGATAGAGTGTCTAGAAATTCAGATAGCGTGTTTTCCATAATAGACTTATCCTCCTTTAAATTATGGTAACCATACCTATGACTTTTACATTGTTACTTTAAGACTAGATAGGTTTTATAAATTGTAAAATATTATGTAAGATTGAGCCAACTACGTTATAATCAATATTTGGGAAAGTTGCACCCTCTATACCAAGAGTTCCATAAACTGGATATAGTATAACTGGTAAAAATGCAAGTAATAATCCTACAACAAACGACCCTGCAATAGCTCCTCTCCATCCTCCTGAAGTATTACCAAATATCGCAGCTGTACCACCTGAAAAGAAACATATATGAGCAGCTGGAATAATTACTACAGGGAATATACTAGGAAATGATGCCATAATAACAATTGCTAATAGACCCGCAGCATATGCTGATATAAAGCCAATAATAACTGCATTTGGTGCATATGGAAATACTGTTGGAACATCAAGTGCAGGACGTGAACCTGGAATATATTTTTCTGAAATAATTACGAATGCCGCAGTTATTTCAGCTAAGAACATACGAACACCTGACATCAGTATTGACATACCAGCTACAAATGTAAATGCCTCTATAAGTGGAAATACTAACCAATGTGTTGAACCAGCGATTTCTTGAGTAAATGCCTGTCCAGCTTTTAATGTTGCAATATAAAATAAGATTAACATAACTATAGATAGACCCATTAAAAAGTCTCTAAATATTGATAACCACTTAGGAAATTCTATAGTTTCTGTTGTATCATCTTTATGCTTTGAAAATAAACGTCCTATATATCCTGATAGACCATAACCAATCATATTGAAGTGACCAATGGCTTGTTCATCTCCACCTGTCAATTCACGCATAAATGGCTGACAAAATTGAGGTAGTGCAGCAGACATAAATCCTAAAATAACTCCACCTATTAAAATAGTGATTGTATTATCGAATCCATGTGCTTTCATGATTAAAACTAATACACAAGAAAAGAATAAACTATGACCTGTTGTAAAGAAAATATTTTTAAACTTTGTAATACGTGCAAAAACTAAATTTAATATAAATCCAAGAATTAATGTACATGAAACTGCAAAACCGTATGTACTTTGTGCAAGTGCTGTAGCTGCTTCTGGTGAAGCTATAACACCAGTAATTCCAAACCCATGTTGGAACAATTTATTGAAATTCTGAAGTGCACCAGTCATAGCAGATGCACCAATACCAAATATTAGAAAGCCAATAAGCGTTTTTGAAGACCCAGTAAATACTTCAACAGCTGATTTCTTTTGAAGAATCAATCCTATACATGCAACTACACCAAGCAAAACAGCAGGTGTACTCAACAAACTAATAATAAACTCCATAAACATTCCTCCCTATTCTCTTAAATTTATCCCTCTTTTGAAGCAAGGAATTTTTCTAGTGCCGCCTTAATCTCGTTACGGTCAACAATATTACGAATTCCAATTATATCGAATTTCAAATTTTTCTTTTTTAATTCTTCAGCAACATCAATTAATGTTTCTACAGCATCTCCATTAAATCCATTTAATGAATCCAATGAACCATGTTCTACTTCGATTGGAAAGTTATTTTCTTTAATAATTTGTTGAGTTTTTATTTTTAACATTAAACTTGAGCCAACTCCTGCTCTACATGCGATTAAAATTTTATACATTATTAAATCCTCCTTTATAATTCGTGTCTTTTTATAAAATCAATAATTTCTTTACCTTCTTTAGCAGTATCCAACACACTAAAGAATTCATCTTGTTCCAATAATTCAACCAGTTCAGACATAGCACGTAAATGACTATTATTATCTACTGCACTTAAACAAAATACATATTTTACAGGGTCATTTTCATCATTTCCAAACTTAATAGGGCTATCTAAAGTAGCAATACCTATTGCAATCTCTTTTGAGCCAGCCTCTGGTCTAGCATGTGGAAGTGCCACATGTTTTGTAATTACTATGTATGGCCCAGATACTTTTGCTGAGTCAATCATGGCATCTACATATCCCTCAGTTACTTTATTGTTTTCAACTAAAACAGAAGCTGATTGTCTAATAGCATCCTCCCAATTCTTAGCTTTTATCTTTAATTTTATTAGTGTTTCACTAGTAATCTCACTTAGCATAGGCCCCTCTCCTTCCTTAGATGTAAAATTCTCTATTTGTGCAAAATAAGCTAATAACTCGCTTGAAAGCATACTTTCAGAAGTTACTTTTGCATATTTTTTTATTATATTCATAACCTCATCTATCTTAGGTTGTCTTAAAAAAATATCTCCCAATTGAATGTACACTTCACGTGTAATCTTATATTTTTCTTTTGTGGTCATAACAGGACTTACTTTAATTACTGGTACATCTGTCTTTAGACTCTCTGTATTATAATTAGTAGTAAATACAATGTCTACAGGTTCACTTATATTTTCCAAACCAACTGATTCTGACATTGGTATAAAATGCAAGTCAGGAAATAAGTTTGTAAGTTCTGCATGTAAAATAGCTGAACTCCCAACACCATTTGAACAAACTATTAATGCTATTCTTTTTCTAAAGTCTTCGAATTCCTTTTTATTTGAAAAAAGAGTTGCAAAATGCATTGTTAAGTATGCTAATTCCTCTTCTTGAATTTCTTCTCCAAATAATCCACAAAACTCTTTCATTGAATTACTTACAATTCTATAAACTAATCTATATTCTTCTTTTACCTTTTCACAAATTGGATTATAAATAGGCAATTTAAACAAAAGTCTATAATAAGCTGGTCTAAAATGAGAATATAATTGTTTAAATATCTTTTCTTGACTTATATAATAAACCCCACTTAAATATCCAAACCTTGTCATCATTTTATTTACAATTTCTGAAATTACAGCCTTATCTTCTGTATCTTCTTCATAATTTCCTACTGATATACCTAAAATCCAAGCACTAATATACATTATATTATGAGGTCTTATCTTTTCTTCACTTTCATATACTTCTAATAATTCCTTAGCAAATTTATATTCCTTCATTGAACTCATAACCGAAATATTAGGAATATCTATATTTTCTTGAGTAACTATTCTAGTTGAACACATCCTTGCTTTTAGAAAGATAAATATATATATAAATTCTATTAATCTATCTTCAACAAAATTAATTTCGTATCTTTTTATGAGCTTTAATATAATTTGTTTGGCTTCTTCAAAACTATCTAAATTATATTCTTCAATAAAAATATCAAATACTCTTGAGCTCTTCTCATTAGACAGAGTTTCTATAATATTCTTAATAAGTACCCTTCTAATTTCCATTTCATTTCCAACTAAATAATAACCACTTATACGATTGTTCTTAACATATATGCCTTTTTTTTCAAGATTTGGTATTAAATCCTTAAAATCAAGATTTACAGTAGACCTACTCACTTTTATAGAATTTGTAAAATGGTTAATTGAGATATCCTCCATGTTAATAAAAAGCATTAGGTACATATATAAAAGTCTTTCTTCTTTACTAAAGTAATAAGTATTCTTAGAATAGTTTTTTTCTAAAATTTCTTTAATTACTTTTTTAGTTTCTTTTCTAACGATAATATCTTTATCAGCTCTTAAACATATAAGTGGTACTTTTTTTACTTTAAGCATGTCATTGATTTTATTTATTCTATAAGTAATTTGCCTCTTTGATGAGTTGGATTCTTCTTGTAATCCATTAGCTGTAATCAATGTGCTATTTAATAAAATCTGGAGAATTGATACAATTTCTTTGTCCACTACCATTAATCCCTACTTTCTTATTAAGATTAGTCTTCATATTATCATTGGATTCTTTCATCACCTCCACAATATTTATTTTATTGGAGAATTTTATTGTTTTCAATTTCATTTAAGTATAACTTTTGTTTTAGATTGAGACAAAAATTATACTTATCTAAAATAGATACCATATTACAATTGTAGATTTTATAAATAAAAAAGGTTTCTTTAGTAAAGAAACACAAGAAAACTGATTTTATAAATAAAAATCATATTCACTTTTAGCACATTATTTCACTTAAAAAGCACATTAATTTAAAATAAAATTGATGTGCCTTATCCTACTTATATAATTCTAATACACTAGATTTGTCCATTAACTTTTACTCTAGTATCATACTTTTCTAAAATTAATCTGTCTAAATACAAGATTCAGTAACTTATACTTCTTATGATTTTAATATTTTAATCCAAGTAGATTACACTTTTTTATTATAAGTAGTCTATACTTATTTCATTCTTTTAAGGGTTTCATCCAATGAAATACATTCTGCATATCTTCCATCCCATATGAGTTCATTGTAGTATTTATATGACTGTTCTGCTGACATAAATGAATTATCAACAGTTGTATTCGAATAAGCCGGAACTATTATGTTAAAACCATGTTCAAATCCACATTTTATAGTTGCATCAATACAGTAATCTGTTTGAAGTCCAACGATAATTATATATTTTTCACCCTTATTTGTTAAATATTCTAATAGACCAGTTTCTTTAAGAGCGCTGTTTACTTCTTTATCAAATATTTTTTCTTTATCGTATGGTTTAAATTTTTCATATATCTCAAAACCATTTTTACCCTTAGTCAACTCATTTTCAGCCCCATCATCATGACGTACATATATTATCTCTATGTTATTTTTTCTAGCTGTATCAATCAAGTTTTCTACATTTGCTACAAATCCATTAAAATTATATAACTCTTCATTTGTTATTAGTTTTTGTGTATCGACTACCAATAAAACCATATTTATCCCTCCTTGAATCTCTTTTAAAATTTCTTTATATTTTACCATAAAAAGTAAATACAATCTTATGTAGTCTTTCATTTCTTTTATAGTATATTTTCATATAGTGTATTCTCCAAAATATTTTTTAATTTTTTACCTTTAAGATACTCTTTCATATATTTTAAATTTTATCTCACAAGATTTTCTAGACATAAAAATATTCCCTTCATGGTAACAGTTTTATTATTTCAACTTTCTATCATAAAAGGAATATCTCAATTTTTAAATACACTCTAAACACTTTTTAATAAATATCTTATAAATTTTTATCTCATTGGAATATATCCACGATACTGTGAATATGCATCCATAGTAGCTATATCACCTAAAAATACTGATGCGATATTGAATTGTGGCTTTAGATATGGAAACTCCTCTTCTTGTGCCCATTCTGGCTTTTTAATAAATGATTTTGCCTCTTCAACCACAGCTTTATACCATTCTTCTTCTCCTTCAAACCATAGTTCTACTACACGGTCAAAAGCAGTTGCTCCATAGTTAATCATAATTTTACTACTTACAAAACGATTAACATAACAGCAGTTTGTAAAGTATGGAACTACCTCATCATAGAACCATTTTTCCCCTTCTTCTTTAGAAATGCCCTCTGGATACTTAATCATAAATTGCCAACGATAATTTGGTCCATCTTGCACAGTACGTCCTTTTCCTCTAAAATCTTCTTCCCAGTTTATTGGAACAAAAGCAAATATAAATGGTGGACATCCGTTGTCCCCACCTACTGCACGCCCTGCATCTCCACTTTCTGCATTCTCATGAACTTTTTTATTTTCCACATCTGGTATACATCCTTGCCAACGAAGAACATCCATAGGCATGTACTCTGTCATAATTCTATTTGCCATTTCAGGCATATGCTCATCCACAATCCAATAATGCTCTGTTAATTGCATCTTACGTACCCCAAAGCGTTCTCCTTCATTCGGTGTAGGATATGCTTGATAAAAAGCATATTTAGTACAATATGGTCCAAAATTACTAATACTATCTGGAATATGGTAACGATATAACCAGTCCATTAATTTAGGTCTATACTCTTCCTTAGCAAGCCCTACGTATATTAAACTTCTCATTATTTTAAATTCAAATCCCATAAACATTCTCCTATAATCAAATTATATTCACATGCTTCAATTTTTCTCTTTTTTATCTTTGTTCAAAATACCTCTAGTAAACAAATCTACACCTGCTCCCACATACCACACTCCTACTGCCATAGCTATAGCAATTTGAATACAAGTGTCCTGTAAATTAATAATATTTTCACCTGTCATGATAGTTAGACCTATAGCCCAACCACAAAGCCATGATGGTAAGAAAATTATTTTTTCAAATAAAGATGCAATTATAACTGCAAAGAATCCCAATATACTAAGTGTTAAAAATAATTCTAGGTTTTGATTGAAATTTATATGTTCCATAATTAAAATGGCCAAAAGTGCCCATAAATCTCCACACCAAAACCCAAACATTATTTTTAATCCATCTTTTTGTTTATTACCATTAGTTACATATAACCCTGCACAAATTAATGCTACTGCTCCAGTTTTTATTCCTATATAAGGTGCTAATACTGCCCATAAAGGAGGTAATAAAGCAATTCCTATGGATAGTGTTAATATTTCTTTTTTCTTTCTATCCATTTTCTATATTGTAATTAGTAAATTTTCTAGTTTGTCTCATTCCTATTAGCTTAATTGCTATTGGACTTATAATTATAGATGCTACAAAATAACTTAGGTATAGTGGTATTATTAGTACTACAACTGACACGATAAGTGCTATGGGTATATTTTTTACTGTATTGATAGCTACAGTTTGTCTAAAGCACGGCTTTTCATTCATATAATAAGCCTCCTATAACACTCCTTAAAAAAGAGTCTTTATATTTCAATTATTCTCCTAACGAAACTTCAACTTGCTTTTCTTTAGTTAATGGTTCTATAAAATTATAAGCTACTTTTCTTTCTTTAAATTCTGGTGTTTTACGAATTTCTGCATAATGACCTTCCATTTGTTTAATATCATCTCCATGTATAAACTTACCTGGTAAAGTATCATGAGCATGACCTAATTGCTCTTTTGGAAAACTAAATACAGTTTTTCCATTTGCTGTATCCAATTCTCCAACTATACCACATAGAGCACATATTGATTTTTTAGTACCTGGTTCAAGGTAGAATAGCCTATTATGGCAATGTGGACAGACTCCTTCTTCTCCTTGGTATGAAGCTTTTTCAAAATCTTTTGCTGCTTCAACTATATTTATTCCTATTTGACGAACTTGAGCAAGTTTTTCATCATTCATGACTAGTTCCTTTGCCCATGGAAACCAAGCATTATCTATCACTTTCCACATTGGTATTAGAGCTAACATAGCATGCTCACATTGAACTCTTGTACCCCAGTCTGAACCACCTATTCCCATAAATGATATTACTTTATCTTTAAGAATCCTTGGGTCTGGAATTTTTCCTCCTGTAGCTTCTGCAACTTTTGTTCCTATAATATTATTTCCTTTATCTACTCTTGGCCCAAAACGATCCATTATCGTATGAAATAATCCTGATGCTCCTTCTTCGAATATTGGGTCTGAAGCTACTATCCCATCTGCATCTTTCATTTTGTCAAGTAGCCACTCAAAATCATCTTTTAGTACACACATACTACCTTTTCCAGATAATAAAGTCTTAACACATGCACAGCACCCAGTACAATGTTTAATATTAAGAGATGACATTTGAATAAATTCTACTTCAGCTCCTGCTTCTTGAGCTCCTTTAAGTGCTACTTTACACATTGTGTCATTATTTCCATTTTTTGTTCCGAAAGAAATACCTAATATTTTCATTTTTAACTCTCCCTCTTCAGTATTTATTAATCTTCTTTCATTTTTAATATATAGAATCCATCATCTAGAGCATCTATAATGATGTATCCTCTATCATCAACAATAATATCTTCTGTTACTGCCAAACGTGGTCCAGGGAATCCTGGAAAATAAGACTCTTCTGGCGTTTTATTTGGATTTGGTGGTATGAAATATGCTAACTCTTTGATGTAATATGGGTCTGATACATCATAAACTCTTAAACCTGCGTGGAAATAACAACAATATACTCTATCTCCTCTTTGCTCTAGCCATGGTTTATTATCCATTGGTTCATGAAGATTATGTGGCCCAAATGGTCCTGGCTTTCCTAGACCTGCAACATTAAAGTTAGGATAAGGAAAATCCTTTGGTACTTCAGGATATGGGAATTGAGCAATTAATGTTGGCTTTGTTGGATTACTAACATCAATCATATGTATATTGTTCATGGCTTGAACATCTGTGATACTATCTGGTTTAAAAAATTGAAATCGTTCTCCTTCATTTTGAACAACTACTAAATCCCTTCCTGGTAATGGTAGTGCTGTATGAGTTCTTGCTCCTGCAAGTCTACTAGAAAATGCAGGCATAAATGGTAATTCACCTAAACATCTTGGTCTTGTTAAATCCTCAACATCTAACACAACTAATCCAGCTCCACCATAACCACAATATGCTTTTTCATCTCTTACAAATGGAGGTCCATGAAGCCATCCTTTATCCATAAATTCTGGGCAATGAGGTGCTCCTGGATCAAATGTCTTATTTGGATATCCATCTGCGTATTGGTCTGGTCTCCACCACTTGCCTATTTCTACTGGATTAGTTGGATCTATTATATCTATGATTCTGTAAATCATACCTTCAAATCCAACACAGTCACTTGATAAATGTACATATCTTCCACCATTATACATAAATCTATGAACACCCATCACATGCTTTAATCCACAATCCCAATATCCTAAAAACTTAGGATTTAAAGGGTCTTCTTTTAAACTATATATTCTAATTCCTGCTTCACACTTAATACTTGATAATTTAGCTTGGTCAACAAGAGCTCCTGGTCCACTTCCACAGCTCATAGCTACTATCATTAAATCATCTGCTATTTGAATTTTTGGAGTTGTTGTTGTAGGATACTCTTTTGGGTCTAACATTTGAAAATGCTTTATAAATTGTGGATTATAAGGATTTGTAATATCACTAATCATTACTCCATTTTTCTTACTTCCGCCAAAACAGCATCCATATAAATAGTATTTTTCATCTCTTTTGTACAGAGCCATTTGAAACATTCCACAAGTTCCATCTAAGTTATTAAAGGAACAAACTTCAAGATTTTTAATATAACCGTTATTTCCTTTACCTTTTGCATAAAATTTATCTTCCATTTTTTCTCCCTTCTCATTTAAGGTATTATCAATTGATATACTTTCATTTTATGAGATAAACTTACTTAAATCCAATATCGTTTTCATGGGAATATATAAGTTATTCTTATTAATAAATTTATAAAATCTAGTGTGAAAATATGTTTAAAATATATATTTTTATACAAATATTTTTCAATATCCTTTAAAAGTAAATTTTCTTATACTATAATAAGTTTTAATTATATATAAATGATGTTTACGAACAATCAAGTTTAAATAGGGGTGATTATTTGAATACTAAACAATTAGAATATTTTATATCTGTAGCAGAAAGCCTAAGTTTTACCAAAACAGCAGAAAAATTTTATATTTCCCAAACTGCTGTTACACAGCAAATAAAAGCTTTAGAAGAACAAATAAATGTAACTCTATTTACAAGAAGTAAACGACATGTTGAACTAACACCTGCTGGAAAAGTTTTTTTATCTGAGGTACGTACTATAATAAAAAATATAGATGATGCTATTACAAAAACACAGCAATTTGCACATGGTTTTTTTGGAACTTTAAGTATAGGAATTTTAATAGGATATGAAAAAAACAAATTTCAACAATATTTAAAAGAATTTTCTAATATATACCCTAATATATCTATGGAAATTTGTACTAATGAGATAACTGAACTTTTAAACTTAGTAAAAAATAATTTTATGGACCTTGCATTTGTAATTAATCCAGAAAATCAACCATTAAAAGATTTTGAATATAAAACTGTAGAAAGGTATTCCTTGGTAGCTCTTTTACCCCCTGGTCATCCACTTTGCAATGAGGATTATATTGATTTAATTGAACTACAACATGAGAAATTTATTTTTGTAAAAGAAACAGGAGATGAATATGGTCAAAAATCCATGATACAGAATAGATATCGTGAAGCAGGATTTGTGCCTAATGTAGTTCAACGTTCAAATAATCTTAACACTATTGAATCACTAGTAGCATCTAATATGGGGATATCCATTTTACCTTCATTTTGTGTTCTAGATACTATGATAGAACATGGTATTGCAATAGTACCTATAAAAGAAGTAGAAGATAGAATTGAAGTTGTAGTTGTATGGAATAAAAACAATACAAACCCAGCATTAGAAAAATTTATTTCTATAGTATAAAATTAATTATAAAAATAGCATTAACCACTTTTATATGGTTAATGCTATTTTCTACTTAATTATATTAATTAGGTTTACCAAAACATCAATAATGGAACACTATAAATATGATATAAAAATATTATCTCAATATATCTAATTTCTCATTGTTCATCAATCTAAATACATGATTTGTATTTATTAAGGAACTATCGCCATAAGTTGTATGAGCTAACACTGAACTAGCAACTCCAAATTCAACAATATCTTCATTTCTCATCTTTTCCAAATATGAATATATAATTCCTGCTACATATCCATCCCCAGCACCTACTCTATCGTATATTTCTAGTTTATATTCCTTACTTTCAAAATAGCCATCATTATTTGATATGTATCCCTTTATAAATCTATTGTTTATATTATCAAATCTTCTCATAGTTCCAGCTACAATTTCTATATTATACTCTTTTCTAATTAATTCTGAACTCCATTTTATATCTAAAGTATCTATATTAAGTATTTTATTTATATCTCTATAACTAGCAAATAATCCGTGACAATATGGCAGTATTTTTTTATAATCGTTTACTAAATCATCATAAGTCTTATCTGGATTTAGTGATTGTCTAAAATTAAAATCAAAGAATACTTTTATTCCCTTTTCATAAGATTCTTTAGCTAGTTGTAAAGCAATATGTTTAACTGAATCTGTAAGTTGCATAGCAATACCACAAATATGAACCACATCAATTCCTTCTAAACATTTATCAATATCATAGTCTTGTATCCTACTCTCGCAAAATGAACTATTTAACCTATTTAAGTAAGTCACTTCTGAAGGTCTTTCCCCATATCCACTTTCAAGAAAGTATACCCCCATATGATTTCCTCCATATGTAATAAAGTCATCTTTTACTCCAAACTTTCTTATGTTTGCACTTGATGCTTTACCTACATTGTTATTAGGTAACTTTGTTAACATATAGGTATTATATCCAAAGTTTTTAAGTCCAGATAATATATTTAACCCTGTACCTGTAATTACATAATTTAGTTGGTCAGTTTGTGTTAAAAATTTATAATCAGGTACTGAAAGTCTCATCATTATTTCACCAAAAGCTAATATATTCATAAATCTATCCCAATAATTCTTTCATTATTTTATAAAGTGTTTTTATATCTTCTACTTTTGTATCACCTGTTACTTTATCGATTATTGATGTATAAACATGAGGTATGACCTTTTCTACACCATTATCAAGTGCAATTTGAACTATCTCTTTAAAGTTATCTAAGTCTATGCCTCCTGTTGGCTCTAGATAAAAATTATGTTCTGCACAAGCTTTTACAACTTCTATATATTCATCTTTTGTTTTAAGCCCTCTCATTGGGAAAAACTTAACTGAACTTCCTCCCATATCCTTCATCATAGCTATGGCTGTTTCTATAGGAACTATGCCATCTTCCTCCTTTGAACTTAATGGACCTGTAGATATTTTTACAAATCCTGGTTTACCAGTTGGAGAAACTAATCCATTTATTATACTATCATTTTGACCAAGTAATGCTCTAGATGTAGCTACACCTGTAAATACTTGATTTATATGTTGTGGTTGAAGTTCTTTAGAAATTTGAGATACCATATTTGACTGATTCGGATCTCCAGCTCCAAGACCTACAGATACTGCATTATCTATTTCCTTTGAGTATTTTTTCATATCTTCAATAGCTGCTTCTACAGTACTATAATTCTTCGATAATACTCCTACTAATACATGCCCATCACAAGCATCATATATTTCTTTGGCGTTTTTTATACTTCCTGCAAGAACATTTAAACAAACTCTATCTTTATAATATTTTGGCGTACAATTCATATCACTTACCCCCGTTAGTAAAATTTAATAAATCTTTATAATTTTATTTATCTTATTTTCTATTTTTCTATTATCTCTTTTATTCTATTATAAATAATATCTAAATCATCTTCACTCACGCTTCTTATATCAACCTCTATATTGCCTTCATTAGACTTATAATCTCGAGTGTATATAGCTATCTTTCCACCTCTAAGTTCGTTTATAATTTGTTGTGTTGATTTATTTATTATATCTTCATTAAAATTAATCTCTCCACGTAATATTTCTCTCCCTGCTGAGTCTCTAGTTATATTCGCACTAACCCCTTTTAAAGTATTTATCTTATCTATAAATGGATTTAACTTATCCTCCATTTCTTTTAAAGTTACTTTAGCACTATTCACATATCTCTCAATTGCGCATGTTAAACCTATTATATTTTCTTTTCCTATTTTCATAGCTCTTCCAATACCCTTTGATTGAAGCTTTACATTATCTATGTATTTTTTCCTACCTATTACTAACCCTGAACTAGGACCCTCTATAGCCTTTGCACCACTGTATATAACTAAATCTGCTCCTAATTCATAGTATACTTTTAAATCTTCCTCTGCTGCTGCATCTACTATTAAAGGTAGGTTGTATTCTTTGGAAACTTGCACTGCATCTAATACACTTAGCATACTCTTTTGAACACAATGATGAGATTTAATATACATAATTGCTGCTGTATTGTCATTTATCTCTCTTATTATATGTTCCTTACTGCACATATTACTATAACCAGCCTCAAAAACTTCTCCACCACCAAGTCTTATCATTGTTTCTACTGGAACTCCATAGTCAACATTGTGTCCTTTAGGAATTATTATTTCCCTTTTAATTTGTTTCTTAGGGTTATTTATATTGTAAATTAAATTTATATCATCCTTTGCTATTATTGCACCTACACTCTGTGCAATTCCAGCAGATGCACTAGAAACTATTACTGCACTTTCACAGCCTAATAAACTCGATATATATTCACCAGTTTTATTTACAAGCTCTTCTACTATGAAGAAATTTTCACACCCTTGACCTATTGCTTCAATAACTTCCTTATCTAATGTTGACACCCCTAGTATAGTCATCTTACCTGAAGCATTTATAACACGTCTTACAGAGTACTTTTCAAATATACTACTCATACAATCAGCCTCTCCCATCTATACATTCTATTTTATGGACTAACATATATTCAAATACTCTCCATTTATTACTACAGCCCTTGGTTTTATGGACGTATTTGTGATTACTGAATTATTCAAAGAATCTTGAAGCTCTTTTTCTTCATTTACTACATCAAATATAGTTAAATCAGCATCATATCCTTTTTTTATTAAACCTTTATTTTTCAAATTTATTGCATTTGCTGCATTTTTAGTAACCTTATTTATTATATCTTCAAGTGAGTAACCCATATATATAAACTTTTCCATTGTTGTAGATAAACTATATACTGGACCATTTATTCTATTTTTAATATATATATCTGTACTTATGGTATCTGGAAAAAGTCCTGCATCCTTAGCTTTCATTGCAACATCCATACTAAAACTTTCTGTTCCATGACCTACATCAAGGATTATACCTCTTTTCCTAGCTTCTATAATTTCCTCTTTAAGTTTATTACCTTTCAATATTCCATTTGGTTTTCCGTTATATATATGAGTTAATATATCACCTTTTTCCATATATCCTAATATATCCTCTATAGTTGGAGGAGAACTGCCAAAGTGAACCATCATAGGTAGATTAAGTTCTTTTTTAATTCTTTTAGCTAACTTCAAAGGTTCAATACCATTTGAAATTACAACACTTTTACTCATTCTAGCTTTAATTCCAATAATAAAGTCTTTGTATTTTTTAACTGCATATTTAAGCGCCTCCTCATCTATGCTCATCATATTTGAAAGTTCATCTTGAGACGTTATTCCCTGCTTTGCAATATTTATCAAAGCATACACATTTGTTTTGTACTTTTTAGTATCCTCATAAAATTTTTCTATATCTAAAGCACCTGTTGTCCCTGTATCTACCACAGTGGTAACTCCACTTTTTATTCCAACCTCATCAGGATAATCCTTATAAATCTCTAACCTTTCATAGCAGTGTGTATGTATATCTATCCATCCTGCACTAATAAATGTCTCTCCATACAGCTCTATGATTTGGCTTGCTTGATACTTAGAATCATCTATATTATTTGTTACCTCTATTATTTTACCTTCTAATATAGCTATATCGATTATATGTTTATCTACTGTTTTTCCACCTTTGATTAATATGTCTATCTTCACTTTACTCTCCCTCTAAAATAATCTTAAATTTGCTCCAAGGTTCAATAAAGTCTAAAAGCATTATTTCATCTTCCTTTATTCTACCAACCCTATTTTTTCTTTCATCTTCACAGTCTTGAAGTATCAATTGTAATTCTCCTTTATACTTTCCAAAGTCATCATTACCAATCACTACGTCTCCTCTTTTAAAAACAGTACTGTTATCATGTTTAGGGAAATGTTCTTTAGCATATTTTTTTCTTACCTCTGTAGACCTGGCCACCTGGCTAGTTATGTCTCCTCTTCTAAAGTGTTGCTCTTTTATCATTATTATCTTTTCTACCTCAGAAATTTGCTCCTCAGCTACTACATTAAATACAATTTGATATTTATTTACTTCAGACATTCTTTTTAGTTCATCTTCACTTGCATATGCATTTCCTACAATCACATCATCAATCAAACCAGTTGCAAATAAGTGCTTAGTAGCTGTAGATATATCTAAATTTCTATGCATTTCAAGTGTGCACAATCCATCATTTATATCCCAAGGTCCTATCGTTGCATGTTTTGAATTAACAAAAGCAGCAGTTCTTATTCCATACTTTTTAAATCTATTTGAACATCTTACAAAGAAATCATAGGGTAAACCTGTACCCCTTTGAGGGTAAAAATTATGACAACCATATATATTATTTACATTTGGCTTGTACGTAATTATATTATCTAAGTATGCTACATCATTACTCATATTTAGCTCTACTTTTAAATCATATGGATTAAAAGAAATCATGGCTTCTTTACTTCCATCATATCCATAGTCAAGTCTTATTCCACTAGCATTTAACTCATTGAAGAATGTTAAATCATCATAAGATATTTCTAATATATCAAATATATTTGGAGCTATATCAAGGATTACTTCAAATCCCAAGTCTCTTGCATAGGTTATAATCTCTTTAAAATGTTTTTTAACCTCTTCCTTTGGTCTTGTAATTGAAAGCATACACATAAATATTCTTTTAAATCCATACTTTGAAGCCATTTTTATATATGCTTTATCATCTTTCATATTACTATGTTCTGGATATACTGATATCCCTAATCTTCTTTCCATCTTTCTCCTCCTCAAGTTACATTTTTAAAGTATATAAAATAAAGGTGAAGGTAATTCCTCCTACCTTCACCTTTAATAATTTATAAGTTTTTTATATTTACAATACAAAACTTCTATTCTATGTATTTTTATAAACTTTCACTCATTTCTTCTTGCTCCCTTTGTAATTGTTGTTTTTCAAAAACCTTGAAGAATGGATAATAAACAATAAATGATATCACAAAGTTAATTAATACTAAGATACCTGCCATTATACTCCAGTTAGTACTCATTACAGCTGCTATTGGTGCTGGCATTGCAAAGGGTAGTCTTGCTACCATCATAGGTATAATCCCTGTAATAGTAAGAACATACGACAAAGCTGTCATTATCATAGGTCCAATTATAAATGGTATCCCTAGTATTGGATTCATAACTATTGGTGCTCCAAATATTATAGGCTCATTTATGTTAAATAGCCCTGGTAAAAATCCTAATCTACCTAAACTTTTTAGGTATTTTGACTTAGAAAACATAAACATTATAACTAATGCAAGAGTAGCTCCTGCTCCTCCTATCCATACATACCATTGTAAAAATTGTTCTGTAAATATATTTGGCATTGCATGAGCTGATACTCCTTCTGTGAATGCAGTTATATTTTCTGCTATGGACATATCCCATATAGGTCTTATTACTGGACCCATTATAGCTGGACCATGTATTCCAAGTACCCAGAATACTGTTATTAGGAATACTGTCAGCAGTCCCCCACCCAAACTGTTTCCTGATAAGAATCCTTTTAAAGGTGATAACATAGAACTTAACGCTGTACTTATATCAAATCCTAATATATGTCTTATTACCCAGAATAACATTAACACCACTGCTGTTGGTAATAATGCAGTAAATGAGTTTGAAACCTCTGGTGGAACCCCTGCTGGCATCTTAATTGTAATATTCCTTTCCTTCATAAAACGATATATCTCAACTGTAATTAATGATGTTACGATTGCTCCAAATAATGATGGCGAATTAAGTTTTGCCATATCCATCCATCTTCCAGCTTCTATAACTCCATTTATCGGTTCAATCACTTGAGTTGGAACTATTGTAGAAACCAAAAATGCCATAACTGCAAGCATACCAACACCTGTTGTATCTAGGTTGTAGCTTTTGGCAAGTGATGATGCTATTCCAAAAGTAGCATATAGAGATAAAAATCCTACAGTATATCTAAATGGTATATCTAATGTTGCCTTGAATGGAGCTATAAAATCCATATAAGCATCAATAGGTATGTTTAGTAATATTGTAAAAAATGAACCCACTATTGTTAGTGGTAAGGTTGCTATTATACCTGCCCTTACAGCTCTCATATGCCTTTGATTACTTATCTTCGCCGCTACAGGCATAACCTTACGTTCTAAAAAACTTGCGAATTTTTCCATAATTCCCCCCTGTATTAGTGATATTTTCCTTTATTTATAATTCAATAACTATTTCATAATAAAAATTAATTTTTATGTAATTGGTAATATCACTTATTTGCTTAAAAATATTATAACATTATAATATTTAGTTGTAAACATTATAATGTTATAATATTTTATAAAGGAAATAAAAATCCTGAGCATATTATCACTTTAATAAGCTCAGGATTTTTATTATATTTCATATTTAATTACATAATTTTGTACTTCTGTATTATATCTTGCAAATGATAATTCAACTATGCTATCATTTTCATCATATGTTTTTCTCTTTCTTCCTAATAATTTGTCTTTCTCAAGATTTAGAGCCTTTGATATTTCTACTTCTGATTCTTCTATAAAAAATTCATCTTCAAATCTAGTTATGTTTATATTTCGTCTATATAAGTACATATATAAAGAACTGTGATTATTAAAGCTTTCAATAGTTAGATTTTCGTCAAAAGGTATATAATGAGTAAAATATATGTATGGTTTGCTATTCAAGTAATACATTCTAGTAATCTTACTACAGTTTTCTCCAAATATACAAAATTCTTGTGAGTTTGCATCATTTGTAATTTTTTCAATTGAAATAATCTCTTTAGATAACTTATGACCTTTAGATAAAAGTATACTTGAAAAAGAATCTGCCTTAGATAACTTATTAAAAAGACTATTACTTATTACTTTTGTACCTTTCCCACTTTTTTTCTCTACATATCCTTCTGATTCTAATATCTCAATAGCTTTTCTAATAGTAATTTTACTAACGCCAAACTCTTGCTCTAACTCTTTTTCTGTTGGAATATTTTCATCAATTTTATATTCATTATTTAATATTTTTTGCTTTAATATCTCTACAACTTGTATATATAATGGTTGATTTCTTAACATGATTCACCTCTTAGATTATATGTTATAATATTATAACATATAATCTTATACTTTAATAGTAGTATATATTAACTTTAAACTTAATATAAAAAGAGTCCTCAAAATAAACTTAATGTATATTTTAAGAACTCTCTTAATTTGTCCTTTTAATTCTTATTTATCTTGTAGCTTCAAATGTAAATCAACGATTTCCTCAGATAACTGTTGAAAATTCATAGAATTCATTAAGTGGTCTTGTGCATGTACGAGTATGACACTCATTTCTGTCTTGTTTCCACTAGCTTCATTTTGTATTAATTCTGTTTGATATCTATGTGCTTTATTTATAACTTCCTTAGACTCTTTTAACAATTCTTTTGCTTTTTCTATATTTCCATTTTTAGCTTCTTGTATTGCCTCAAAAGCTAATCCTTTACCTTCACCTGCATAACCTATTATACCAAAAGAAATCTCTATAATTTTTTCGTCCATCCTTTGATTCTCCCAATTTATATATTAAAAATAAATTATATTTTCTATTACTTCGCATTGTTAAGTTCTATTGCTCTATTTAGAACAGCTTTTCCATCAACTGTCCCATAGTGCATCATATTTATAACCTCTACTGGTATATTATATGGCTTAGCTATTTCCTGAGCCTTAGGTAATATGTATCTAACTTGTGGACCTAATAATAAAACATCACATTTTTCTATTTCATTTTGTATAGTTGATTCTGGTATTGCCCAAATTTGTGACTCTATACCGTTTTCTTTAGCTGCACTTTCCATTTTATTAACTAATAAACTTGTAGACATTCCCGCTGAACAAGCCAACATTATTTTTATCATATATTCCCCTCCTATTTTTTGTTAATAACATTTTAAACATTATAATGTTATAATATTTATTTAATTCTACCTTAAATGCTATATACTTTCAACACTTTTTTATTATTTTAATGTTATTAGTTGCAAAACAGATAAAAACCGTATCATTTGCTTGTGATACAGTTCTTCATAACTTAATCCACTGAGCGTGTTTTTATTACTTAACTATAAGTGATTAATCATTGAATTTTATTTGCTTAAACCTTAATATAAAATACTCAATACCCCAGTATATCTAATTATAACTATTAATAAGACTATTTTATTACAAATTTATTTTTTGTCTTCTATAAATAGATGGTGATACTCCTGTTTTTATTTTAAATTTTTCAATAAAATAACTAGTACTTCCAAATCCACACTGATAAGCTATATCTGAAATTGAATCATTAGTTGTAATTAATAAATTTGAACTAGCTACTAAACGGTAATTAGTAATATATTCAAAAATAGTGCAATTCATATATTTTTTAAATTCACGACAACAAGTACTTTTAGATAAATTAACTTCTTTTGCTAAATTATTAAGTTCAATTTTCTCCATATAATGATTACATATATAGCTAATTATATTTTTTATATGCAAACTATTGTTTCTAGCTTTATCATTAGGAAATAATACAAAATAAGATTTTATTAAAATGTTCCATACCTCTATTAATAAGATAAATATCTGTAATTCGAACCCCATTTCCTTTTTGTTATACTCTTCATAAACTTTGAAAACCTTGTTTAATATAACCGATTTCCATTCAATATCATTTTTCAAAATACAATAATTAATTCTAGAATTATCTATATAAGGTTGTATATATTTTATATTTACAAGACTTCCTGCAAAGCTAGATATAAAGTCTGAATTAAAAACTACACTTATATAAGAACAATCACTTCCCTTATAATTTTTTGCTTGATGTAATTGCCTTGCATTTATAAATATCCCTTCTCCTTCAGATAAAATTATTGAGTCTCCATCAACATTAAAATTAATATTACCCTTTGTTACAATACAAAATTGCAACTCTTCATGCCAGTGCCAATCAATATATCCTAAAATATTTTCACTTATTTTAGTTTGATAGACTGTAATTGGAAATTCAAATGAACCTTGTTGTGTTACTTCTTTTTTATTTTTATTAGTAACAATATTATCCTGCATAAATCAATCCTCCTTTTACTAATTTCGATTTTTTTAAATTATATATAACTTGATAATATAACGATATTTATTGCCTATATTATTATATATTTTTTGTGAATTAGTCAATATAATTATAATTAAGAAATAAATAATAAATAATTTTAGGAGATAAAAACTATGAGAAATATAAAAGATATCAAATATATACAAAATGAAAATTCAAGAAATTTACACAAATCTAAAGTAAGTATAGACTTTATTAACAAAGAACAAATAGAAAAAATCAGAAACTTCCATAGAAGCTTTTCAGAGTATAAAGTAACTCCTCTTCACAGTTTAAGTGAATTAGCTAATGAATTAGGTATTAGTAATATCTGGATAAAAGATGAGTCATATAGATTTGGACTTAATGCATTTAAAAGTCTTGGTGGTTCATACGCGGTTGGAAAATATATAGCAAAAAAATTAAATATGGATATTTCTGATCTTTCTTTTGAAATGCTAAATAGTAAAAATATAAAAGAAAAGCTTGGAGACTTAACTTTTGTAACAGCCACTGATGGAAATCATGGAAGAGGGATTGCTTGGTTTGCAAATCAAATTGGACAAAAATCAGTAGTATTTATGCCAAAAGGGTCTTCTGAGATAAGATTAAATAATATTAGAAAAGAAGGTGCAAAAGCATCTATAACAGATTTAAATTATGATGATGCAGTAAGATTAGCTACTAAATATGCTGATGAAAATAATGGTGTTATAATACAAGATACCGCTTGGGATGGTTATGAAGAAATTCCAACTTGGATTATGCAAGGATATGTTACTCTTATTGATGAAGCTATAAATCAAATAAATTCTTTAGATAATGGAATTCCTACCCATGTATTCCTTCAGGCAGGAGTTGGATCTTTTGCTGGAACTGTACAAGGATATTTAGAATATGTATTTGGCAATAATAGACCAATAACTACGATAGTTGAACCAAATGAAGCAGCATGTATATTTAAATCGGTAGAAATAAATGACCAAAAACCACATGCTGTTACAGGTTTTATGGAAACTATAATGGCAGGGCTTAATTGTGGTGAACCTAATACTATAGGTTGGAATATTTTAAGAGATTATTCTGATATGTATATTTCTTGCCCTGATTATGTAGCTGCAAGAGCAATGAGAATACTTGCTAGCCCATTAAAGGGAGACCCTAAGGTTGTATCTGGAGAATCTGGTGCGGTAGGTTTAGGAATTTTAAGTTTGATTTTAGAAGAAGATGGATTAAAAGAAATAGCTGAGAAGCTAAACATAAACAAAGATTCAAAAATACTTGTTATAAGTACAGAGGGTGATACTGATCCTGAAAATTATAAAAGAATAGTGTGGGATGGCGCTTATACATCAATTTAATAAAATAAGGTAGATTAGGTGTTTATTACCTTGTCTACCTTTGTTTTATTTATTATGTTATATCCCTTACTTAACATTCCTCTCTGATTCTCTTAGTACATACTTATCCTACTTTTTCAAATATATATATATTAATTCATCATAAGCATGTTCATTTGCTCCTATTTTATTCCAAAGCTCTGTTCCTATTAAAACATTACTATCTGTTTCTACATCAAACAGTTTGTAGGGTATCTGATGCACATTGTTATATAAATCTCCTTTACCTTTTGCATTTTCATCTAATTTGTCTGTATTAGAATACTTCTTTTGATTTTTTCTAATCTTTTTAATTATAAAAATAACTAGAAACATTTAATCTGTATTTGAATTATTTTACATTTCATTGTAATATATTTGTATATTATATTAGGAGGTAAGTTAATATGGAAACTCTAAATTGTATAGATAGACTACATTATATAGTTAAGGAATTTAATAGTACTATTACTATTGACATTGAAAGAAAACCAACAGATAAGTTAAATCAGGTTCTTTCTAGAATGTTTGATATAGATAAAGATGATGCTACGAAAGTGTATTCTACATATGGTTCAATATTTGAGCTATGTAATAATTGTCTTAACACAATTGATAAAATAGCTCCTTTTGAAGAAAACTCGTCTAAAAATGAGTTTATGAAATCTAGAATAGAAAATGTTATGTCTGCACTGTGTGCGATAGATTTGCCTAATGGTGATTTTAAAGATTTTAAATCTATTTTAAACACTGACACCATTTCTAATTTAAAAATGTTATCTTATTCATTGAATAGCTCTGATATAGTTATAACAGAAAATCAATTAGATAAAATTCGTGATGATATTAGAGTAATTTTAGATGAAATTATCAACTCAGGCATTAGTATTAAGCTAAAAGATCTTTTGAGCGATAGAATAAATGAAATTTTAAATGTAGTAGAAAAGTATAAAATATATGGTTCAGATGAAATTCTTAAGGCATATGAAACTTGTATTGGATCTATGCTTATAAACAAATCAATGGTAGAAGATAAAGATATGCCATTATATCAAAATATATTCTTAAAATTGATGAAAACAATATCCTTTTTAAATGAAAATTTACCTCTAATACAATATGCTAAAGAGTTAATACCTAAACTTTTAAGGTAATATTAGAAATGCTAAATCTGCCATGATAATATGAATTGTGTGCTTTATACGTTTCATATTATCATGACATGCTATTGATGTAATATTTATTGTATTTGTGTATATATTTAATCAATTCAAATTTTATATTTTATCATATTTTTTTATAATAAAACTACATATAAATTAACTCACACTCCATTACTTATGATATGGTTCTCCATTATTTATCCTATATGCCCTATAAATCTGCTCTAACAATATCAACCTCATCATCTGATGAGGAAAAGTCATCCTAGAAAAAGATAACCTATAATCTGCTCTTCCTAAAACTTCATCAGAAAGCCCTAGAGAACCTCCAATTATAAAACAGACACTACTATTCCCTCTAACCGCTAAATCACTCATCGTCTTAGCTAACTCTTCAGAAGACAAATTTTTTCCATCAATAGCTAAAGCTATAACATAACTATTGTGCTTTATCTTCCCTAAAATTTTCTTACCTTCTTTATCTTTTATAATTTCCATTTCCTTAGCACTCAAATTCTCTGGAGCTTTCTCATCGTCCAACTCTATAATTTCCAACTTACAGTACTTAGAAAGTCTTTTCTTAAACTCATCAATACCTAACTTTAAATACTTTTCTTTAATTTTTCCTACTACAATTATACTTATATTCATATGTTTCTCCTAAACTTAATTTTGCTACAAATTTATATCCTAATATAATCTATAAACTCTTATAAAATCATCTCTCTCTTTCTTGATTTGCATACTCTATAAACTCTTCAAAAGTTACAGCTTTGCTGTAATAATATCCTTGATATATTTCACATCCTAATCCATATAACTTATCTCTTTGATTTAAATTTTCAACATACTCTACAATTATATCAAAATCCAAATGCTTTGAAAGATTTACAATAGACATTATGATTTCACTGCTTCTTTTATTTGTAAGTATCTCTTTGACTAACGAACCATCCAATTTAACTATATCAAAATTATTATTTTGAAGATATATAAGAGAGCTGTGCCCCATGCCAAAATCATCCATAATTAACTTTACTCCCAAGTTATGTATCGCATTTATACGCTCAATAATTATTTGTGAACCTGACAATGCAACTTGCTCTGTGATTTCTATACCTAGCATATTGGGATTTATATCATTACTATTAATTATATTTTTTATTTGCTCTGGCAACTTAGGGTCATCAAGTTGGTCTGGAGATATATTTACAGAGAATTTAACAGGATTTCTCAGTAGCTTTTCACTCTTCTTTAAATCAACACATGCTTTATTAATAATATACTCCCCAAGCTCATCTAAAAAGCCTTCTTCTTTAGCCAAGATTATAACTAGTGGTGGATAAATGAATCCCCCTATTGAATGTTTCCATCTAAGTAATCCCTCTGCACCCACGACACTTCCATTATAATTAACTTGAGGTTGATAAAAAAGTTCTATCTCTCCTCTTTTCATAGCAAATTTTAAATCTGAAGCTAACATTTTTGAAATTGACCCTATTTTACCACTGTAATTTAAAAGATTTGGCTGTTCACCTGTTAATTCATACCTTTTTATTAAATTTGTTAAGTTTTCTATATTATTCTTAAACATGTATGTATATCTATTTTGCGACATTTTTATAAATGGTATATAAATCATAACCCCAATACATAGATTAAACAATTGTAACATACTACCTCTTATAGAGCCTGTAGCCATATAGCCACTTAAAAATATAGGTGATGTCCATTCTACAGGAGAAACTGTACATGGAACAAACCCTATAGACATAGCTATATAACTTGTAATAGTTAAGATTATAGGCGTAATTACAAAAGGTACAAACATAATATGGTTAAAAACAATTGGTATTCCGAAAACTAACATCTCATTTATATTAAAAAGAGCTGGTATGGAAGCAATTTTGGCTAGCTTTCTTACATTTATACGTTTTTCACTAAGAAAAATCGCAATTACTAGACATAGCAAAGAACCACATCCACCCAACAAGACCATTGTATCAAAAAAAGTCTTAGTAAAAATTTCTGTTGGCAATTGATTATTATTAACTAAATTGATATTAATTGCCATACTATTTTCAAATAAACTTTTTGCAACTGTATCTAGTACATTACTCCCATGAATTCCAAAAAACCACATGAAATGCATCAAGAAAATAAATAATAAGGCACTCATGAGATTTCTTCCCATTTTACTAAACACATTTGAAAATAAATCGTAAAATATATCTTGAAAGTTTGAACTTCCAATTAGACTTATCATTATTACTCTAAAAATAGAAAATAAAAATACTACAATTATGAACGGAACTATAGCCGAAACTACCATATTAAAATCTGCATCTGCTCCCTCTGTATGAAACTTTACACTTGTGACAAAAGATTCTGTAAGTTTTACAAACAATACAGATGATGTCATAGCTACAATAATAGCTGTAAATAACCACTTGGTCTTAAATACTTCTATATAATTAAGTTCATTACCACTTGAAAATACTAAAAATGAGCACATTGCAACTATAGGAACAAGTACTGTATACTTGCTCCCATATATTTTCCCATAACTATAACTTATTGTTAATAATATTATTAATGAAATAATTCCTAAAGTAGAATCATTTATAAAGTTAAGTATATTTGTAATTTCTCCATTAAACAAACTTGATAAATACTTTTGATAAGCATCAATTGGAAGATTCAAAATGACAAGAGCAGTTGAACCAGCCATAATAGCAGGTATCGCTAAAATCATTCCTTGCTTTATAGAATACAAAATTTTATTATCTTCGACATTTTCGAAATTTCTTTTTAGCAAAGTTATTCACCTCTACTTCATTTCATAAACATTAGAAACATCATTTCGTGATAGTACATCTAGTTTTACATCCTGTCCAACTACTATATCATTTGATGCTAATACTCCTTTTGAAGTCTCATATGCCAATTCTGGAAAATTATTTTCTTTGCTTAAGTGTGCCAATAATATAGATTCTGTCCCTTCATTAATAAGCTCAACACAGAAATTAGCTGCATCTTCATTAGATAAATGGCCAGTATTTGACATTACTCTTTTCTTTAAAGCATATGTATATGACCCCATCATAAGCATATTAGGGTCATAATTTGATTCTAACACTACTAGCTTAGATTTATATAGGTGTTTTTTTATATTTTGAGTTATACATCCTATATCAGTAGCTATAGATATCTTTTCATCACTTTCTGTATAGAAATTGTATCCAACTGGGTCAGACGCATCATGTTCTATTGAAAAAGGTCTAACTATAATATCTCCTAATGAATAAGTTTTATCATTTTCAAAAACTTTCATATTTTTATCTTTAACATCTCCTAACTTATCCTTCATAGAACACCATGTCTTTATATTAGCAAATATTGGTATATCAAATTTTCTTGATAATATACCTGCACCTTTTATGTGGTCAACATGCTCATGTGTTATAAATATTCCTTTTAATTTATCTGCATCTACATCAATGTCTTTAAGACCTGTAGTTATTCTCTTTCCACTTAATCCTGCATCTACTAGTATATTGGTATTTTTATATCCTATATAATGGCAATTTCCACTACTGCCACTTCCGACTGAACAATACTTTAGCATTCCTTCACCTCTTTTTCTGCCTTATAAATTATATTATACCAAAAAAACAGGAGTTGTCTCGAAATTGATTTTTTCTAATCAAATTTTAAGCTCAACTCCTGTTTTTAATAAAGAAATATTCCTTCTATACGGCTTACACTTAGGTAAATATTAGAAATTTTTCTAACTTGCTGTCTTCAGACTTGCTTTACTTTAGCACACAAGATATACAATCTATTTTTATTCAATCACCTATATAATCTCTACCTTGTATTAATGAATTGGCAACATCATTTTGGTTAAAAGTTCGCTCGTTGGGCGATTTGGCGTATTTAGGTATTGATAATAAATTTCTCCAAGCATTTCATATGGACTACTCTGTACCCATGCAAACAATTCTTCTAATGTAGAGTCTTGTAAAAGATAATCACCTTGGTCAATTGCAGTAACTATCTTTTGTGCAGGTATTTCTATCCCCTGAATATCATCTACGCCTTCCATCTTAGTTGCAGTAGGAAAACCTATTTCAATATTTAAGTTTTCTAAGTCCATATTGTGAAAGCAGACAATAGGTGCTCCTGCTACGAAAGTATTTTTACTTTTTATATAGTCCATGATTTTGGCATATCCTTGAGCAGAGAACTCTTGAAATTCAAGCATGAAGTTAATTGTTTTCCTTATTACTAAAGCATAATATGCACTCTGTTCAACCACAGTAATGTCTGTTATTCTTGACATTTCATTTCCTCCAATAAGTTTATTTTATTTATAGTTAATATGATATCATCTAGCATATATTGTGGCTTGTCCTACAATGCTCTTTTTAAGCCCCAAAGTAATAATATTATTAAATGGCACAAACATATTTAAATACTATACATAATATTTTCAATATGCAAACCATAAAGCAAATTACTTTAAAAATACATTATAAATTACTAGGAGTATCAACTCTATATTCCATAAGGACATTATATATATAAATAGAGAGATAAATAGCTTATTGTATAGTCATATTTAATACGTTATAATTTTCTTGACATTCCAGTGCAGAGGATAGTTTACAATTAAAATCGAAGGAGGCAATTATGTATAGAATAAGTCAGTTTTCTAAAATATCTGGTTTGACTGTAAAAGCTCTACGCTATTATGATAAAGAAGGTATTTTAGAACCGTCATTTAGAAATGAAGAAAATCAGTATAGATACTATGATGATGATAATTTGAAAAAAGCAATGCTTATTAAGTATTTACGCTCTTTAGATTTTTCTATAATAGAAATCAAAGAAGTTGTTGAAACTGTCAAAAACGAAGATGATTTAGTATATATCTTACAAGAAAAAATTAAATTTATTGAAATGAATATTTCAAGAGAAAAGAAACTCATACAGAAAATTAGCACGGCTACATCTTCATTAGAAATTACGCATGAGAATAACAAATACAAAATTGAAAACATTGAAATTCAAAAAATGCTTGTTGCTTCTATCAGATTCACTGGAAAGTATAGCGACCTTGATAAGTATGTCCCGTTGCTTTATAAAGCAGTAAAAAATAATAAAGATGGAAAACATTTTAACTGCTATTTTGATGAGGAGTATGTTAAAAATGCAGACATAGAATTATGTATACCTCTAAAAAAGCACATTACAGATACAAGTATTGAGTGTAAAGTATTACCTAAAATTAAAGCAATATGTACAAAACACTATGGTAGCTATGATACTTTATATCTTGCATATAAGGCTATGTTTGAATATGCTAATGCTAATAACTTGAAATTTTTGACTCCAAGTAGAGAAGTATATATCAAAGGGCCTGGTGCTATTTTCAGGGGAAATCCTGCTAATTATATAACTGAAATTATTTTGCCTCTTGAAATAATAGAAAAGGAGTAATTATGAAAAAATTAATTGAAAGTTTTGTTCCACAAGGCGGGAAACACTGTATTACTAATTCGCTGAAACAAATTTTTACTTATTATGGTTATCCAATGTCAGAAGAAATGTTATTCGGATTAGCATCAGGTATATCATTTCTATATTTAAATCAATCTGCCTCACCTATGATAAATGGAAGAACAAAAATATTTGAGTTTGAAAATAAACTTGCCAAACGATTAAACATAGAAATTAAATGTAAGTCTGGGAATAATTATTCTAAGATTTTTGACAGTACAAAACATTTGGTTGATACAAATAATCCAGTCCTAATTTATGTAGATATGCCTTATATGAAATATCTAGGAATGAACCAAAATAACCATTTTGGAGGTCATGCAGTCGTTTTATTTGGATATGATGAAACATCAAGAAAATTTTGGATAAGTGATAGAGATAATCATGATTATCCGATAAAAATTCCCTCTGGGCAAATATCTCAAGATTATCATATGGTCGATTACGATGAAATTGAAAAGGCACGCAGTAGTGTATATAGACCTTTTCCTGCAAACAATAAATATTTAATATTTGATTTTACTGGTTTCAGAGTGATTGATAAAGTAATTTTACAAGAAGCTATAAAAGAAACTTGTGATACAATGCTAGCCCCCCCAGCACAACTTCTGGGTATTAATGGAATCATGAAATTTTCAAAAGAAATACTAAAGTGGAAGCAATTTAGCTCAAACAAACTACGCTTGGCTGGGATAACAAATTATTTTCAAATCAGTAAAGATGGTGGAACTGGTGGTGGTATTTTCCGCAAGATGTATGGCGAGTTTTTAATTGAATCTGCTCCAATAATAAAAGATGAGAGACTATTTGTGATAGGTCAAAAGTTTATTGATGTTTCTGAACATTGGAACGAAATAGCTAATGATATGTGGGAATTATCTCAGACAGCTAATGTTGAACTTTTGAAGAAGATGTCTAATTCAATCTCACAAATTTATGATGATGAAAAAAATTTGTATTTATCATTAAAAACTACTGTAGATTAGAGGTTCTTAAGAACCTCCATTTCTATTTTTTCTGTTCTTTACACAAAAAAAGAAATGCTCCAAATTCTTATTTTGAAACATTCCCTGTACAGAATTTACTTGTATTCACTTATAATCTTATTTATATCTACCCCTTTACTACTCCATAGCTCTACAAAAGCTCTTCCATTAGCATTTTTATGTTTATATTTATTATAGTATTCATTTAAAGTCTCAAAGAATACTTTATCGCCAACTTCTTTTCTTATTTCATTAAAAGCTATTGCCCCTTTTGTATAAACATTTAAGCTGTATTCAGTAGAATTTTTATACTCATTTGTTGGCTTAAATATATTCTCACTCAAATAACTCTTTGTCTGTATTTCCATAGTCTTTAGAAGTTTATTTGCCATTTCTTTACCATATTTCTGTTCAAAATACACTATTGTAGAATATTCAGTAAGTGCTTCATCCAACCAAGGTTCACTTATTTCATCATTTCCAACAGCAGAATACCACCATTGATGTGCTGTCTCATGAGCAATAACATATTCAAGTAGAAATTCATTTTTTTCATTATATAAACTTTGGTCTATCATAACAAGCATAGGATATTCCATCCCACCTATAAAAAAATCACTTGCTACAACAGAGTATTCTTTGTATGGATATTTGCCAAATAATTCACTAAATATATCTATTGAGTCTTTTGCAGCTTCAGTTGCTTTTTTAGAAAGTTTTTTATTTAAATTGTATGTACTAATAGCTACTCCTTTTGAATCCACTTTATTTACATCAAATTTACTACTTAATATAAATGCAAAGTCTCTAACATTTTCAGCTTCTATTTCATATAACATCTTTTTATTGTCATGTTTGTCATTTATAAGTTTTCCTGTATGAGCAATTTTATATTTATTTGGAATCAATAGTTTCACATGAAAATCGCTAGTTTCACTATAAAATGGGTCCCCAATTGTTTCATAACTCTTTAAATTCCATCCTCTTTCATCATTAACACAAGCTATAGGAAACCAATTAGTAACATTTATAGTATTTTCTCCATATCCGAATCTTCCAACTGAATTTGGCATTTTTACATTATATTTTATGTCTAATGATATTTTTTCATTTGGTTTCAATTCTTTTCCTAATTCTATTTCTAATATATCATTTTTATCCCCTTTAATTTTATACTCCATTTTACTATTCTTATTTAATATATTCTTTATATCTATGTATCCTTCATTAAATCCATTAGGATAAGCTCTTGTCATTTCCTCTTTTTCAAAAGGAGCAAAATCTTTTTTGGAAAAAGCATTTGGATATATATGAAAATATACTTTATCCATATTTGATTTTGTATTATTTATGTACTCAACATTCTGATTACACATTAGCCTCTTAGTTTCATCATCAAATATAACATCCATATTATATTGATTTATCTTAGAATTATTTTTTTCTTTGTACGTTTCTAAACTGTCATCCTTTTCTATAAAGCAACCTATTATTAATACCACAAATAGAATTGCTACTGATAATGTTCTTCTTACTTTTTGGTTGAATTTTATAACCAAAATATCTCCTCCCTTTCAAAATGAATATTGCTAGAAAATATTTACATGCTAATCTTGTGACCTTTTATTTGTTTACAGACAAATATAATATAAAAAATGATATAATTTAATCTGAGGTGATAAAATGTTTTTCAAAGAAAGCAATGAAATAGATTTAGGTGAAATCACTATTCCCAATATCTTTATAGATATATTTATGCCAATGGCGGACGGGTTATACGTAAAAGTTTATCTTTTAGGTTATAGACAAGCATGTGATATTACTTCTAATCCTAAGTTCGACAATAATTCAATAGCCAAAAACCTAAATATACCTTTGTCTGATGTGTTATCTGCTTGGAAATTTTGGGAGGAAAAGAAGATTATAAAAATACATGACAATGGAGAATTTGATAGTTTTAATTATTCAATAGAATTTTTAGATTTAAAAAATTTCTATATTGAGAATATATTAGGTAATAATTCATCTATAAAATCTAATACAGATCAAGTTGTATCTACTTCTGAAAATCCAAGTATTAGAAAAATGTTCAATTCCATAAATAAAATAGTTGGCAGATATCTCGACCCAAGTGAAAAAATAAGTATTATGGATATAATGAATAAATACAATATGAGCCCTGATATGATACTTTGTGCTTATGAATACGTCAAAGATAAAACAGGTACATCAAAACCAGTTAAATACATTGAGGGTATTATCAGGAATTGGTATGATTCAAATTTATATACACCAAAAGATGTTGAAGACAGCTTTTTAGTTAGAAGTGAGAGATATATTTTATATAAAACCATTTTCAATGAGTTAGGATTTTCAAGACAACCATCAAAGTCAGAAAAAGAACTTATGGACAGTTGGTTTGATAAATTTGATATGGATATGGACTTGATAATAAATGCCTGTTCTAAGTCTAAAAATATTTCAAACCCAAGTATATCTTATATAAATGGTATAGTTAAAAATTGGAATGAAAAAAATATAAAAAATTTAAATGATTTAAAGCAAAAAGAGGAAGAACGTATAGTTAAGGAGAATATTAATAAGAAGCAGATTAATACTACTCAAAACAACAATACTTACAAGAAAACTAAGTTTCATAATTTCAACGAAACATTCACTCAGTATACCTCTGATGAACTCGATGAGATTATTAAAAAAAGTCAAAAAGAAAAGTTTAAGTAGGTGATTAAATGAATGAAGATAAAATAAGAAAAATACTTGCTAAATACGATAAGAAAAGAGATAATAACGAACTCTTATTAGAAAATAGAAAAAATGAGGTATATAATAGAATTCCAGAAATAAAATCTATAGATGATGAGATTTCTAAAATAGGCCTTAGCTTAGCTAGAATAGTACTTTTAAATCCTAAGTCTAAAGATGAAATTGTGAATAAATCTAAAGATACTATAGAATCTTTAAAGGTAAAGAAAGAAGAACTTTTAGTTGAAAATAACATACCTCTTGATTACCTAGAAATAAAGTTTCAATGTGCTTCTTGTAAAGACAAAGGTTTTTTACCTAATGGTGAAAAATGCTCTTGTCTTAAACAAGAAATTGTAAATGAAGCTTATAAAATGTCTAATTTAGATAGGATTTTAAGTCAGGAAAATTTTTCGAATTTTAACTTGAATATATTTTCTCCTAAAAAAGGTTCTAATGGAGAAATATCTCCTAGAGAAAATATGCTAAATAATTTAAGTATCTGCGAAAATTTTGTTCATGATTTCAAGAAAGATAATGATGAAAATCTACTGTTTTATGGTTCTACTGGACTGGGAAAAACATATATGTGCAATTGTATTGCAAAGGAATTATTGGACAAAGGAAATGTTGTAATCTATCAAACTTCTTTTAGAATATTAGATATTCTTGAAGACTATAAATTTAGAAGAGACACAAATAATCAGATAAGTGAAGATAATTATAAAAACTTGTTTGATTGTGATTTATTAATAATAGATGACCTTGGTACTGAACTTAATAACTCTTTTACTAGTGGAGAAATCTTCAACATTGTAAACACAAGACTAGTTACTGGTAAAAAAATTATTATCTCAACCAACTTAACACCATCCCAAATAGGAAACACTTATACTCAAAGAACTCTTTCTAGAATTTTAGACAAATTTAGGATTTTAGAATTTACTGGTGATGATTTGAGATGGGAAAGATTTAAATAAAATAGCCCTTAAAAAACATTTTTTTATTTTTAAATAGAGAGGTAAGAACAAACTTGCTTCTCTGTTTAAAACTTATACTAAAGAAACTAATCTCTCTGCTATAAGTACACTTCTAAAGTATTTTTAATACATCTAATTCTTTATATTACTTGTAATTTATCAATATTATAAACTTATCAGATTATATAATACTATTCTAAAAAGATTCTAAATTTTAATCTTAAAATTATATCATTATAAATAACTTAATACTTTATTGTAATTAAATTTAATTTTTCAATCAAAAAAAGATACTTAAAAGTATCCTGTAACATAGAAAATTATATTAATTTGAATTTATGTACTTTGTGGAGCTGGTGATAGGAATCGAACCTACAACCTGCTGATTACAAGTCAGCTGCTCTACCGTTGAGCCACACCAGCATATAATCTAGTATTCATCTCTAATTCAAAAATGGTGGGACTAACAGGGCTCGAACCTGTGACCCCCTGCTTGTAAGGCAGGTGCTCTCCCAGCTGAGCTATAGTCCCATACTGGTGACTCGTAGGGGAATTGAACCCCTGTTACCGCCGTGAAAGGGCGGTGTCTTAACCTCTTGACCAACGAGCCATAATTTGGTGATCTATCCGCGACTCGAACGCGGGACACCCTGATTAAAAGTCAGGTGCTCTACCGAC
Source organism: Clostridioides difficile CD160 (assembly GCF_000449425.2). Taxonomy (GTDB): domain Bacteria; phylum Bacillota; class Clostridia; order Peptostreptococcales; family Peptostreptococcaceae; genus Clostridioides; species Clostridioides difficile_E. Next base: position 36,501 of record NZ_AVHW01000112.1, read on the forward strand.
TGAGCTAATAGACCACATTTTTTCGACTTTTTTCGTCGTTTCTTTCACTCACAAGTTATATTATAACTGCTGTACAATTTTTAGTCAATAGTTTTTTTATTTTTTTTAGCATATAATTAAAATCCTCTTGAACTACCTATTTTCAACAAGTATTTTAAATAAAATATGTAATTAGAATACAGAAATTCAACTTTAATTACACATAGAATATACATAAATAATTTTAACTGAATAAAAATTTAATACAAATCTAACACAAAAGAGTATCTCTAATAACTATAATCATTACCTTGAGATACTCTTTCCTTATTATTCATAACTTAAATTGTTTAATAAAATATTAAGCAAATATATTTTTTCTTATTATTGTTTGAGCTCTATTAGGCCCAACAGAAACCATGTCTACACTCACTCCGACCAACTCTTCTATTTTAGCTATATATTTCTTTGCATTTTCTGGAAGATTATCAAAATTATCTACTTGAGTTATATCTTCATTCCATCCGTCTAATTCTTCATATATAGGTTCACATTTTGCTAAATCATCTAATGATGCTGGGAAATCTGTTATTATTTTATCGCCCATTTTGTAAGATGTACAAACTTTTATCTTATCAAATCCAGTTAAAACATCTAGTAACATAAATGAGATACTAGTTAAACCATTAACCCTAGCTGCATACTTAACTATAACTGCATCAAACCATCCACATCTTCTTGGTCTACCAGTAGTTACTCCAAATTCATGACCTTGTTCTCTTATTTTATCACCAGTTTCATTTATTTGTTCTGTAACAAATGGTCCCTCTCCAACTCTTGTAGTATATGCTTTTACTATACCAACAACATCTTTTATCATATTTGGCCCTATACCTGCACCAATTGCAAATCCACCAGATGTTGGATGAGACGATGTAACAAATGGATATGTTCCTAAATCTAAATCTAATAAAGTTCCTTGTGCTCCTTCAAATAATACTTTTTTACCTGCTCTTACCGCATCATATACAATAACTGACGTATCTGCAACATATTTTCTTATCTGTTCTGCATATCCTATATATTCATTATATATAGTTTCAAAATCAAATAATTCTTCTTTTCCATATATATTTTTAACTATTTCATTTTTAGCATCTATCTGAGCTTTTAACTTTATAGCAAATTTATCTTTATCCATTAAATCACATATTCTTATTCCAGATCTCTCTGTTTTATCCATATAACAAGGTCCAATACCTTTTTTTGTTGTACCTATCTTTAAATCGCCTCTGGCTTCTTCTGACAATGCATCTAGCTCTTTATGATATGGGAATATGACATGGGCTCTATCGCTTATTTTTATATTTTCTGTACTTATATTATCCGCTTTAAACATTTCCAATTCTTCTAAAAATCCTTTAGGGTCAAATACTATACCATTTCCTATTATATTTACTGTTTTTGGATTTAATACTCCTGATGGAATTAAATGTAATGCATACTTCTTACCTTCCACAACTAATGTATGCCCTGCATTATTTCCACCTTGTCCTCTCACTACTACATCTGCTTGAGTAGCAAGATAATCTATAACTTTACCTTTACCTTCATCTCCCCATTGAGAACCAACAATTGCAACTGTTTTCATGTAATTCACCTCTATATTTTATATACTCTCGAACGCTTTACTTATTTATTCTATCAAACATTCGTATTTTTTTCAACTTTTTTAGCGTTCTCCAATATTTAACAAATACTTTTCTATTTTTGAAAATTCATCTTTCTCTATAATTTCTTTTTCATATTTTATAATTTTTTCCATAAATTTATCCACATCTAAAAGTTTTTCTAACTTACATATGTTAATTATATTTCCAAAGTTTGTATTAGTCATATTTATATAATACTGACTATCCACAATACTAGCATAAACAACAATCGATTCTTTTAGGTTATTATCAATTATTCTAAATAAGTTTATTTCATCAAGTACTTTAATTATATTGGGATATATACACTTTAAGCTTATTTTTTCCATATTATTCCTCCTAATAATTAACATTTATACACAGATAAAGCAAGCCAAAAGCTTGCTTTATCTACTTATTCACACTTATCAACAGGGCACCTGTGGATACTGTGGATAATTTTTTAGCTAAATTTCAATGTTTAGACATATTTAGTGACAGGTATCCACATTTTTCCTGTAGAAAGAAAGGATGTTCTGTGGATATTCGTTAGATTATAGGTCTCTCAACTTATCCCCAAATCTTTGAACTTCACCAAGCCAAACTAGTTCTACAGAACCAGTTTCACCATGTCTATTTTTTGCTATTATTACTTCTCCTATATTTTTACTCTCAGAATCAGCATGATAATATTCATCTCTATATAAGAACATAACTATATCTGCATCCTGCTCTATTGCTCCAGATTCTCTTAAGTCAGATAACATAGGTCTATGATCTGCTCTTTGTTCTGGTGCACGTGATAACTGAGATAATGCTACAACAGGACAGTTTAATTCTTTAGCTAAGACCTTTAGTGACCTTGATATTTTAGATATCTCCTGCTGTCTACTTTCATTATTGCCTTCACCTTCCATAAGTTGAAGATAATCAATAAGCACTAAGTCCAGACCTTTTTCTATTTTCAACTTCCTGCACTTTGACCTTAATTCTGATATTTTTATACCAGGAGTATCATCTATGTGTATTTTCGCATCTGATAACACCGCCATAGCATCTATAATTCTAGGCCAGTCATTATCATTAAGTGTTCCAGTCTTTATTTTTTTTAATTCTACACTAGACTGTGAAGATAGCATACGTTGTACTAATTGTTCTTTAGACATCTCTAAACTGAACACAGCTACAGAAGCATCACCTTTTAGGGCTGCATTTTGCACTAAGTTTAAAGAAAAGGCAGTTTTACCCATTGCTGGTCTAGCCGCAATTAATATTAAATCGGTCCTTTGAAGACCATTTATTTTTTTGTTTAAATCTTTAAAACCAGTAGTTATACCAGTCACATCACTCTTATTAGTGTATAACTTTTCTATCATATCATAGGCATCCATTAAAACTAAGTTTATAGATTTAAAATCATCACTAGTTTTCTCCTGTGATATATCAAATATACTCTTTTCAGCTTGTTCTAAAACATCTTCAATTTTAGTTGCTCCACTATATCCTAGATTTATTATTTCATTAGAAGCTTTTATAAGCTTTCTAAGCACAGACTTCTCTTTTACTATATCAGCATAGTATTTTACGTTTGAAGTCGTCGGTACTATAGTAGAAAGACTTGTAATATAACTGATTCCTCCAATATCATTAAGATGCCCTTGTTTTCTTAGTTCTTCTGTTAATGTTATCAAGTCTATAGGCTCACCTTTATTACTTAAAGTTATCATACATTCATATATTATTTTGTGAGCCTCTTTATAGAAATCATCAGGCTTTATAGTTTCTGTGACTGTTATTATAGCATCTTTATCTAGAAGTATAGAACCCAATATTGATTGTTCCGATTCTACACTATGAGGAGGAATTCTCGTCATATCTTCCATCTTTATCACCTCTAGTTATTACTGTTTTTCTTTTACATCTACTCTTATTTTAGTAGTTACTTTTTGATGTATTTTTACTTCTACAAAAGTTGAACCTAGGGCTCTTATTGGCTCATCTAATAATATTTTTCTTTTATCTACATCTATATCTTTTTGTTTCTTTAATTGCTCAGCAATCTCTTTAGCAGTTATTGAACCAAAAAGTCTTCCACCTTCTCCTGCTTTTGAATATATTTCTATATTAATTTCTTCCATTTGTTTACCTAATAAAACAGCTTCTTCATATTCTTTTTGTGCTTTTATTTCTTTAGACTTATTCTTTTCATTTAATTCTTTTATTGCTACATTATCTGCTTGCACAGCCATCTTTTTAGGAAATAAGAAATTTCTTGCATATCCATCACTTACTTCTTTCATTTCCCCTTTTTTACCAGTCCCTTTTACATCTTTTAATAATATAACTTTCATCTATTCTTCCTCCTCCAAATACTCCTCTATTATTTTATTTACCATCTTATAAGCTTCTTTTAGAGAAACATCTTTTAACTGTGCTCCAGCTATATCTATATGTCCCCCGCCTCCTAATTTCTCCATAAGCACATGTACATTTATCTGTCCTAAGGACCTTGCACTTATAAATATAGTATCATCTTTTTCACCTAATACAAAGGAAGCTTCTACTTCTTTTATGTTTAATAACTCATCAGCAGTTTGAGCTATTATAACATTTATACTATCTATTTCTGTACTTGAATATGCTAAACATATCCTATTATTAATTATTTTAGTACTTTGAATTATTTCAGCTTTTATTATGAAGTCTTTTACATCAGAATTGAAAAACTTTTTAACCTCAATAGTATCTGCTCCAACTTTTCTAAGATAAGAAGCTGCTTCAAAAGTCCTAACACCTGTTTTAAACGCAAAGTTTTTAGTATCTAGACTTATTCCTGCTAAAAGTCCTTCAGCTGTGAGTTTATTTATTGTTACATCTTCATCCATATATTGAACTAATTCTGTAACCATTTCACAGGTTGAAGATACATATATCTCATGGAATAAAAGTACCGCATCATTTATGAATTCTACACCTCTTCTATGATGGTCTATTACTACTATCTTCTCTGATAGCTTTAATAACTCTTCACATTCAGTATAATTAGGTCTATGAGTATCAACTACTACAACTAACGTATTTTTAGTACAGTTGTCAATAGCTTCTTCTTTTCCAATAAATAGTTTCTTATAATAATTATTTTCATTTATTTTATTTATAAATATTTCTATAGATTCATTTACAGAGTGTAAAACTATGTTTGCTGTTTTGTTACAGGATTTACATATATCATAAACTCCAACTGCCGCTCCCATAGCATCCATATCTGGATATTTATGTCCCATTATATAAACTTGGTCACTTTGTTGTATAACTTCTCTTAGAGCGTGACCTATCAATCTGGACTTTACTTTGGTTTTCTTTTCTACAGCTTTAGATTTTCCTCCATAAAATACAAATTTATCTTTTGTTTTTACAACAGCCTGATCACCACCTCTACCAAGTGCTAAGTCAAGGGCACCCGTAGCAAGTTTTAGGTTCTCATTTAATGTATCTCCATCTATACCAATTCCTATACTTATAGTAACAGGAAGATTATTTCCATAATCAATATGTCTTATTGTATCTAAAATAGAAAACTTCTCAGTTTCTAATTTTTTCAACTCTTTTTTATGCATTACCAAGAAAAATTTATCTTTTGAGGTTCTTCTCAATGCACCATTTGAATTTAATTCCAAAGCAGAAAGTATTTTTTCTACTTCAACATTAATTAAAGCCCTCTTATCTTCTGCTGCACTTTTTAATACTTCATCGTATCCATCTACTTGTATTAGCATCATTGCATTTTTTTCATCATCATAATCTTGTTTTACTTTTAAATATTCTGTCTTGTCTATCCAGTATAATATCATCAAATATTTAGGATTTTTTTCTTGATCATTTTTTATAACATTATAAATTATTGTATATTCTTTTTCTTTGTAGTTTATTTCTGTGTACATTTCTTTATTTTCATTTAATACTTTTCTTAAGTTAAGATTTTTAACTATATCTTCTATATTTTTATCAAGTAAATCTTTTTGACCAATCATATCATAAAACTTCCCATTGTACCACGATATATTTCCATCAAATTCTAAGATACACAGTGGTATTGGAAGGTTTATTATGGCTTTCTTGGTTGTCTCATCTATATCTAAAGATAAATTTTGAATATACTCTGTCCATTCATGACGTCTAATATTAGTTGTTCTCCAATTGTGAAAAACCATATATACAAAAATACAGAAAAATAAACACCCTACATACAAGTTGTAATAAAGCAAAATTATACTAGAAATACCAATAACAATTATATATAAATTTATTTCTGGCATATTTAATTTAAAGGTTTGTTTATTACTCATTTCTATCCTCCTAAGTGGATTTATAACTTCTCACCTTTCTAAAGTCAATTATACTATCTACCATACCAACAAAAGATATTCCCATAAATCCAAATAAACATAAAATTATCCCTGAAAGAAACATAATTTTATTTGGTCCCTGTCTTATCCATTTCTTTAAAAAATAGATACAAACTGCTATACCTTGAATTACAAACATTAAATTAAAAACTAGCTGTAAATTAGTCATTATTAATTCTGTATATAGTTTTGAACCAATAATTTGAATAAATAAGACTAATAAATAAAGTAAAAAAGTTGTGAGTATAGCATTTCCTGGTAAATAAAAATCTGCAAATTTAGGAAATCTTATATTCATCTTTGTAATTCTTTTGATAAAAAATACACTTAAATAATATGTTACAAATGCTGATAATAACCCTTGTAAAAATAGCATCATTGGTAGCATATTTGTAAAATAACTTACAATCTCATCTGGCTTCATTTTATCAAATAATTTAAGCTCAGCTGCTGAAAAACTATTTTTTTGAATATTTACAATTTCTGTTATCATCTTAGAAACTTCATCTAATAGGTTTACATTTAAAAATGTTTTTAATACAAAGAAATATACAAGCATTGAAAGTACAAATATTATCGTTCCACCATATATTGGTTCAAATTTATTACTATCTTCTTGTTCAAAACTTCTCTTTAACATCTTTCCTATTGCTATACCTGGTAAAGAATACATTATACATATATTTAATGCATAAGAAATGTCTGCAAATAGAATTAGTACACAAAATGTAATCAAAATAGATATAAAAGAATACTTTCTATCAGTAATAGCACCTATAATTACATATGGAACAGCTGCTAATATACTAAACATTCCTAGCATTGGAATATAGGCTATCACTAAAGCGATTATTATAGCTAAAATTATTATAGACATTGCTTTAGATAGTCTAATTTTATTATTCAATTTAATATCACTCCCTATTGTCCATATGTTTTTTTAAATTAGATAAATCTCCATACCATCTTTCAACACTATGGTCTTCATCTATACCAATTTTTATTTTTTCTTTGACTTTATAATCCACATCTCTAAAACTAATTCCTAATCTCTTTGCTAAGAGATATGTTATCATTATTATATTTGCTAGAGTATCTTGAATTGCTTCATCTAAAGGTTTTACCCCTTTAAATAATAAGTTAAACAAATCACTTACACTCATTAATATTTCTGTTTTCATCCATTCTATTATCTTTATGTTTCTCGTTATCTCAGAACCTTTATCTATTTTCACGTTTACAACCCTCCTTAATATATAATATTATATCATAAATAATAATATATTTAAGTATATAAACAAAAAAACGAGCTTTATAGCTCGCCTCATTTAGATATATAAATACCTATAATAAAAAATGAGCACAAGGCTCATTTTTTTAGTCTAATGTATATGGTAAAAGTGCTATATTTCTAGATCTTTTTATAGCAACTGTTAATTCTCTTTGATGCTTAGCACAAGTTCCAGATATTCTTCTTGGTAATATCTTTCCTCTTTCAGTTATATACTTTTGTAATCTCTGAGTACTTTTGTAATCTATTTTAGCGTTTTTGTCAGCACAGAATTGACAAACTCTTTTTTTCTTACGTCTTTTTTTATTCATCATGACTTTTTTCCCTCCTTTTTAAAATGGTATATCGTCATCATCTATAGCTTGGAAACCTTGTGGGTCTAGACCTTGAGGTTCAAAGCTTGGCTCAAAAGCTGGAGCACTCTCTCTATATGAATTTTCCGATTTATTCTTACTATCCAAAGCTTGTACTGATCTAGTACTTACTTTTGTAAAAGTTCTCTTTTCACCTGATTGTGTCTGATAATTGTCTACTCTTATAGATCCTTGCAATGCAACTAATCTACCTTTAGTTATGTAGTTAGCACAAAATTCAGCAGATTTACCCATTACTTCAACAGGTATAAAATCAGTTTCTTTAGATCCATCTTTTTTTACATAGTCTCTATCAATGGCTATTGTAAAGGATGCCACTGGTGTTCCTGTACCTGGGATGTATCTTAATTCAGGGTCTTTAGTTAATCTTCCCACTAATACAACTTGATTCATAAAAACACCACCTATTTTTTATAATAAAACCCAGTTATTAAGCAACAACTATCATGTGTCTTATTACGTTTTCATTTATCTTTAAGTTTCTGTCTATCTCTTTAGGAACGTCTACTGCTGATTTAAAGTTAACTAATACGTAAAAACCTTCTGTAAACTTAGCTATTGGATAAGCTAATTTTTTAGTTCCCCAAGTATCAACTTTAACTATTTCTCCGTCAGTTGCAACAACTTCCTTAACTTTGTTTAGTATAGCCTCTCTTACTTCTTCATCAGAGTTTGGCTTTACCACATAAACTAATTCATAATTTCTCACTATAATTCACCTCCCTTTGGACTTAACGGCTCTACACTCTTAGAGCAGAGAAATGAGACTAAAATCTCATACCTACACATTTTATCATTTATTCTCATTTATGTCAATTTAAATTTTGGACAAAGTTTAATATAAGGTAAATTATATATTCTTAAATTAACAAGGGATGGCAATAGCCATCCCCTATAATATATCTATATAAGTTATTATTTTTAATTAAGCTTCAACACCCATAGCTTCTTTTAAAACTGATGCTATATTTTTTATACCTTCTATTATTTTTTCTTCTGGCATATTTGAATAGTTAAGTCTGAAAGTATTTTCTCTACCACCATTAGGGAAGAATCCTCCTCCAGCAACATAAGCAACATTCTTTTCTAAGCATTTTGGCATTAATTCTTTAGCATTTAAGTTACTTGGAAGCTCTACCCATGTAAATAATCCACCTTCTGGATGAGTAAATACTAATCCTTCTGGGAATTCTTCTTCCATAGTCTTAAGCATTACATCTCTACGTTTAATATAAACTGCTTTAATTTTTTCAACGTGTGCATCTAAGTCATACATATCCATGAATTTACTTACTTCCATTTGAGATATAGTTGATGCTTGTAAGTCTGCACCTTGTTTTGCAAAGTTAAATTTAGATAATATTTCTGGAGAAGCACAAGTCCATCCTAATCTGTATCCTGGGCAGAATATTTTAGAGAAAGTTCCTAAGAATATTACTAATCCTTTTGTATCCATTGATTTTAAAGATGGTAAAGATTCTCCTTCAAATCTTAAATCTCCATATGGATTATCTTCTATTACTGGTATTTCAAATTTGTTTACTATTTCCATGAATTTTTTACGTCTTTCAAGTGGCCAAGTTCTTCCTGTTGGATTTTGGAAGTCAGGAATTACGTAAATCATTTTTATTCTATCAGTTGTTTCTAGTATTTTTTCTAATTCTTCCATTATCATTCCGTTAGAATCAGTTGGAACGTCTATGAATTTAGGTTGATAAGATTTAAATGCGTTTATAGCTCCTATGTAAGATGGGCTTTCACATAAAATTACATCACCTTCATCAATAAATACTTTTCCTGCAAAATCTAGACCTTGTTGAGAACCACTTGTAACTAATATATCATCTTTGTCTACATTAGTTTGATTTTTCTCATTCATTCTAGCTGCTATTTTCTCTCTTAATGGTTCATATCCTTCTGTTGTAGTGTATTGCATAGCTGATCTTCCATTTTCTTCAAGCACTGCAACTGATACTTTTTTCATTTCTTCAACTGGAAATAATTCTGGAGCAGGCATTCCACCAGCAAAAGATATTATTTGTGGTTGTTGAGTAAGTTTTAAAAGCTCACGTATTTCAGATCCTTGTAAACCTTCCATTCTTCTTGCATATTTAATTGCCATAATTAAAGCACCCCCATGAAAATGTTTTCTTCATTTTCTATTATACCAAAATTTTGGATATTAATATACGGTATTTGACATTTTTTAAATGTTAAATTTATATCATTCTTTTATTAGCTTTTTTACTCTCTTTTCTAAAGTCTCTCTATCAAGCATTATTAACCTTGAACACTTAGTACATTTTATCTTTATATCCATTCCAGTTCTTATGATTTCGAATTCTTTACATCCACATGCATGTTGTTTTTTTAATTCGACAATGTCTCCTATTTTTAAATCCATTGGCATAAATAATTAGCCTCCTAATCTAGCTTCTCTGCTTCTTTCGAACCATCTTCTAATTTACTTATACAATAAATTCCTTTTATATCTACATTATTTTCAGTTAAAATTGTTTTTATCTTTTCCATGTCTTCAAAAGAAAATTTAATTGATATTCCACAACTTGCTGTTATTTCTCTTGGTGTTGGAAGAGCCATTACCTTTAGACCATTTTCACCAAATAACTTTTCTGATCTTATTGCATGATGTGTCGAATTAAATGACACTATATACATCTGATTCATTGCTTAATCCTTTCTGACTATCTGTTTTTCTTTAAGTTAATCATTATTATTAGTTTTTATATTATTAAACAAACATACATTATATAGAAATAGTATTTGATGCATTCTTTAATGTTTCAACTATAGTATACATATTTGTAACTGAACCTACTTGTAGTTTGTCTTTTAAATTGTAGTAGTCTAAACAAGTACCACAAGATAAGACTTCTACGCCTTCATTTTCAAGTATTTTTAAATTTTCTATAGTTTCTTCATTTTCAGCACTTAGTGTTACTCCTCCATTAACTAAAAGTACATATTTAGGATAAGGCTTAGATTCTGTCAAAGTATATATAAATCCTTTTATTAATACTTTCCCTAATTCATCATTTCCAAGTCCCATTTTGTCTGAAGATATAAATACACATGTATCTTCTAGTTCACATTCTTTCTTGTCTACATTATTTTGTTTATCTAAGATATTTTGACCTTTTATAATTTCTATAGATATAAAATTCTCTTTTTCATCAACAATATTTGCCTCACAATTTAAAGATTTAGCAAGTTTTAATACATTTTCTTTAGCTGTTTCATTGTCGACTGTTGTAACTACAATACCTTCTTCTATGTTATCCAATTCTTTTTTTGTGTTTATAACTGGTTTAGGACAAGCAAGTCCTCTAGCATCTATTTTTATACTCATTGTTTGATTCATCTCCTTAAAAATATTCATACAATTTATATTTTATCATAGATGTTATCTTGCTTGTTATAGATTGTTTCTATAGCCTTATAGGTTTATTTTTTTACATTATTTCTAAATTTTTATACATAAATACACCTTTTTGATAATATTCTAACTCTTTTTCTTTTGAAATACTTGAATATAATTGACCTAAATCTATATATAAATTAGCCAATATTCTACTATTTCCTAAGTCTGATACTATTTTTATACATTTAATTAAATACTCAATTGCAAGGGTAATTTCATTTTGATTTTTATACATATTAGAATAGAATTTTAATGCTTTATATTCATTGAACTTATTTTTATTTTTTATTGATGAAGCTAAAGCTATTTTGCAATATTTTCTAGCTAAATCATAATCTTCTTTATCTATATATGCTTCTATTATCTTAAATAAACCTGACATCATGTATTCGTCTTCATCATTTTTCTTTATATCATATACCTTTTGTGAATATTCAAGTACTCTATCTGTCTCACCTATTTTTCTGTAAACATCACAAATTGTTAAATATACATTTGCTAATCCAGTTTTATTATCTTCATTTTCAAGTATCTTTAACGCTTTTTTAAAATAATCTTTTGATTCTTCATATTTTCCTATTTCAAGCATATTATTTGCTTTTAACACCAAAATATCGACATCTTCTTTTCTATCATTTCTATTATCTATTTCATTTATTTTATCTATGTACTTCAATGACATATTTGGATTATCTAATTTTATGTAGCAATATGCCATCTTACTGTATAGTTCCTTGTATATGTTAACATCCTCAAACTTACTCTCTAACAAAATTTCCTCTGCAAAATTAAAGTGGCTTATAGCACCTTTATAAAAGTCTTCTTGCATGTATATTTTTCCTATGTTTAAATAGCACTTAAGTATATTTTCACTATCACTATTTTTTATAAAGAAGTATAATGCCTTTTCAAAGTTTTCTATAGCATCATTATAATCAGATTTTTTTAGATTAATATTAGCCATTAAAAAATTACATCTGCCATAGTTCTCCATTAAATCGTATCTCTTACATATATCTAAAACTTCTTTTATTTGGTCCTCAGCCTTGTTTAGTTCATTTTCTTTTATATATATTTCGCTCTGTAGTATTAAATTATCAGTTATCTTTTTTGACTGCATTTCTTTGGTTTCTAATAAGTACTCTACACTTACATCTAACTTATCGCCTAGATATTCCAACAGTTCATAGCTAGTATGAGATTTATCCCTCTCTATATGGCTTATTTGTGCTGCTGTTATCCTATCTCCAGCTAATTCTTTTAATGTCATGTTTTTTTCTTTTCTTAATTTTTTAATCTTTTCTCCTAAGCTCAAAATTTCCATACTATTCCCACCTTTTGAAGACATTTTTTTATAATATAATTATAACTTATATTTATTTTAAAAACACTACTTTTATTTTACAATATTTTCTGTGTACATTAAATGATTTCCCATAAAAATGACTAAAATTTAGTTTATTTTGAATTTAATTAATTTAAATAAATCATTTTTTAAATTTGTTACTATTTTGTATTCATATATTTGCTCATAACGACTATAATTATATATAAGAATAGTTTTTATGAGAGGAGAAATTTTTATGAAAAATAAGAAAATAATGTTAGTGTTAAGTATATTATCTATATCTATATTTGCAATTGGTTGTACTAATGCTCAAGTTGGTAATGATACACCTAAAAAAGAAGCTAAGAGTAATACAAATGTTGAGCAACCAAAAGAGGAAAACAATACTGAAAAAGAGGCACCTGATAAAAAAGCTACATCTACTCCAAAAGAGGAAAAGAAAACTCAATCAGCTGTTATTTATTCTTTTGATGTAGATAAAACAGATTTAATAGAAAACAAGATTGACTTAAATAAAGTTGATGAAAATACTTTATTTGAGGAACTTCAAAAACTTAAAGTTGTTCCAGAATCTTCAAAACTAAATTCATTTACTACAAAAGATATTGATGGTGTAAAAACTGGTATATTAGATGTTAACTCTGATTTTACAAATTCAAACTTAGGTAGTGATGCAGAAACTTTAATGCTTGATTCAGTTGCTCGTACTTACATAAAAAATATGAATGTTGAACAAATAAAAATTACTGTTGATGGTGGTAATTATGAAAGTGGTCATATAGTTCTTGAAGAAGGAGATTACTTAAAGTAATTTTTTAAGATATACTTAAGCCATGCTATTACAAGAAAATAGTGTAGATTGTACAATCTACACTATTTTTATATTCTTATATTATTTAATTATTATATGCTACTTGTTTTTTGAAATTTTATTTAGAGCTTCTACCGCTTTATCTATTTCATCTTTTGTATTGAAATATCCTATGCTGAATCTTACTGCACCTTGTTTTAAAGTACCTAAAGTAGTATGCGCTAGTGGAGAACAATGTATTCCTGATCTAGTTGCTATATTATAATCACTATCTAGTAAAAAAGTAACCTCTCCAGAATCCATGTTTCCTATATTTATAGCTATTACTGATGCTCTTTTTTTACTATCTTTTGGTCCATATATCTTTATATCTGGCACTTCCTCTAATTTGTCTATCATATATTGACATAATTCTTCTTCATGTTGTCTTATATTGTTGATTCCTCTTTCAAATATAAATAATACGCCTTGGTTAAGACCTGCTATTCCAGGGGTATTATGAGTCCCTGATTCATATTTATCTGGGAACAATTCTGGTTGAACCATTTCTTCTGATTTACTACCTGTTCCACCTTCTTTTAATATATTTAAATTTAAACCATCTCTTACATATAATATACCTGTTCCTTGAGGTCCAAATAAGCATTTATGACCTGGCATTGCCAACATATCTATATTACATTCATTTACATCTATGTCATAAACACCTGCCGTTTGTGACGCATCTACTAAAAACAGTATATTATGTTTTTTAGCTATTTCTCCAACCTTTTTTATATCTATTAAGGTACCACATACATTAGATGCATGTGTTGTTACAATCAATTTAGTATTTTTCTTTATTGATTTCTCTAATTCATCATAATCTAAAAATCCCTCATAATCGCATTTTACTACAGTATTTTCAACACCTTTTTTTTCCAATGATTTTATAGGTCTTATTACTGAATTATGCTCCATAGATGTTGTTATGACATGGTCTCCTTCTTGTAATACACCCTTTATTGCTAAATTTAAGGAATCTGTAGCGTTAGATGTAAATACTATACTCATAGGATTACTCACATTAAACAACTTAGCTATATTCTCTCTTGTATCATATATTTCCCTAGCAGCTCTCATAGCAAGTTTATGTCCAGCTCTACCTGGATTTGCACAGTAGTTTTTCATGCAATCTAAAACAGCATCATACACTCTTTCTGGTTTTGGATATGTAGTTGCAGCATTATCTAAATAAATCATAACAATCTTCCTCTCTGTTTTATAGTTTTGTTCTATTCAAGAAGCATTGATACAATACTATTTAAATCATCATCATTATAGTATTCTATCTCTATTTTGCCTTTTTTCTTTCCTTTGGAAATATTTACCTTAGTTCCAAAGATATTTCTAAGTTTATCTTCTACATCCAAGATAAATACATCTTTAGGCTTAGATTTTTTTGGTACTTCTTCTTTGTTTTCAGATATTTTTTTAGCTATATTTTCGACTTCTCTTACAGAAAGCTCTTCTTCCTCTATTTTTTTTGCTATTTGTAGTTGTAAATCCTTATCTACAATTCTCAACAATGCCTTACCATGCCCTGCTGTAATTCTACCACTATCTATCATTTCTATGACATCTTGTCCAAGATTTAAAAGTCTCAGTGTATTGGTTATATGAGGTCTACTTTTACCAACAGCTTCTGATATTTCCTCTTGAGTTACATTATAATGCTCTATTAAACTTTTATATGCTAGAGCCTCTTCTATTGAGTTTAAATCTTCTCTCTGTAAATTTTCAATTAAAGCTATCTCCATTATATCTTTCATATCTATATCTTTAATTATAGCAGGTATTTTACTTTTATTTGCAAGTTTTGATGCTCTAAATCTTCTTTCCCCTGCTATTATCATATACTTATCATTTTCATCCTTCTTAACTACTATTGGTTGTAATACACCATAGTTTTTTATAGAATCAGACAACACTTTTATCTTTTCTTCATCAAATTGTTTTCTAGGCTGAACTTCGTTTGGATATATTTCGTCTATATCTATGTTGACTATCTCTTTTTCTGAAGTTTCTCCTTTAATCTCTGGTATCAATGCACTAAGACCTCTACCCAATCTGTTACTTCTTTTAGACTTATTCTCCATACTACTATTCCTCCTCTTCTAAATCTATAAATTCTTCTGCTAGTTCCAAATAAGCTATAGCCCCCCTACACCTTCTATCATAGTAAATAACAGGTTTCCCATGACTTGGAGCTTCTGCAAGTCTTACATTTCTTGGAATTAGGGTCGTATATACACTTCCTTTAAAATATTTTTTGACTTCTTCAACTACTTGTATTGATAGATTCGCTCTCCCATCAAACATACTTAAAACAACACCTTGAATCTCTATGTCTGCATTTAATCTTGATTTTACTAATCTTATAGTCTCCATCAATTGACTAACACCTTCTAAAGCATAATATTCACATTGTATAGGAATTAAAACACTATCTACAGCAGTTAAACAATTTATTGTAAGCATCCCAAGTGAGGGTGGACAATCCAAAAATATATAATCATATTCATCTGCTACTGCTCTTATGGAATTTCTTAAAATATACTCTCTATTACTTTTAGATGTAAGTTCTATTTCTGCACCTGATAGCTCAGTAGCTGATGGAACTAAATCTATATTTTCAAACTCAGTATTTATTATTGCTTCTTTAATATGTAACCCATCTAACATAATTTCATAGATTGTATTTTCCACTTCGTTTTTATTAATACCATATCCACTAGTTGTATTTCCTTGAGGGTCCAAATCTAATACTAATATTTTCTTCCCCAAAGTTCCTAAACTAGCACTTAAGTTTACATTTGTTGTAGTTTTTCCGACTCCACCCTTTTGATTGAATACAGCTATAACTTTGCCCATGATGTTCCCCCCCCTTTAAGAATTGAATTAATTTTAAATGTTGACTAGGTGTTTTTATAATTACAAATAATGTCTATAAATCAATTTATATTACAAGGCTTATATTACAAAAAAAGATTACTGGTAAGCAGTAATCTCTATTTTTTAGGGATTTTTACAACAACTTCCATATAATCTCCCTTATCTATTTCATTATACTTAGCATCAATTCCTGTATTTGATATAGCATCAAAGGCCTGCTTTATAGTATTTATGTAAATTCTTATACTCATAGCACCCTTTATATTCTGTTTTTTATCAGGCTCTTCTTGAACTTTAGTTTCTTCTAATATCTCTTGTATCAATTTCTCTGTTTTTTTAACAGTCAATTCATTTTTTATAACTTTTTCTAGTACACTTTGCATTAAATCTTCACTTGGTAGTTTAAGGAATGCTCTAGCATGTCTTTCTGTTAAGTTATTTTCTATCAACTTCATTTTTATGTTGTTTGGAAGCTTTAATATTCTAAGCTTGTTTGCTACAGTAGATTGATTTTTGCCCAATTTTTCTGCTAATTGCTGTTGAGTAAAAGCATGTTCTTTTATTAAGTTTTCATAACCAATTGCTTCTTCAATGAAATTTAAGTCTTCTCGTTGCAAATTTTCTAATAACGCTAGAACAGCAGAAGACTCATCATTCATATTATTTATAATCGCTGGTACAGTTTTAAGTTCTGCTAATTTAGCCGCTCTTAATCTTCTTTCTCCAGCAATTAATTCATATTTGCCATCTTTTGCTCTAACTGTTATAGGTTGAATTATACCATATACCTTTATAGAATTACTCAATTCCTCCAATGAAACTTGTGAAAATATTTTTCTTGGTTGGTATGGATTTGGAACTACATCTTCTATAGGTATCTCCATAACTCTTTTATCTTCCATAACATACCTCTCTTATTTTAGATATAAATATTTTTGTTCTCTATATGTACATACAAATTTATTTCTGCATCCACTTTAATAATTCCTTTATTTTTGTTTTGTTTAAGGTAAGCTTAATTATTTCTCAGGAAATAATTAAGCTTACCTATAATAATTTTTCAACTATATAATAGGATTCTTAGCTGGTTTGCCAGCTTTTCTAGGGTATTTAACTGGTGTTTCTTTTATTTTTTTAAAAATTAATATATTATGATTTAAATCTATTTCTGGTAATTCCACATCTATTTTTTCAACAAATTCTAATCCCAAAATATCAATAGCTTTTTGTGATTCTTCTAGTTCTAGATTAGCATTTGGACCTTTTAAACAAATGAAGTATCCTCCAACTTTTACAAATGGTACACAAAATTCCATAAGAATTGGTAATCCAGCTACAGCTCTTGCTGTAGCAATATCATACTTTTCTCTATACTTTTCATCTTTACCAAAATCTTCAGCTCTTCCATGTATAAATTTAATATTAGCTAATTCTAATTCTCTACCAACCTCCTCTAAAAAGTTTATTCTTTTATTCAAAGAGTCTAGTAAGGTAAGTTCTAAATCATCTAAACATATTTTTAATGGTATCCCAGGAAATCCAGCACCTGTACCAACATCTATTATAGACATACCATTTTTTATATATCCATTTTTTACAGCTGAAATAGAATCTAAAAAGTGCTTCACATATACCTCTTTTTCATCTTCTATCCCAGTAAGATTCATCTTTTGATTCCAATCAACTAATATCTCTCTATATTTTTTAAATTTTTCTAGCATACTATCATTAGTAATTATATTAAAATCTTCAATCCCATTTTTCAGAAGCTCTATGTTATTCACCTTTGCCACCTCTAGTTCTTCTGACTTGTTCTAGGTATATAAGTAAAACTGATATATCAGCTGGAGAAACTCCAGATATACGGGAAGCTTGTCCTATTGAAATAGGTTTTATATCATCTAACTTCTGTCTAGCCTCTAATCTAAGTCCTTCTATAGATGAATAGTTTATTTTCTCATCTAACTTTTTATTCTCAAGTTTCTTAAATTGATCTATTTGTTTTAATTGTTTTTCTATATAACCTTCATATTTAGTTATTATTACGCATTGCTCTTTAACTTCTCTTGAAACATCTTCACCAGCGCCTTTTCCTAATTCTTCAAGCAATTCATAAGTAACCTCTGGTCTTTTTAAAAACTCATACAACGAAATTCCAACTTTTATTGGTGTTGCTCCTTTTTCTTCTAACAGACTATTTACTTCTTTTGGCGTAACTCTTTCATTTTTTAATCTTTCAAATTCTTTCTCTACAGCAGTCTTTTTATTTATGAATCGTTCATATCTATCTTTTTTAACTAATCCTATATCATAACCTTTTTGAGTTAATCTCATATCTGCATTATCTTGTCTCAAATACAACCTGTATTCTGCTCTTGATGTCATCATTCTATAAGGCTCATTAGTCCCTTTAGTAACAAGGTCATCTAATAAAACACCTATATATGCTTCTGAGCGGTCTAATACAAATGGTTCTTTTCCTTCTATTTTTCTAACTGCATTTATACCAGCCATAAGCCCTTGAGCTGCTGCCTCTTCATATCCAGAAGTTCCATTAAATTGACCAGCACTAAATAAGTTCTCTACTCCCTTTATTTCCAAATTTATTTTTAGTTGTGTTGGGTCAACACAATCATATTCAATAGCATATGCAGGTCTCATTATCTTACAGTTTTCAAGCCCTTTTATTGTTTTGTACATATCTAATTGCACTTCAAAAGGTAAACTAGTTGAAATTCCTTGGATATACATTTCTTTAGTATTTAACCCTTCTGGTTCTATAAATAGTTGATGTGATGTTTTATCGCTAAATCTTACTACCTTATCTTCTATAGAAGGACAATATCTTGGTCCAGTACTTTCTATTACTCCACTATACATAGCAGACCTTTTTAAATTATCCAATATAACTTTCTGAGTTTCTTCAGTAGTTCTCGTTAAATAGCAAGGTTCTTGCTTTTTTTCTATATTTTCATTCATAAATGAGAATGGAGTTACTTTTTCATCACCTTCTTGTAAAGACATTACAGAAAAGTCTATGCTATCTCTATGGACTCTAGCTGGAGTTCCTGTCTTAAACCTTCTCATTCTAAGACCCAATTCAACTAAGCTATCTGTAAGGTATTTTGCATATCCTAATGCATTAGGTCCTTCATAAAATGCAACCTCACCCATATATATTTTTGAATTTAAATAAACTCCAGTAGCTAGTATTACAGCTTTAGATTTAAATGAACATCCTAATTTAGTCCCAACTCCTATTACAACATTTCCTTCATGTAAAATTTCCACTACTTCATCCATAGCTATATCAAGATTTGGTTCATCTTCCAATGTCTTTTTCATTTCTTCATGATATTTAAATTTATCTGCTTGAGCTCTTAAAGAGTGTACTGCTGGTCCTTTGGCAGTGTTTAACATTCTACTTTGTATATATGTCTTATCTATATTTAATCCCATTTGGCCGCCCAAAGCATCTATTTCTTTAACCAATTGACCTTTACCAGTTCCACCAATGGATGGATTACAAGGCATTAATGCTATAGAATCTAAAGACATTGTTATTATCAAAGTTTTATATCCCATTCTTGCAGTAGCCAAAGCAGCTTCACACCCAGCATGTCCTGCCCCAACTACTATAACATCATATTTTCCTGCTTCAAACTTTATCATTTATAATTCCTTTCTTTTTAAATTAATGTTTCATGAGAAACACTATAATTTTTTTAAAACCTCTATAATAAAAAAAATCAAATTTGCTTTTAAACCTTACTTACCTATACAGAAATTATGGAATATATTATCTAATAAATCCTCTGTTACTGTATCTCCATTAATATAACCAAGATAATCCCATATATTTTTTAAATCTACCTCTACAAAGTCAAATGGCATGCTTTGTTCTAAAGCAATTAAAGCATCTGTGGCAGATTTATATGCTTTACTAAGTGCATCTTTATGTCTAGAATTTGTTACTACTAAACTTGAATTATTTTTAACGCTACCTTTATATACCATAGATTCTATTTTATCCTGTAATTCTTCTATACCTTCTTGTTGTAAAGCTGATATTTTTATTATACTATTATTTTCTACATATTTAAGTATTTTTTCTTCTTCAATTTGCTGTTTTAAATCATTCTTATTTAATAGTACTATTGTTTGTTTATCTCTAAGGCTTTCCAATATCTCTATATCTTCTTCTGACAACTTTCTAGATGCATCTAAAACCATTATAATCAAATCTGCACTAGTAAATGATTCTCTAGATTTTTCAACACCTATTTTTTCAACTATATCATCAGTATCTCTTATACCTGCTGTATCAACGATTTTTAAAGGTATCCCTTTTATATTTACAAACTCTTCTATAACATCTCTAGTAGTTCCTGGTATATCAGTAACTATAGCTCTGTTCTCTCCTAAAATGGAGTTAAGTAGTGAAGACTTACCTACATTTGGTTTACCAACTATTACTGTTTTTAAACCTTCTCTAAGTATTTTTCCACTTTCAGCTGTGTCATATAATTTTTTAATTTCCTTTTTAAGCTCATCAGTTTTTTCTTTAAGAGTTTGATATGTTATATGCTCAATGTCTTCTTCAGGATAATCTATAGCAACTTCCACATGAGCTAATATCTCTGTAACTTTATCTCTTAATTCTCTTATCCTTTTTGATAAAGAACCCTCTAATTGGTTTTGAGCAACTTCATGAGCTATATCAGTTTTGGCTTTTATAACATCAATTACTGCCTCTGCCTGTGATAAATCTATTCTCCCATTTAAAAATGCTCTTTTAGTAAACTCTCCAGCTTCTGATAATCTAACATCTTTTGATAATATTAATTCTAAGATTTTCTTTACTGAAATAAATCCACCATGACAATTGATTTCTATTACATCTTCTCCTGTGTATGAATTTGGACCTTTCATATATGCCAATAAAACTTCATCAATTACATTTCCATCGTCTACTATATTTCCATATATTAATGTTCTCTTATTATATTCTTTAATACTCTTCCTTGACATAGACTTAAAAATTTCTTCTGCAATCTTTAAAGATTTTTCTCCACTTATTCTAATTATTCCTATACCACCTTCTCCAGGTGCTGTAGCTATTGCTGCAATTGTATCATCTATAAACAAATTTATCACCTCTTAATTTATAATTTTTTACATATAGATTTACTTTTGACTAATCACAATAATATAATAATATTAAAAAATAAAACCCCCTAATGTTTAGGAGGTTGATTTTATCTTTTACACTCAATTACTAATCTTCTATATGGATCGGTTCCTTCACTATATGTAATTACATATTTGTCGTTTTGAAGAGCTGAATGTATTATTCTTCTCTCATACGGATTCATATAATCTAATTTTTTAGTTTTTCTTGTTTTCGCTACTTCTCTAGCAACTTTATTAGCATATCTTATTAAAGATTCTTCTCTTTTTGATCTATAGTTTTCTATATCTACAAGCACTCTTGTATGAGAATCTTTATTTATTTTATTAAGAGCTAATCCAGTTAAAAATTGAATAGAATCTAAAGTTTCCCCTCTTCTACCAATTAAACTTGCAGCTTCTTTGCCTTCAATATCAACCATGATTAAATTATCTTTTTGAGATACATTGACTTTGGCATCAACATTTGCATTTTTCAACATTACCTCTATAAAATTTTTAGCTACATCTAGTTCCTTCTCGATAACAAAAATTTCATAAGTCCCATCTTTAGCACCTATGAGACCTAAAAACCCCTTGCTCGGATTTTCAAGTATTTCAACTTCTATATCCTCTGCTTTTAAATTTAATTCTGCTATAGCCTTACTTATAGCTTCTTCCCTACTTTTACTTTTTATTAATTTTAGGCTTTTTCTCATTAACTTTTTCCTCCTTAGAGTTAGCAGCCAGCTTAGCTTTTAAAGGATTCATTATTAAGTAGTATTGAGCTATTGAGAATAAGTTACTTACTGTCCAGTACAATGTAAGTCCTGCTGGGAATATAAATCCCCAATAGAAAGACATACCTGCCATTACATATGTCATTACTTTCATAGAGCCTTGTAATTGATCTTTTGGAGTCATTACTTTTTGCATTACATATGCACTTGCTCCTGAAAATACTGCTAGTACATAATCTGGTGCTGTTAAGCTTTTTATCCATAAAAAACCATTATCAGCTGCTAAAAATGCAGCTTGATTTGCAAAAACGCCATGAGCAACTGGCTCTCTCAAAACGCTAAATAATCCTATTAATATAGGAAACTGTATTAATAAAGGTAAACAACCAGATAGTGGATTAATTTTAGCTTCTCCATATAACTTAACAATTTCTTCATTTTGTTTTTCTGGCTTATTTTTATATTTTTCTTGTATCTCTTTTATACGAGGTTGTATATCTTGCATTGCCTTTGTTGACTTAGTCTGCTTAACTGTTAATGGTAATAAAATAATCTTTACAAGGATAGTAAAAAGTATTATAGAAATACCATAATGATTAACAAATTCAAATATTACCTTAAGAATCATTCCTAAGAAATTTCCTATTATATTCAATTTTTTTATACCTCCTAATAGTTACTCTCTTTTATTTTAGAGGATCGTAACCTCCTGGATGAAAAGGATGACATTTTAAAACTCTTCTTACGGTTAAATACATACCTTTTACAAATCCATATTTCTTAAATGCCTCTATTGAATATTGTGAGCAAGTTGGATAAAATCTACAGGTAGGTCCCTTTAAGGGAGATATATATTTTTGATAAAATCTCACTAAATAAATACATAAATTCGATAAATGCTTACTTATTTCCTTTAATATATAAATTATTTTATTCAAAGTTATGAACCTCCATACTTATAGCATACAATTTAAATAGAAATATCCGTTCTTTTAACTAAATTTTTTATAGACTTGTCTATGTCTTTAAAAGTAGCATCTTTACTAGATACTCTTGCTATAAATACTATATCATATCCAGGCTTAATTTTTTCATCAATATTTAATCTGTAGACTTCTTTTATTAGTCTTCTTACTCTATTTCTAGTGATGGCTTTTCCTACTTTCTTAGAAACAGAAATGCCTATCCTACTATAATCTGATTTATTTTTAAGTATATATATTACTAAATATTTGTTTGCAAAAGATTTGCCGTGTTTATATACTTTTCTAAAATCAGAGTCCTTTTTTAACCCTTTAGTCCTATTAAAGTCCATAGTTAACCTCCATAAACACAGCTATGAATTGTAATTATTTACACAAAAAGGCCACCTTTGCAGCGGCCCTTTTGTAATTAATGAGTTAATCTATTTCTTCCTTTAGCTCTTCTTCTCTTTAACACGTTTCTTCCGTTAGACGTCTTCATTCTTTTTCTGAAACCATGTTCTTTACTTCTTTGTCTCTTTTTTGGTTGATAAGTTCTTTTACTCATTATTTTGCACCGCCTTTCAGATTTCATTTTCCGTTTATAAAAATAATAACTTTACCCTCAAAGTAAACATAACACATATAATTATAAATACTTTTATCACTGTTGTCAACGAGTTTTTGGGACGCTTCTATCACAAAATCTACCATATATATATTATGTATTTTTTTTATTGAAAATACTAGTAAAAATCTATTTAATTTTATTCTAAATTATTTTTTTCAATTATATGCACAAATAAAGCAATTTTAACATGTTTATATTTTTATCAACAATTAGTTAATATTGTGGATAAATTAGTTACAAATCATTGAAGTTTGACATATATTTTGATATTATAAATATACTTGTTGATAATGTGCATAAATGTTATCAACTTATTAAAAATTATTCACAGCTTGTGGATACTTTTGTGTATAACTTTTAAGATTACTGACAATACTCTAGTTATAATCACCATTTATTGTATGTTTATGTTATTTATAACTTTATCTACATATTGTTTATATCTTTTCATATTTTTTTAATAATTTATACTATTATTAATTTATCAACACCATTATCCATAAATTTAGTTATTCTGTAAAATTTATATATATTTTTGCTTTTCTGTTAATAACTTTGTGGAAAATATTAATTATTCTGTTCGGAGGTTTATATTATGGATATAGTTTCTTTATGGGACAAAACCCTACAATTAATAAAAGGTGACTTAACTTCAGTAAGTTTTAATACCTTTTTTAAAAACATCGTACCATTAAAAATACATCTTAATGACTTAATACTCTTGGCTCCTAGTGATTTTAATAAAGATATCTTAGAAAATAGATATTTGCATTTAATTGAAGATGCCATCAGTCAGCTGTCACTAAAAAAATATAATATTAAATTTGTATTGAGCGAAAAAGAGGTTGCTGACCTAAATTCTGATAGTACAGATTTAAATTATAGAGTACTTTACCCTAACCTAAATCCAAAATACACATTTGATACGTTCGTTATTGGTAATAGCAATAGATTTGCTCACGCTGCATGTGTTGCAGTTGCTGAATCTCCAGCTAAAGCTTACAACCCGCTTTTTTTGTATGGAGGAGTTGGACTAGGTAAAACTCACTTGATGCATGCTATAGGACATCACATTGTTAGTCAAAAAAAAGACTCAAAAGTTGTTTATGTTTCTTCAGAAAAATTTACTAATGAACTTATAAACTCTATAAAAGATGATAAAAACGAAGAATTTAGAAATAAGTATAGAAATGTAGATGTATTATTAATTGATGATATTCAATTTATAGCAGGAAAAGAAAGAACTCAAGAGGAGTTCTTCCATACGTTTAACACTCTTCATGAGGCAAATAAACAAATAATTATATCTAGTGATAGACCACCAAAAGACATACCTACACTAGAAGATAGACTAAGATCGAGATTTGAAATGGGACTTATAACTGATATTCAAGCACCAGACTTTGAAACAAGAATTGCTATACTTAGAAAAAAAGCTCAACTAGAACGCATCGAAGTACCAAATGAAGTTATGTCATATATAGCAAAAAATATCAAGTCAAATATAAGAGAACTAGAAGGTGCCTTAACTAGAGTAGTTGCTTATTCTTCTCTTAGTAATAGAGTGATATCTTTTGATCTTGCTACAGAAGCTTTGAAAGATATTATAACAACGTCTAAAAATGAAGAAATAAATGTTCTTAGAATAAAAGAAAAAGTATCTTCTGTATTTAATATAAAAATGGAAGACTTCAATTCTAAAAAAAGGACACGCTCAATAGCTTATCCTAGACAAATAGCTATGTATTTAACGCGCGAACTTACTGATTTATCCCTTCCTAAAATAGGAGAAGAGTTTGGGGGTAGAGACCATACAACAGTAATTCATGCTCATGATAAGGTATCTAAAGATATAGCAGAAAGCGAAGAAATTAAGACTAAAATAGACAAAATCATATCAGATTTAAAGGGATAATTTATACACAATTGTCTGTTTATATCTATTGGATAACTTGTTTATATCTTTTTTGAATAAAAATTATTAACAAATAATTAAGTCTCTAATAACAAAGATATTAACATCTTATACACATGTTGATATCTTTGTATTTATAACGTTATACGTACTTATTAACATTATCAACAACACCTACTACTATTACTACTATGATTTTAACTTATTTTTTTATATAAAAGGCCAAAGGAGGTTATCCACATTGAAAATAATTTGTAATCAAAAAATCCTAGCAAATAGAATTGGGATTGCTCAAAAAGCTATTAATGGAAAAACAACTATAGAACTATTAAAAGGTATACTTATATCTACAGAAGAAGGTCAATTAAAACTTACAGGGTATGATGCTGAGATAGGAATAGAAACTTATGTACAAGCAGAGATTATAGAAAAAGGTGATGTTGTTGTAGATGCAAGATTATTTGGAGATATAATTAGAAAATTACCAGATTCTTTTGTTGAAATAGAAACAGATTCAGAAAATAATATTTACATAAATTGTGTAAATTCTAGATTCAAAATTAAAGGATATGCAGCTAAAGAATTTCCTAAACTACCAGAATTAAACGAAGAAGATTTATATAGCATACCTCAAGAAATTCTAAAAAATATGATTAAACAAACCGTATTTGCTATTTCCCAGGACCAAACAAAACCTATTTTGATGGGAGAACTTTTAGAAATTGTGGATAGAAATTTAAATTTAGTGGCTATTGATGGATATAGATTGGCTGTAAAAAGTTGTTCAGTGGATAGTTTAACTGAAAATATAAAAGTCATAATTCCTGGAAAGACGCTTATAGATGTAAATAGCTTACTTTCTGGAGAAGATAATGTTAAAGTTGGATTTAATGAAAAAAATGCTATTTTTATAATCAATGATACAAAGATTATTACAAGGTTACTTGAAGGAGATTTTATTGATTATAAAAAATTATTACCAAGAGAACATAATAGCAGAGTTAAATTAAACACTAAAGAACTTTTAAATAGTATAGAAAGAGCATCTTTATTGTCTCAATCAGAAAAAAATAATCTTATAAAATTATCTATAAGAGATAAAGTAATGGCAATTACTTCTAATACAGAAAAAGGAAATGTATATGAAGAAGTTGAAATAGATTTAGATGGAGATTATCTAGATATAGCTTTCAATTCTAGATACTTTATTGAAGGTTTGAAAAATATAGATAATGAGGAAATATTTATAGAATTTACTACAAATGTAAATCCTTGTATAATTAAACCAATAGATGATGTTAATTATATTTATTTACTACTTCCAGTAAGAATATCATCAAATATATAGCAGACATGAAGGAGTTGTCTTTTGTAGAAAAATTTTTCTAATATTAGACAACTCCTTTTATAAGTACATTTATGGTATAATATACTTTTAGTGTATCAATAGGAATTTGCCTAAAATAGTGACAAGGAGGAACTATTATGACTGAAATAACTATAGAATCAGAATATATAAAGTTGGACCAATTTCTTAAATTAGCAGACATTGCATCAACTGGAGGTCATGCAAAATTTTTAATTCAAGAAGGTTTAGTGACAGTAAATGATGAAATAGAACTAAGAAGAGGAAAAAAGATAAAATCAGGAGATATAGTTGAAATAGAAGGAACTAAAATAAAAGTATTGTAAAAAAGGAGAACTTTTTGTGAAACTTAAAAGTTTGCAACTTGTTAATTTTAGAAATTATGAAAAGTTGCATCTGGAATTTAATGGAAAAGTAAATCTTCTTGTTGGGAAAAATGGTCAAGGAAAGACAAATATAGTAGAATCTATTTATATGCTCTCTTTTGGGAAATCATTCAGAACCAACAAAGATAAAGAAATGGTTAGATTTAATAGTGAAAATTTATATATTGGAGGAAGTTTTTCAAAATATAATAAATATAGTCTAATAGAGCTAATTATTGGAAAAGATAAAAAGGGGATACGAATAAATAAAGTCCCTTTACAAAAAATACAGGAATTACTTGGCAACTTAAATGTTGTCATATTCTCTCCTGAAGATTTGAGACTGGTTAAAGAAGGACCTAAAGAGAGAAGGACATTTATAGATAAAGAGATTAGTCAGATTATGCCTAAATATTATAAATATCTTACCAATTATAATAAAACACTTTCTCAAAGAAGCAGAGTGCTTAAAAGCATGCATGTTGATGAGGCTTTATTAGATGTATATGATGATACATTAGCAAAGTATGGAAGTTATATTTATATTTTGCGTAGAGATTTTATAAAAAAGATAGCCAATATATCTGAGAATATGCATATGAATTTGACTAATGGAATTGAAAAATTGTCAATTAGATATAAGAATCAAATAAATATAACTGATGAAGATACTATAGAGACAGTATATAATAAATTTTTAGCCAAGTTGTCATCGAATAGACCTAATGATATAGAATCTAAGACTACCAGATATGGTATACACAAAGATGACTTAAATATATTCATAAATGATTTAGATGCAAGACTTTTTGGTTCACAAGGTCAACAAAGAACAGCTTCAATATCACTAAAGCTATCAGAAATAGAATTAATAAAAAATGAAGTTGAAGAATATCCAATATTAATTTTAGATGATGTTTTTAGTGAGTTAGATGAAGCACGACAAAAACTTTTAGTAAACAATTTAAGCAATGTTCAAATGTTTATAACAAGTGCTGAGGTTTCACATAAAAAAATATTTGATGAAAAGGATGTTACAATATTTAATATTGAAAATGGCGATGTTATTAGCATAGAGAATGGAGGAAATTAAATGAAACAAGAATACGGTGCAAGTCAGATACAAGTATTAGAGGGATTAGAAGCCGTTAGAAAAAGACCAGGTATGTATATTGGTAGTACAAGCCCTAGAGGTTTACATCACTTAGTTTATGAAGTTGTAGATAATAGTATAGATGAGGCTTTACAAGGATATTGTTCAGACATATATGTATCTATTAATGAAGATGGCAGTGTTTTAGTAAAGGACAATGGAAGAGGGATACCTGTTGAAATACATCCTAAGACTGGTAAATCGACTTTAGAAACAGTACTAACTAATCTTCATGCAGGAGGAAAGTTTGGAGGCGGAGGATACAAAGTATCTGGAGGTCTTCATGGAGTTGGTGTTTCTGTAGTTAATGCACTGTCAAAATGGATGCTAGCAGAGGTTTATTTAAATGGAAAAGTATACAAGCAGACATATGAGAAAGGATTACCAACATCTAAACTTGAAGTAGTTGGAGAATCACAAGACAAAGGAACCATGATTCAGTTCATGCCAGATGAGACAATATTTGATGAAATAGAATTCAAATATGAAACATTGGAGTATAGACTTAGAGAACTTTCTTTTTTGAATAAAGGGATAAAAATAGTATTTGAAGACAAAAGGGAAGGTCAACAAAAAAGAAAAGAATTCCACTATACAGGTGGTTTGGTAGAATATATTAAGTATTTAAATAAATCTAGAACTGGTATACATGACGACATAGTTTATATAGATAAAAAGGTTGACGATTGTTTTGTCGAACTAGCTATGCAATATACAGATGGTTACACAGAGAACATATATTCTTTTGCAAATAATATAAATACACATGAAGGTGGTTCTCATTTAAGTGGATTTAAAGCGGCTCTTACCAAAACTGTAAATGATTATGCTAAAAGAAATAAATTTTTAAAAGAAAGTGATGTTAACTTACTTGGTGAAGATATAAGAGAAGGTCTTACAGCAGTAGTATCAGTTAAATTACCAGAACCTCAATTTGAAGGTCAAACTAAAACAAAACTAGGTAATAGTTTTATGAGAGGTCTAGTTGATAGTGTAACAGTTGATGAACTAGGTTCCTTCCTAGAAGAAAATCCAGCAACAGCAAGAATCATAGTTGATAAAGCTTTAAGAGCACAAAGAGCTAGAGAAGCCGCAAAAAAAGCAAGAGAGTTAACAAGAAGAAAAAGTGTATTAGAAAGCACATCTTTACCTGGAAAACTTGCAGATTGTGCAGAAAAAGACCCTGCTAAAAGTGAAATATTCTTAGTCGAAGGGGATTCAGCGGGAGGTTCAGCTAAACAAGGTAGAGATAGAAATAGTCAAGCTATACTTCCATTAAGAGGGAAGATACTTAATGTTGAAAAATCAAGACTAGATAGAATATTATCTTCAGATGAAATAAAAAATATGATAACAGCTTATGGTTGTGGTATTGGAGAAGATTTTGATATAGATAAGGCTAGATACCATAAAATTATAATTATGACCGATGCCGATGTAGATGGAGCTCATATAAGAACTTTATTATTAACATTCTTCTTTAGATATATGAGACCTCTTATAGATGAGGGATATGTTTATGCAGCACAACCACCTTTATATAAAGTTACAAAGCAAAAAAAGGAACATTATGTTTATTCAGATAAAGAATTAAATATATTATTAGATGAAATTGGAAGAAATGGTGCAGAGCTTCAAAGATACAAAGGTCTTGGAGAGATGAATGCAGAGCAATTATGGGATACAACTATGAATCCTGATACAAGAACTTTATTACAAGTAACTGTAGAAGATGCTGCAATTGCAGATGAAGTATTTTCAATGCTTATGGGTGATAAAGTAGCTCCAAGAAAAGAATTTATAGAAGAAAATGCAAGATTTGTTAGAAACTTAGATATATAGAGAGAGGGGATTAGTATACATGGAAGAAAATAACAAAATACTCCCTATTGAAATAGCGGAAGAAATGAAAAAGTCATATATTGATTATTCGATGAGTGTTATAGCTGGACGTGCTCTTCCTGATGTTAGAGATGGTTTAAAGCCAGTTCATAGAAGAATATTATACTCAATGAGTGAATTAAATTTAACTCCAGATAAACCTTACAGAAAATCAGCTCGTATTGTTGGGGACGTTTTAGGTAAGTACCACCCTCATGGAGATACTGCTGTTTATTATGCAATGGTAAGAATGGCTCAAGACTTTTCAACTAGAGCACTTTTAGTAGATGGTCATGGTAACTTTGGTTCTGTTGATGGAGATTCACCAGCAGCTATGCGTTATACAGAAGCTAAAATGAGTAAATTATCATTAGAGTTATTGAGAGATATAGAAAAGGAAACTGTAGACTTTAAACCAAACTTTGACGAATCATTAAAAGAGCCTTCAGTATTACCAGCAAGATATCCTAATTTATTAGTAAATGGCTCTAATGGGATAGCTGTTGGTATGGCAACTTCAATACCTCCACATAACTTAGCTGAGGTAATTGATGCAACTATATATTTAATTGATAATCCAGAGTGTAGTGTAGATGATTTAATAAAATTTGTGCAAGGTCCAGATTTTCCTACAGCTGCAATTATAATGGGAAAAGAGAGTATAGCGGAAGCATATAGAACTGGAAGAGGAAAAGTTAAAGTTAGATCTAGGGCTTTTATTGAAGAACTTCCAAAAGGAAAACAACAAATAATAGTTACAGAAATACCTTATCAAGTAAATAAAGCTAAATTAGTTGAGAGAATAGCTGAGTTAGTTAAAGAAAAAAGAATAGAAGGTATATCAGATTTAAGAGACGAAAGTAATAGAAATGGTATGAGAATTGTTATAGAATTAAAGAGAGATGCTAATGCTAATATAGTATTAAATAATCTGTATAAACATTCTCAAATGGAAGATACTTTTAGTATAATAATGCTTGCACTTGTAGATGGGCAACCAAGAGTTTTAAATCTTAAGCAAATATTATTTCATTATATTAAACATCAAGAAGATGTTGTTACAAGAAGAACTAAATTTGAATTAAATAAAGCTGAAGCAAGAGCACATATTTTAGAAGGATTAAAAATTGCTTTAGATAATATAGATGCAGTTATAAGCCTGATAAGAGCTTCAAAAACAGGTCAAGAAGCTAAACAAGGCTTAATAGAAAAATTCAAGTTAACTGAAATTCAAGCTCAAGCTATATTAGATATGAGACTTCAAAGACTTACAGGTTTAGAAAGAGATAAGATAGATGCTGAATATGAAGAGTTAATTAAGAAGATAAATAGATTAAAAGAAATTCTAGCTGATGAAAGATTACTTTTAAATGTAATAAAAGATGAAATTACAATAATAAAAGAGAATTATTCTGATGAGAGAAGAACAGAGATAAGACATGCTGAAGGCGAAATAGATATGAGAGACCTTATAAGCGATGAAGAAATAGCAATAACTCTTACTCACTTTGGTTATATAAAGAGACTTCCATCGGACACTTACAAGAGTCAAAAAAGAGGTGGAAGAGGTATTTCAGCACTTACAACTAGAGAAGAAGATTTTGTAAGACATTTAATAACTACAACTACTCATAGTAGACTGTTATTCTTTACAAATAAAGGTAGAGTGTTTAAACTAAATGCATATGAAATACCTGAAGGTAAAAGACAAGCTAAAGGTACTGCTATAGTGAATTTACTTCAATTATCAGCAGATGAAAAAATTGCTACATTGATACCTATAGATGGCAATGATGAAAATGAATACTTACTACTTACAACAAAAAAAGGTATTGTTAAAAAGACTAAGAGAGAAGAGTTTAGAAATATAAATAAATCTGGTCTTATTGCTATAGGTTTAAGAGATGATGATGAACTTATTGGAGTAGAACTTACAGATGGAAAACAAGAAGTACTTTTAGTTACTAAAGATGGTATGTCTATAAGATTTGATGAAAATGATATAAGATATATGGGTAGAACAGCAATGGGTGTAAAAGGTATAACTTTAAGTAAAGACGATTTTGTTGTGTCTATGAACCTTTGTAGTAAAGGTACAGATGTATTAGTTGTAAGTAAAAATGGTTTTGGAAAAAGAACAAATATAGAAGAATATAGAAGCCAAATAAGAGCTGGTAAAGGAATTAAAACTTATAATATCTCTGAGAAGACTGGCACAATTGTAGGTGCAGATATGGTTAATGAAGATGATGAGATAATGATTATAAATTCTGATGGAGTTCTTATTAGAATAAGAGTTAATGAGATATCACTGTTTGGAAGGGTCACAAGTGGTGTTAAATTAATGAAAACTAATGATGAAGTCAATGTAGTTTCGATTGCCAAAATAAATATTGAAGAAGAATAGGATAAATATCCTATTCTTTTTGTATAATGTACTTAGATAAAAATTTAAAATTGAAAGGAGTAGTTGTTATGTGTAATAAAAAAAGTTGTAAAAAAGGTGGATTTTTATTAATAGGAGCTATTTTAGGTTTTGTATTTGGTCTGTTTTTTGCACCAAAAAAAGGTTCTGAATTAAGAAAAGAAACAAAAGAGAAGTTTAATGATGTGAAAGAAAATCCAAAAGAAGTTCTACATGAAACATTTAATGATGTCAAAGAGAGAATAATAAATTTAGTAGATGATGATAATAATGAAGAAGATATAAAGATTTCTGAAGAAGATATAGTAATAAGTAAAAGCTTTGATGACGAGGGAGATGTTAACTAATGAATGCATGGGGGTGGCAGATTGGAGCAGTGTTAGTAGGTAGTTCTGCTCTTATAGTAGCAATTTATTTAGCTAAAACTCTAAATAGCCTAAATAAGGTTGTTGAAAAGGCTTATAAGATTGTAGATTATAATGAAAGACATATACAGGATATTGTTGAAAATGCATCATCAATATCAAAGGGAATAGATGATATAGTTTATGTAATTAATAAAATAATGAGTATAGGAAATATATTTAAAATTATTAAGAGGAAATAGGAGGTTTTTACATGTCTATGAATATAGAGTCAAATTTAGATTCTCAAAATAAATTTTGGAATGTTTGTCTTGATGGAGAACTTGATGTTTCTACAGCAGATAAACTAAAGGAACATTTGCATAACTTGATAGAAAAAAATATGTTAGATGTAAAAATTAATCTTAAAGATTTAGATTATATAGATTCAACAGGTTTAGGAGCTATGATAGGTGTATTGAAAAAATTAAAGATAAACGAAAAAGAGATATACATAGTAAATCCTAAGAGTAATGTCAGAAAGATTTTTACTATAACAGGTCTAGATAAAATATTTAAAGTGGAGGGATAGACTTTGGCTTGTGAGACTATAAAGATGGAAATTACTACAAATCCAGATTATGTTAGTATAATAAGATTAACAGCGTCTGGAATTGCTAATAAGATGGGATTTCCAATAGATGATATAGAAGATATAAAGGTAGCAGTATCAGAAGCATGTACAAATGCAATAAAGCATAGTAAAGATGATGTGTTCAATATAGTATTTAATATTTTAGATAATGCAATTAATATAGAAATTCAGG
This sequence comes from Clostridioides difficile CD160, assembly GCF_000449425.2. Taxonomy (GTDB): domain Bacteria; phylum Bacillota; class Clostridia; order Peptostreptococcales; family Peptostreptococcaceae; genus Clostridioides; species Clostridioides difficile_E. The sequence goes on from NZ_AVHW01000112.1 coordinate 70,555, forward strand.
ATAATGGAAAAGGATATGATGTTAGCTCAATAAGTACACCAGATTTAGAGAATCCAAAAGAGAGTGGTCTTGGACTATTTATAATTAGAACTTTAATGGATGATGTAGATATTGAATCAGAACATAACCAGGGAACAAAAATAAAAATGACTAAATATTTAGGAGTTGATATTTAATGAAAAATGTAGCTAATGCTACACATTACCTAAATATGGATACAAAAGAGCTATTTAATTTATATAATAAAAATAAAAATGTAGATATTAGGAATATTCTTATTGAAAGGCATCTGTATTTAGCAAGATTGTTAGCTAAGAAGTATATAAATAAAGGTGTTGATTTTGAAGATATATATCAAGTTGCTTCATTAGCGTTAATTTATGCTATTGATAGATATGATGTTGAAAAAGGATTTGAATTCTCCAGTTTTGCAACACCAACTATAGTAGGAGAAATAAAAAAATATTTTAGAGATAAAGTTTGGACACTTAGAGTACCAAGAAGAATACAGGAACTAAGCAAAAAGATAAGTGATGCAAAAATTAAACTAGAACAAGAAAATAAAAAGCATCCAAAAGTAAAAGATATAGCTGATTACATTGGAGTCAGTGAAGAAGATGTTCTAGAGGCTATGGAAGCTTCCTATGGATATCAACCTATGTCTTTAGATTCATCAAGTAATGATGATTCAGAAGATAAAGACATAACTCTTATTGATAAGATAGGAAAAGAAGAAGGTAACTTTGGAAGTATAGAGTATGAAGATTTTATTAATAAGTTTATTAAAACTTTGAATGAATTAGAAGTAAAAATATTTAAAGACAGATTTTTCTTTGATAAAACACAATCTAGTATAGCTAAGGAGTTAGAGATATCTCAGATGACTGTTTCTCGACTAGAAAAAAAGGTAGTAGAAAAGCTAAAAAAGGAATATGAGAAAAATTTATAAAAAAATATAAAAAAAGTATTGACCTACTGTTTTAAAGATGGTATAGTATTACTTGTCCTTGAAAAAAGGAAAAAGAAATAAACACGAACATTGAAAATTAAACAGTAGGTTAATTTATATTAAGAAACAAACCATAAAGCCAGATATTTTGATAACAATAGTATCTGAGCCTGATAAACTTTTATTTGAGAGTTTGATCCTGGCTCAGGATGAACGCTGGCGGCGTGCCTAACACATGCAAGTTGAGCGATTTACTTCGGTAAAGAGCGGCGGACGGGTGAGTAACGCGTGGGTAACCTACCCTGTACACACGGATAACATACCGAAAGGTATGCTAATACGGGATAACATATTTGAGGGCACCTTAAATATCAAAGGTGAGAAA
>NZ_AVHW01000113.1 GCF_000449425.2 Clostridioides difficile CD160
GTAGTAACAGGAGTAGAGATGTTCAGAAAATTATTAGACCAAGCACAAGCAGGTGATAATATAGGAGCATTATTAAGAGGTGTACAAAGAAACGAGATAGAAAGAGGACAAGTACTAGCAAAAACTGGATCAGTAAAGGCACACACAAAGTTTACAGCAGAAGTATATGTACTTAAAAAAGAAGAGGGTGGAAGACATACACCATTCTTTGATGGATATAGACCACAATTCTATTTCAGAACAACAGACGTAACAGGAGCTTGTAAATTACCAGATGGAATAGAAATGGTAATGCCTGGAGATAACGTAACAATGGAAGTAGACTTAATAAACTCAATAGTTGTAGAAGAGGGATTAAGATTCTCAATAAGAGAAGGTGGAAGAACAGTAGCTTCAGGAGTTGTTGCTACAATAGTAGAGTAATCTTTTACTAAACTAATGGATTTAATATAGAAAAAGAGGGGGTAACACCTCTCTTTTTTGTTTTTTGTTGACAAGTAGCACTAAAGCATATATACTAAACTAGTGCCTTGAGATAGATTAACAATCAAGTCTGAGGTTATGCTGTTGTAATAGAAAATAAAATTGAAAAAAATATAAAAAAAACTTGAAAAAATGTAACAGATGATATAAAATATAATAGTGTGCTTGAGAGATTAAGAAAATAAGAATTAAATCCTAGTGAAATACGAACTAATATCGATTTGAAAGTTACAACACACCCGGAGCAGTGTATCGGTATTGGTTGTACGCAACTTGAAAATTAAACACGTGATAAAGGAGGGAAAACAAAATGGCTAAGAATGAAAAAATAAGAATAAGATTAAAATCATATGATCACAAATTATTAGATTTTTCAGCAGGGAAAATAGTTGAAACTGCTAAAAAGGCTGGATCACAAGTTTCAGGACCTGTGCCTCTACCAACAGAAAAACAAGTTGTAACTATATTAAGAGCTGTACATAAGTACAAAGACTCTAGAGAACAATTTGAAATAAGAACTCATAAAAGACTAATCGACATAGCTAATCCAACACCTAAAACAGTTGACTCATTAATGAGATTAGACTTACCAGCAGGTGTAGATATAGAAATAAAATTATAAGAACCCCTAAGATATTATCCTATAGATGATTATCTTAGAATGATTACTCTAAAAGATGTAATCCGCTGTAAGAATTATAGGAGGTGCTAATATGAAAGGAATATTAGGAAAAAAAGTTGGTATGACTCAAATATTCACTGATAAAGGTGTAGTTATACCTGTAACAGCTGTTGAAGCAGGACCTATGGTCGTTACTCAAATAAAAACAGTTGATAAAGATGGATACAATGCTATACAAATAGGTTTCGAAGATGCTAAAGAAAAAGCTTTAAACAAACCTAAAAAAGGACATTTAGCTGCTGCTAATGTTTTAAAGAAACATTTAAAAGAATTTAGAGTAGATTCTGTAGAAGGATACACAGTAGGACAAGAAATAAAAGCTGATGTATTTGAAGCAGGTGCAAAAATAGATGTTACTGGAATAAGTAAAGGTAAGGGATTCCAAGGTCCAATAAAAAGACATGGACAAAGTAGAGGTCCTGAAACTCACGGTTCTAGATACCACAGAAGACCAGGTTCAATGGGAGCTTGTTCTTACCCTGGTAGAGTATTTAAAAACAAAAAATTAGCTGGACACATGGGAAGCGTAAAGGTAACAGTTCAAAACTTAGAGGTTGTTAAAGTAGATGCTGATAAGAACCTTATATTAGTTAAGGGAGCTATACCAGGAGCTAAAGGTTCAGTAGTAACTATAAAAGAAGCTGTAAAGGTTTCTAAATAATGACTAACCTAGAGAAAGGAGGAATAACAATGCCAAAATTAAATGTACTAAATGTTAGTGGACAAAACGTTGGAGAAATAGAATTATCAGATTCTATATTTGGCGTAGAAGTTAATGGACATGTTTTATACGAAGTTGTAAAAAACCAATTAGCAAATAAGAGACAAGGAACTCAATCTGCTAAAACTAGAGCAGAAGTTAGAGGTGGCGGAAGAAAACCTTGGAAACAAAAAGGAACAGGTAGAGCAAGACAAGGTTCTACAAGATCTGTACAATGGGTAGGTGGAGGAGTTGCTTTTGCACCTAAGCCAAGAAGCTACAGATATACATTACCTAAGAAGGTAAGAAGATTAGCTATGAAGAGTGCTTTATCTTCAAAAATACAAAATAGTGAAGTTATAGTATTAGATGCATTAAACATGGATGCTCCTAAAACTAAAGAATTCGCTCAAATATTAAATAATATAAATGCTGCTAAAAAAGCTTTAGTAGTTATAGCTGACAAAAATGATAACATAATAAAATCAGCTAGAAATATAGAAGGTGTTCAAACTGCATTAGTTAATACTATGAATGTATATGACATATTAAAATATGATTCATTCATAATAACTACAGATGCTGTTAAAAAAGTGGAGGAGGTGTACGCATAATGACTAATCCACATGATGTAATAATAAGACCAGTTGTAACTGAGCACAGTATGGCTGAAATGGGTGAAAAAAAATACACTTTTGTTGTGGCTAAAGATGCGAACAAAACTGAAATAAAAAAAGCAGTAGAAAAAGTATTCGGAGTTAGTGTTGATAAAGTAAATACTTTAAACTACGATGGAAAAGTTAAAAGAATGGGTAGAACTCAAGGAAGAACATCAAGCTTTAAGAAAGCAGTAGTTAAGTTAACTGCTGATAGTAAAGAAATAGAATTCTTCCAAGGAATGTAGTATTATAACAAACGAAGGAGGGAAAACAGATGGCTATAAAAAAGTTTAGACCAACTTCTCCTGCCTTAAGACAAATGACAGTTTTAGTTTCTGATGAAATAACATGTAACCAACCAGAAAAATCTCTTTTAGTTAACTTAAAGAAAAATGCTGGTAGAAACGTACATGGTAGAATAACTGTTCGTCATAGAGGTGGAGGACAAAAAAGAAAATATAGAATAATAGATTTTAAAAGAGATAAAGATGGTATACCTGCTAAGGTTGCTACTATAGAATATGATCCAAACAGAACTGCAAATATCGCATTATTAAACTATGCTGATGGAGAAAAAAGATATATATTAGCTCCAGTTGGAATTAACGTTGGAGATACTATATTGTCAGGATTAGGTGCTGATATAAAACCAGGAAACTGTTTAGCATTAAAAGATATGCCAGTTGGTACTATCATTCATAATATAGAATTAAAGCCAGGAAAAGGAGCTCAATTAGTTAGATCTGCTGGAGTTTCTGCACAATTAATGGCTAAAGAAGGAAAAAATGCTTTATTAAGATTACCATCAGGTGAGATGAGATTAGTAAGCATAAACTGTAAAGCTACTATAGGACAAGTTGGAAATATAGAGCACGGTAACGTAGTTATCGGTAAAGCAGGAAGAAAAAGACATATGGGAATAAGACCTACTGTAAGAGGTTCTGTAATGAACCCTAATGACCATCCACACGGTGGAGGGGAAGGTAGATCTCCAATAGGTAGACCATCTCCTGTTACTCCATGGGGTAAACCAGCTCTTGGATACAAAACTAGAAAGAAAAATAAAGCTTCAAATAAATTAATAGTATCAAGAAGAACTAAGTAGTAAATTTATTTTTGCTCGGAAAGGAGGAATATAAATGTCAAGATCAACTAAAAAAGGGCCTTTTGTCCATGCAAGACTTTTAAAGAAGATAGAAGCTATGAATGCTAGTGGAAGTAAAGAAGTTATAAAAACTTGGTCAAGATCTTCAACTGTATTTCCACAAATGGTAGAAAACACTATAGCTGTTCATGATGGAAGAAAACATGTTCCAGTATATATAACAGAAGATATGGTTGGACATAAATTAGGTGAGTTCGTTCCTACTAGAACTTTCAAAGGACATAAGGATGACGAAAAATCTAATAAGAGAAAATAATTAAATTATGACTAAGAAAGGAGGAATAACAATGGAAGCAAAAGCTACTGCTAAATACGTACGTGTATCACCAAGAAAAGCAGGCCAAATATGTGACCTTGTTAGAGGAAAGAATGTTGATGAAGCATTAGCAATATTAAAGTTTACTCCAAGAGGAGCAGCTTCAATAATAGCTAAGGTTGTAAAATCAGCTAAAGCTAACGCAGAAAACAATCACGAAATGGATACTGAAAAATTATATATAGCATCAATAGTTGCTAATCAAGGACCAACAATGAAGAGATTCATGCCTAGAGCTATGGGTCGTGCAACTACAATAAGAAAAAGAACTTCTCATATAGAGGTTGTTGTTAAAGAGAAAAAATAATTAATAGATAGGAGGGAAAGTAATGGGTCAAAAGGTTAATCCACACGGCTTAAGAGTCGGTGTTATAAAAGATTGGGACTCAAGATGGTTCGCTACTGATAAAAAAGAGTTCGGAAACTTATTATTAGAAGACCATAATATACGTAAATTCTTAAAGAAAAGATTATACTCAGCTGGAGTTGCTAAGATAGAAATAGAAAGATCAGCTAACAAAATAAAAATGGACTTACACGTTGCTAAGCCAGGAGTAGTTATAGGAAGAGCTGGTGCAGGAATCGAAGCATTAAAAGTTGAATTAGAAAAAATGACAAAGAAAACTATAATAGTTAATATAGTAGAAGTAAGAAGTACAGATAAAAATGCTCAATTAGTAGCTGAAAATATAGCTTTAGCTATAGAGAGAAGAGTTGCTTTCAGAAGAGCAATGAAACAAGCTATACAAAGAGCAATGAAATCTGGTGCTAAAGGAATAAAAGTTTCTGCTTCAGGAAGATTAGGTGGAGCTGAGATGGCTAGAACTGAAGGTTATAGTGAAGGAAATGTGCCACTACAAACTTTAAGAGCAGATATAGATTATGGTTTCGCTGAAGCTGATACTACTTATGGAAAAATCGGTATAAAAGTTTGGATATGTAATGGTGAAGTTTTACCAACTAGAGACGGTGTAAATCCAAGAGAAGAAAGCAGAAAGAGCGATAGAAGAGACAATAAGAGAGATAACAGAAGAAACGATAGAAGAGGAAATGACAATAGAAACTATAGAGGAAATGATAATAGAGGAAATGATAAC
>NZ_AVHW01000114.1 GCF_000449425.2 Clostridioides difficile CD160
TTATCATTAAAACATACATAGAAAAATAATAATATCTTTAAAAGATTTTTCTTATTTGATATAATTAAGGTTATGTGTAATATAAGAAATTAACTAGGAGGAATAGAAGTGAGCAAAAGAAAACAAGTAACAATACCTATAGAGAAAATACAAGAACAAGATAAATATATAGAACAAATACACAGACAAAACGAAGAATACTTCAATAGAACTGGAAAGAGAAAACTCGTGTTTACTCAAACCTTTGGATGTCCTTTAGTGTAAGTTAACATGGTTATATGCTCACTACTATTATTAACATATAAAATAAGCTATTCAATGATTTATGAATAGCTTATTTTTATTATTTATATATAAATGTATTTGTAAGATTATTTTTAAATTTTATGCTATGTATTATGCCATTTTTTATTGTTATATTATCTATCATAGATTCAATAAAATCTTTTAAAATTTGTTTATCCATATTCATAACTAATCTTTTATAGTCAACAGTTTTTTCATTCAATAAATTAAATGAAAGTAAAAAATTACTTGCAGTTTTTAAGAAGGACATATCATTAGGTAAAGAGTTATTATCTGCTTTTTTAGATTCAATCTCCAATTTATTATTAATTGCAGATAAATTTTCTTTAAGTGAAACTTTTTTTAAAAGATACTGTTTTTTTGACATATCTTTAGAGAATAAAAATAAATCTTCAAGTTTATTAAGAGCATTTTCAAACTTTTCTTTTTCTGATAATAGAAGTTTAATAGTAGTATCTTTCATATTACTGTTTTTCTTTTTAATATTATTTCTATTTAGCTGCCTAATCTTTTGATTCTTTGAAACATATATACAAATGTACATGTTTTCAAGCTCATCTTGTTTTATTCCAACTATGTTTTTAAATGTATTACCTTGAAGGAGTCTTTTTTCAAGTTCTTTTATATTTTTAACTCCATAAATGTGTACTTTTATAAGATTTAGTATATAGTTGAAAATAAATGGACCTAGAGTTATATCTGTAATAATTTTAGAATTACAATAAACATCCTTAAATTTACTTGAGCACCTATATGATGAAGGTTTATAGCCATTTTTTCTAGGCCTATCAAGGTTTGATACAAATCTATTACCACAACATCCACATACTAGAAATGAACCAAATATATGGGTATTTATAACATTTTTTCTAAAGGATGCTGAAACTTTTGAACCATTTGTATTCATTATGTCATTACAGTTTTGCCATTGTTCAGTAGATATTATTTTACTATGATTATTATCTATTATAATCCATTCTTTTTCATCTTTTATTTTTCCTCGTGCACTTTCTCTATAATTATAACGATAAGTTCCTTTATAAAATGGATTTCTTATAATGTCGCAAATTGTTTTACTTGTCCATATTCCATTTCTTTTTGTTTTTATATTATTATTGTTTAAATAAGATGAAACTTTTGAAGTTGATTTTAATTCTTCGTATTTATCATATATCATTTTTACTATTATGGATTCTTGAGTGTCGATTTGAGGGAACTTACTTTCCTCATCATAAGTATAACCAATAGGACAATTAGCACCATTCCACAATCCTTTTTCAGCTCGTGAAAGCATAATTGAGTATACTCTTTCTGCAGTAAGTTGTCTTTCAAGTTCAGCGAATACAAGTATTATTTTTAACATTGCTTCACCCATAGCTGAACTAGTGTCAAATTGTTCATTTTTACTGATAAATATTACATTTAGTTTTTTTATTTCTTCATAGGTATCGCAAAAATCAAGTAAGTTTCTTGATATTCTATCTATTTTCCAAACTAGTATATGAGTAAATTCTTTATTTCTTACTCTATTCATCATATCTTTGAAAGCTGGTCTATCTGTGTTTTTGCCACTATATCCTGCATCTTCAAATATTTCATAGTCATCTATTCCAAGTACATATTTGGAGTAGTTTATAAGCTCTTGGCGTTGGAATGGTAGGGAATCTTTGTCTACTTGATAGTGTGTACTTACTCTTACATATAGTGCAGATTTCATATTATCACCTCTCTAAGTAGAGTTTATAAGAGTTGAAATTTGTTTAAAATAGTATATTTAGCATGATGAAATGATACAATTTAATTATTTTCATGATACTACAATAAAATCTAGTTAAATATTATAAGATGGGTAATATGGAAGAATAAGTTTGATATGAGTGAAGTAGAAAAGAAAGTATTATTGTAATATTTATAGCTAATCTTACAGTTTTGTTTGTAAGGCTATATAAATTTTCTAAAACACTCAAATATTAGAATAAAATGTTCTAAAATAAAGCGTATTACATAACCTGTACAAAAATAGAGTAGCCTAAAGCCATCTTATCTTTGTACAAAGGAAATGTAATATTTATAGTACATGCTATTTTTTATAAATATATTTAGAATTATAATATTATTTTATGTATTTTTTTATGATGAAAATTAAATCATCTTTTAATTCTTTTATATCTATCACTTCATCCATTTTGTATTCTAAATAATCATTTTCACCATTAGGAAGAGAGATAGTTTTATTAGATGAATTTAGCGTTATTTTGCATATCCAATTTTTAATATCATTTTTATATAATATAAATATATCATCTTTTACTTTTTTATAACTTATTTCATCCTTAGATACATTTTCTATTAAAATGTCTTGAACTATATCTATTGCTTTTAATTCATCTTCTGTTAATAATATATTATTTTTAGGTTCGATTTCGGGTTTAGGAAGATTATTTTCATCTTGTTTTTTTGTTATATCATTATCTATTTTATTTTTTTCTTTCTTTTTGCTATCTTTCACTTTCTTTTTTTCATAATCTTCATTGTCATTCTCTAATAGGAGCTTTAATTTTTCATTCATAAAATCATTAACAAATTGAGATAATGACCTTTTTACAATAGGTCTAAATTTTTCAACTACATTTTGAGTTTTAATTCCATTATAAAAATCATTTATTATGAATCTAACAAATTCATCAGATGGATTTTCTAATTGCATATTTAATTGTGCTTTTATTAAACTAGTGTATTTTAATTCTGATGCGATATTAAAGATTGTATCTATATCAAAAGAATTTTTAGTGAATTTTTTTAGATGAGATATTTTATTGTCATCCATATTTAATAAATTTAATACCAAAAATGGTTTTTCATCCATTTTATTTTTTTCTTCCAAATCAGTGAAGAATTTATAAATTATTCCATTAGTAAGTATTGCAAATTTTGCTTCTGTTGCTGTAAAATATCTAAAGAGTTGAGCATCATGTTTTTTTAATTTATCACTTGCACATTTTGCTTCTATTAGAATCAATGGTTTGCCATCTTTTAATATTGCATAATCAACTTTTTCACCTTTTTTAACACCTACATCTGCTATAAATTCAGGCATAAACTCTAATGGATTAAAAATATCATATTCTAAAATTTGAAATAATGGCATTATTAATGCTGTTTTTGTTGCTTCCTCTGTGGTTAAGTTATTTTTTAATGTTTCTATCCTCTTACTAAATTGATTTATTTTATCTGAAAAATCCATAGTAACCCCCCATATCATAAATATACATATATAGTTAATAATATACATAAAGTAACCTATTTATCAATATATTTTATGGAAAAGTCTACTTTTATATGTAAAACAAGTTATTTTTGATTTATTATATAACCTTCACATTAATTCAATAACATAAAAATAGAGCAGTTTGTAATTGTTCTATTATTATGCTATCAAGATATTTACTATTATATTTTCCTTCTTTTCAAGTTTTCTTCAATAAAGTACTCACATAGAATGAGACAATCTATTTCTAATGCAAGTGACAAATCAATAATTACATCTATATTTATATTCTTATATAGCCCCCTTTCTAGCTCTGAAATGTAAGTTCTACTTAAATTTGCTTTTTCAGACAAATCTTTTTGTGTTAATCTTCTTTTTTTTCTTAATTCTTTTAACATACTAAAACCTCCCTTTACTTTAATTTATACATGTTGACATTTGTAGAATTGTAAAGTAAATGACGGTGATAGCGACATTTTTGAGTAAAAATATGTGCTAAAATGTAATTAAGAGAATTCTATGTGAATAGAGTGTGAAAATAAAGAGTGGCTAGAATTTTTAATACATGATAGAGGGGGATACTTTAAATGGGGGATTTAGAAATAAAGGTATTAGAATTAAATGAAATATTAATTGAATTAGATAAGCTTAATTCAGAAAAAATAACAGAATATTTTGAAATATTGCTCTCTATTTATGAAAAAGATGAATAAATAAACTATGAATTATAATTAAAAGGTAATTGTATTTAATATTTTTAAATAAAAAGAGATGTTTAAAAATAATTAGTTTATTTTAAAACATCTCTCTAAATTTATATAAGTAAATATTATTTTTTTGATTTTTCTTCTTCCAAAAACACTTTTGCTATATTTAACATTCTATTTTGTGCTTCTTCACTCAATTCAGTAAAGATTTTCAACATGTTTTTTATATCTTCTGGGGAATCTAATTTTTCAATAAATTCATTTATTTCTTTTTCATTTGATTTTCCAAGAAGATAATCTGTAGATACATTAAAAAATTCTGATAGTTTCAAAATTATATCATGAGGTGGAAAGCGTTCTTCTTTTTCATAGAAAGAAATCATTTTAGGTGTTAGCCCTAAAAAAGTTGAAAGTTCTTTTTGAGTAACATCTTTTTCAATTCTCAATTCTTTTATTCTATTTCCAATCATATTATTTAGCCACCTTTTTAAATTTATTGAACTATTAGTTCTTAATTATCAATTATATACTATTTTTTTTGAAAAATCCATTGACAATGTACTAATAGTACTGTACTATTAGTACACAAGATAAAATAAAAGAAGGTGATAAATTGAATAATTTAAAAACTCTTAGGATAAAAAGAAATTTAAGTAGAAATGAGTTAGCATCTGAATTAGGTCTTACAAGTAGGTATATAGCTTTCTTAGAGAAAAATGAAAGAATACCATCTTTAAGTACAGCAGTAAAGATATCTAGCTACTTTAATACCTCAATAGAGGAAATTTTTTTGGAAAATGAATGTACTAAAAGTACAGTTAAGGAAGGTGAGGATATGAAATGATTTTACTAGATTAGAACTTTAAAATTTAGATGCAGAATATAAAGAGAGGTGATTAGATGAATAATATAAAAAAATATACTTTAACTATTACAGAAGAGTTATACAACAAGTGTAAAGAAAAAGCTAATCAGAGAGGTATGTCAATAAATGAGTACATACTGTTAGTGATTAGCAATAATATATAAATTATTCTTCAATATTAATTTTAATTTCTCCTTTTGTTTGTTCATAATCTTCAATATGTTTTTTTATTAGTTGTTCAATCTCTTTATTAGCAGAGCGGCCTTCACTTTCAGCTATATATTTAATTTTCTCAAGCAAAATTCTATTTATTCTTAAAGTGTATTTAGGCAGTGAAGTTGACATAAGAATACCTCCTTTTTAAAGTCTAAATGATGTCATTATTATATCATAAAAATAATTTATAGAAAATCTATAAAATGTATTGACGGCACAAAGACGGCGTGATATTATTGAAACAAGGAAGGGGATGACGGCAAAATGAACTCAAATAAAAAAAGAATAACAGTCAGAATGCCCGAAAAATTAAATGAAGAAATAACAAGAAAGTCAAAGTACTTAGGTTTAACTAAAAACTCATTCATATTAGATATATTATGGAAGGAATTTGACTTATTAGAATATAGAAATTATAAATCGGAGGCAGATAAGCATGAATAATTTACAAATATTTAAAAATAGTACTTTTGGTGAAATAAGAGTAATCGAAATAAGAGAAGAACCTTGGTTTGTTGGGAAAGATGTAGCAGAAAAGTTAGGTTATTCAAATATAAGTGATGCTTTAACAAAACATGTTGATGAAGAAGACAAAAAGCAAATCGCATTTCACGATTTGAAGGAATTAGGATTTATTGATATGGGAACAAAAGGAACTCCTATTATCAATGAAAGTGGACTTTATTCTTTAATATTAAGTTCTAAATTACCAAATGCAAAAGGATTTAAACGTTGGGTTACTAATGATATATTGCCTAGTATTCGTAAAGTTGGTACATATAACATGGTAAATTCACAATTGAGTGATAGCTATTTGATAGAAAATCCAATAGAACGTGCTAAACGTTGGATAGAAGAACAAGAAGCAAATCAATTAAAGATTCAAGAAAAAGACAAAGTGATTCAATTGCAGCAGCCAAAAGTACTATTTGCTGATGCAGTTCTAGGTTCTGAAAATTCAATATTAGTTGGTGAACTAGCAAAAATATTAAAACAAAATGGTGTAGATACAGGTCAAAATAGGCTCTTTGATTGGCTTAGAGATAATGGATATTTAATTAAGCGTAAAGGTGAGGATTATAATATACCAACTCAAAAAAGTATGAATTTAGGAATAATGGAAGTTAAAAAAAGAGTAATAAATAATCCTGATGGAAGCACTAAAGTAACCAGAACAGTAAAAATTACTGGGAAAGGACAAGTTTACTTTATAAACAAACTAAAATCAGATAATAAAATTAAATTAGTTTTTTAAAATAGATTACAAATAATCTAAGTTTATCTTAAAAGGAGGAAAGTATATGGCAAAGATAGCAACAAAAGCGTTAAACAGTATTTACTACAAAGCTAGATTAGAATGTGCAGAAAGAAATAAAGATATGAGGAGTAGAGAGGGTACATCACAGTATTTATCAATGGATTGTACAAAATTAGCAAGAATTGAATTAGGAAATATCACACCTAGAGCTGATGAAGTGTTACAAATTTCAAGTGTATATAATGCACCAGAACTAATTAATTATTATTGTAAGAATCAATGTTCAATAGGAATTAGATATGCACAAAACTTAGAACTAAAAAATTTGGATAGATTAACCATTGAAATTTTAGCAACTAGAAATGATTTTGAAAAAATGACTGAAATATTACTTGATATATCTGAAAAAGGTTCAGTAGAAGAATATGAAAAAGATGATTTTAAAAAATATGTATTAGACACATTAAATCAAATTTCAAAATTAGCACAAGAAACTGATTTATGGGCTAGAAAAAACATTTAATAGGCGGTGTTAAATTATGATGAATTACAAAACAGAAGAAGAATTTCAAGCACAATTAAAAAGGACTTGGAAAGCATTGAATGAATGTGGGATTTATACAATGGAAGAAGCAGAAAGAGCATTTCAAAATATTCCACCAATAGATATATCATATATGGTTACACCATTAGATTTTGATGAAATATATAGAATTAGAAAAGAAATGTTTGGCCATTAATCAAGGAGGAAAATTAGTATGGAAGGATTGGTATTAAAATTTGATTTAAGTAAATTCAAAGTAGGTAAGGCAATAAAAATAAGCTCAAGAAAAATTAATTTTGAAGGAGATTGTATTGTAATAGTAGCTACTAGTGATGAATTAAATTTAGCTTATTTTGATAAATATAGAGGATGCATACAATATCAATTATTAACGATAGAAGATATTCAACAAGGCGATTATAATATTAGATTTTTACATTAAATAAAAGGAGTGAGTGTAAGTGAATACAGCTAAAATATTTGCAATAAGTCAAATTAAAAGAGCTAATATAGAAATTGAAAGGTTAAAAGATAACAATGAGACTAGTAATATTAATATATTAAATTGGTGGGAAGGTGTAAAAATAGCCAGTGAAAATATACTTAAAATGCTTGAATATGATATTGAATTAGAAGCATCTGATGATTTTAGGGAAATTATGATGTATCAAGAATATTTAGAAAGGGAGAGGCCTTTAAATGTACAGATATAAGAAAAGAGCCTCTGCAAAGGCTCAATTCAAAAAAACATCATAATATCAATATAATTATAACACAGAGGGGACTATTTTGAAAAGTAGAGAAGAAATAATTCAAGTATTAGAAGAACAATTATTTTTATTAAATTTTACAACAGTTGATGAAGTAGATTTAGATTTAAAATTTGGACAAGTATCAGCATTAGAATCTTGTATAGATAAACATAAAAAAGAGTGGAATTTAGAACAGTTTAAGCAACATTTAGAAGATACTAAGTTGAAAAAACTTTATGGTGATTACATAGATGGCTTTATGAAAATCTTAGAACAAAACATAAAATATATGGAGGGAGATTGATGGATAACAAAAATATATATATTAAATTAATGGATGTAAGAGTCAGATTTAATAAACTAGACATTAAAAAGAGTGGTCAAAATAAGTTTGCTAACTTCAAGTATTTTGAGTTAGCAGACTTTCTACCTCAAGCAACAGATTTATTGGAAGAAGCTAAATTATGCCCTATAGTGACTTTTACAAATGAGTATGCAACATTAACATTGATAAATGGAGAAAACCCATTAGAGCAGATTACATTCACTTCTCCAATGCGAGACTTACAACTTAAAGGCTCTAATGAATTACAAGCACTAGGAGGTATAGAAACCTATCAAACTAGATATTTGTATATTCAGTTACTTAATATAACTGAAAATGATAGTTTTGATGCAATAAGTGGTAAAGAGCAGTTTAAAAATAATACTAACTTAAATAAATTTGATGAAGAAAATAGAAGTAATGAGGTTAAATTTTTGTCTACTAAACAATTAAGTAGATTGTATGCAATAGCTTATAATGCTGGTGTTAGTAAAGAAAAGTTGAAAGAAAAGGTTTTTAAGCAGTTAGGCAAAGAAATCAAAGATTTAAATAGAGAAGAATATGACATGATTTGTAAAGCTTATGAAAATGTAGAAAAAAGAGAGGTGTAAAATGGCTAGTTATTTAGTTTATGAGTGTGATAGATGTAAAAATAGAGTTAATAGTGAATTAGAACTTGTAACAATGCCAGTATTGAGGTCTTGTGAGTATGATAAAGATGTAAATATAATGATTGGGAGAAAGAGCTTTATAGAAGTATGTTTTGATTGTTTAATTTATATAACAGAAGAGATGGAATTAGTTAGATAAGAGGGTGAATACCTTGAAATATACAATATTAGGATTTAGTCAGAAAAAAGCAGTAGAATTAGGTCTCAATATAAGAGATTTGCTTATATTAAGATGGTTTGTAGATTTTTTAGGAAGTGGAAGAATGTCAAGAAAGATGATTGAAGGAATTGAATACTATTGGATTGATTATTCAGGAGTAATAGAAGAACTGCCAATACTTTATACAGAAAAGCAAGACACAATATATAGAATACTTAAGAAGTTGGACAAATTAGATATACTTGAACATGCTACTTTAAAACAAGGAGGAACATGGAGTTACTATAAATTAGGATATAGATATATAGAGCTAATTAGTAACACTAAAAGTTATCCACATGTCGGAAATATATCCGACTGCTCGGATTTAAATCCGACCCAAACGGATATATTTCCGACCCAAACGGATATAAATCCGGAACGAAAAACCCATCTACTATATCCTTCTACTATACCTTGTAACTATACTACGCAGACAAGTGCTGTAGTAAATAAAAATAAAGAAATAATTGAAGAAAATACACACTTAAAACTAAGTGAGAATATGAAAAAGAAAGTAGTAAATTGGGATGAAGATAGATTATTAAAAGCTATATATATTTTTATAAATAAGAAAGGTGAGGTATTCAATTTTTTAGAAAAGATATATAAGGATAATAGGAACTTTATTAGTAATGATGCTGGTCAAGTTACTAAAACCAAATTTGCTAACTTTACGGAAACATATATTAAATATACATCTAGTGAACTTGATGAAATAATCAAAAAAAGTCAAAAAGAAAAGTTTAAAAAATAGTTAGATAGGGGGATATATAAGCTGTGCTTAAAGTAGAAAGATATTTTAGTGGTTCTGTTATAAATAATATTATAGAAGATGATTTAACACTTAAAAACTATCTTGCATTGTACTGTTGCATAATTGGAGTAACAAGAAATGGAGAAGAGATGTATCCAACTTCTGAAAAAATGTTAATAGAGTTTGGTATTGAAAGAAGAATGAAAAAAAGGAAAAAAGATATACCAATAAAATTGACTAATGTTACAACTGGTGAGGAAAAAGTTTTTGAATCATTAGATAGTGCAGCTTGTTTTTTAAGATTAAAACATCAAGCAGTTTACCAAACAATTAAAAAGAAGAGTAAAACTAGAAGTGGATGGAAAGCTGAATATCTTGAGGAGGAATAATGGAAGTTTCAAGGACAGAATATACAATTAAAAGAGCAAAAGAATTATATGATAATGGAGAAGATATATTTACTGCAATAGATAAAGCTAGAGAAGAATATGAGGAGATGTTGAAAAATGAATATTTTAACTAGCATCACGTTAATAATAACTAGTTTCATAGTAGGGAGAATTTATGAGTATAGACTAAATTTAAAAGAGTGTGAAAATTGTTATAGCAAGAACTATAAGAATAAAGAATAAATTACAGGTGTAAATTCTATAGAATGGATGGGTGAAATAAAATGAAAAAGTATAAAATCAACTTTGAGGAAAAAGTAACTTTAGAACATGAAATTATAGTTGAAATACCAGAAGAAGTAAGCATAAATGACATTTGCCATTGTATAGAGCATAAATGTCAAAGAGTATATGATATAGCAGATTATATAAAAGAGTTTAATGGGAGACAAATAGATTTTACAGAAGATACTTGTGGAAACACTGAAATGTTAGTTGAATCATTTAGGAATTATAAGGAGTGATTTCATGAAACGAAGAAGATGCAGTTGGTGTGGCAAACTATTTTATCTTGATGAAAAATCTAAGGAGACTTACTGTTGTAAGGAATGTAGGAAGAAGGCTAATAGGGCTAGGAGTAAAGATGATGAATAAATTCCAAAAGGCAGTTTCTCAAATGGTAAAGCAAGAGGAAAAAGAGAATTTATGGCAAGGATACGAAAATTGTAGGGTAGGTAGAAGTATACCAAGTTCAATAAGAATATATGTAAAAGGATTTAAAAGGTTTGGATATAGTGTACATGAGGTTTATAACTTTATAAATGGTATTAATAAGTATGAGTAATTTTAAGTGATAAAGGGAGTATTTGATTGAGTAAATACAATAATAAAAAAATTGTAATTGATGGAATTAAATTTGATAGTAAAGATGAGTCAGAGTATTATTTATATTTAAAAGAAAGAAAGGCAAATGGAGAAATAAAAGATTTTGGACTTCAACAAAAGTTTGAACTACAACCTAAATTTAAAAAAGATGGAAAAAGCTATAGGGCTATTACATATACAGTTGATTTTGCCATATATAAATGGAATGGTGAAGTTGTTTATATAGATGTGAAAGGATATAGTACACAACAAGGTGAACTTAGAAAAAAGCTTTTTGACTATAAGTATCAAGATAAAATACTTATATGGATTTCTAAGAGTAAAAAGTATGGGGTGGATGGTTGGATAGAATATGATGAACTTAAGAAAAAAAGAAAGGAAAATAAAAAGAAAGTAGCTTAAATAAATAGGGGTGATGTTATGGCAAGTAAAGTTAAAAAGGAGTTTTTTATGGCAACTAAAAAGCACCTTGAGAACTACAAACAATTACATATTAATATTGAAAGTCTAAAACTTCAAATAAAAAATCTTAAAGAGTGCCATTTAGGTGATTTTATACAAGGTTTAAGCTATGACAGCATTCCTATAAGTAAGACTAATTCAATAAGTAATCAAGTTGAAAATGAGTTAATTATTCTTGAAGAAAAGATAATAGAAAAACAGATAGAACTATATGAAATGGAAGCACTAAAATATACAATAGATTCGGCTATAAATAATCTGAAACCAATACATAAACAAATTATAAGGCATAGGTATATAGAAGGCTTAGAATGGAGTTTAATAGTTGATAAAGTATACTTAGAAGAAAGACAATTAAGGGAAAGAGCTAATCAAGCTATTAGTTCAATATCAATAGCTTTATTTGGTAAAAAAGCACTAATAGAGCAAGAACCATTATTTAAGATGTTAGATTTATAGGCAGTTAATAACTGTCTATTTTTTTGTGAAAAAGATATATGGAAGTTATTGACAATATCACGCATACGTGATATAATTAAAGTATAGAAAGGAGGTGAAAAGAAAGTGGCTAAGAAAATAAAAGAGTTCAGAAAACTCATAAAAGAATTAACTGAACTCGTACTCGAAGTTGGCACACTATTAGCAGTCATCAAAATGTTAATAGATAGCCTACATTAGTAAAACGTTAAGAGTGGAAGTTGCACCTTCCCTCTTAACTAAATTATAAAACATAGTCACTGAAAATACAATGAATAAGTACAGAAAGTTAACATTTGAATTATTGAAATTACTGTATGATACTATTAAATTGATTGGAGCATTAATCCTGTTATATTATGTTATTAACTCAATTTTATAGTAATGATTAAGGGGGATTTTATGAATCGATTTGAGGGCATTTATAGCTTTGCAGAAGCAACAAAATTATGGAACTTGAAAGACTCTACACTTAGAAAAGCAGTTGCAACAGGAAAATTAGTTGAAAATATTGATTGTAAAAAATTTGGTCGTGATTGGGTAGTAACTATTGAAGCAATGGAAAGAGAATATGGAAAATTAGATAGTATAATGAAAGACCTAGATTAAATTCTAGGTCTTTTAATTGCCGTTTTTCTGCCGATTTTATAATTTAAAATGTGAGATAATAGTATTGTGGAAATGAATATTTCCCTCTCAAAACTAAATATATATGTGAGCTAGGTTAAGGGATTCGCCTAGCTTATATGAACAGACTAGGCAGGGCATGAGGATGTTGTAAGTTCAATTCTTACTATGTTCAAAATATTTTTATTAATACACTATATGTAGCAGTTGAATTTAGATTAAAATCTCATACAATTTTGTATCTTAATTCAGGTGTCTAAAAGAGTGGGGCTTGGTAACCTCACTCAATGTATAAGTGCTGGTGCATAATTCTAGGTTCAATTCCTAGAACTTATTCCTTATAAATATAATATGTATCCCCCATTAAAAAGACTTAGATTAATTTCTAGGTCTTTTATATTCTTATATTTTAAAAATTAGATTTTATACTAAATAAATTAGGGAAAGAGCTAAGAAGAAAGGTTATTAAGATTAAAAAAGAATTAAAAAAAGAAATTGAAGAAGAAAAAATTATATAGATTTTTTATAAAGACTTTAACAAGAGTACTTTTTTATCATCAAAACAAACAAATAAAAGAGGTGGTGATTTGCAAGATGTTAAAGAAAAGGTAAAAAAAGATTACCTAGAAGGTATGAAACAAAAGAAAATATCAGCAAAGTATGACATTAGTTTAAACACTCTAAAGTCATGGATAAAAAGATACAACTGGGTTAGTGAAAAAAAGAAAGGTGCACCTATAAACAAAAAGGGTGCACCTTTTTATAATAAAAATTCAGTTGGACATGGTGCTCCAAAAGAGAATAAGAATGCTGAGAAATTTGGGTTCTTCTCAAAGTATTTACCTGAAGAAACCCAAGAATTAATTAATGATATAAAAAATAAAGATAAGTTTGATATTCTTTGGGAACAGATAATAATTCAATATGCAGCAATAATAAGAGCACAAAAGATAATGTATGTTAAAGATAAAGAGGAAATGATTAAAGAGCTTAAAAAGCATGAGAGTACAGAAAATATTGAGAGAATACAATATGAATTTCAATTTTCATGGGATAGACAAGCTTCTTTTCTTAATGCTCAGAGTAGAGCTATGAGTGAACTTAGAAGCCTTATAAAGCAGTATGATAGTATGATTCATAAAGATTGGAATCTAGCAACAGAAGAGCAAAAACAAAGAATTGAAATATTAAAATCTAAAATACCAAATAAAGATGCTATTAATATCAATTCACAAATAACAGCTCTTGCAGATTTGATAAATAATCCAGTAGACGAGAGGATTATAGAAAATGATTAACTATTCTCCACTCACAAAAAGACAAACAGAGTACATAAGGAAAAGTAAAGGTAGTTGGTTAAATGTTTTAGAAGGTGGAAAAAGAGCTGGTAAGAATATTATAAATTTGATAGCTTATTCTATGTGTTTAGAGGTTCATCCAGATAAATTACATTTAGTAGCAGGTGTTTCACTAGGAGCTGCTAAGATGAACATTATAGATAGTAATGGTTTTGGTTTACAGTATCTATTTGAAGGTAGATGTAGAGAAGGTGAATATAAAAATAGAGATGCATTATATATTCAAACTTTAACTGGAGAGAAGATTGTCATTATTGCAGGTGGAGGAAAAGCAAATGATGCAGCAAGAATAAAAGGTAACTCATATGGAACAGTCTATATATCAGAAGTAAATGAGTGTCATCAATCATTTGTACAAGAGGTTTTTGATAGAACACTAGCAAGTAGTAAAAGACAGTTATTCTTTGATTTAAATCCATTTTCACCAAGTCATTGGTTTTATAGAGACATATTAGATTATCAAGATGAATTGAAAAATAGTGGAGAGAATGAGGGATATAATTATTCACATTTCACTATAAAAGATAATTTAAGCATAAGTAATAATGTATTAAAAGAAGTTTTAAGAACCTATGATAAAACATCACTTTGGTATCAAGCTGATATATTAGGGAGAAGAGTAGCAGCAACAGGAAGAATATATACTGGATATAAAAAGAGTGAAGTTGTTATAGATAGAAACTATATAAAAGATAATAATATAACATTTATTGAATTTAGTATAGGCATAGATATTGGTGGTACAGATGCAACTGTAGCAACTCTAACAGGTTTTACTAAAGGCTATAATGAGATTATAGAGTTAGATGGATATTATCATAAACAAGGGAAAAATCACGGTTATACACATGACAAGTATGCAAAAGAAATAGTCGATAAGATTGAGGAGTGGTCAGATACCTATCCTCATTTTTTATTTTCTACATACATATTCTGTGAAAGTGCAGACAAGTTATTTAGACAAGCCCTAAGCAATGAATTGAAACGAAGAGGTATAAATATACAAGTAACACCAAGTTACAAAAAAGATGGGATAGTAGATAGAATAAGGCTTGTAAATATACTAATAAATCAAGGTAGATATAAGATTATGAAACATTTAAATAAATGGGTAGAAGCTATTGAAAATGCAATATGGGATGATGATGAAAAATCAAAGGGAAATTGGGTTCGTGTTGATGATGGAAGCTATCCTGTTGATTGCCTAGATAGTTCAGAGTATTCGATACAACCATTTAAAAAGAGATTGGAGGTTTAAGAATGTGGGGTGGTTAAAAGAGATGGCTACTAAAACAGCTATAAAGTTACTTAATATACAACCAGCTATTGATAGGGAAATTACAATAAAAGAGCCATTGGGATTTAATGGTAATATAATGAAAAATAGAATTTGGTATAGAGGAGAACCTTCTGAATTAGACCAATTTTTTAAAAAAACTGCCAATGATTTAGTAAGTAAGTCTAGATTTTGGGCAGCTGTACCTAGTTCTGATTTTAATGTTAGAAAAGTACATTCAGGTATTCCTGCTATGATTGCTGAGAGATTGGCAGATATAGTTGTAGCTGATATGGATAAAATAGAACTTGATACAGAAGAATTGACTAATTTATGGACTTATATAAGTAAAGATAATCATTTTAATAAACTTATTGGAGAGTCTATTATTGAAACTTTAGTAACAGGAGATGGAGCTTTTAAAATAACAGTAGATACAGATATAACTACTAATCCAATTATAGAATATTATAGTGGTGAAAGAGTAGATTATAAATTTAAAAGAGGTAGACTATCTGAAGTACACTTTCTTACAGAATATTCAAAGGATAATTCAACATACACTTTAATTGAGATATTTGGAAAAGGATACATAATAAATAAATTGATTGATAGCAGAGGTCAAGACGTTCCATTAAGTACTTTAGATGAAACACTAGAGTTAAAAGATATCACCTATGAAGGTGATTTTTTAATGTCTGTACCTATGATGTTTTTTAAATCACCTAAATGGTTAGGGAGAGGGAAAAGTATATTTGATAGTAAGTCAGACAGCTTTGATGCTTTAGATGAAACTATAAGTCAGTGGGTAGATGCTATTAGAGATGGAAGAGTTAAACAATATATACCAGAAAGTTTACTTCCTAAAAATCCAGTAACAGGAGAAATTATTAAATCTAATTCATTTGATAATAAATATATAGCTATAGCATCTAGTTTAGCTGAAGATTCTCAAAATACAATAGAAATTCAGCAGCCATCAATTAATTATGAAGCATATGTAAATACCTATGCAAGTAATATAGATATGTGTTTACAAGGTATTATATCACCTGCTACTCTTGGTATTGATTTGAAGAAAACGGATAGTGCAGAATCACAAAGAGAAAAAGAAAAAACAACTTTATATACTAGAGGTAAAATAATAGATGTTTTAAATGAAGTTATACCAGAGATAGTATCAACTGTACTTAAAGTTAATGATTTATTGTATGAAAGAACTATAGGAGAATATAATCCAGTTATAAGTTTTGGTGAATACTCAACACCAAGTTTTGATACAGTAGTTGATACAGTAGGTAAAGCTAAAAGTTATGGAATAATGAGCACAGAAATGGCTGTAGATGAGCTTTATGGTGATACTATGAGTGATGAAAAGAAAGCAGAAGAAGTTCTTAGGATAAAAGAAGAAAATGGACTAATGGACATAGAAGAACCAGTAACTAATATAGATGGAATGAATGATGATGTAGTCAATGAGGGTGTGATCTAGTTGGCTTTAAATCCATATGATATATCATCTATTTATAGCGATATGGAACTTGATTTAGTGAAGTCAATGAAACAAAGCATGAAACTGCATGAGTCAGAAGAATTAAAAGAAGGTTTTAAGTGGGAACAGTGGCAGAAAACTAAATTAAGGGAAATAAAGAAATTTCAAAAGAGAAATAAAGGTATAATAAAAGATTATCAAAAGATAATTGATGGAGAAACAGATAAGTTACTAAAATCTAGTTTTAAAAATGGGTCTAAAAGGTCAGAAAATTTTATTAGTAAGACACTAAATAAGGTAGGTTCTAAAGTTAAAAATATGTTTGAACCTAAAGAAAAAAGCTTTTTTAAAATAAATGAAGATAAAGTTTTTAGTCTTATTAAATCTGTTAAAGGTGATTTACATAATGCAAATCATGCTGCACTTAGAAAAATGGATGATGTCTATAGACAAACAATATTCAAATCTCAAATGTATGTAAATAATGGAGCTATGACAGTAAATCAAGCAGTAGATATGGCTACTAAAGATTTTTTAGACAAAGGAATAAATTGTATTACATATAAAAATGGCAGAAAAGTAAATATATCTAGTTATGCAGAGATGAGTATAAGAACAGCTAATCAGCGTGTAACACTAATGGGGGAAGGTATAAAAAGAGATGAGTATGGAGTACATACAGTCATAACATCAAATCATACAAATACTTGTCCACTGTGTTTACCTTGGCAAGGAAGAGTATTAATTGATGATGTATATAGTAAAGGAAGTTCAAAAGAAGGAAGATATCCTTTATTAAGTGAAGCTATGGCTCTAGGTTTTTTACACCCAAACTGTAGACATCATCCAACTACATTTTTTCCTGAAATTAATGAAATTCCTAAACCTTTGACAGAAGAAGAAAAACAAGATGCTCTTGAAAGATATAATGTTGAGCAGAAACAAAGAGAAATTGAGAGAAATATAAGAAAATGGAAAAGAATAGAAGCTGGCAACCTAGATATTGTTAACATTGAAGATGCACATAAGAAGTTAGAATTATATCAAAATCAAATGAAGGAGCATTTATTAAAGCATAGCTATTTAAGAAGAGATTCTTGGAGAGAAAAATTAAGAAATGATGATATAATTAGTACATCAAAATATTTAGATTCCAGAAATAATAAATTAAAACAAGTTCTATCAAAAGAATTAGAAAAATTAACTAATGATGAAAAAGAAGTAATTAGGTATTATACAGGATTTGGAGCCAACAAAATTAATTCTGCTTTAACAACAGGCAAAGGAATGGAAGCTCTAAGAGATAAAATAGATGTATTAGATAAGGCTTTAGCTAAAGGTGTCATTAATGAAAATATAATTGTGTATAGAAAAACTATACCAGAATATCTAGGGATATTCCCAAAAGGGTACAAAGTAACTGATTTAGATATGATATTTGTGAAAAATAGAGTAATTGAGGCAAAAATTTTTACATCAACTAGTTTGAATGATTTTGATTATCAAGGTAGAAATGTATTTATTAGAATGAAAGTTTCAAAGGGGTATAAAGGAGCTTTATATGTAAAGAACGTAGCTATTGATAAATATAAATATCAAGAAGAAGTTTTATTTTCCAGAGATTTGAAATATATAATTAATGATGTTAAAATAGATAATAATAAATATTATTTAGATGCAGAGGTGATAGAATGAGTAAATTACCAAAGATAGGAAGTGGATTCGACTGTGATTTTGGAGCAGTTATCTTAGATCCTCCTTTATGCAGTGCTTGTAAAAATGTGTTTTTGAAAAATAATGAATTGAGTTGTTCTATGTATGAAGAAATTCCAAAGAAATATATTGAAAGTAAAAATTATGATTGTCCAAGTTTTACAACAAACAAAGAATCTTGTTGGTATCCTTCTGTGAAAAAAGAAATAGACAAGTTCTTTTCTGAAAAAAAATAGTTTTAGTATATAATTAATATTTATTTTATTGTTTTGATATTAA
>NZ_AVHW01000115.1 GCF_000449425.2 Clostridioides difficile CD160
AGTTTGCACTAAAGATTGATTTATATCTTCATTATTTATATTATCTTCATCATTTTTTTTATTTGTGTTAATATTATTTTTATTTTCTACATCATTAGAAATTTCTTTTATAGATGAAGTTTGCACTAAAGATTGATTTATATCTTCATTATTTATATTATCTTCATCATTTTTTTTATTTGTGTTAATATTATTTTTATTTTCTACATCATTTGTATTACTATCTTTTATTTTGGTTTCACTTTTTACTGTTTTACTTTGTGGATTTTCTTTTTTATCAATATTTTTTGTTAGATAAAAGATACTTATTGATATTATAATTAAAATCGCACCAACAATAATACCTGCTTTTTTATTCCCAATTCCAGATTTATTATCAGACATAATAACACTCCTATCTATTTTATGAAAGTTTCAATTTTATCATTAAATTTATCTAATTTATTTCCCATTTTTATATCGAAAAGGCTTAATCCTTTTTCTAAAAGTTTTTTTATATCATTATCATCATCAAGAAAAGTATTTTTCGTGTGTAAATCTATAAAATCTTCTTTAATCTTATATTCTGAAGCTAATAAATCACCACAATGTTTTTTTATACTTAATTTCACTTTTTCATCTTTTATATCTTCAAGAAGAGTTTCTTCAAAAGTAACAGGTATTTTATTTGAGAGAAATTCATGTCTTTTTATATCTTTATTTTCATATTCGTATATTCTGAGTAATTCATTTATATCAGAAACAGTCTTAAAAATAGTAGCTATATTTTCTGGACCAGCTTCAGTAATAGATATTTTAGGACTATAGTTATCTATTTCTTTCAAAATATTTTTTATATATGTTAGATATATTTGCATACCATCCATTTTAACCTACCTCAATTAATTCTTTATTTGTATCATATGCACCAAGAGTTTTTAACATCTCAGTCAATATATTATACTTATTTATTTGGTTGTCGCCAACTCTAGATATTGCTGTTAAAACAATATTGTTTACACCATTGGGGCATATAATCTGTATTACTGATGTATCATTACTATTTTCTTTATCAGCTCTGAAAATATATTCACTTAAGATAACCTTATTTTCATTTATCTTTTCAATTTTAGTACCTTTACTAGAAATAATTTTATTTCCTGATGCTTGTATATTTGTTCTTATTTGTTTATCAATTTGCTTAACCATATTATCATCCAATATGGATGTTAGGCTTTGTATATTCATATTAGACTCTAATGGTGATACACCTACACTTATCTTTGTCTCAAATGGGTCATTAGCCATAAATTCTACTAATATCCCTGCTATTTTGACTTTGTCAGAAGCTAAGTCAAAGAGTTTATCTTTTTTAGATTCTCTAACTAAGTTTTGAATAGTTGATATATTTTCTTTAACTTCCCAATTATATGGATATTTTAGCTTCATGCTTAGATACTTATTAGTATATTCTTTATATTCATCAGATTTTGTTTTTTGTACTGGTAAAGAATTTATAGCTTCTCTTAGAGACAAGTTATTTCTATCGAGATTCTTTTTATCTTCATCAGATACCTTAATATCTTTTGTTGGTACAAATTGATATAGATTAGATTTTATATTTTTGAATGTAATTATAAGTAATAATATTAGTACAATACAAGCACATAAACCAAATAGTTTATATAAATTAAAACCTTTATTACCACAAGTTACATTAGTTCTATAAGAGAATTCTAATATCTCCATACTATCATTTTTTAAGTTTAAACTATTTTTATAAGCTATATCAGGGTCAACATCTAATAATAGATTATCTAAGCTTTCTTTTAATTTTTTTTCTGAAAAATGATATAAATATTCATCTGAAACAATACATCTATATTCATGTGTAAATGAGTAGAAACTGTATAGTATTTTTATATTTTGATTAAATATCCTCATTTTTTTCTCTACATTATTATTAATTTCATATAATTTTAATATATCATTCATAATTAGATTACTATAATATATAAATTTAAGTTTATTTACCTCATCATGAACTTTTTTCATTTATTAACTATCACCTACCAAACAAAGTATATTTTTTAAAATAGATTTTTAGATTTAATTTACTCTATGTTATTATAGAGTTTAACTAATAATTAACTGATATATAGTTGAAAAACTTGTACAAATTCCATAAATAAATATAATTCCTAATGAGCAAAATACATATAAATTAATTAAATCATCACCATTTTTTGTTTTCTCGATATTAATATTTCTATTATTCTTAAAGTTTGTATTAATAAAATCATTTTTCGCATGTATTTTTTTCTTTTTTTTCTTCTTCTTTCCCATTTTAGATTTCTCCTATTCTAATTTATATATTTTTTGTATTATTATATATATAAAAAAAACAGTTTTTATTTTTTCTGTATTTTATTAAAAAAAGTTTAGCTATTTTAGCTAAACTTTTTTTATTTATAAACACATAACTACTATTTTAAAAAAAGAACTTAAAAGAACAGTTGCTGAAATTGCCATTAAAATAAATGAAATCATAATTATATTATTAAATGTATTTTTAATAATCTTCTTTCCTATAGTTGTTTTTTTATAAGCAATAACTTTATTATTCATGAATAGACCTCCATATAAATTTAATATTTTCTATAAGTTTTAAGTTTTAAGTTGTAAACCTGTTCTCTATCATATTTCATATAACTTCTCCAGGTCCCATTTATATTAGTTTTAGTTTCGCCAATAACGTATTTTTCTAATTCTATTTGTATTTTTTTAAATTTACTTTCAGTAATATTGAGATTTGATAGTACTTCTTTTTTATACATACTAAATGCTAATTTATTATTTATATATATCCAATAAGCGACCTCGTTTCTATCTTTTTTATTTAAATTGTTAAAATTTTCAATTAATTTACTTAATAATTCTTTTTTATTTAATTTACTATAATTTGAAATTCCAAATGTTTTTATAATGTTCCTTAATTCTTTTACAGATAATTTATCTAAATTTTTTGATACATATTCAGCTATTTTCATAGCAGTTTTTACTGAATTATTTTTTAATAAAATATTATATTTATTTTCAGTCTTAGAAATATTATTTTTTATTTCCTCAATATTATTGCTATATGAATAAAGACCATGAACCCATTTTTGTAGTATATCTATATTATATTTCAAGCTAGTTTTTATATTAGAATTGTATTTATCTATATATCTTTCTAGGCATCTATTTTTATAGGTATACTCTTTAGGTGGATTTATATCATATGGTTCTCTAAATAGTATATATGTTCGTACAATGTCCATTTCTTCATGTCCAGAGCAGCAACTCATAGTCTTATATCCTTTTTTATTTAACTCAATTACTATATCTGCTATGGCATCATCAATTTCTATTATAAAGTCATTTGATTCAATAATCCTTTTCTTATAAAAATTCATATTTTAGCTCCTATAGTACAAATATCTAAATCATATATTTTATTTGAAAATAAAGGTAGCTTCTTCACTTCCTTTATCAATTACTTATATCTATCTCTTGCGTTAAACCTTCTATTATCAATCCTGAACAATAATTTGCGTTGTTTGCATCATCATCCTCAAAAAATATTTGTGTCATACCTGCTGGGATTGAAATTTTATGTTTAGCAAAATTGGCTATTAGAGTAAAGTAAGCATCTGAATAATTATATTCAGAAATATCTTTTGCTAAACTCTCTGCTAATAAAAATCTATCTTCCATATCTAATTGCTTTCCTAGCGCCACTCCTAATTGTTTATATAAATCTAATACCATATAAGTACACCCCTTTCAAAATTATCATTCTTCTATATTTAAAAACTCTTTTTTAAATTTTTCTATTTCTTCTTTATCATTTTTTATTCTCTCTATTGCTCTCTTAATAGAATTTGCTAAACTTTCTTTATTATCTAAGCTTTCTTTTATTCTAATATCAATTGTGTTATCAGCTACAATGTCTATTATGTGACAATTCTTACTTTGACCAATCCTATATATTCTATCTTCACTTTGATACCTCTTAGCATAATCAAAGGTATTATTATAATAGATAATATAATTAGCTATCTGTAAGTTTAAACCAACCGAGCCAGTACTTATGTTCGATACAAGGATGTTATTATCTCCATTTTGAAACTTATCTAAATCTATTTCTTTTTTTATTCTACTCATCTTTCCATTTAATTTACTATACTTAAATCCTTTTAGTTGTTTTTCTATAGCCTCCAAATCACTATCATATTTATGCCATATAATACATTTATTTTCGTTTAAGTTTATTTCTGATAATATTTCTGTAAGTATTTTTACTCTATCTAAATTTTCATAAGAGAATTTGATTTTTTTATTCTTCCTTGATACAAAATTATATTTTTTTAAAGGTATCTCTGCATTAATATATCCACTTGCCACTCTGTGTAAGTATCCAATCATCTTGAATATATCTACACTTCTTAAATTTTCAAAATCTATTTCATTAAATAAAATATCTCTTACATCATTATAAAATAATCTATGTTCAAGGCTTAATTCAAAATATCTAACTTGATAGTTTTTTTCAGGTAAATCAAGACACTCATCTTTTCTAATTTGATAGACATAAGGATTTATTTTTTTTGTCAAATAGTCTATATTATGAGCTCTAACTATCAAGCCTGGATATTTTTTACTGTATTCTAAATGGTTTTTGGCAAAAGAATAAAAAGAATTATACCCTAATATTCCTGGATGAAGAAAGTACATTTGTGTAAATAAATCCCAGACTCCTTGAGTAACAGGAGTACCTGTCATAATTATTCTATAATTAAGCTTGTCTCGTAAATCCAATATTCTTTGGCTTCTTTTAGCTTTTGGATTTTTAATTAAATGGCTTTCATCAATTATTAGCATACTATTCAAAGTTATTGAATTTAAAAGCTTTGAATAGTATCTATCTGATAAAGAAATTGTTTCAGCACCAACTATACAAATAAATTCATTTTCAAAGGATTCTATATATGAAATACTATAATTTGAATGTTTTTTAATATCATCTGCTAGGTTTTTTTTAGTCGATACTGGACATATCCAAAAGACTTTATCTAAATATTTATATTTTAGCCTATAATCTATTAATTCAAGAGCTGTTCTATTCTTCCCTGTTCCAGTATCCATAAAAAGAGCGCCTGCTTTTATATCTTTTAACTTGTTAAATGCTTCTTTCTGATGTTTGTATGGTTTAGTCTTTAAGTTCATCTAAAATATCTCCTGAATCAACATTCCCTGTAATGTATTCTATTAAATTGTCAAATCCAAAGTCACCCTTTAGTGCTTGTTTAATTGCTAACATATTATTTGTATCATCAGGGCTACAAAGCATTAACAAATCTCCATCTCTTACTATATAGATTTTTCTTTTATTTGAATCTCTTATTTCTAATATGTCATTTTCATTTGCACGAAACGTACCTGACACTTCAATATATTCTCCAATTCTAACTGATACAAACATTTCAAATATTCTATCAAGTTCATAAAATCCTTTTTTTATACGCTTAGATACAAGTTTAGCAACATAAGGTCGTTCCTCTCTTTTTCTTTTTTCATTAAATTTAAAAGTATAAACTCCTTGAGCTTCTTCAATGTAAGTAATAGCCTTTTCTATATTCTTTTTTCTTTTTCTCAATATACTTTTTAATTGTTTTGCTACCTGTAACAGCTCATCATCTGATAAATCATCAAATTCTATTATATTTATTCACCTTCTTTTTCATTTGGAAGCTTTTCTATAAGTTCTTCCCATGAATTAGAAAATACATGATTTTTAAAAGCCTCTGTTAAACCTGTTCTTTGTTTTAACCTTAAAACTTCTTCAATTTCCATGCCTAGTTTATTACATATTTTATAATCATCCCAACCTAAACTGTTTAAAATTAGAACAATATTACTCATTTCATTAATTTGATGCGAACCTCTTGCTCTATTATGTCTTATAGTACTTGTAATTCTTTCATCTAATCCCTTATCTATTATTGTAATTGGAAGATAACCATAAATTCTTTCTTTTATATCGGAATATTCTTTTCCTATTATATTTCTGTGGAATCCATCTACTATTATATACTCATTATTTGATTTATCATAATAAGCTACAATTGGTTGAGTATAACTATCTTCTTTTATTGATAAATGAAGTGATTTCATTTCTGGTGATGCAACTGAATTTGGATTATAGTCATTAGCAATAACACTGTCACCTTTAATCCAAAGTACAGTATCAACAGCTTCAGACTTAAATGGAGAAACTTCACTTAATGCAAGTTTAACTTTATTTAAAGAGTCTATCTTTTCATCAAGATTTTCTATCTTCGATATTTCCTCAGTCAATTTTTTTATAAGATTATCTATTATAATGTTATCTGTCATTTTTTATAGCCTCTTTTCTCAAGTATATGTAATTTTTAGTTTCCTTTTTTATACTAAACCCTTTATCAGTCCAATATTTTATATCATTATTTTCTCTTAATAAATCTATATCTATAGGTTTATTAACATCTTTTGTTAAAATAAATCTCTTATCAAGTAATTCTTTTTCTACATCAACTGTTTTTGCATAAGTATAGTCAAATATTATTCTGGATTTCTTTTCTTCAAATGTTGTAAAACCAACTACCTCATCATTTTGTATTGCAACTATCCAAATAGAATCCTCCTCATTTACTAAATATGGAAACATTTTTTTATATTCTCTTTCTGCAAAAAACTGTCCCAGTAAAGAGTAAAATGACCTTTTATCATAATCACCTTGAAATATTTTATATTCCATATCTATTCACCCCTTTTTTCATATTTATTTTCTAGTTTTTCTATATTTTTATTCACTTCTCCAACTCCAAAGTACTTTTCATATTTATCTCTAATCCTTTTTAATTTCTCATAACCTGCTTTTGTCTCACCAAATGATAGTCTTTTCATCCAAAAATCATTTTTTTCTAATGCTCTTGCTATTTCTTGCCATGAACACCAGTTTACATCATCACCATGCTCCATTCCATCAGTTAATTTGGTCTTGCATTTCTCATTATGCCACCAAATAACTCTCTTTATCTTATCAATATAATGATACATTATTTCTTCCGAATAAATTCCTATACTTTCAATTAGAAAAATAGAATACTCCTCCCAACTCATATGCGATGGTTTTGATGTTTTTAAATGACCTAATAATTCTGTCCTACAATATATATTTCCCATGTTAACACCACTAACTCTATTTAATAACTTCTCCCAAGTTTGGGGTTCAATAACTTTAAACTGGTCTAAACCTACGCGTTGGTCAAAGCCAAAAGGTTGACACAGTCTTTGTTTGTGTATGCTAACTCCATTTTTATACATCATTTCATATACTTGATTATATGTAAAGTTATATTTTGCAACTGCTCCCCATATGTCTTCCGTATTCCAATCATAGATTGGATAAAAATTATATATATCTTCATCTATCTTTGTAGACCATTGCAAATCATTATAGGTCTTTTTTTTATGACTAGCTATAGTCCTAAAACGATTTAAACTTTCCTGACTTCTAATTGCAACTATACATGCTACAGGTCCTTTATTCTTATCTCTATACCATTTAGCAAATTCAACTATAAAATCTTCAAATATCATTCCTCTTTCATAGAACTCAAATATATTATTTTTAATATTTATAACATTTTTACCTTTTGGCATTTTCCTAATCCACTTATTCTTGCATTTTTCATCCCATGTAATCCAAGTAGGTTCAAATTGGCTAACTGCATTATCCTCAGTAAATTCTAGACATATATGATAAAAATTTCTGATTTGAGATAACTCTTTTAACTCTTTTAAATGAATATCTGTGAAATTATACCATGCCTCTAAATCTATATGCAGTACATCAAATTTTTTATTTAATTTTTTAGCTACTATATTGGCCAATTGAACTGTGACAGAACTATCCTTTCCTCCACTAACACTAAAATAAACATTATCAAAGTGATTGAATATGTATTCTAGTCGTTCTAGTGAGGCTTCTAGTACACTCTTTTCACTATAAACTTTCATATTTTTACTCCTTGTTTAAATTTTATATTACAAATAAGATATTACTTCATATAATACAAAGTTTTCATCTATATAGAAATCTTTATCATTAAGATTTTCTTCCACATATGAATTAACAAAGATATATAACAAAAAGTCTTCATCTATATTTGTCATTTCATTAAAATTCCTTAAAACAATATTTTCTAATTCTTTAATCTTTAAATTTAACTTATATATATTATTACAATACTCTTCATTAAAGTAAACTGCATTTTCAAATTTATTGTATAATTGTAAAGCATCATTTACTAACTGTTCACAGTCAAGCTTTGGATAAAAGTCAGAATCAAAAAATTCTTTTAATTTCATGATGAATTTATATTTACATCTAACACTTATAAAGTTCTTATTATTAAACTTAATTGAGTAATCTGTAAATGAATCTTTTATATATTCCAAAATTCTATTTATAACATACATTTGGCTTTCTTCATAAGAATCACTAACAGCTTTTCGTAATTTACTATTAACTCTAAATAATTTTTTTAATTCACAATCTTCTAATTCACTTATCTTTTTCATTTTTAGTTCTCCTTGTATTTAAAGTTACTCCAATTATAATCTAAAACATTCAATTTTTCAATGATTTTTGAATATTTTAGATTATTTTTGAATGTAAACAACTTATTTAATACATATATATTGATATATAAAAGTATTTGTAATAAGTGATTACTATTCAAATCTTCTCATTTATAAATGCCCAGTCAGAATAATTACATAATAATTATTTATAATATAAATAAGTTTGTTTTATTCAATATATTTGTTTTATTGCTATTAAAATAAAATAGTTTTATTGATTTATTGAATGTTTTCAATTAATATATTATATATGTGATATTAAAAACATAAAGGAGAAATATATGAAAACTTTATTTGATTTTGGATATGAGTTAGGTGTAAAGGATACAACTAAAAAATTGCCTCTGAATGAATTCATGATAAATTTACAAAAAGAAGATAAAAATGGCATATTAGAATCAATTATAAAATGTTACTCAGTTTTAAATGTAGCATTACCAGATTTTGTTTTAAGAGAATGTTCAAGTGAAAATAATTTAATTAAATCTAGTCAAAATATTCTAATTGGAATATTATATGCATATAAAGAGACTAACTCTATTTATAATCTTCTTGCAACAGAGCAACTTCTAAGTCTAAAAGAAGCTTCTAAAATATCTAAAAGAGCTGTTACAACATTGCGAAGAAATATTGATACAGGTAAATTTGAGAGGAATATTGATGCTTTTCAAGTAGATTCCAAATGGCTTATTAGAAAAGATGCTCTCATTAGGGAGTATGGACAATTTGAAGATAGCTCAGATAAATAAAAAACTTATACATATACAAAGAATGGTAAACTAATTCTAAGTTTACCATTCTTTGTATATGTTAATATTCTAATTAGAGCTAGGGGGCTTTTTGTTTAATAAAGATACAAGTATAATTTCGGATAAGAATGCTAAACTTAGAAAATAATTAATTATTCTATCTGCATTACAACCTATAATCATGTGTATGACACAAAAAATGAGTATTGAAATTATAGTCAACCTTTACTTTATTCATTTGTATTTCTCCATTTTATATATTTTATGAGAAAAAATCAAAATTCTTTAATATTATTTCTTATGAAGATAATTCTCTTAGCTTTTCTTTTAATTTTCTATTTTCATCTTCCAAGTCTTTTACTTGTTTCTCTAGTTTTAAAGACTCGTTTTCATTATTTTTCAATTCACTTAATCTTCCATAAATTATATTCCCATTTTTTATTTGATTATATATACTTTCATATAATTTAAGTAATTCTTCGTTTTCCTTATTTATATGAACATCATCCTTTTTTAATAATACTTCAATTGAAGTTATTAAAAGTTCATATTTTTCCTTATCAATTTCATATCCACCAATATATAAATCTTCACAAATGCCTCCATTATTACAAGTTAAACAAGGTGGTTCCTTTGCAAATTCGCAGTTTTTATCCTTATTTTGTACACAAACTCCATATGGAGTATTTATTCCATTATTATTTATCATATTATTTGTTATTCCTTCTATATTAAATTTTGGTTTTAATTCACTTTCAATATTGTTACAAATGTATTCAAATATTGTTTTAAGTTCATAATCAACATTAGGTATTTTAAAATTTTCATTATTAAATTTATATACTCTTCCATCTTCTTCTGTTATATATTTTTTTATAGCAATATTATTTATCTTACTCTTTAAAGAAGATGCTTTATATTTATTAATTTTTCTATTTTTACGATCCCTAACGAATATATATCCTAATGGATTGTACATATTAGATATATTTTTTCTAATATTATGATTTAATACTTTTAAAATCTCAGAATCGATTGATATAGGTTCACATTTGACTCTAAGTGAATAAGAGTCATCATTTTCTTTAATCAAACAATTTGTTTTTAGAGATAATACTTCATTTAATGTCAAACCAGTTTTACACATTAACCAAATAGCTGCTATTTCATTGATTTCTAGTTCATATATATTTTTTAATAATTTACTTAACACCTTATATGATATATTTTCTCTTTTAATATAACTGTTGTCAGTTTCAAACGACTTAATATAATTAAGTAAATTTGAAAAATCTACATTTAAATAATATTTATTCTTAGTATTTATATATAAAGTAAAGGTTTTTATTATCCAAAACATACTATATAAATTCTTATATGACACATCCTGCTTTCTAAGATATTCTAAAAAATTATGAATATGAAGCTCTTCAATTTTGTCTAATGAAATAGTATTTTCATACATAAAGTTACAAAAAATCGTAAGGCTTCTTAAATATGAAACACCTGAAACCCAACTTATATTCTTACCTTTAGAGAAAAGTCGCTCTTTTAAAAAAGCTTTTACTTCTTGCCTAAACTTATTATTTTTAATTTTTAAAAAATTATAGTCAGGATTTGTATCTGATGTTTTTACTAAACCTAATGATTGAAATTCATTATATATCCATAAATCTTTCATGAAAATATCACGTTTATCAATCAAGGGTATGAAATCCTCATATATATTTTTAAAATAAAAACTTGCATAATGTGCAAATTTATTATCATGTGTATCTTTATAATAAGAGAACCACTTAAGTTGCATTTCATGAATATCAAAATCTAATATAGAATTTAGATTTTGATAATAATTATTAATAAACTCCATAAAATATTTGTAAATTTTATCATAATAAAGTTTCAAAGTACTAATAGATATATTCTTTGAAATTAACTTATTATAAAATAAGAATTTAAATTCATCATTTAAATTAGTTTGTTTAAAATTAAATCTAACAACTCTTGTATTTAAATTTTTTTCTAAAGGTATATTCTTTTCTAATTCCAATCCAAGCAAATTTAATAAGCATTCATAAGTCCACTCATCATGTTCATATAACTTACTAATATCAATATCTTTATAAATTACATCTCCAGCTTCATTAATACCTTTTTCAGTTCTTTTAGTAAATATAGATTTTATTTTTTCTCTATATTCATTTTCATCTTTATATCCAAGTTCTTTAAGTAAAGCAGTCATTTACATTTCCTCCATTAAATTATTATAATTAGCAAGAATATATTACATATATAATTTATAGCATCATTGTTTATAAAATAATATATCGTATTTATCACTAAAATAAAATTCTTGAAGAATTTTATTTTATTTTCTCAAAAAAACGAATCACAATATATTAAGATATTCAACTCTTTTATTAAAATTACATTAATCTTATAAACAAAAAAACAGTCAATTTCAACTGTTTTTTATTTGTAGTATTTATTTTTTTAATATCATACATTTGTCATATACTTTGCATCAGTCAAGAATAATATATAAAAGGCATATATGAAAAAATTATTATTATTCTAATTGCTCACTATATTTCGCATAAATATAAAAATTTAAAATATCAAAAAAATATACAAAACTTAATAGAAATGGAATTATCACTGTTATATTAACTATCCAGTCACCTTTAAAACTAGCAATTATATATAAAACAGTTAACACAAGCATAACTATCTGCATTGTGTTTGATAATGATTTATTTCTATTATTTTTTTGAGTTTCAGTTGGTGATTCCACTTTAAATACTAATGAAAATACTATAGTTATTAGAATGCTTAAAAAGATTGCTATAAGTAGAATTTTAATACTACCATTTATACCAACTTCTTCAATTATACCAGCTTCTTCATTTACACCTATTTGAGTAATGCTGCAAATACCAACAGCAAGAAACATTAATGTAGAAAAACAATTTTCAATAACTAATGCTCTAACATAACTAACACTTATTTTGTTCATTTTTTAAATCTCCTTTAATAATTATAAATTTTAGTTTTATCTATTTCCTTTATACTCATATACTTTTAAAATACTTTTTTTAGTTTTTATTTTATTACATATATTTTTGCAGAAATTAAAAAACTATCTTTTTTATTTATGTTACATAAAAAAGATAGTCAGTTATAACTATCTTTCTTATACTTGTAATATTTTAAATTTATTAATTAGCATACATTTATCATATCTTTTTCATCAATTAGCAATAAAAGTGTAGATGGAAATATTTGATATTATTTTATTTTTTTCTTTTCTTCTCATGAATATAAAAAATTAGGCCATCAAAAAAAATATAGCACTTAACAGAAATGGAGTTATCAATGATATATTAAATGTAGAGCTATCTTTAAAAATAGAGACTATATAAAAAATAAATACCACACTTGAAACTACCACTATTATGTTTGATAATAAATTATTTCTATTATCTTTTTGGGTTTCAATTGGTGATTCCAATTTAGACACTAATGAAAATACTATAGCTATTATAAGAATACTTAAACAAATAACTGTAAACAAAATTCTAATACTACCATTTATATCAAATTCTTCAATTACACTTATATAGGTAATACCCCTCATGCCAAGAAAAAAAAGCATTAATGTAATCAAACTTCTTTGAATAATTAATCCTCTAGCATAACTAACACTTATTCTTTTCATTTTTTAACTCTCCTTTAATATTATAAATTTTAGTTTAATTTATTCCTTTATACTTATATACTTTTAAAACACTTTTTTTAGTTTTTATTTCATTACATATATTCTTATAGAAGTTAAAATACATATGTATTTATGTTATATAAAAAAGATAGTCAATTCTAGCTATCTTTCTCATATTTGTAATATTTAATTTTCTTATTTATCATATACTTTTCATCAAACAATAATAGAAAAGAAAATCTCTTAAGAAGCTAAAAAAGCGACCTTCTAAATTAGATTTTAAGGCTATTAAAGTGATTGCCTTTTATAATTAGTCATAACACTTCTAAGAATCATAATACAAGCCTTTTATAGCCTCATACATTACTATACTCATATTTCAGACATATAATGTCTGTGATGTGAGAAAAATATCTAAACTTTACTAATTTGATTCTGATAATATAGATTTAACATAACATGCTACCATTTTTATTCCCCTAGAATCTAGTTTTGAAATATCTGTTACTAATTCATATAATTCACAGTTATCTGATAAAGTTATATCTGCAATGGCTTCTCCTAAATCCTCATACAATTTTTTCTCATCTTTAATCAATATAATCACTCCTTTTAAAAAAATATAATTAGCTTACATTATATATCGAAATTTAAAAGAAATCTATTCAAATATTTTTTCTTATTATAAATTCAAAACTTAACTGTGTACTATTAAATAAATAAACTTTTATATTATACACTAAAAAAGAAAAAACAACTATAATAAGTTGTTTTTTCTTTTAATTATATATAAACTTATTTTCTACTATTTGCTTTATTCTAAATCATGAGCTTTTGTATATATTTCTTGATTAATTTTTAAATTTTTCCCTGGATATGGATACTTGTTATAAGAATCATTTTTTTTCATTGTCTTTCTATCCATACCTACTATCTCTTGTGCTTTTAATGCTATATTCCCATATTTAAATATATTTTTAAATATTTGTTGTTCTTCTTTTGATAAATTATTCATATCATTTGGAACATTACCAAATAGATAATCATGTAAAATAATATGACAATTAGAACATAATGTTAATCCATTTTCTTCTGTGTCATTTCCTCCTAAATAAACAGGTACTATATGATGTCCAACTAGTATTCCTAACCATCTTTTACCACCCCTACCACAACATTGACAAGTAAAATCATCTCTCATAAAAATTGCGGTTTTTATATTCTTATCCATAATTTCTCTATTATTTACATCTTGGACAATATTTTCTCTTATTTTTTTTGATTTATTTAATTCATCTAAATCTTTATCTTCTATATCTTCATTTTTTAAATCTAATACTTCTCTAACCTTATCTGCACTTAATAAATTTTTATCCTCTTTATCGTCTATTAGATTGGAATTAAAACTAGATGTATCTTCTTTATTTAGCTTTTCTTCCTTATTTAATTTATTTTCTTTTTTTCTTTCACTTTTTAGTTTGTTATAAGCTTTTTCTATAGACAAATCACCATTTAATAAATTATCTTTTATCTCTTTATATTCAGACAACATAATATCTTTTATTTTCATTACTTCACCAGACTGGAGCTGATATAAATATTCTATTAAAGCTGGGGTAATGTCATTTGCTTCTTCAATTAAATTAATTTGTTCCCATAATTCTTTTGCAGTATGTTTTTCTGACCTATTAAGTATAGCTGATAAAATACTAGCTATTTCTAAAACTTTTTCTATATCTTCATTGTCAAATCTTAATACTATAGCTGAGATTTCATCCAGTTCATTTCGCATAGATGCATAAATTCTTCTTAATCCTTCTAATAATAGATACTGTTCATTACCATTATCATCTTTATCTTCAAGGCTTATAACAATAATAGGATTTAATATTCCCATATTACTTACAACACTAGTTAGTCCCATTATAGTATTACTTCTACTAATTTTTTTATATTCAGATGTTACTATATTATTTATATTTATTGTTTTGAGTTCCTTTTGAGATTTATATTTTACTACTGATAATACTTCTTTTAGTTCATTATTAATATCTTCTTGCTGTAATTCACTTTTAATATTACTCATATTTTATCCTCCATATTCATTAATAATTGTTATTTTCATCTATTAAATTATCTTGTGGTTGTGGCATTTCTGTATCTAAATGATTTATCTTCAACCTTTCCTTTTCTGTTAATAGCCTATTTCTCATTTCATTATACTCATCATATCCATATAGTCGTTCTACTGCATCTTCAGCTTGAGTTATATAATAATACTTTTTACTACTGCTTGAATTTAATATTTTCAAACCATCCACAATATTTCTAACTTCTGTTATTAGCTTCTGTTTTGCTTTTTCTTTACCTTTATGTTTTGCTTCTTCTATTTCTGCAGCTTCTGTTTCTTTTTTATCTAGAATTTGTGATTTTTGCTTTTCATATAAATTGGACCAGGCATTTCTTTCTTTATCTAAAACACTTTTCTTTGTTTCCAATCGTTCCATTAAGGATTTCTTTACTTTATCATTACTAATTATACTTACTGCAGTTTCAGTCTCATTATATTTTATATCAAATTCTTCTAAATCATTAATAGATGAATATGTTAGAGATTCATATTCTGATACTAACTTCTTAGCAATTTCTTGTCTTTGCTTATCTTGCTCCTGCCATTGTTTTTCTATCAATACTAATTTTCTTTTTTCATTTTCAGCTTCTTGAGCTTCTATTTTATCCATAGCTATCTTAGAATATAGAATTTCATTATTTTTCTCATCAATAATAATTGTTGTTGGTTTTTTAAATTCCATATTAGGTAATCCTTTTTGTATTTTTTCTAAGGTATTTTTCCAAATAATACTTGAATATGAACCTCCACCTTTGGGTTTAGGAATTTCTTGTGGTGAATCATATCCCACCCATGTAGATAATGTATACTGTGTTGTTCCTCCAGAAAAACAACTATCTCTATTGTCATTAGTTGTACCTGTTTTACCAAATGCTATTATACCATTATCAGGTTTAGCTTTTTTACCTGTACCATATTCTTTGTTTAAAACATCTTTTAAAACATCTATTAACATATATGCTGTATCCTCTGTAAATACTCTGTTTTTCTTAACTTCACCATTATAAACAGTTCCTGTATTTGCAAATTCAACCTTTCTTAAACAAGATGCATCATTATAAACACCTTGATTAGCTATAGTACTATATGCTTTAGCCATTTCTACTAATCTTACTCCTTTTGTTATTCCTCCCAAAGCCAACGAACCTACATTGTCAGTTGGTTCAAGTGTAGAGAAATTCATCTTTTTTAGAAATTCTATCCCAGTTTTAGGTTTAACAGATAATAAAAGTTTATATGCAATAGTATTACTTGAACGTGCTAAAGCTTCTCTCAAGGTCATATTACCTCTATATCCAGCATATGAATTTTTAGGTTTTCCATCCATGAGTGGTTTATCTTCCATTATGTAACTAGGATAATATTTACCTGTCTCAAATGCTGGTCCATAATCTACTATAGGTTTTATTGTTGAACCTGGTTGTCTAACTGCCAGAAAGCCACGATTGAAATTATCTTCTGCACCTCTTCCTCCTACTATAGCTTCAACTAATCCATTTTGATTATTTACTAATACACTTGCTCCTTGAAGTTTATATTTCTTTGTTATAGTATCCTTTTCAGTAAAATCTTTTAATGTTGAATCTAAAGTTTCTTGAAGTATCTGTTGCTTCTTTTTATCTAAAGAAGTATGTATGGTATATCCTCCAGAACGTATTAAGTTGCTTTTTTCAGTATATTCTTCAGTATACATTTTTTTATATTTATTATATTCTTCAGTATCAGTTATTGCATATTTGAATTTAAATCCGTCTAATTCCATTAATTTTAAAACTGTACTATAGATTGCATAACTTGTCAGATAATCTTCTTTACCCTCAGAAAGTTTTTTATCTAATACTAAGTTTATTTCTTCATTTATTGCAGTTGTATATTCTTTTTTACTAATCATTTTTTCTTCCAATAATTTGTTTAATAGTCTATTACGTTTTTTCAAGGCTTCTTCCTTATGTTCAACAGGACTATATCTAGACGGGTTATTTGATAGACCTGCTAGTAATGCAGATTCAGATAATGTTAAATCTTTAGGTTCTTTCCCAAAATAATATGTCGCTGCACTATATACTCCATAACAACCAGCTCCAAAATAATTAGTATTTACATAAAACTCCATTATATCTGCCTTACTATATTTCCTCTCCAATTCTGGAGCTAGAAAAAATTCTATAAGTTTTCTCTTAAATGAACGTTCTTGTGTCAACAACATATTTTTTATTACTTGTTGAGTTATAGTTGAACCTCCTTGAGTTACATGACCTTTATTTTTAATCAAGGATACACCAGCTCTAGCTAATGCTCCATAATCAATACCATTATGTGATAAAAATTTTCTATCTTCAATTCCTATATAAACATTTTGCAAGTTCTTTGATACATCTTGTATCTTACAATATTTATAATTATTAGCCTTTATTTCTTTAAGTAGATTGTTATCCTTATCATATATCTTTGTATTTTCAAGTAATGTAAATGTATTGTCATTGATAGAAGCTAATTTATCATAAGCTATTTTTTTTGATTCTTTTAGCAAAGGCCTTACTTGTATAAAGATATATACTCCTGCTATAATCAGTATGGCCAAAATTAAAATACTAACATATTTTAATATTTTCTTAAGCTTAAGTTTAGCTATCTCTTTATCCATAGATTTTCATCCCTTCCTTTGTATTCAATTTACTTCAATAATGTTTTTTGGAACTATACTAATAAAAAAGCTTTATTTAAGATAATATTTTGATAAATCAATATAGACCTTTTTCATATCAGACCCTCTAAAATTGTTTAATATTCTATTCATTTAATTACCTCCTGTTTCTAAATTTGTATTTATTTTATATACTAAAATTACAAAGTATATATTATTGCAAAAGTTTCATGAATTTTGGTCTGAAATAGAAAATTTTTTATCTAAATCTGATTTCAAAAATAAAAAAACTATCCTCACATATTGAAAAGATAGTTTTTCTATAAAAAAATATAATATATTTAATTGTTTAATTAATTTTATTTTCATTTTTATGTTATTTAAAATAATTTCTAGTCATTTTTTCTAAAAGAACATTCAAAATAAATTTTTAGATAATATTAAAAGCTTTGGCATTCTTCAGGTTATATAAACTAAACTTTATTATAATC
The DNA here is from genome assembly GCF_000449425.2 of Clostridioides difficile CD160. Taxonomy (GTDB): domain Bacteria; phylum Bacillota; class Clostridia; order Peptostreptococcales; family Peptostreptococcaceae; genus Clostridioides; species Clostridioides difficile_E. The sequence continues at coordinate 18,446 of NZ_AVHW01000115.1, forward strand.
AATATTATTTATACCTATCTATTGAAATAACTTTTTTGTCAAAAAAATCATTACTTTCTTGGTTATTTTTATCTTTAGTAAAAGCATTATAGAATTTTGAATAAATAGCTTCTGAATTGTTTGGCATTAAACTTAAGTTATGTTTCTTGCAAAAACTGTTTAAGTAATCTTCTAAATCTTTATTTAACATATTATTTCCTCCTATACAATTAATTTAAACTAATAAAAAAGAGCAGGGCTAATTGAGCCATTATCAATAATCAAATGACTTCTCAAACAGTTATTTTAATATTACTATATTAACATTATTAACTATTATTAGAGTTTTCATTCAATTATTATGAAATTTTTAATAAATAAACACATTTAAAAGATAAACTAATAATTTAAAATTTGTAGGGTAGAGGAGAGCTAAGTTATTAAATATAAACAACATATTATGGATACTAATTTATATTTACATACATACTGTAAAGCTTCATTCATCTATAATTCCTACATTATTATTTATTTTATCTATATCTACAATCTTATACCAGTTTGAATCATGGCCAGAATCATCTATCCATTTAAAAAACACATTTTTATCTATATTTTCTTTAGTATCTTGTAATACAGGTCTAGTATAATGGATAATTGGGATACTAGCGTATTCCTTTTTGCCTACATAAAAACAACCCTTGATTCCTTTTTTTCTAGCCATCTTAATAGCAGCTTCTTTACTTTCATATTCATCACTATTAAAATACTCTCCATCTTCACTATATAACCAAATTTCTTTTTTAAATCTCATATAAATTCCTCCTCTTAAAATAAACTAAGTTGCTTATTAACCTCAAAATTAGTCCATAATACCTCCTTTCTTACTTTCCCATGCTCTGCATGTGACTTAAACTCTAACTTATTCCAATGTTTAAGTGTTTCATTATATAAATTAGAATTATATCCACTTATTATCACAGTTCCAATATGATTTAAAATTACCTTTAGCAATTTCTCATGTTCTTCTTCTGTTTCCATCTCTACATTATACATTCTCTGAGTTCTTGTTTTTAATAAATATGGAGGGTCTATATATATTAAACAATCATTTTGGTTATATTTTTTTATTAAGTCTATAGCATCTCTGTTTTCTATTTCTGCATCTTTTAATCTTATAGCTGTATTTAAAATATAATCAGGTAAATCATTCCACTTACCTATAACTTTTTGAAAACAAATTTTACTTAATTTAGGTCCTGTATGTTTCCATCCAGTTTTATGCCTTTGTAATCCAGCTCTAGCCATGTTTGTTCTTATTATAAATTTTCTAGCTTTTTCTATATTATTATCAGTTTCTACGATATTACAATTATTGTATTCATCTCGAGCATAGGGTGTAAAATACATAGCATTTGCTAATTCTCTTGGATTATCTCTTATACATTTAAATAAATTTACAATCTGTTTATCTGCATCATTCAATATTTCAGTATTGCACGCTTCTTTATTGAAAAATATTGCGCCACTTCCGAAAAATGGTTCTAAATATACATTATGCCTTGGAAGTATATCTATTATGTTACTTGCCATACTCCATTTCGCACCTGGCCAACTTAAAATCCTATTCATTTTCTCACACTCTTAGCCTTTTCTCTTAAAATAATTTACTATGTTACTTACATATGCTTTGTTCTATAATCTCATTTTCTAGTTAAAATAAATATTTATTTTATTCCTAATTCAACATGCCCATGTTCTAAATTTACAACAGATGTAACTTCTTTATTAACCTCAATTCCTAAATATCTCTGACATGCATCTGTTAGTATAAGAAAATCACCTTTTGAAAAAGTTTTATTTTCTCTAATTTTAATACTTTTATTCTTTATTGCATCCTTGAAAGTACTAGAATCTACCTGTAATTTATGTATCATAATAATCACCCTCAAAATCTATATATTTATTTTTCTTCCTCATATTTTCATCTCTATCAATAATTTCTCGATTGGATTTCCCACAACATTTCTTGCAAATTTTCATCATCTGATTCAATAATTTCTAAATCTGTTTTATTAAATTTGCACTTAGGACAATATATATCTGACCAGTCTTGAGAAGATGGTTTAGTCTTTCTAGCTTTTTTAGTAAGCTTACCAGTTCTTGTGTTTATTTTTCTAATAACTTCATATCCATAATTTGCTATAAATTCTAGTTGGCCTCCACACTTTGGACAAATGAACTTTATATCTTTATTCATGTAAACACCTTCAATCTTAGTTATTATTAGAATATTTATCAAATCAATATTACCTCAAAACCTCATCATTATTTAATAATTTTACTAAATGGAGCAGAGCAGAGTAAAATTTCATTATTTTTATTTATGTTTATTAACAATCTTTTTATTACGAATTCCCAAAATCCAATAATTTGCTATTCTAAAAAAGCTAAGTCCTAGCAACAGGAATACAAATACTGTTGCTGTTGATAGATAGTTTGTTAAAGAAACAAAAATACATATAAACACATCAAGTAAAAGTATCAAGAATTCTAACTTTTTTATTTTTAATGGAAAAATCTCATAAAATTCATTTTTTGATTTTTCATACAATACTTTAGTTAATATCTCTCCAATAAACATAATAAAAACACTTATAAGAGTACAAATCTGATTTATTATTAAGCTTCTATTGCCTAAAATAACTACACATAATATTAAATATATTATGAAACTAAAAGTCTCATAAATAAAAAATTTATTTTTATAATCCATAACAATATATCCTTTTCATTTAAAACTTTAAATATACTAATATTTTTTAATCTTACTTAAACATATTTATATAAACCTCAACAAAGTCAAATTGTTGTTGTGTATATAGTTCTTTGTTAGGTTCATTATTTTTTTCCCAAGTATCTATTCTTGCTTTTACATCTTCTATTATATCTTCAGAAAGATTGTACTTATGCACTGCTTCTATTAATTCTTGCAGATTGCTTATCTTAACATTATTCTTCATAATTTTCTCCTTTAGAGTAGCATTTACTCGTTGTTTGATTTTTAGTTATACTTATATTAATGAGGTAAAGAAATCTATAAAATTATACTTTTTATAAACCTATTTGTAATTTATAGATTTCTTTTATATCTAAATATTATAAATATAATACTTTTTATAATTTTAAAGTTGTTTAAATTCTTCTTCAGCTTTATTATTTTCCATTTCCATAATCTCATAAATATCCGCTTCTAACCCTAAAGCAGTAAGTACATCAAAGATATGATTGACATAATCCAAACTTGTATTTAATATATCTTCTTTCTGTCCTGCATCTATTGTATTTACAAGCTCTGTTGTCTTTTTTAATAAATTTAGATTTAGATTTGTTTTTTCTTCTTCTGAAACATTAATAATTGATTCTACGTTCATTTTAATCCCACCCTGTAATATTTTATTTTTTATTTTGTCTTTTTTTATCAACAAATTCTTTATTAATCCAAGAAGTAATTTCTTCAAGATAAAATCCCTCACCACAAATTGGGCATATTGGTAACATCTTTCTACCTCTATATTTTTTTTCTAAATTTCTAATTACTATTAAGTAAGGTTTATAATTTGAAAGTTCTTTTTTTTGTTTTAATATATTATTTGCTTGCTCATTTAAACGCTCACAATTTAAAGCTAGTTCGTACAATGCTTCATAAGCTTCTACTCTTATTCCACACTTTGAGCAGTGAATAGATTTATTGGTTGTATCTACTGTAAAACTTCTTTCTTCACATTCACATATTTTTCGATTATCTCTATTTATTCTTAATAAGCCAATTTCAATTATATTATCTGGTAAATCCATTTTAGAACCTCTCCTTCATATTAAGCCAATCATTAAACTCTTCTTCAGTCATATATTTTAATTTTTCAATACCAAATTCTGATATATAGTCATATTCATATTGGGCATGATTTATGGCAACAGATATTTCTTTCCCATTATTAAAATGTTGCTTTGCTCTTTCAACAGTATATATAGTCCTTGAATCTATCATTTCACTAATCATTCTCCAATCTTTCTTTTAAGATTTTATTTTCTTTTTCTAAATCATTTAACTTTTTATAAATATGCATATGGTATTCTATATCTTTAATAATTTCTATTTTTTCTTTCTTCTTCTCAATTGATTTAACAAGTTCTTTTTCTTTTTTCTTGTTTTCAATTAATATACCAAATAAAATACCTAGTACTAAAAACATTGTATTTAAAACTATTATATTTATTTCCAGTACACTCCCTCCATTCAAAAACTCTTTTATTAAATTAATAAACTTTAAAATATAAATACTTACAAGAGGATAGATTGCTTAATCCATTTTTTTTATTTAGATATATTTCTATATAGGAATGATAATACAAAAGCTCATTTATTTCTCTAAATATATCTAATAACTTATTAACCATTTTTATATTATCTATTTTATTAAAAAGCTTAAACTTATAACGGCTATTTGTTTCAATAGCTCTCATTACATTAGAAAGTGAATCTAAATTAATATTCTCTAATATTTTAAAATTTCTTAAATCATATAGATTAAATATATTTTCATAAAGTTCTACAATCTTCATTTCATTTAAGCTTAATGAATTTTTATTGTTTAGCATTTTTGTACCCTCCACTTAATAACATATTTTTAAACTTGTGGTGCTTATTGAGAATTATACGGTCTTGAGCTATTAAAAACAACACTTGAAATTTAGATATTTTTTAATGGAAATTTTCTGAAACTGTATTTAAAAATTTGTCAATACATATTTGATATTTGATGTTATTAAACATATAAAAAAGGAGATTCCTCATACTTCTAAGGAATCTCCTTTATAACTAAATAAAATAGTTTCTTTCTTGCATCCATCTTTTTAACTCATCTTTATAAAAATTAAAATCCATATTCTTATTAATTAATGGATGTCTTGGGAAACCTTTCTTAGTTAGTGTATTTATACAATATGGCTGCTTCTTCAGTTCTTTTACAATTTTCAATACTTCATTTTCTCTATCTCTATGTTCAGGAACAACCTCATCTCCCCATGCAAATATTATGTAATTGCTATTACTACATTCATTTTTTATTATTTCCTTGTTTCTTTTCCATGAAACACTATTGTTATATTCAATACAATTCTTAATTCATCAGATTTTGGTGTTATCATTGTAAATAAATTCACTATAGATAGTACTCCCACATCTTTGAATTTATCATAAATATAGCTTATAACTTTATCGGTTGTTTTATCTGAACGATTAGCATTTGCATAGCTTGGATTTTTCATGATGATAGTTACTTTTTTATTAGATATTTTATTCTTATTGTAGGGTATTTGTAACAAGAACCTTTCATTTTCTTTGATTATTACAGTTATTTTATCTTTTACAAATTCTTTATCATAATTATTTTCACACATGTTTTTCACCTTCAATCCCTTTTATCTAAGTATAAATCTTGCTAATGAATAGTATGCTGCTACTATAACTAAATTATCTACTTTCATACTAATAATGGCAACATATTTATACTTACTTTTAAATTTATGTACATACCAGTTCTATAGATTGAGTGTTTCCTTAGTAAAGGTACACACTAAACCTATTTTTCAAGATTCTTTTTGTGTTAGTTATGTTATTGTTAACTAACATACAATATGTTACAATAACATTAAAGTAAGTTTTCTATTATAAAACTAACAAAGGAGAATTTAGAAAAATGAATCTTACAACAAAAGAAATAAACATAAATGATATAATTTGTGACTGTGATTACCATATTGCATTTTGCACTAAATATAAAAAAGATGTACTAATTAATGAAGTAAAAGAAATGTTAGAAGATATTTTAAAAGAAGAAGCTAAAAAACTATGTGTTGAAATAAAAGAAATAAACATTCATGAAAATTATGTACACCTTTTTATTTCTTGTCATACTGTTCCTGGAGTACATATTGTCATCAAGAAATTAAAATATAGAAGTGCTAAAATGCTAATGGACACATTTCCTAAATTAAAAAGTAGTATGCCAAATATGTGGACTAGAAAATATTTTTGCAGTACAAACCCTACATTAGATGTAAATCTAATGAAAAGATATATAGAAAGTGAAATAACAAGAAGCAAAAAAACTTATAAATAGGACTACATAAAAGCATTCTCTCAAAAAAGAGAATGCTTTTTGATATTATTATTTTAGATAATCTAGTTCAAGTAATTCCAATACCTCATCATCATTTAACTCTAATACTTTGGATATATTTTCAAATTCTTCTATTTTAAAATCCTTTGTACCATTTTCTTTTTTCGAATATGTTGATGATGCCATATTCAAACATATACTTATTATTTGATGAGTATATTTTTTTTCAATCCGATATTCTTTCAATTTTTCTAACTTCATTATAACCTCCACTATATTTGAATTATAATCATTACTTGCTAAAACCTTTATACTAATGTAACTCTAATAATTCAAGGACTTCTTTTCTATTTAAATTTAATGCTTTTACTATCCTAATAAATTCATCCGTTTTAAAAGAAGTATTACCTTCTTCTTTATCATAATATGTAGAATAAGCTATTCCAGCTTTTGTACTTAAATCCCTTTTTGTGTATCCTTTTTTTTCTCTATATTCTTTCAACTTTTCTAGAACCATATTTACCTCCATCTTATAAGTTTAATTTTGAAGATATTAAAATATATTTTAATACTCATATTTTACATTGGTGAATTAAGAAGAAAATATATAAATACATAACATATATGTACTTATATTTTTAAGTGAGTATTAATATAAATTACTTTGAATTTTACTTATTAAAAAATCCTCTACATTTGAATTGTCATCTTCAAATATGCTAGTTTCTATCTCATTGAATATGTCCTTGCTATATAAATATACAAATATATCTATATACCTATATTCCCCTTCTATATCGAATTTTTCTAAAATCTCATTACTTTCTTTTAATTTATTTATAGTGTTTTTGTTAGCTACGGCATAAATATAAGTTTCAATAGAGCTATTAAAGAAAAAGTGTAACTTATCTCCCTGTTCTATTGTTATACAACTAAGGAGACAATGTCCTCCTGTATCTTCATTTATTACTTTTTCTATTATTTTCATTTTTGACTCCTCCTAATAATTAATCTTCTTACATATTTAATCCACTTATGTAGAAAGTATATAAGAAGAACTGCTAATTAATATGCTATTTTACTATAGATTATCCAAACAAGCAGCTAAATCTGAAAATTCTTTTTCTTCCATGATACTAACTCTTTCAAAATTAGTAAATTCACTTCTACTATTTAAATACTTTACTATATTTTTACCAAAATTATTAGTATTATTAGATACAAAATCTATGGCTATTTTATTAGCTTCTATTTCAGCCCAACGATTTACATAAATTGTACTTTTCATTTTCTCATTGATTTCTGTTGTTAATCTTCTACTTTCAAATTGTTTTGCATGTACTAATTCATGTACTAATGCAAGTTTTATAAATATTAATACAACATCATCGTATAAAATTTTATTTTTATTATTTTCAAATACTTTAAAACTATTAGATATATGATTTGCCATAGCTTCTGTATAAAATACAATTTTATTTTCTTTAGGAAAGAATGAAGCATTAACATTTTGATTAATATATCCAGATTCATCATGTGAAAAACATTCACAGCTAAAACTATAATCCCTTATTTCTAGGTATTTTATAACTTCTGCTTTAAAATCTTTTATAGCATCACTATATATAACTTTTTCTATTCTGTTACTATCAACACACATATAACTTAACATTTTAATTCATCATCAACTTTCTTCTTATATTTTTTATAGTTATAAATTATACAATAAATCATATTTTTTCTGACTTCAAGTCTTCATATATTTACTTAGAAGCTTTGATGAAAAGGATATAATAAAAGTAGCACATGAAATTTAGTTTAATTGGAAAGTAATTTGAGTAATTCACAAAACAGTAATAACCAAAATCTGATTGAAGAAGATATGAATAAATTAGAAAAATAGATTAGTATAACACTAGATTTATGTAAAGAGTCTTTTGCCGCTGAAGAGAACAGAAGAAGTAGTATAAATAACAAAGCTAATCTTATATTAGTCATTATTATTGGCTTTCTAGGGTTCTCAAATTTTTTTAAATTTCCTAAACTACAAGAATTTAAAAATATACCTGTTGAACTGTACTATACGTTGTTAACCACACATAGAATAGGAATCACTATGCTATTTTTTGCGTTAGGATTAACAATTTTCACAACATTTCCTAATAATTATAAATCGATAGGAATTGACCTTCTTTATATGAAAACTTTGCGTTGAAAAACAAAGTAATGAAAATTATTTTAGAGGTATCCAATGATAGATATTAATACATAAGTTGATTTTATCTAAATGTATAACTATTTATAAAGCTACAAGAATTATTCTCTTGTAGCTTTTCTTTTTCTAATGATAGTTGTATCTATAACTAAATATATATTTTAATTAAAATAGTTGATTTTGCATACTAAATTGTTTTCTTACTTCTCTATCTTCACGTATTGCTTCTTTCATATATTTTAATATGTTTACAAGCATTCTCACTTCATATTCATCGCAATCATTAAAAATTCCCTCTGCTTCTCCTTCAAATATAATTTTAGAAGATAGCACATTATCACATAATAATGTATCTACTGTAACAGAAAGAGCATTAGCAATATTAATTAATACAGGCAAACTTACTTTTGTTTTTCCTGTCTCTACATTACTCATATGTGATGGTGTTATATCTATTTTTTCTGAAACAGCTTCCTGAGTTATCCCTTTATTAATTCTTGCAATTTTAATTCTTTTTCCTAGAGCTTTATAATCTACTTCCATAATCATACCTCCTTTCTGCTTTTTTTATTGTAACCATTCACAGAGTATAATATAATAGTCTGTATAAATGAAATTTATACAAAGCATATTTTAGTCTGAATTTATTTTGATTAAAAGAGGTGTAGTTATGACTGATTATAAAAAAGAAATGGAAGAGTTATTTAAAATGGTTGCTAGTAAAAAAGGTATCTCTGTGGAAGAAGTAAAAAAAAAATAACTAATACAATTGAATTTTACAAAAACCATTCAAATTTACAAAAACAAGTATGGTTTAGAGACTCTTTTAAAGATAAGACACCTACACCAGAGGAATTAGTCTATGAAATAGTTGAAAAGCTAAAATCATAAATATCACTTTCTGGAAGTAATCATAATACAATTAAATAGCAAAAAAAGTAAAAATGATTTCTTTATTTTTGAAATCATTTTTACTGATTATATTAACTACATTAAAATATACAACTATAAAAGAATATTAACATAACTATGAATGAATTAATTAATATCCTTATTAAAATAATGAAATTGATTGGAGGCTTTAAATGTATATTTCAGCTACTAAAAAGATTAAACATATACTTATAAAAAAGAATATTACGCAACGAGAGTTAGCAGAAAAATTAGATATGACTCCACAAATGTTATCAAACAGATTTAAAAAAGATAATTTTTCAGAAAAGGAGCTCTTAGAAATAGCTGAAATACTTAATTGCAAATATGATTGTGTTTTTACACTTAAAGATAATCATTAATTATACTTTTGAAGATATGAAAGAACCTAGAAATCTTCTAGGTTCTTTCATATGCTACTGATAAACAATGTATGATAAAAGTAATACAATATATTTTGTAACAGTATTTCAAAGCAGTAGTCTCAAAACTCATCTATTTTCATAATTGACAACACTTCTTAACTAGTTTTGTAAATACACAGCTTTACATATGTTCATTATAGTTTGGTACATACCCAAATTTATGTACTACATCATCTATAACTCTATTTATATTATTTAATCCTACTTTAGAAACCATATTATCTAAAAATCTATTCAGGTCCTTTTTATTTTTCACACCTTCAGAACTTAAAACCATACCTGTAGGAGTATGTATTAGTTTATACTCTGAAGATGCTTGATTTTTATATGCATATAGCTCTAATCCATACTTATTTTCAATACGATAGCCTTTAGTTGGTATAAAACCTCTTTTTTCCCTAATATAAAAATCTTCTTCTTTAACTTTTATATTTACTACATCTTCATTTTTTGCTTTAAGTTTATATGGAACTATACACTTAAAATCATTAGAAGATATTCTATCTAGTAAAGCTTCTGTTTCTTTATTTGTATAAGGTAGCCTAATACCAGTCAAATGATAAAAAGCTTTTTTACTAGCTTTATTATGATAGTGTAATAGCTCTTTCAATGACATTTTACATTTAACATTGTCTATATTATCTACTAATACTATTATGTTTAAATGATACCTAGAAAATATATTTATTTCATTACTGAAAATGTCTTTTAGTAACATAATTCTAGTATCCTTTTTATTTATTAGAACTTGAACTTCACTCTCCAACCACTTTTTAAATAATTCTTTTTCCTTTCTTTTTTCATCTCTAAGCTTCAATTTTTCTTTTTCTATTGCTTCAAATTTTAGCTTTTCCTTTTCTTTAATTTTTCTTATTCTATTAATCTCTATCTCCTCAAGTCTTTTAACTGATTCTATATCTGTTATATTATTAGTTATTAGCCATTTAGCATAATCAAATTCGGTTTTACTTATATTATAATAACTGTCTGAATTTGATAAGATATAAATATTCTTTGGTTTTGTATATCCATTTATTTTTTTACTATAGTAACTAAAATTTTCTTTGCTTTCTGGTAAATATCCTTTCAAAACTAATAGTGTTATGAAATTCATCTTTTTCATAAGAGAGCCATTATACTCAGTAAACTCATTTAATATTTTAAATACTTTTACAGCAATCATTTTTTTCATGTTTTTTGTATATCCTAAGTCATTTTTTATGCTTTCCATACATATCACCTCCACATATCTTTATTAAAGATACATTCTTATCCTCTATCACTTATAATTATAACTCCTTATTTTCATATTGAATAGAACTCTGATATTCTAGTGTTAAAATACATAATATGATGTATTATTTTTCTATTTTATGTAAATGCTTAATTATTTTACTTATATATTTACTTTCTTTCATTAAAAATCTACTTAAAAATGATATAATAAACAAGAAAAGAGGTGTTTAAATGAATTTTAAAAATGAGATAAAAAGTATCCTATTGTTTAAAGAAATGTCTATTGGGACTTTAAATGATAGGTTAAATGAACTCACTGGTGATGATTGTAGTTACTTTAATTTTACTAGAAAACTTGGTAGTACTAGTATAACTCTTATTGAAGTTTTAAATATAATAAAGATTTTAAATTATAGTATTATCTGTGAAAAAGAAAATCTTTATATGAATATATCAAATCAAGATATTCAAGATACTGGTTTGACCTTTTCAAACTTTTTAAGTTCATGCAACATATTGGGTATAAAAGTTAGTCTTGTTGAAAATGATTTTGAAGAATAATAAATTCATAGATAATCAAGTAATAAAAGCCACTAAATTAACCTTTTCATCAATTTAGTAGCTTTTATTATTAATAATATTTAAAATTCGGATTTATGAATTAACAAAACTCTAAAATATCTATTCATATTCTATTTTCAAGACCTCATTCCAATTTATTTTTCTATTTAGATTATTTTCTGTGTGATATAACTTTACAATATGAGTTGCATTTTTATAAGAATAATAAAGAGTAGTTATACCCTCTATTTGATTTTTATTATCTCCTTGATACTTAGCTTCACATGGTACATTTTGACTAACTAACTCTAAAGCACATTTTGTCGCAATTGTTTCTGGTTTATTTGCATACACCATTACATTATATCCTAATATCAAACCACAAATTATAATTAAAATACTTATATATTTAAGCAATTTCATATCCTATCCCCCACTTTAATTTTATAAATTTATATTTTTATTTCCATTATTTTAATCTTATAATCATCCTCAATTGAGACTTCATTAATAATATAAAAACTAATATCTATACTAATTTCACTATTTTTTCCAAAAACATAAGTGTGTACTTTTAGTGTATGACTCATATCTTCAGATACCTTTTTTATATTCCCTTCAAATGTTCTTAAATATTGTTTGTAAAACTTTATAATATTTTCATTCATTTCTGAAATACTTAATTCCTTACCTTTTAAGCTTTTCATCAACTCTATAAAATTATTTATTTTGCTATCATATAATTCTTTACCTTTATTATAATTGTCAATCATATAATTTATCAGGTCACAACATAGAGGTACAACTTTATGCAATGTATATTCATTGCATAAATATTTCTTTATGATGGTCTCAAGAAATATCAAATTATCATACTTTTTTATATCAGAATAAAAATCTTTATTAGACAGCTCTTTAAAATTTAATTTTTCATTATCAATATAGAAACAATATTTTATATTTTCTAGGTTACAACCTTTTTTCTTTATATCTTTTATGTAGTTTTCCATTTCTTGATTACTTATATTTTTCATATTTTTCTCCCCTCACTTATTTATAAATTTACTATAATCCATTTTATTTAATAATTCAAGATAAATATTTAATAATTTTTATTAAATATTTAATTAAAACTATTGATTAATTTGAATTTAATATTAAATTCATATAGTCAATATTCAATATTTCAAAATTAGGATTAATTTAAAATAAAACTTAAATGAGCAATTAGATTCTATTGATATATAAAGAGCTCAAAAGATTAGATAATAATAAAGATATGAAAAGATAATTACAAATAAAAAAGCTCCAACATCATTGATGTAGGAGCTTTTCAATAGTAGAACTTCTAGTTATTAACTTGCTTTTATACTTTTGATAAAAGAGACTTTGTCAATGACACCTGAATCTTCTATAATAACAGAGCGTGCAATTTTGGCATCCTTTTTTTACTTCATAATATATCCGCAAATATATTATTATCTCTCTGTTAAGCTTCTTATATATATAACGGAAAAGGATATGTGCGAAAGTTGGACACTCGAACATCTTCTCACTAAAACAGTAAATTAAAAGTTCTACCACTTAATATGGAAAACAAGACATAATAATTATACATCTTTATTTTTTCATTATATCATACAGTTCATATTATAAAAAGAATATTACTTTGGATATTTAACTTGATACAGGGATGTACACATGTATAACAGATATATTTTCAAATACATTATAAGTATAAAAACATGTATATATAATAATATGAACATATATAACAGATATATTTTTGAATATATTATAAGTATAAAAGACATGTATATATATGATACAAACATTTATAACAGATATATTTTTAATATATATCTAGATAATATCTTTTATGTCTATTAACTATAAAAGAAAAGTTTTTATGGTTAATACAACATAAGGAGAAGTAAATATGAAAAATAAAAACTTAAAAATAAAAAAGATGAGGATATTTAATAGGTATAAAGGAAAACACTATAGAAAAGATAACTTATATACTTACTTTTTTAAAAAAATTAATAATCTTTTAATTAAATTAATAATTTTCCCATTGTATCTTCATATTTTCAATAACATAATATGCCCATATATTTTCAATACTGTTTTAAAATATATTAGACATTTTTAATAATAAAATAATTTATAGTATTAAGTTAAAAACAGAAGATTAAATTATACTATTGATAATTAAATAAGATTGTAATAAATTAGTAGAATATATTAATTTGTTATGATATATTTAGTTTAGAAAATTATTATGCATGTGTATGTAAACTGTTGTTCAATCCTTTAAAACATATTTAGAGAATTATTACATTTACATGAAATATTAACTGTATAATTATTAATAATGTATTTTTAAGGGAGAGATAGATAATGAATGGATTACAAATAAAAGTATATTCAACTGCAGCAATATATTTTGCCACTTTAAAGAATGCATCGGGAAAAGAAAAAGTACTGCAGTTAATAAATAATTTAAATTTAAAACATCAAGGTAGTAAATATTTTATTAATGATAGAAATGATATAGGGGTTCAAGTTGAATATATAGCAGATGATAAAAGTTTTAATGCTGAACTATTTGTACAAGTACTTCAGATTACATGTGAAATACTGATAGAAAATAACTTTTCTGAGTTCATGAAAATTATATAATTCTAAAATAAGGTGTATGTCTCAAAATAAAAACTTAAGACATCCACCTTATTAATATTTACACTTCCATTTGACTTTCTTCACAATATTTATTCACATATTCTAATAAAGCCATACTCATCAAATCGGTTTTGGTAAACTCAGAATGTTCTTTACAGAACTCATCAAATAGGTCAACTACTTCTTCAATTATCCTAATAGTTGTTCTCTTAGCATTTTTTGAAGGTAAATCGATTTTTATATCTTTGGGTTGTATATGCTGTTCATCTATATTTCTATTTTCTAAGTTATTATACCAATTTATCATTTCAATTATTTCATTATAATTATCAGCTAAGAGTAGTAATTTCTTTTGAGTATTAGATTTTTTTTCTGTCCTTACAATTTCTACTTGAATTGATTCATCATCTTCAGATACTTTTTGCATACCTTCTTCATTGACATATACAAAACGATTATTAATTCTCTTATAACATCGTTTCTTGAGATATTTCCTAATACTACTTTCTGATGTTTGAACTTCTGATGAAATCTTTATAAGACTTTTTCCACTTACCAACTCATCATTAATATATTTAACTATATATTGTACATCTTTTTTCTTCAGTTCATCCCAAGTCATTTTGTTATCACCTCTAAAATTATTATATACTCTTGATTACATTTATCATATCTTTTTCATCACCTTATTATCGACGCTTTATCTCTTCTAATCTAAATTTATTATCAATATTGATAGCATCTATGAAAATAATACTAATTAGCACAGTATCTAAGCTTGTTTTATAAATTGAAAAAGATATAATATATATTAAAAGGCTTCTGGAGGTATTAATATGGATGAGTTTGTTGCTGTTACAAAAGAAAATTTAAATGATTTAGTTAGCAACTTTAATCTTGATGGAAAGCTTATTGATGCTATTAGAATAGAACGCAAATTTATAATAAATTTAGTTAATTATAGAAAAGGAAAAGGAATAACTCAAAAAGAATTATCTAAGTTAACTGGTTTGACTCAACAATCTATTTCAAGAATAGAAACATTGGTTGAAAAACCAACTTTAACTACTTTAATAAAATATTTAAATGCTTTAGACATTGATATAAACTCATTACTAAAAAAATAAATTCTCTTTCAATCTGTTTTGACTTGACTTTTTAAAAAGTTTTATTTTTATTACCTTCTATCTTTAATTGTGTTGTATAATCTATCTAATAAACAATTAAAGGAGATATTACAGATGATAAAATTTATGGTAAATAAAGCTTATTATTCAAAATCTATATGCGACAGTAACTGTATATCTGTCATATTTGTTATCAGAAGAACTCCTAAATGTATAGTCTATAAAGATAGTGATAATATTACAAGGCGTTCTAAAATCAGGATTATGGATGATTGTGAATTTATAAGACCTGAGAACTATAGCTTTGCAAATATCTTTAAAGCTAATAGAGAATATTAAAGATGTATTTAAATACTATAAACAATATGAAAACGTGCTAAAACGCTTTTAAAAGAGCTGAAGTAAAACCAAATAATCTTTTATAGTTAAATATATATAAGAAGGGTCTTTTTAGAAAATTTTCAAGGACTCTTTTTTTATGCTAATTATTCAAGCTAAAATTTGTAATACATTATTTAATAAATTTCAATACTTTATTTTCTCTTAATAATAAGTTATAAAAAGTATAAGTAGTAAATCATAAAATGCAATTTTGAGGTGACAATATGTTTTTTAAAGAAAATACTGAAATAAATTTGGGTGAAACTACTATTCCAAATATTTTTATAGATATATTTATGCCAATGGCTGATGGATTATATGTTAAAATTTATTTATTAGGTTATAGACAAGCATGTGATGGAAGCTCTAACCCTAATTTCAATAATAGTTCTATATCTAAAAACTTGAATGTACCCCTATCTGATGTCTTAAATGCTTGGAAGTTTTGGGAAGAAAAGAAAATTATAAAAATACATAATGACAATGATGAATACAATCTTAACTATTCAATAGAGTTTTTAGATTTAAAAAGCTTTTATATTAACAATATGCTCAATAATACCCCTAAATTAAAACAAGAGCTTAGTGAAGACTTACTCGAAACTGAGAATCAAGAAATTAAAAATATGTTTATAGAAATCAAAAAAATATCTAACAGAGTACTTGAACCTAGTGAGAAAAAAACTATTTTGAACATAATTGATAAATTTAATGTTACAACAGATTTAATAATATTTGCTTATGAATATGCTAAGAAGAAAAATGGTGTCCCTAAACCTGCAAGATATATCGAAAGCATAATTAAAGGATGGTATGACTCAAATTTACATACCCTAGAAGATGTTAAAAATAGTTTCTTAGATAAAGAAAATCGTTTTAAGTTATATAAAACTATATTTAATGAACTTGGATTTTACAGAATTCCAACTAGAGTTGAAAAAGAAATCATGGATACCTGGTTAGATAAATTTAATATGAACATAGATATAATCATAGAAGCATGTTCTAAAAGTAAAAATATAGCATCACCAAGTATAGCCTATATAAATGGTATTGTGAAAAATTGGTATGAAGAAGATATAAAAAGCTTAGCTGACCTGAATAAAAGTAAAGAAAAAGCTTTACAAAGAAATAAAAAGGGACAGGACAACAACAATATTGTGTATAAGAAAACTAAATTCCATAATTTTAATGAAACTTTTACACAATATACAAGTGATGAACTAGATGAAATTATAAAAAAGAGTCAAAAAGAAAAATTTAAAAATGTAGATTAACCTTGATAAAAGGTAAATCAGGAAGTGATTTATAGTTGTATAATATAATAAGAACTAGATATTAGCTTAAACAAACTTTTATAATAAATAATATAATAGACTTACTTTAACTTAGAAAGGTTGATTTGAATATGGAAAATAAAGTTCATATAAATAATATCCAACAATTAAATGATGCACTAAAGAAGTATAATATCCCTTCTATCATATTAGAAGATGTAGATAGAAGGATAACTAATTGGTTTGCTGATGGTGGCAATGAAAATGATGCTTATATTAAACAACAATATAGGTACATTGAAAACTTTATAAATACGTCCTATGATTGCATAAAAGATGAAAGTTAATTTTGTAATAGATATACAACTATAGTAAAGAAAAGACTTAAATTCAATATCTAAAATTACTCAAAGAACGGGTAGAAGCTTTTATAGGTAAGTTAATTAAAACATAATCTTATATTATGATTTGAAGGCTACATTGAAGAATTAAAGGCATATAGATTAGAATGTCAAAAAGTGTTGCAGATAAATGTAAAAGCTAGAGAACTTGGTGTATAAGGAATATATCGTTTACTTAGAACATATAGGTCTAGATAGTAAATAAATATATAGAAATAGTAAAACTTTTTAGAAGAAGAAAATAGCAACTATATAATCTAAAAAAAGAGGATTAAATTAATTCCTCTTTTTTATAATTATTATTCTATTTTTTTATATCTATATCTAATCTTCCATTTCAAATATTGGTATTACTGCAATGTTATTTGATGAAATATATGTTCCTCTAAATAAAATATCCTCTCCAAAGGCTGTATAATCAAAATATTTAGAAATCACTTCCATATCTAATTCATAAAAGCCACCATTTTCTTCTATATATTTGTCTGCTAAATCTATACTTTTAAATTTAAAATCCTTAGCAAATTTTTTTAAATCAAAATAAAGGTCTAAATCTTCTACTTGAAGGAAATCAAGATTATACACTTCTTTAATGTAGCTAATAGCTAGGTTCTCCTCGTTTGATTTCGAAGTATCTTTATCAACTCTTATAATAGAATTATCCCCTTTTAAATCATCAAAGCTTTTTACATGTATAGCATTTGAATCAATAAACTTTCCTTCTAATAAAGCATCTATTATTTCCATTTCTTCATTATTAAATCTTTTATTATTAATTGTTTTCATATATATCTCTCCCTTTAAATTAATCTATTCAATTACTTTTAAGTTCTCTTTCCATATCATTTGCAAATAATATATTAATTCAATTTTTTCTCTAAAGACAAAAGTTTTTATTAATAATTTTTTAATTTTATTTATCTTCAGTCACATTATAGACTGCAAAAACATATCAGTCAAATAGTTTCGAAAACATTTTTATTAACAAAAAAAATATTGTAAAAGAAAAAAATAATGCAATCCTTTTTTTGAAAAAAAATAAAATTTATTCATTTTCTGTATAAGAATTAGAAAATCTTTATTTTGCCTATAAGATTCTATATAATAAACCTACAGATTATTTATAAGGAGAAGAATCAATATGGGAAAACTTTGTTATGTATTCCTAATCTTAGTAATGGTTATATGCTTGAGCTATCTTTTTATTTCTACAGTTTATATAATATAATAAAAAAGCTGATACTTATATAATACAAGTATCAGCTTTTTTATTATATTATCTAAAAGGACCAGGACAACCTCTTGATGATAAATGTATGATAATATGCATCAACATATATTTGTCCTGCTTCTAACCTTTATTTACAATAAAAATAGATTTCTAAATATCTCTTCTAGTACAGTAATTACGATTGAGTTTCCTGCCATTTTATATTGTTGTGTTAAACTTATTCCAGCTTCTTGAATTGCTTGAATATCTTTATCATTCATACCCATAAGTCTAAAACATTCAGTAGCAGTGAGCTTTCTTATTCTAAAAATATCACTATACTCTAATACTCCCTTTCTACCAGAACATCCAGCTGTAAGTGTACCACAAATATTTTTATCAAATAACCTAATGCCTTCATCATATCTATATTCACAAAATAGGTTATTTTTTTCAATTATCATTGGTGGAGCTTTATAATCTCCAGCTGTAAGTGTACGTGAAATATAGTCAGCATTCATTACTATATTACTTTGATGTTTTATTCCACCTTCACTTTTCTGGATGAATCCAGCTTGTATACTTTTCTCTTTTGGTATATTAAATTTCTTATTTATTTTATCTTCTAAGAAGCTTTTATTAGGTATAAATCTATTAACTAATATATCTGATAAATAATATTTATCAGGTATATTTTCTTCCAGAATATCTGTTATGTTATTTTCTAACAGTAATTTTTTTGGGAATTCATATTCTCTATCTTCCCCAAGTATACTTATCATAAATACACGTTCTCTATTTTGTGGGATTTTGTAATCTTTAGAGTTTAGTATATCCCAATAATTTTTATATCCTTGCTCTTCTAACCATTTTACCCATTTATCAAAATCTGGTTTAAACTTTTTACTAACTAAATTTTTGACATTTTCCATTAGCAGATACTTAGGTTTGCAATGATTTATAATCTTCTCGCACTCCCATAATAATCCACTCCTAGTTCCACTGCCTTTAGATAATCCTTCCATTCTACCTGCAACTGATATGTCAGTACAAGGGAAAGAATAAGTTAATAAGTCATGATTAGGTATATTTTCAATATCTATTTTACTTATATCACCTAAATTGTTTACTTCCCCATGAATAGCTTTATACGCCTGATGTATAAACTTTACAATTGAATTTAGCTATTGACGTATTTCAGCTTTTATTACTATAGTAGCTTCCAAAATTGAAATTACCATAATTTTTATGTAAACATTTAATCCTCTTTTTACCCTCATTATAACTAGTCATATATTTAATCTTACTTTGAAATATAGTAGCTGAACTAGCATCTTAAAAACATATATAAATATTACTTAAAAACATATATAAAGCCTATACTTTTTATTTATGAGCACTACTTCATAAATGCTATTTCGATTACTCTAATAGCCACTTCCTTTCAGAAGTGCAAAGACTATTTCTTCACCCAATACAATTGGGGCAGACTTTTTCTTCCACCGATAGTTTGTGGCTTTACTCTTTTAAAGATAGTCGTTGAAGGTTTTCCATGTCATTTGATTTAGGAACTTCCCTGCATGAACAGTCATTATTTAGAGAATACTTAGGATTTAACCTTATATTCATCCTTACGTTTTTTCTACTTTCGTACCATCATACAATGATTTCTCTTATATTGTGGTGTAAGGCTTTAGACATTACCTGCAATTAAGTCTGTGTCCTATGCAGATTACTCTACATACGCAGCCATATGTTACTGTATAGCATATTTATCTATTTCACTTATTGCAACCACTTCAAAATCTACACCTATATTTCTTAATGCAATAGATTGGCTTCCATAACCACTGAATGCTTCAAATACTCTTATCTTTTTCATTTTAATTTCTCCCTCCAAATTAAGGCTAATTAACCTAATTTAATCAAATTTTATATTTATAACCTCATCCCAATTAATTTCTCTAGTAGAATTATTTTCAGGATGAGATAATCTTACTGTATGAACTGCATCATCATAACTATAATAAATAGTTGTAGTTCCATTTATCTGGTTTTTCTTATATCCTTGATATTTAGCTTCATTTGGGACTTTAGATTCTACCAAATAAAATGCTTTTCTTGTTGTTACAGTCTGAACTTTATTAGAATCTATTAACATGAATAAGCCTATTATTAAAAATATACTTATACATATAATAGAGTACCATTTAATCCATCTCATGGTATTCCTCCTGTCATTTTAAAGTTCATACTGTGTTTTAGTTGCTACATTATTATAATCTCATTTTCTAAAAAATTAATGTTTAAAACTATATTTCATAAAATCTTTTTATATTCTGTCATTGTTTTAGTTACAAATATATTATTTAAGTAAGGATAACTTCTATAGTCATATTATCTATTGTTGTTATAAGCTCTTATTATTAAATCACTTCCTGATTTAAATATTTTTTCATCCTTTTCAATTCCTATAAAACGTCTCTTTGTTGTCGCACATGCCACTCCTGTTCGTCCAGAACCAAAACAATTATCTAAAACAAGTTCACCCTCACGTGTATATGTATTTATTAGATATTGCAGTAAATTTAAAGGTTTTTGACAAGGATGAATCCCATTAATTTCTTTATCAAAATAAAGAACATTATTAGGATAGTTGGTATATTCAACAAAATGCTCATTGCATAAACCAGAACCATATATCTCTTTTTCTCCTCTGTTTTTTCTAATTTTCTTAAATGGTTTATCAAGTTTTCTTAAGCCTTGTGGCACATACAGTGGCGCTTTTTTGTAAAATACATTTATATCTTCAACTTTTCTCAGCGGCTGATATTTTGCAAAACTAAATCCTGTAGTTTTATTTTTCACCCAATACCAAGAATACCTATAGTTCTTTAGATTTGAATGAATCAGCTGAGTCGTAAATGGCTGTGCTGAAAACAAAACTATTGCACCATTAGGTTTTATTATTCTATGATATTGTTCCCATAATTTTTCTAAGTCTATCATTTTGTCCCATTTACATGCCGTCATGTTATATGGTAAGTCACAAAGTATTAGGTCAATTGCCTCATCTTCAATATCTTTCATTATTTCCAGACAATCGCCTTGATGTAGATGATAATTTTCTATATTTTTAATCATATTAAAGCCTCCCTCATGCTGTTTATTATAACTAACAGCCATCCTCACTTTAAAATAACTATATATGCATACATTTATCACCTCCCTTCAAGGAGATATTTAAATTTTTTAGTTTATTTGCTTATCAATAATTTATTAAAAATAGAAAAAAAGATTAATTTTAATATGTTATACAAAAACACAAGTAATATATTGATTTCCTTCATAAATCCAAATTTTTATAGCTTATTATCTATAAACAGAACTTTTATTTCATTAAATTTCACATATCTATTTATATATTCTTCAAAATATGGATACACATCTTCCCTTGAATTTGCAAAAACTCCACATCCATATGCCCCTAAAATTATATATTTAGGGTTTTTACTAACAGCTAATTTAACTATTTTTTCTATTCTTCTTTTTAATGCAATATTTATTTCATTTTCAGTTATACCTTCAGTTATACAACTCCATCTGTTTGGTGCTGGAGAACTTATAAAAGAGCAATAAGAAGCTTCTTCTAATAATTCTCCATTACTATTTCTTATAATTGGAACTTTTGGAGAATATATCATTGTATCTGTACTAAGTGAGCTGCCTAGCTTTTTATTTTCTTCATACATTTCTGTATTATTTATCAGACAACTATACAATAAACTTCCTCTGCATATACATTCTTCTTGCGCTGTTGCTCCATTTATGTATCCACCACCAGGAACTATACCATTAGCAAAATTTAAAGCTACTATATCAGAAGTTTCTTTATTTAATGAAATAATAAAATCAATGACATCACTTTTTATTAAATTATCTTTAACTCTGTAATACTCAGGTATTCTTACTATCTTTATGTCAGATTCCCTATAAATTGTTTCTGTGTTTTTAATACATTCATGTAGTTCTCTTTTTAAATTTACTTTTTTGCCATTAGAATTTAAATAAAATCCATTTTTATAAATATTTTTGTTCTCATAAATAACATTCTGTATATTCTTTTTCATATTACACCTCTTTTTTATTTGATACATTAATACTTTTTTTATTGTTAAATAAGTTTTTTATATTTTTCATATTTTATTTTGTACTTTCTAAACATTTTTTTAAAATAGTTTTAAAATACTCATAGGAAATTTTTTTATTACTATATGCTATTCTGAAAGGATATTTGTACCAAAAAATTTCTATATTAAGAGGTTTGTACAAAAAGTTACATTCTTTTTTATTTATATATTTATCATATTCATAAGGTTTTATTTTAAAAATATCATTTTCATAACCATTTGCACTTATTATACTTTTATTTTCTGCATTATACCCACAAGATGTTAAACCTATATTATTCATAAAAACAATAAATTCTTTGCTCCAGTTTTCATTTACCTTATACAACTTTTATCACCATCCATTTGATATTATTTTTTATATATCATAAAAACCTTTTTTGTTTTCATCATATATACACTTTTTAAATCAAATAGTATTTTGGTTATTTTTATTTTAACTCTGGATTATTTAAACAAGTTATAACATTTATGAGTAATTTTACTTTTTCATTTTTTACTCTATCTATATTTTCATTGAAATTATAACCCAATAAATTTGTTATTATATGATAAACGCTTTTTTCTGTAAAAGTATACATTGCTACAACATATGTATTGGGTTTTACTCTAAATATTAAAGTTATGTATTTTAATTTATTTCCAATTATTAATGCTCTATTATTATTTTTAAACTTTGTATTTCTTACTGATAAACCATATTTTTCTATTATATCTTCTATCTTTTCATCCTTTTTATTTATGATAGTTCTGTTATAATAGCTCAAACCATTATTGCTATACGCTTTTTCATACTCTATAAGTAACCTCAGCTTAGATAATCTACTTGCTTTTGCCTTTTTTTTAAAATCAAAACCTAAAATATTTTTACATATTGCAAAAGCACTTGAACCAGAGTACTTTACTAGCTTAAAACAGTTATCCTCATTTTCTATAACATAGCAAATGATAATATATGACCAATCTTTAGTATTTAACATTCCAAACTTTGTTATAAATTCTATTTCATCTGTAATATTTTTTTTATATTTTTTTAATAATTCTTCTACACTATAGTTCCCTCTTACTATTTTCGACTCTTGTATCATATGAATATGCCACCTTTTTGTAAAATCAATAAATTTTATATATTTAACTAAGATTATTGGTCTTAGATTGTTTTCTTAATGAGCTTATTTATGAAATTCAATTCTATCAATACTAGTTTGAATTCACATAAAATACGTTGTATATTATCCTGCCTGGAGCTTTTTAATAATTGCTCATTAGAAATAATTAAATTAATTCTTTCCTGTCAAATAAAAAATAATTTAAAAAAGAGAGGGATAACCCCTCCCTACTTATATATAATTACATCTTTAGACGCTTATTCCTTTTATATATTAAAAATGTAGAATAACCATAACTTTATATCAGCTAATACAAATTTGTATATACTTTTCAATATTTTTTTAAAAGATTGCATATATTACAGATAAAATATCTTTTTATTCTAATTAATCTCTATTGTAGGTTTATATAAATAGTAACTGTAGAAATATAATGAAAATGTGCATTTGATAAGCTAAACTGTGCATAGAACTTTTGAGAGGCTAGGATATTGATACTATAACTACACAACCTAATAAACCTCTTTACTTTAGTTATAGAGAAAATGGCAATGATGAAATAGCTTAACTATATATCTTGTGTTTCTATAATTATATTAAATAGTTACATCGCCTTCAAGACGATTCTATTTTCACTTTATTTTTTAATGATTTATAGCAAAATCCTTTTACCTTAATTAGAGAAATAATGTTTTATTGACACTTGAAAAAAGGTATAGGCTTTTTAAAAACTTTCCTTTCTATTAAAGCGATGTGCTACGTTAAGTAATATTTGAAATACAAAGTAATTGTTTCAAAAAAGTTATTCAATGTCTAATTTAATCTATTTTATTCAATATTTTTATATTAATACTTATTTTTATAGCATTTATATTGATTTATTGAATCTTTTGTATTATCATGCACATATAAGATATAAATATATAAAGGAGAGATAGATTATGGATTTATATGATTTTGGATACAAATTAGGGGACAAGGATAAAGAAAGAAAATTACCTATATATGAATTTTGGGCAAGTTTAAAAAAAGAAGATAAAAATACTATATTAGAATCAATTAAAAAATGTTGTTCAAGTTTAGATGAACAATTACCTGATTCTATTTTAGAAGAATGTTCAAATGAAAAGACTTTTATTAAATCTAGTCAAAAGATTCTAATTGGAATATTAGCTGCACTTAACTATAATAGTTCTATTCCTAACCTAATTAATCAAGGAAGAATTTTAAGCATAAAAGAAGCTTCTATAATGTTTGGTAAATCATCTTCAACAATACGAAAAGATATAGAGAGTGGTAAGTTTAACCAGGAGCTTGAAGTTTTTAAAATAGATACTAAAGTACTTATTTACAAATCATCTCTTATTAGAGTATATGGTCCTGTAAAAAGAGATTTACATACAAATATAATATAAATAGAAGCATTTAAACCATAAGAAAAGAGATTGTCTCAAAATTGATTTTTTCTAATCAAATTTTAAGTTCAATCCCCTTTCTATATGTTATTTTTACTATTTCTTTTTTTATTAATATCTTAAAGCTGCAGTATTGTTTCATAACATTAAAGCTATTTATTAGTAACCTCAAGTACTTTTTTCCAAAGAAGTAACTCAGCTAAATCTTTAGCTACATGAAAAGTTGTAGCTTCTATACAATTTACTTCTCTAATAACAACCTTTTCAGATAATAAATCTTTATTAGCATTATTTAAGTAAGCAAAGTATTCATAACCTTTTAAATTATTATCACATATTGATGAAAAACCATGCACACCAATTAGCTTTTCATTTAGCACTTTATCATACAACTCTGAACATCTTTTTGCTATTGGATTAACATTACACATAGCTTGTACTTCATAATTGGCAATAGCGGAATCTATAATATCTCTTTCATCTTCCCTATCCAATGTATAGTCTAATGCTTCAAATACTGCAGAAATATTTTCTGAAACTACTTTATCAAACTCACTGTCAAAAAGAATTTCACCTATAATACCATCAATAATAGTAAAGCCTTCATCAGTGAAAAACTTATTTATTTCATTCCAAGATATAACAATTAAAGGCAGTCCTGATTGTTCACAGATTTTTATTTTACAATCCATTTTTAGTTTTCGATATTTATCATTATTTACAAAGTTTACTTGGTGATAAATCCCATCATATGAATATCCACATCCTATTCCATCAAATTCAATAACAAGTAAAGGTTTTCCATAATTATCAGATTCTTTACTTGTTATTACAAAATCAAAATTTGATTTAGATAAAAAATTATCTCTTTCAGATGATGTTAAATTAGCATCTTTATCATATATATCTATAACATCCTTTACAGGTATATGTGTTAATACTAATACTTTATTATCCCATAATGATTGTAAATGTTTATGAAGAGTTGCTTCACTAGAGCTATCAAAAATTATTTCTTTAACTTTCATAGTATTCTCCCTTGTAAGATTAAATTTATAAATTTTTATTATGCTTTAGTGTATAGTATGGGTAGAAAAACTTTCAATTAAATCAATAACTAATTGTTTTAGTGGTTCATTATATTTCTCCAATTCCATAATATCTATCTTTCCAGAATGAACAAGCTCACTTCGCATTTTATAACAATTATTAAAAAATTTTGACACATCTAGCCCAAAATACGTTTTATCTCCACAATGTTGTTCAATTAATTCTTTGCATTTTTTTCCGATGCTTTTAATCTTTAATTGGCCAATATCATTTTTTACTCTTTCCATCAATTTATCACTACAACTAATATTTTTTATGATATTATTAATAATTTCTATGTAATTTTTCTCATTATATTCTTTGTCGCTAACCAATACTTCAATAGCCATAATTCTAAGCAGAAACCGAATTCTTCTATCATTAATTAAAGAGCTTGAATTTAAAAATGATAATACAATATCTAATTTATCATTTTCAAATTCAAAACTTCGCCTTTTCAATTTGAAGTCGGTATTGTATTTAATTTCCAAACCTTGAGCTACAAAATATATTTCATTCATACTGGATATAACCTCATATATTTCTAATCCTAAAATATCCTCTAGGACTCTTGTATCTTTCGATATTTTCTTTTCACGAATTGCTTTATTCTTTAACATATCTAGTCCTTCTTCTGTAAATTCTGCGGGTTTAACAGATTTTTCTGCACAATCCAATACACCACTTATACCAGATATATTTATTTTATTATTATATTTACACATTTCTAACTTAATATTCCTAAGTAACTCTATACCTTCACTTTCAGCCTTTTCTCTTGATTCAAAACCACCATATTCAATGATTATCTTTGTTTTATCAGCTTGTTTTTGAGACTTAGCATGACATGTATAGTTACCATATTGAAATAATTCTATAGGTTCATTAGATAAATTATCAAAACTTAATTCATCATCACAAAAAAACAAAATTCTTGCAAAGTACATAACTATTCTTCCCCCTTAAATAGTATATTTGTTATTTTTATTATACCAAATTCCCTCCACTTTTATTGATTAAATAAAATAACATTTATACTCCATCAATGTCTCTTTTACATAATCCCATATAACAACTTCTCCATCTACAACTTCAAATACTTTTCCATGAGACTTTGGTGCATCAATTTTCATTTGATTGAAATTACCTCTAAAATCCCTCACATAAGTTGAATGATATTTCTCATTATTACTACATCTTTCCTCTAGTTTTTGTAATGGTACATGTCCTAACTCACTCTCTACTTGAAAAAAAGCTTTTACAATTTTATGATTATTTTGTTGTGACTTTATAGCCCATTTTGGAATTCGATTATTTGCCTTACCAGTATCAATGGTTAGAGCCTCATTAAAACTGTTATTTTTAGATACTGTATTTGGTTTGTATGCTTGAGAAGCTTTAGAAAAACTAGCTGATATATATTGCAACATAAGCTCTTCAATTACTTTCTCTTTTTCATCATTGTTTAACATTAAAGACAATTTAAATTTATCAATAATATCTTCATCAATATTACATTCAAAAATAGTGTTCATACATACTCCTCCTATTAATTTATTATTACTATTATAATAACATATACTAATTAATACTTCAATACTAATTAGTAAAATACACTAATTAGTATTGAAGTATTCTTAAGGCATGCATCTTAGTATAATATGGATATATCTAAAAAGTATTACAAAAACTAAAAAATCACCCAAATTGTGGTTTGGGTGATGATTCAAATTAATTTATTAAGCTTATTGAATTGAGATACACACTAATTCAAATAGTTGCAGTTTATTTCCTATATCTTAAAAATCCAAACTTCCACCTTGATATTCTTTATTCTTTGATAAGCTTCAATATAGCTTCTTCTGTATCTTTTATCCCCCTGTAATGCTTCTTTTTTATGATTTTCTACCATTTTTTGCTTTGCTTGTTTTTTCAACTATTCTAAAAGGCTTGTTCCATTTACCGATATTAAGATACATAAAAAAGTTAGTATTAAAATAATCTATCATCCCATCACTATCATCGTAATGATAGCTTTTTAATATATTATACAAATCAATTAAAATACTTTTTCCAACAGAATTTAGTCTATTATCAGCTAATATATTATAATGATTAACTTGAATATAATTTTTTTCTAAACCACTGTTAAATACGCTAAAAGGAGCTTCCATCAAACTTACATCTATAGTTGAACATGTTCTTGATGAAGTAGCTGTAACACTAAATTTACATGATGGATATATTTCTTTTACATATCTTCGAATGATTTTTGCGATGTCTTTAACTGATAAGTTACTACTATAGTTTTCTCCCTTCCAACCATACTTAGTGTAAAACTCATGTCTTGTACTATTTGCAGTTTCTCTTATCATAACCTTTGACCTTTTTTTCCATGTTAGAAAGGCGCTCTCATACTGATTATTAATTTCCTTCATTACTTCTTCGTTTCCACCCATATCTGGATGATGCTTTCTTGCTAATTTTTTAAATGTATTTTTTAACTCCTCTAATGACTTTACATTTTTAAAATATTCCATGTTATTGCCTCCCTGATATTTTTATTTTACCGATATTCTGCAATCAATATTTCGGTAAAACATTTTGTTTATATCTATTCCATATGTTTATAATAACATGATTAACGATATTTCACAACCAATATTTCGGTAAGACGTTGGTTTTTAGAATTTATTGAAAATCCAACAATTCTAATACTTCTTTCCCTAAAAACTTATATAACTTCTCAAATTCTGGTATTGTAAAAGGTGTTTTTCCTTTTTCTTTATCACTATAAGTTGTTTGACTCATTCCCATGTGAGTAGCTAATTGTTGTTGTGTATATCCATTTTCAAGTCTTAACTCTTTAAGTCCAGCTAAATCCATGTTACACCTCCTAATAATACTAGTTAAGATATATAATATCACATTTTTCCTTATTAAAAAATAATAAAAAAGATAAAGTGATTAAAAAGCTTATTTTGAAATGTATTTTTGAACTACTCCACTAATTTTCATGTAGTTTTCCCGATTACATCTCCTAAATACTAGTATATACACATAATATCACATTTAACTTTTATATAAGATATATCCAAATATTCCTTTTAATTATATTTTTTACTACTATTTATGTCTATGATTAATATAATTATTAATATTTTCGTCTATGATTAATATAAATACTTGTTTTTAGATTAATTCACTACTATAATATACTTATATACAATTAATCTTAATATAAAGGAGGAAATATAAATGAATGAAGATGTATATGAGTTAGGTTTTAAATTAGGAAAATCAGGTGTATTTAGTTCAACTCAAATAATTCAGATTCAGAATTTATTTTTTCAAGCCTGTAATACAGATAAATTATTACATATGATTTTAGCAGCATGTATGTCACAAAAACTAACTGTATGTGACTCATTAAGAAACAACTTATATGATTTAGAAGTAAAAAGTAACTTTTTAATTGGGCTACTTAATGGTAATGTATCTAAGTAAAAAATTTTTTTATAATAATTATGTATCTATAAATAACCAATAAAAACAGAATAAGGGAGATTTTATAAATGAGAGAAGTATATGAATTAGGCTTTAGGCTAGGTGAATCAGGTGTTTTTGACAAAAATCAAATAGTTATGATAACTAAATTGTTTACTAATGATATTGATAAAAATAAATTATTAGAAATGATTTTAAAAGCTTGTGATGAAACAAATATAGCAGTATGTGATTCGTTAACAAATAATTTATATGATTTAGAAACAAAAGCTAATTTTCAAATAGGATTGCTCAATGGTGCTTTTAAGAAAAATCCACTTGAGAATGTTATATCATTAAAAGAAGCAGCTAGGTTATTTGATATGCCTGTTACAACATTTAGAACTCTAGTACAAAAGGGTGATTATAATGATGTTGGCAAGAAAATAAGTTCTATATGGGTTTTTGATAAGGAGCTATTGCTTCAAAAGTATGGTTGTGAAAAGAAAGATTATAAAAAAGGATTGGATAAGTTTTTTCATGATTATGCTGAAAAAAACAATAAAATAATATGTGATTTTATTGAAAAACATAAAATAGATAAAGATATTAATCAAGTAGATATTAATAATAGAACATTTAACTTCAGCTGGAAAGAAGATGAAATCAATGTTATCACATTAAGTATAGAATTAATAAATTATAAGTATCTTTATAAAGCAAGTAATTCATATAAAAATACAAATATATTTAAAGATAAGGATTTTTATATAGAAAGTTTTAGAGATTTAAGATTTTTATTAGATACTTATGATATAGAATTATATACAGACAGTTCTTGTACAGAGAATAACTCTAAAGCTCTAACAACATTTTTATTACCAATTTATGAGATTTTATCAGATGAATTTCTTAATAAATTTGAAGAAGTTATATCTAAATATGAAGATAAGTTTAGTAGAGAAATAGAATATTTATCAGAGCGTT
Source organism: Clostridioides difficile CD160 (assembly GCF_000449425.2). Taxonomy (GTDB): domain Bacteria; phylum Bacillota; class Clostridia; order Peptostreptococcales; family Peptostreptococcaceae; genus Clostridioides; species Clostridioides difficile_E. The sequence continues at coordinate 49,337 of NZ_AVHW01000115.1, forward strand.
TTTAACTCATAATCAAATAGTATATCTCAAATTTAATTAAAAATGATTAACATCATTACAAGAAACATTATTGGAAATAAGTAACAAAATACTAGATATACCACAGACTGACATTCCAATGCTGGATGAAACAGATATAAAAATTAATGAAAAGACATCAGAACTTCTCAAAGGAATTGAGAATCATTTTAATATAATCTCAAGTGATTCTTTAGATTAATTTTATGCGCAAATAGTTTACAGTCTTTTAATACATAAAAGGGATGTATCAAAATGAAAATTTGATACATCCCTTTTGTTTTAGATAACATTTAAGCAAAATGAAGCTCAGTATACAAAACAATATATCAAGTACTTTTGAAAAATCAAGTTAAGTTCTTTTTATTTATATGCTACCTAAAATCATAACACTAAGAATATTTATTCTTAATAGTTTCAATTCCTGTAAAAAATAGTTCTATCCATAATTATTTTTAATTTATTTAAATAAAAATTCATACTCATTTGTGATAAGTGATATTTTAATCCATATTGCGGCCATTATAATGCTTAATATTACTTTTATCCATGTTTTAGATATTTTCAATTTGTCAAAAATAACATATTCAGAAAGTATTATTAAAGAAATTGAAATTACTAAAGTTTCTTTCAAAAATGTATGATTCATTTAATTCACTCATTTCTATTTATTTTATTGATATACTTTCGATGCACAATAGTACTCTTCTATTTCTCCAGCAACCCCTATTGTAACTTTTTTTAGTCTCATTTTGAAAATCATTCCTCCTTTTGGAGAACCTACCAAAGCACTTAATATAACTGATGCTATAATCCCAATTTCATTTTTAGATGCTAAACCACGAAGTAATCTAGTTATTACACTTCCAGAAACACCTGAACCTCCTAATCTCATAGCATCTAGAGTCTCACGAGAAAGATAAATATCCCATCCACCTTTTACTTTTACTACTTTATTTACTCCTTCTTTATATCTTGCTAAACTATAAAATCCAGCTTCTTTCAATAAATTCTCTGACACTCCACCAGCCTTTAAATAATCAGCCATGTCTTTATTTGTTACAGTATATTCAGTTCCTATTGCTATATTGTCTTTTTCATTTTGAGTGTTAATATATGTAGGTTCTTGATTTACAGGTACCATCGCATTTGCAATACTTGCAAAAGGAGTAATACACATTGTTGTTATCATTGTAGTAGCTAACACCTTATTCATTTTTTTTGTTTTCATATAAAACACCATCCTTTTTATTCTATTTAACTATATAACAAATAAGGATTTGATTTTTAGACATTTATTTATAAATTTTTCTAGGATTAATTTAAATACTAGTATTTCTGAGATGTACTTATTAATATTTTAGATTCATTTCCAGCTGTAATGATTGCAACACCTCTATATGTATGTCCTTTTGTTACAGAGTAAGAATTTGTAACAGAACAAGTTTTTCCTCCTGTTTTCTTTGAAGATGTTTTTAAATCTACCCAACACCCAGATTTTAATTCTTGTAATTTTGTTATAATAGATGTTTTATTTACACTCGATTTACCCACTACAGATGCATTTATTTTTACAGGGCCATTAGAAGCTGAGATTCTACAACTACAATTTAATATATACACTGAGATTGGTATTATACTTTTCTGACATTCTTCAATGTAGATAATATCTACTAAATTAAGTTCTTCTGCAAAGCTAATAAGATTCAATGGTATTATAATTATCGAAATATACAAAAATATTGAAATTATTTTTTTTACTTTCATCAATTAACCTCCTTAAATGTTTGGACATGTATATAGCAAATAATAACCTGTATGTTTGGCAAAATTTTATTTAATATTTTCTGCAATTTTAATAAATTCCATCTTATCTTTTTTTGTTATTTTTTTTGTTTGGAGTTCCTTAGATAATATGTATATATTATTTTTATCATCCCATAATAATTGTTGTGTATTACCCTTTTCAACATATTGAGCATAATAATTATTAATTTCAATATTTTCTATTGTAGCTCCTTCAGTATTTAATGATACAATGTCTCTATCCATTGGCATTGTTTGATAAATTATGTAATCATCTAAATTATCTTTATATGTTATGACAAGATAATCTTCTTCCTTAACTCTCTCAACTTCTTTATATCCAAAAGGAATGTACTTAGGCTCTTTATAGGAATACGTTTTCTCCATATTAGGATTAATAAAATTATAATCAGTAAATTCTTTATAGATTTTTTTTATTATTCTCATTAGATTTTCTGGGAAAGCTTCAGTATTTACAGTTGTTATAGTAATTATTCCTGTTAAAACTATTAAAAGGATAATCACAATTTTTTTAAAGTGTTTATAATATGTATTTTCATTCCTTTTTTTATTTTTTTTAATAAGTTTATTCATTTTAGTTTCAAACTCAGGTGAAAATATATGGTTAATATCTTCATCACCAGGTAGCTCATTCAATACTTTTTCTTCTATTTCAGGAAGTTTAGAATACAATAGTTCTTCTATATCTAATTTATTCTTATTCATTTACTGACACCTCCATTTCATCTAAAAGTTTTTTTAATTTTTCTAAAGCTCTTTTATTTCTTTTGTATAAATTAACTTCTTTTATATTCAGTATCTTTGAAATTTCTTTATTAGAAAAACCATGACTATATTTTAATAACATTATTTGTAAATCTATCTGAGGAAGCTTCTTTAAAGCTTCTACTAAATTGATATACTCTCCTAGATTTTCGATTGATAAATCTAAGGTATTGAATTTATAATTTTCATCATTAATATCACGTATTTCTTCTCTTTTTCTTCTATTATAGATATTTATAGAAGTTCTCTTTACTATAATAACAACAAATCCTTTTGTTTTTATACTCTTAACATCATCTATTTTACTTAAATTATCTATTATTTTTAGAAATGAATTATGTACAGCATCTTCAGATAAAGACTCATCTTTCAAAATTTGATTTGCCACATAAAACATCAACTTCTTATATCTAATATAGATTTCTTCAAATTTACTTTTATCTTTTTCTGAATCTATAATAGCCAAATACATTAACATAATTAGCAGCCTCCTGTAAATGATTTTACTTTAATAGAATAATTATACAAGATTTTCAAAGGAATATGTGTATTAAACTTAAATTTAAACTATTATCCTATAGAATTATAAGAAAAAAAGAACTAGATTATCTAGTTCTTTTTTTCTTATAATCTTATAGGTATCCATTAGTAAAATATGTTATCAAAGTGGCTATAGCTATTAGCGAAATAATTATTATAACTTTTAACCATCTCTTCTTTATCGTTTTTGCTATAAAAACTACTGAAAAGGCTAGAACTATGCTTGATAACAATATTCCAATATTCATAGATATCAACTCATTTCTGTTTATTTCTATTGATAAACTGCTGATTGGCAATAATATTCTTCTATAGTTCTTATTTTATATGTCATTACACCTTTTGGGTCTGATACCATAGCCTAAAACTATAGAACCTGCTATAACTCCGATTATAGCTCCTCCAATGCCTGTAATTAATGCTGAAATATTATTCTATTTAACTATATAACAAATGAGACTCCATTTTTTAGACATATATATTTTTTTTAAAAAAATTATTAAAATAAATAGATTCTATTGGCAATGGTAATGATAAAATAATTTCTAAGTGATATAATATACACAACAAACTATATTGAAAGGATGAATACAATGAATGACAAAGAATTCAGTATCGATATTAAATGCTCAATATCTTTATCTTTTTTTGAAATTATTTGCTATTTAATTATTGTATCTATCGTATTATTCGGTTTTTCTATTCTATTTAATCATAGCATAGACTCAATTCCTATGAGTGCATTAGGTATAACAGTTGGATTTGTAATATTTAATTTTATTAAAAACTTTATTGAGAATAAAAAAATTGCTAAAAATAAATAAGTTAAAGACCTCTTAGTATAATTTATATGCTACTTATTAAGAGGTCTTTAACTTATTTGTTGTACATTTGTTAACTATTTTATTATTTCTGCAAAAGTGAAAATTCTTCTGACCTCATAGAATATTTGGAGCTCTTACTTACAAAATTTATTATACCTTCCCTAAAATTATCAGCATTTAATAGCATAATTTCATTAGCTCTTTCATTTGTTTCATTTTCATACCAACGGTTTTCATATTGTATGTCCTTGTGTTTATCTATAATTTCTTCTGTCAATCTACCACTATCAAATTGTTGAACATGGACAAGTTCATGAGTTAAAATCATTTATATATATTTTTCAGTAGCCCCCTGCTCTTTTAAGCTCAAATCTTTTTCTCTTAATCTATTATTCTCAGCTTCTAGAAAAAGAATTTCTTTCTCTAGTTTTTGATTCATAGTTTTTAGTAAAAGAAGCTCACTATTTAAGTTTGTATTCCCATTTCTTAATGGAGGAAACTCATCATTTGTGTCCCCATGTTTTGGTGGAAGAAGCTTTTCTTCCTTATTTAAAGAATTTATCCAGGACCTTAATGTAAAAAAACGATTAGTCATTTCTGGCATGGAAAACATAATAAAGACGGCCGACATTATCAACAAGAACATTTGCCAAAGCGATTCACTATATATACTTTTATATTGTATAAAAACATCATAGGAGAATATATATGCAGCTATTAAAAATATTGTTATGCTTTCAAGACTATCTTTAAGCCTGCTAAACGAACCATGTATTAATATTCTGAAATAAGAATATGTACCAGGTTTCATATAATTATAAGGAATTTCATATAAAAGTGCTGAAATTACAAATAAAATAAATGCTATTGCACTAAGCACTGTGAAAAAACGTAATCCAACTGACAAAAATAATGAGATATATCTAAGAATTGTATCGCCCAAAATGACTTTTACCATTGAAAATGTATTACTCCAGAAAAAATTGCAAACTGACAATATAATTAGCATCATATAAAATAATGATTTTATATACGCAATTTTAAGTTGTAGTTCATGTTCATCTTTATTTAAAAACCATGTATAAAAAGCTACCATATTTTATTGTATCCTTTCAAATTTTAATTTGTATATTCTACATACTACACGGATAGTTCGCCCTAAATTAATTATAAGTTGTACAAGCTTCTCTTTACAACAAAAAAAGTTAAAAACTTCAAGAACTTTTATTTATAAGAGTTTAAAGCTAGAAATTAAAATTAAATGTGATATAGACATTAGATACAATAATTAAACATATATCTGCATTAATTACATATTATGGTATAATAATGTTTAGAGACTACATAGAAAAACTATTAGGGTGAATCTTCATGTACATAAGCCTTCCCAAGTCAAAGCAAGGGGGGAGGTGATATTATGAAATATCTAATTTGTTTGTTAACGATAATAACATTTCTTACCACTATAACAATTAGTTTGATTAAGTTGGTTAAGAATCTAAATAGACTCCTTAAAGAAATAAATGAGTTTAGAAAAACGTTGCAAAAAATTAAAAATCACCCGAACGGCCATTCAGGTGATTCTTCAAATTAATGAGTAAGTCTTATTGAATTAAGAGACACCCTACCGTAAATAGTTTGTAGTCTCTTTTTTATGTCTTGATGATACAAATTCGTATCTTTATATATATTATACCGTTTCTTTATCATACTAGTCAACCACCCTATGAAGCTAATTCATTCATAATTCAAGCAGCCTCTGGTTGTACATATAATAAATGTCCTTTTTGAAATTTGTATAAAAATGAATGTTTTAAAGAAGATTTAGCTGAATTAGCTTCTTATCAGCCCTTTGCAAGACATAATTTGGGGATGGGTACTAATCCCCTTGCTATTAACTATGAAAACATTAGAGATATAGTTCTGGCTGTATATGACTATCTACCAGAAATTAAAACTATGGCTATATTCAGAAGTTTGGTAACTTCGAGCTTTAGGAATAAATGGTCTTACAATAGGAACTGAAACGGGAGATGATTAACATATATGTATCAAATAAGTTAAGTCTTGATATTTTCCCAAAAATAAATTTTATTTAATATGTTATAATAATAAGATAAAACATTATTAAAAATCAAATAGGGGAATGTATGATATGGATGAAAAAATATTAACACTATTGCAAGAAATGAACTGTAGATTTGATGCTATCGATAAAAGATTTGATTATATTTATAAATATATCGTTAAAATTTCAATAGATATTGAAGATTTAAAGGATAATACACAAAATGATTTCATTGAAATTAGAACAGAAATAGACTTTATTGAAAAATATTTAACACTTTTAAAAGATGATACAACAGAAATAAAAAAAAGCTTAGATACTATTTAGCACTCTCTCCATATTTACATATAAATGGTATCATAAGGATTAGTATAGTACAGAGTCAACTGCCAACTACCCTTTAGGGTAGCTGGCAGTTGACATCTTATTGAAGTAATAGCCAAAGTCTCTTATTGTTATAATATTCTGAGGATTTTTATAATCTCTTTCTATTTTCTTTCTTAACCCATTCACTGCAACTGTGACACTATTATTATCCTCTGAATATTCATTCATCCATACATCTTCATATATCTCTTTAATAGTCAAAGTATTTTCTGCATTATCTATAAAGTAATTTAATAACTTATTTTCTGTTGGAGTTAATTTTATTATTTTGTCTTCTAATTTTATTACTCCACTAGCTCTATTATATTCCTCTAATTTCAAACTATTTTCATTGCTATTTGCATACATATTTACTCTTCTTAGAATTGCTTTTACTTTTGCATATAAAATTTCCAAATTTAGAGGCTTTATTAAATAATCATCTCCACCAGAATTTAAAGCATTTAAAATACTTTGCTCTTCATTTATGTATGTTATATGAATAACTGGGCAAGTAGTTATATTTCTAATTTTTTTACAGAACTCCCATCCATTACCATCAGTTAAAATTATCTCTAAAAATATCAAATCAATGTTATTACTAGATATCTTTCCAATGGCTTCTTCACAATTATACGCTAAATCTACATTTATACCTTTTTCTTCTAAAAAATTTTTCAATTCCTGGCAATTATTCTTATCTCCATCAATTACCAATACATTAGTTTGCGTTAGAATCACTCCTAAATATCATTCTCTTTAGACTATTTTTAACTAGTATTTCTTTGCCATATATATTTAATATTTTAAAAAATATTGATTATAAAAAATGTTTTTGTGATATAATAAAGGCAAGGAAACATATTCTACTTAAACTTGAGTGTGGTTTCCAATTATAACTTATTTTGAATTCTTACGGAACTTAATATTAAGTTCCCAACCACTCTTAGTTTGACGGCCAGGAGTGGTTTTTAATTTATCATAAAGCCAACAGGATATTAAACCTGCTAGAACATTCATCATTAGATTTACCATAGCTTTTCACCTCCCTTCTAATAGAAAGTGAGGAAATCTTCTATGGAAACACCACTCATAGCATTTTCAAATATATTCCTTGCAAGGTATATTATAACATAAAAGTACCTGAAATTTTCAGGTACTTTTGTTTTTAATATTATTTTGTAGTATCTAAAATAGATACATATGAAAGAATATATAGACCTAAGATTTTTTACTGTTGTCCTATCTATTTCCATAAATAATCTATATTATATGCAGGTGCAGCTAAAACAGACATTTTAAAAATATTATCATTTTTCTTATAATCAGCTGGTATTGCACCATTAACCCACCAATAATTGCCACTTAACATATTATAATCAGAATGAGTTCTATCTCCAATTATTGCTCCATTAGCCCCACATAAATCACTTATCATTAAATATACTTGAGCACTTGCATCACAATCGGATTTATGTCTAAATAGAACATCGTATGCAGAAGCTGGAGAAGCATCTAATGGGTCTGTTGTACTAAGTTTTTGTCTTATAGCATGACCAACTGCACTATTATACAAAATCAACTGTTCTGCGTCTTCATTTGATATTATCCCCTTATTAAGACCAATTAGAAGATACTTATTAGCAACTTTCCAATCACCAAAATCTTCATTGAAACCATCTAATTTCAAAGTAGAATCTACATACCCATCATCAGGAATATTCCCTGACTTATAGTATTGCCAATAAACCCAATCTGGACATTTATTTAAGTCTAATGTACTCATTACATTTGTACCCCAGTTTAAAACCTTATCATATTCTTCTTGAGTAGTACATCCATATCCATGAGCACCTCTAATTGAGTCTCCATATTTAACTTTTACTTGTCCTTTTATCTCTGTCCCAATTATATAAGTCCCACCTGTAGGGTAGTTTCTAGTTATTGTCATATCTTTTTGTGGAGCTATAGCTATCTTACTTCCATTAACTTTTATTCCAGGAACATTATTTTGAGTATTTGAATCATTTCTATTAAATACTCCTAATGCATCAGAATATGTCTTATCATTTGCACCACTATTTACTTTTGTTATTTTTTCTGGATTAGTTCTTTTTAACATTTCTTTTTGGCTATCAGATAACCCATTGTTACCTAAAACAACTATAGAGTTATCTTTAGCAGCTAAATTAGAAACAACTAAAGCATCTGTTAGCTCAGCTTCATTTCCTGAACCATCTTTAGCTATATAAGCATTATTAGCTTTTCCATAAAATTCATTTATGACTCTAGCATTTGTATCTTTTCTATCAATTCCAGATAGTCTAGTTGCACTTAAATTTTTTGATATAGCATCATCTACAGTAGAAGTTCCTCCAATAACATAATTCTTTTGTGAATTTTTATTAATAAATTGTTTTGCATCTTCTTTCAGAGTTTTATCTGAAAATAATATAGCAATATTGTTTTTAGCAGCAGGTGCAGAAACACTACTTGCATCAGGTAATCCCTTATAACCATCAGCTATAGCTACACTTTTAACCGCTTTCATACTATTTAGTTTATTTGCTATCTGTAAAGAAGTGTCTTGTCTATCAGTACCACCTATTCTCTCTACAGTTAAACCCTTATTCT